>CAYHEC010000034.1:0-33508 GCA_964355675.1 uncultured Caldithrix sp.
ATGATACTAACTAATTGCCACTAAGTAAACGGTAAAGTCAAGATACAAGGGCGGGATTTCAACCCGCCCTTAGGGCGGACAGGAATGTCCGCCTCCAGAACTATTAACCGATTAGCGATTCCGAACAGAACACCATCATCAAAAAGGGCGGACAGGAATGTCCGCCCTCCAGAACTGTTAACCGATTAGCGATTCCGAACCGAACACCATCATCAAAGTGAGCCTCATATTACGCTTCCCAAATTGTTATCTCATATTTCCGGGCACATTGCCGCGATACTCTGCGTCGCGGCAACGGTTTATTGTGCAAATCCTGAACAACTCCCCATATCACTTCCTCGTCACCCGGCGCTTTCACCTGACGCAACCTATATCGCTTTCAGTTATGCCGGTGATATTTGGGTGGTTTTATCGGCTGGTGGAATTGCAACACGTCTAACGGTTCACCCTGGTTATGAGCATACTCCTCGATGGTCTCCTGATGGCGCCTGGATTGCTTTTTCTGGTGAACGCGAGGGCGACGATGACGTTTTCGTTATCCGTGCGGTAGGAGGCGCTCCGCTTCAATTGACTTTTATGGATGTTAATGATCAGATTTGCGGTTGGACGCCGGATGGAAAACAGATCATTTTCTCTTCCCGTCGTGATGATCGATATCCTGACCAGGATTTGCTTTATAGCGTTCCGGTCGAAGGTGGTGAACCGATACCTCTTACCAATGCCTTCGGAACAGAAGCAACCATAGACGGCTCACGGAAGCGTTTATTGTTAACGCGGCAGGGCGGGCAGTGGTGGCGAAAGGGCTATCGTTCGAGCGGGTCGCCTCAAATATGGAGCCTCGACCTGACGACACGAGAATATTCGCCGATTACCGACACGTCACAGCACCGTAATGGTGATGATTACAAGCAATCGGCGTCACGGTGGCCGATCTGGAATAGTAATGGTGAGTTGACAGTCGCTTCTGAACGAGATGGAACCTACAATTTGTGGCGACAGAACCCATCCGGAACTTGGTTTCAACTGACACATTACATTGGCGACGGCGTCCGGTTTCCGACCAGCGCACTCGCTGTCGATGCTATTGTTTTTGAACATGGAACTGATATTTGGCTGATCCGCGGTGCTGGGGAACCAACCAAAATCGAGATATTCGCTCCTAACGACGACCTTGATCTAATCCCGGATAAACGAAATATCAGTGATCGCGCCGGCAGGGTTGGGTTCTCGCCCGACGGAAAACAGATGTTTCTTGAGGTGCGCGGCGAGATCGTTGCAACCAGAATTGTGGGAGACGATGACAAAGCCGCTCGAGGCCGCGCCAATAATCTCTCCCGTGGCAATCCTGGTCGTGAAAGCGAGTTCAGCGTTTCGCCCGGTGGAGACACGCTTGTCGTCGTCACTACTAACGGCAACCGCGATCTCTGCCTCATCAAATCGACTGATCCAGAAACTGCAGAACTCTCCCGTGCTCTTAATAGAGATTTTGCGCCGCTGGTCATAACTGATGCAGAAGAATACAGCCCCAAATTCAGTCCTGACGGTAAATACATCGCTTTTCGACGCGGATTGGGTGACTTAGTTATTTTAGATCTTGCGAAAGAAAAAGAATTCGAGTTATTAAAAGGGTGGTCGTTGCTGTCGTTTGACTGGTCACCCGACTCGAGGTGGATCGCTTTCTCTCGAGAGGATAACGAATTCAACAGCGAGGTTTTCATTATTCCATCCGCAGGAGGTGCGGAAGTTAATGTTAGTCGCCACCCGGACGAAGACGATCAGCCTGTCTGGTCAGGAGATGGTAGTAAACTTGCATTCAGGTCGAAACGTCGCGACAATAATTGGGACATCTATCTGGTGCAGTTGAAGCTTAAAGATTACCAAAAGAGTAATTCTGACCGCGCTGAGGAGATCCGTAAGAAGGCCGCCGCTAAAAAGGACAAGAAGGACGATGACAGCGAGAAAAAGGACCGCGACAAAGATAAGGAAACCGTCAAGGTCGAAATAGATACGACTGATATCTATAAGCGCTTGCGAGCTCTGACGCCTCTTACTGGCGAGGAATCGCTTCCCACATTCTCGCATGATGGCGAAAAGTTGGCTTTTGTAGCCAATCATGAAGGTGAAAGTGATATATATATTGCGAAGTGGACAGGCGAAGACTTGAAAAGACTTACCAAAGGTGGCGCAAACCCCTCCTATGTCGATTTTGAGTCCTCCGGTAAACGAGTTCGCTATCTTGACGCAGGGGGTCATGTCAAGTCGATCGACTCCGATGGCGGGTCGCCAAAAGATCATCCCTTCGATGCGCGAATTTTGGTCGATACCAAGGCAGAACGAGAGCAGAAATTCGAGGAGGTCTGGAGCAGACTTAACATGCAGTTTTACGACGCCAATTTTCACGGTCAGAATTGGGTTGATTTACGTAAAAAATATTATTCGTGGGCGTTGGAAGCATCTTGCGAAGAGGATTTCGGCGATGTAGTACGAATAATGATGGGGGAACTGAACGCCTCGCACATGGGTTATTACTCGCCGCATAAAGGCAGTGAAAAACCTACTGGATGCCTTGGTCTCGATTTTGATTTCGGTTCGCCGGGAGAGGGATGGCTTGTTCGTAATGTTGTCGCAGGCGGACCGTGCGACAGGATCGACTCACAAGTACTGCCGGGAGATCGAGTCATCAGATTGACGGATTGGCCGTTGGAGCCGGAATACTCGATGGAGCGTCTTCTTGGCGATCAGGTTGGCCAGCGGGTTGAGCTGATTGTAAAACGTGGACGTGAAGAAAAAAGGATCGTCGTCAAGCCGATCAACCGCGGTGAGTTGAGCAATCTCCGTTACAACGAATGGGTAGATGGAAGACGTAGCCTCGTCGATTCGCTCTCTCACGGAAAATTTGGTTATTTACATATCCGTGGTATGGGCGAGGAAAGTCTCGCCCGGTTTGAAGCGGAGCTTTATTCCGTCGGACACGGAAAAGATGCGTTAGTTATCGACGTCCGATACAACGGCGGGGGCTGGACCACGGACTGGCTATTAGCCATGCTTCAAGTCAAACGCCACGCCGTCACCTTTCCACGCGATGGAGGACCGGGTTACCCGCAGGACAGACTTCCCCTTTATTCTTGGACTAAGCCGATAGTGGCACTCTGCAATGAGCACTCCTTTTCCAATGCCGAGATATTCAGCCACTCCATCCAGACCTTGAAGCGAGGCACTCTCGTCGGAGTCCCGACGCCCGGAGGAGTGATTTCGACCGGTGGCGATGGATTAGTCGATGGGAGTTCCTTCCGATTACCTCTGCGCGGCTGGTATATTGGCTCGGATACGACGCGGAACCCGTCACAAAATATGGAAGGCAATGGCGCCGTTCCAGATATCATCGTCCCACTACTTCCCGGCGAGATGGCAGAGGGCAACGACCGGCAATTGATTGAAGCTGTTAAAGAACTAACCGTCCGCATAGATTCTGGAAAGAATTGAAGAGCTTGTTATCAAAATTCCTATTAGCATGTAGTCCGGACAGCTTCGCTGGGAGGGGGGCAAATAATCTAACCCGCCGAGCAAAGCTCGCCGGGCTACACGGGGTTGTATTGTTCGTTGCCCCATCAGTCACTCTGATGATCGCTCTGCTTATTACCATCGGTTGCAAGCGAATCGAATCGATTCAAAACCAGAAGACGCCAAGGTCTGGAACGGCGCCAGCCTCCTCCCTGCCGACCGGCGCATTGGTGATCGATGTGAATGGTCAAGCTATTGCGCCGCGAAATTCAGAGCCTGATGATCGCGTCAGAACTGCGGCAATCCTCGACGCCTTGAGAAATTTCTCGCTTGAATCACAAAATAAATCGACTTCCGGAGTTACGAGCGACACAGTCATTGCTATCCGAAATTGGGATGGTATAGACATTCTTGGCGTAACGATACGTCATGCCGGCGTGGTATTGCTTGATTCAGTTGTTGTGAGCGTGGTGAATTTCAAGAACGAAAATCCCATTAAAATGCGGTGGAAATCTATTAATATGACACTTGTAGAGCCGGATTCGCTGAAAAACCTGAAATTCGATGATCTTATCGGCAGTCTCAATGCTCGCGGAATCGAAGTCAAAATTGGTCTTCCCAAAGGACTGGGAATTTGGCAGGAAACGTTGTCGATCAGACGTTGGGGGAATCGATGAAGTCGATTGTGCGAGCATCTTGCGGTCAATTCATGCCGGTATTTGGGGATACTAAGACTAACCTGAATACACTTGAGAAGATGGTTCATGAAGCCAATGCCGACCTGATCGTCTTCCCGGAACTCTGTACCAGTGGTTACGAGATGAGAGATCGCTCCGAAGTCGCCTCTCTTGCTATCGATATCGATTCCAGTCTTGAAATCGAGCATTTGAAATCTCTCGCCAACGAAACAGACACCCATATCGTTCTCGGTTTTCCTGAGATTGCCGGAGAGAAACTCTTTAACAGTTCCGCTCTGATCGAACCGGATGGAAGGTTCACGAAATACCGCAAGCTTCACCTGTTCGACCGTGAGAAGAATCTTTTTAATCCGGGAGATGCTCCCGCGCCGGTAATTGAAACTGCCATTGGAAAAATAGGTTTGATGATCTGTTTCGACTGGATATTTCCTGAAGTAGCAAGATGTTTGGCGTTGGGTGGCGCGCAAATCATCTGCCACCCGTCAAATCTGGTGCTGACATTCTGCCAACGAGCTATGTTCGCCCGCTCAGTCGAGAATGGCGTCTTTACAATGACTTGCAATCGCATCGGATCAGAAACGCAGACGGACAGGACGCTCACATTCACCGGGGGGAGCCAGATTCTCTCGAACAGGGGTGTGACGCTCGCGCAAGCCTCCGTTGATCAGGCAGAAATTATCAGAACTGAAATCGAGCCGGAATTGGCAGATAACAAGATGATAACGGCATCGAATGACAGGTTAAAGGATCGAAGAGTCGAATACTATCATGCAGTGATCGAATAGTCCAAAATGTCCAGGCGGACGCCCTCGTCCGCCATTCGATCAAGCAACCTGAAAGAGCGGACGAGGGCGTCCGCCTGGACTCAGCAAGACTTTTTCAGCAAACCCTAATTAATTTAACTTTCATCGATATATGAGGGAACTAAATGAAAATAATGCAATTAAATGCAATCCCAATCGTTGCCTTGATCATAGCTTTAGTTTATCCGGGATTATCGTCAGCGGAAGAAATCGCCAATAGCGCCTCACGCGCCAATTCTTTGAAAGCCGGTTCAAACGCCGTGCTTTTCAGCATGAACAGCGGATTCACAATCTCCGGCTGGAACCAATTTATTGTTGGCTATAAGCACCATTTCACTCCTGCCAAAGCCGTGAGAATTGGATTTGACGCCTTCTGGACAGATCAAGCGTCAAAAAGGACAACGGCTTATACTCAAACGGGTATTATAACAGAGTCGATGAATGATGGTTACACCTTCTCCATCGACCTTCTTCCTGAGTATGTCAAATACTTTAATCCCTCGGCTGATGCAAACCTTTATTATGCCACTGGCATATATTTGGGGTTCAGAGGAGAACATGCCGAGACTTATGATGGGCGATCTTCGGAAGACGATGTGAGATGGAAAGTAGGGCCAGCTATAGATTTTGGGGCGGAATGGTTTGCGGCGCACAACATTAGTTTTATCGCAGAGTACCAATTTGCATTGTTTTATATCGATGCAGAAAGTACACGGAAGAATTTTACTTCATTATATGAAACCTATGAAAAACGCCAAACCAATTCGAGTTCATGGAATTTCAATTCCTCCAGCGCTCGTCTTGGGTTAGCACTTTACTTTTGAAGCACCTATGACGAGCACCCAATCCCACATTCTCGACGAGCTGAAACTTGGCAATGCCCGCTATGTCGCCGGCGAATACGACCTTAGCCGTTTCAGTCCCGAACGTCGTCGCGCCACCTCCGATTCAGGGCAAAACCCTCATGCTCTTGTGGTCGGTTGCTCCGACTCGCGGGTTCCATTAGAGATTGTTCTGGGGCAGGGCATCGGCGATATCTTCGTAGTGCGGACGGCAGGCAACCTCTGCGGAACGTTCGGGCTTGCTTCACTCGAGTTCGCTGTCGAAGTGTTCCACGTGCCTCTGCTTGTCGTGTTGGGCCACACGCAATGCGGCGCAGTAAAATCAGCCATTGAACCACCCGATTTCAAAGCTGACCGTATCGAGGAGCTTCTCTTTCGCATTCAACCATCAGTACTCGAAACACAACGTAGATTTCCCATGTTGAGCGGCGAGGAGTTTCAGCGCGAGGCTGTCAAGGCAAATGCCCGAACCTCGCTCGAGATGATCATCAACTACAGTTCGCTGATCAGAGAACGGATCGCCAAAGGTAAACTATTCGCCACTTATGCCGTGCTCGATATCGAGACAGGAGAGATCGAATGGTCATGAGTGACGAAATAAATCGGACGATGGAACTTCAAAAGCCTATCCCACCAGCACTTGCCGAAGCCGTCCGCCGCCTCGTCGAAGCCTATCAACCGGAAGAAATCTGGCTCTTCGGGTCACATGCTCGAGGGGATGCGGGGCCCGACTCGGACTATGATCTGATGATCATTGTGCCGGATGATGCGGATAGTGACCGGCGGCGGAGTTCTATGGCATATCGAAGCTTAAAGGGAATTGGCTTTCCTAAAGACGTGGTCGTCTCGACACATACTTACTTTCATGCACGACTACATCGCAAGGCAACTTTACCAGCAATTGTTCAAAGCGAAGGGAAATTGCTTTATGCAGCTTGATCCAACACTGGTTGAAGATGTACGGGCATGGCTCGACAAAGGCGGGGTAGATGTTCATGCCTGTAGAGCTATGATTCATTCGGGATTTTCCAATCTTGAAGGAGCAATCGGCAATCATCTCCAACAAGCGCTTGAGAAGGTTCTCAAAGCTTATTTGACCTACAATGACCATTCTTTTGCCAAGACCCACGATCTTGATGACTTGGCTGAACTTTGTGTCAAATTAGACCCTTCACTGGCGACGATCTTACATAGTCTTGGGGATTTAACGCCTTTTGCAACTATTTACAGGTATCCGAATACGACGTCGATCGATATGTCGTTTGAAACCGCCAAGTACTACATTGGCATAACCGAGCATATTATACACGCAATAATTGAGCGATTGCCGAATGAAATCAGTACGGGTATGCAATTACTAACTGACCCGATAATCCCTAACACCAAATAACATCCCTTGGCAAAAAATCAAAACACCTCATCCGGCGACGTCATGGATCGCCTCGTCGCCCTCTGCAAGAGACGCGGCATTATCTTCCCCTCGTCCGAAATCTATGGCGGGATCGGCTCAGCGTATGATTATGGACCTGTCGGATCCGTCTTGAAGCGAAACCTGTCCAATCATTGGCTCCGCGAGATGACGCTCTTGCATGACGACATCGTCGAACTCGACTCCGCAATCATTTATAATCCGAAGGTTTGGGAGGCGAGCGGGCATGTTTCCAGCTTTACCGATCCAATGATCGAGTGCGGTGAGTGCAAGGGCCGATTCCGGGATGATGAGATCGTCAAAGAAGGACAGTGCCCCCGCTGTGGCGGTAAGGGGAAGCTCTCCGAAGCTCGTCTATTCAACATGATGCTGAAGACCTACGTTGGTCCACTCGAAGAAGCCGCCACTGTTGCCTACCTCCGCCCCGAGACCGCCCAAGGCATCTACATCGACTACAAAATCGTGATGGAGACCTCCCGCTTGCGCCCTCCGTTCGGGATCGCGCAGATCGGCAAAGCCTTCCGCAACGAGATCACCACAAAAAACTTCATCGCCCGCACCCGCGAATTCGAGCAGATGGAGATGCAGTTCTTCATCAAACCCGGTGAGAACGAAAAATGGTGCGATTACTGGCGCGAACAACGCTGGAATTACCTCCTCGACCTTGGCGTCCGTCCCGAAAAGCTACGCTGGCACGCGCACGAGAAGTTAGCTCACTACGCCCGCGCCGCATGGGACATCGAGTACGAATTCCCTTACGGCTGGGGTGAACTTGAGGGCCTCCACGACCGCGGGGATTTCGATCTCTCCAGACACTCGGAGTTTTCAGGGAAAGACCTCTCCTTCTTCGACGACTCGGTCAAGGAGAGATACATGCCGCACGTCATTGAATCGTCGTCCGGGCTAAATAGAGCACTTCTGATGCTTCTCTGCGAAGCCTACCATGAAGACGAGCATGCCGGTGAAGAGCGCGTCTATCTCTCGCTCGATCCGCGCATCGCCCCGGTCAAGGCGGCGTTTTTGCCGCTGGTCAAAAAAGATGGTCTATTCGAGATGGCGGAAGACCTCTACCGTGAGGCTCGGAAACGGTTGCCGGTTTCCTTTGACGAGTCCGGCTCCATCGGCAAACGCTACCGCCGTCAGGACGAGGTCGGGACGCCGTTCTGCTTCACCATCGACTACCAGACCAAGGAAGACGGGACGGTGACGGTCAGGTATCGAGATACTCTGCAACAGGAGAGAATTTCCAAGGATCAAGTCCCGAATTTCCTGATTGATAAATTGGGAATTATTTAGCTGGTGGAAAAAAATGAAGGATAGTCAAACATTTGAAACTGCGGCGCAATTGCTTGCCGCGAAGGGAATCGGAGCAGGCAAATCCATACTTCCGTTATTCCGTGTCGTTTCGAAGCTGTTCTTCGGAGGGAGGCCTCCTCAATTCAGGAGATTTTGGCCGAACCTGCTCTCATTTGGAGTATTTTTTACTTTGGCATCGGGCACAGTGCGATGGTTTTTGGTCTGGTCTCCGGAAAGACTGCCGATCAAAGGCTTTGTGGTTATAACCCTTGCAGTGGGAGTAGCCTCTGCCATTTTCGGAGCTGTCTTTATGGAATATCTCAAACGTAAATACAATCTGCCCAATTGGGAAGACCTAAAGAGAGATTCTGCTGACCGTTAAACAGCTTTTGCGCTTCTTGCGCCCGCTCTACTGGCTCCCCATACGCCGGCGGTTTCAGATCATCACCGCCAAACGCCTTTGGGGTGGCAAGGAAAGCCTCTCTGGGGAGGGATCAGACCTCGCATCGACAGTCTCGATTCGCTCGGCGTTGCCCGGACTCCTGAGAGAGTTAGAAATCACGACATTACTCGACATCCCCTGCGGTGACTTTCACTGGATGAATGAAGTTCCGCTTGAGGGAATCGATTACACTGGAGCCGACATTTTGCCGTCGTTGGTGGCGGTGAACACCAGTTTTTACGCGGACGACAACGTGAGATTCCGAGTGATGGACTTGACAAAAGGTGAACTCCCCCGTGTCGATCTGATTCTGTGTCGTGACTGCCTTGTTCACCTCTCAAACCGGCTGATCGGTAAAGCATTGAACAATATTCACACTTCTAACTCGAGGTATTTCCTCTCGACCACCTTCCCATCGGTTAGCATAAATTGTGATATTCCGACTGGTAATTGGAGACCGGTCAATTTAACGCTTCCGCCGTTTGATTTGCCACCGCCATTGCGTACCATCGACGACTCTGACAACCAGCCGGAAGGTCTGCCCTTAGGGGTTCTTGGTCTATGGCGAGTCGCCGATATTCTTTCAGGTCATAAGTGATCGATGCGAGACCTACTCGATCCGAGTTATTCGATGGCTGACAGATTTATAAGAACTTTCACCTATGATACACAGCTTATTCGCGGTGTTGCCATAATATTAGTGATCGCCGTCCACAGCTTTTCAATTGCCGTCTATTCAGACGTCTCGTATGCCAGATCGATCTATATTTGGATCAATGTTATTTCGCACTGCGCGGTACCCCTATTTGTGATACTGTCCGGATTTATGCTTAGTCTTTCCAGCAACAACATAAAAGCGTCACATCGTCAGCGGAAGCTTGTTCTTTTCAAAATGATACCTACATACGTTTTATGGTCAATGATCTACTATACACTGTATTCTCTCAATCATGGGCAACCATTTGATCTGGCAGATTATTCAACTCAATTTCTGTTATTAGGAAATCCTCTCCATCTCTGGTTTTTGTTGCTTCTGATACAATTCTATCTGCTCTTCCCTATTTTGTACTATATTTACAGTTTAATTCCACATAAGAAACTGTTTTTATTCGGAGTCTTGATATTACAGACCCTCATTTCCGAGCTTCTTCTCAAGCTGTCAGAAGATCAATCAATGCGGCACCGCTGGTTCCCTTTCACCGATTTCATGCTTTACTTCTTTCTCGGCTTCTTCATAAAAGATCACGGCGAACAGGTTATCAAGTTGGTTAATACCAAAGCTGTAAAGCTGTTTGCGATGATCAGTCTGATTGTATCGGGATGGGTAGTTACAACCGCAATATTGAATATGAATACGCTGGAGATGCGCCCGATAGAATCATTGTTTGAGTTTAGAGTGGCTTTCGTCTTAATTGTTTTAGCCATGTTCATATTAATATACGACTTAACTATTAGTTTACGCAGAAGTGACGGAGTAATTCGAAAAGTACTATCGCAATTTGGACTTTTTGCCTACCAGATTTACCTTGTACATGTCGCTATGATTGGTGCAGTACATTTCCTTTTGAAAGACTATATTGGCTTGGGAACAGACTTTGCCATCATTACCACTTTGGCGTTAGTAATTCCATCCAGCTTTTTCACAGTACGCTGGCTCTCATCGACGCCCTTGGCTCGTATCATTTTTTAACCGGATACTCTTTATTTGTCCCTGGCTCAAATCAATAATATATCCCGCCCTACGCGAGCCTTGATTTCGCTATCTGCTCTGCAACACAATTTCCGGCAGGCACGACTTCTTGCTGGTAATGCGAAGATTATGGCAGTTGTGAAGGCTGAGGCTTATGGACATGGCTTGGTGAAAATCGCAAAAGAGTTTTCTCGACTTGGCGTTGACTGGTTAGGAGTCAGCTTCCTTGAAGAGGGAATCAGCCTGCGAGAGAATGGAATCACGCTCCCGATACTCGTCATGGGTGGACTGGTCGATGAGCAGATCGGAAAATATCTCGACTACAATTTGACGATCACCGTTTCTTCGGTTTGGAAGGCGGTTCATGTCGATGAAATAGCCGGGAAAAGAGGTGTTAAAGCTGGCATTCATCTTAAAATCGATACCGGTATGGGTCGAGTTGGTCAAAGTTGGGATAATTCTCTCGTATTATTTAACAAGCTTGCAGGTCTTTCTAATTTACGGATCGAAGGGATATACACCCATTTCGCCTCAGCAGAAGCGGATGATCTTTCCTTCGCGCGGTTGCAACTCGATCGTTTCCATAATGTCCTTGATTGTGCTCGAAATACTGGTCTGACATTCGACCTTGTTCATGCCGCCAACAGCGGCGCTTTAATTCAGCTCACTGAAGAATCACGCTTCGATATGGTAAGACCGGGGCTCTTGCTCTATGGATATCCACCGGCAGAAACCTTAGCCAGCAAAGTTAACCTAAAACCGGTAATGTCGCTTTTAACCAGAGCTGTATATGTGAAGAAGCCAACGGCTGGAACGCCGGTCGGATACGGCTCTACATGGAAGTCCTCAGGCAACAACTGGATTGCGACACTTCCGATCGGCTATGGTGACGGCTTTCCCAGACGCGCGGGAAATCGGGCGATGATTCTCTTCAGAAACCGGCTGTGCCCCATAGTAGGGAATGTCTCGATGGATCAAATCACCATCGACGCTGGCGAAGAAGCTTATCTCGGCGATGAGGCGATCATTTGGGGGGATTCATCTTCCGGAGCACTTTCTATATGGGAATTTTGCCGCTCAATCGACGCCATCCCGTATGAGTTGCTCTGCGGGTTGACAGGGCGCGTCCCGCGTATTTATCTTTGAATAGGGTTATACCCAAACACAGAAGGCGTGTAGCCCGCACAGCTTCGCTGGGCGGGAGGCTACCTGAATCGCGCCCGCCGAGCACAGCTCGCCGGGCTACACGCTTCAATTTACGTGTTCAGATTTTTCATCAACAGTCCCGAATAGGGTCTGCTGAGTCTCTCAACGTCCAAGTGGACGCCCTCGTCCGCTCTTCTTTTACGCTCGCAACATCGGCGGACGAGGGCGTCCGTCTGGACAGATAAGTTTGACCGTCGGGTACGATCACTCGACGGGAAGAACGGTTGCCGAAGTTCGTTTACCAACATTGGATTACCATCATGCCGCCTCGACAACACCCACACTTGAAATCAATCTTCGGTTCCCTGCTGGCGTCGATGATTATCTTCGGTTTGACGCAAGTCTCTGAAGGTGTTATCACCGATCCCGCCTATCACACTCTTCAGGAAACCAATGATCGGATTTTCTTCCTCGAAGATTCACTCAGGAATGCCGGTCGGAATTGGCTAAAAATCGATTCGATTGGTTACAGTCAACACGATCGCCTCCCTATCTACTCCGTACGCATCACCGAAAACGTCGATGACTCAAGTTTGCGGAAACCGGCAGTGGTCTTTATCGGGCAGGTTCATGCTGAGGAAGTACTCGGAGTCGAGTTAGTCCTGTGGATGATCCCACGGATACTCGCCAATAGCCGCTGGCGTCAAACAGTCGATACTTATATAATTCCGACAGCAAATCCTGAGGGACTCGAAGTTGTATATTCGTTAGATAATACCTATCGAAAAAACAAACGGGACAACATTGGGGATGACCGATTTCGTTGGCAGATTGGCTGGGGTTCCGACACTTCAGGAGTCGATATCAACCGCAACTTCCCCTTTTTCTGGACGAACGGATCGACATTTTTGAAGCGTGGCGACAACGAATTCTACGATTATTATCGTGGACCGGGACCGCTTTCAGAACCGGAAGCAATGGCAATCGATAGATTTTTCAATCGTGTACGTCCTCTTTATTCAATTGTTCTTCATAGCTCCCGTACCGGTAAGGTAGCCGAGCAGGTGATTTATCCCTGGCATTATGGGAATAAGACCAAGAAATGTCCCGATCAGGATGCATATGACGCCTTGGCGACTGATGTAGCCAATCGGTGCAAGAAATACGGACAAGAGGATCAGGTTTACGAGAGAGTTCGTGTTTTAAACGCACAAGGGGATTGCGAATGCTATCTCTATTGGAAATATGGAACTTTCGCGATGCGAGTAGAAATCGGCGCAGAAGGTGAAGCCATGCAACCGGATTCAGCCGGAATTTATCAGGTCTTAAACAACGTCATCCTCGGGATGGAATACCTGATCAACGCCGCCGCGAGGCAGGAAAGTGACGCTAAGGGACCCATCAATACCAGCCGCCTTGAGATCAAAGTCACCGATCTTGCCACCGGGCTTCCGTTGGAAGCCAAACTGATGTTACCCAAACTCTCAATGCCGCTGGTTCCTTCCAGAAAAACCAATCCGCTCAGCGGCTGGTATCGCTGGCTGGTCTGGAATGGATTCAGTGATACACTCACAGTCAGCTGTTTTGGTTATCAAACAAGGACCTTCCGCGTTTCAGGCGGAACGACGCCATCAACTATCGCCAACGGTAACATCCGTTTGACGCCTCTGGCTCGCCGGACTGTCGATTTGCGATTGAACGACGGAGCCTTGCCCATTACTCGAAACGTCGATTTAGAGATTGTTCATTCGGACACTTCATGGAACACTATCATATCGAATGGAAGCGGAGCTGTGGTTCTGCCTGATGGTCAATACGATTTGACGTTCGTGGGGGGATGGGATTATGTTCCTCGGAGAGTTACAGTTCAAATCAGTTCGGACAGCACATTAAACGTAACATTAGCAGGCGCGTCGATACTCCTTTATCAAAATTTTGACTACGGCGATATCGTTTACACTTCCGACAACCTGCTCAGTAACATCGACGACCATACCGGCAGTGATTCGACCGCACGGTGGGAATTGAGCGACGAAGTATTTCATAGTCCCCCCAGAGCGATAACCGACAGCCGCCGCGGATCGACGTTCCGTAACGATGACGCTTGGGTCGCCCCCTATAATCTGTTTGATTCAAAATTCGACCTCTCCAGTGCAGGAACGGCTTACTTAACGTATTGGTTGAATCAGGCGTTGGAGCCGGGCTTTGATTCTTTGTGCGTCGAGGCTACCATTGGCAATAGCAGTGATCCCGGATCATGGAATTGGAGCCAGATTTCCCCTGCGCATGAGGACCTATCCAAATTAGAGAATGTCCCTCAACGACCTTGGAATGCTAATTCCATTTCCTACCAACGGTATGGAATCTGGAAGCGGTTTGTGATACCTCTCGACAATTTCTGCGGTAACGGAAACGAAAACGTTCACATCCGATTCCGAATTAGAACTGATGCAACACTTCAAGAAGATGGCGTATTCCTTGATGACATAGTAGTTTACTCATCGGGTGAGGCTCCACCGTCAATTTCATCTGACAATCTCGTGCCGACACGTTTTGCGATGAGCTCGCCCTTTCCAAATCCATTCAATAGCCGTTTTCAGATTCATTTAGCTCTTCCGGAAGCTGGTAGAACGACCATGGTATTGTACGATCTGACCGGAAGAGTCGCGCTTAAGATTCTCGACGCCGATCTGCCTGTCGGCGTGAGAGTCGTTTCCATTGATGGAAACTTCCTCCCGGCTGGCATGTACATACTTCGCGCCACCGGCCCGCGCATGAGCAGACCGGAATTCCGAAAAATAACACTTATCAAGTAAAGGAAGCATAGAACATGAAATCGATAATGCTTTTAATGCTTGCCGCCTTCTTTGCGGTCACTCCGGTCACTCATATTGCACTTGCGAAGCCAATTATGCCAGTGGCCGGAATCGGCGTGCCGATCTCTTCGACAAGCGACCAGTGGAACAACGGTTTCGTTTTGGGTTTACATTTTCCACTTAAGAATTCGCGTCACGGTGATTGGTCGATAGTCACCTCCTATCAACAGATGAGCCCTAATGCCGCGGAGATATTGAAAACTGGCGGTCGAAAGATGAAGGTCGAACAATCAGAAGGTGTGGGCAGAGTGGTCGAACTCAGTGTAATAAGTGATCGATCTCTTTGGGAATCAAGCCAAAACCAACTTTCGTTCGGAATTCAGTATGGGGCTGGAATTTATCTGGTCGAAGACGAGAAAATTCACCTCAGGGGCGCTTATCAGACGCCCTTGACGGCTCTGACACGAGAAATATACCGTAAGGGAGAGACTTCAGTCGTTCCCGGAGTGTCGATCGGTTGTTTGATTAGCGTGAGCAGTAGAGCAACCGTCTC
Organism: uncultured Caldithrix sp.; assembly: GCA_964355675.1. Lineage (GTDB taxonomy): Bacteria > Electryoneota > AABM5-125-24 > Hatepunaeales > Hatepunaeaceae > CAMBDS01. Next base: position 15,217 of record CAYHEC010000034.1, read on the forward strand.
AATGCGTCTGCAACATTTATTTACTGCTGAAACTGCTCGCGATTTTCTGTTTATCGGGATTGGGTTTCTTCCCTATTAATATGACAGGGGGCATTTTATCGTAGCTCTTGGATGGCTGACTTTTAGTCCGCTCTTCTCGCGTGGGATAAGCGTCTCGCTTGTCAAGAGCGGACTAAAAGAGTTCGTTGATTTATTCGCTTGAGACGCCAATTCGGACAAGATTCTCTTGGAGGGGGGGCTTCAGCCCGCCCTTGTTTGTGCTTGATCGTCCTTTAGGGGGGGCTGAAGCCCCCCCTCCAAGAGGATCAAATCTCTACTCGAACGAATAAATCAACGAACTCTAAAAGTCCGCCCTCCAAGAGCTTGGTGACAGCCTTCTGAAATCCTCATTATAAACCAATTTCTCTCAAAGATGTAACATTTTCATTCGAAAGCCGGTCTAACAATATGGGGGAAGTAAATTATACCGACCGATCTTTCTTGGTCTGTACTTACACAACATTATCACCGGACTCATAAAATGAAAACACTTCATCTTATTAATAAGTCACTATTCGGCTTTTCAGCCTTTATAGCGCTGACAGTTTTACTCGCCACGCGCATCTCGGCCGCATCAGAATTCAATCAAAATGCCGTGCGGGTAGTCCATTTGGAAGTCGAGGCCGCTGATGCAAGAATTCTCGAAGTTTCAACCGCTAACGGCGATATCACTGTCACCGGGACCGACAGCAACCTCGTCATTATCGATGCTGAAATCCACGTAAACGGTCGTAAGGGAGAGACATGCGAGGATATCGCCAGCCGTGTGCGCATGCTGACAGTACAGCGTGGCGACAGATTAGTCATCGACCCTGACCTTCCCCGCAAAATGGGTTATAGTATTTCTATCACATACACAATCCTAATGCCTTCCCGTTTGGGCGCTGACATGGAGACTGCAAACGGCGATTTGAACCTCAACAATTCCTCAGGGGTCACCCGGCTTGAATCGACCAATGGTAGCATTAGTGCATTTATGGTGAGTGGGGATCTGTCAGCTTCTACCGTCAACGGAAGCATCTTATTGTCCAAGATAATTTCATCTAAACTTTCGGCTGAAACTGTCAACGGGCTCATACAATGCCAGTTTATCTCAAAAGCACCCGATGCAATCGACATTTCAACTATTAATGGAAGCATCGAAATAACACTTCCTCGGGGAGCAAACGCCGCCCTTTCTGCAGATACTGTCAATGGTGGGCTGAACATTAACACCGGACAAGGCCACATCACTTCAAAAAGCCGTGGTTCCATCGAAATGTTGATTGGAAATGGATCAGGCTTATATGATTTGAGTAGCGTCAATGGCTCGATAGAGGTAGTCGTCGCAAATCCACCAGACTGAGGCGCTCATTTTTTCATCAAGACCACTCTTTTTCTATGGCAGAATCGGCCGGCGATTGTTTTTCACCCTACTGTTAGTAGCGCTCACTCCTCTTTTAGTCATCGGCTTTCGTACCTATTACGCGGCACGTAATTCGGTCGAACGAGAAGTGTTTTTGCAGATGGAAGCCGTTGCTGGTTACAAACGGATTCTGATTGAGAACTGGCTAGTGGAACGTCTTAACGATTTGACAGCGGCACTACACTCTTCGTTACTAATTGAGGGCGACTTTGCTAAGGGGTCGCCCGCTTTATTTTCGGACTTTGGCTCGGATCAATTTGATGCAGTTGCGCTGATTGCACACAATCGCGTGCTTTTAAATCCTGGGTTTACCGCTCTGGACAGTGCCTGGGCGGCGTCCCTATCTGCCATGTTTCCATCAAAAGCGGAAATTGGCAAAGAGCTGGTGATATACGGGAAGACCGAGTACGATCCTCGGGCTGGCACGTGGTTTACTTTGCTTCGAGCTTTCCCCACTTTTAACAGAGGTTATTTTGTTGCGGCGGGAAGAGTCAGAATTGCCCATTCGCTGGACAAACTGCTGAGTGACAGTATAGGACTTGGACAAACCGGTCAATCGTACCTTATCGACTCACAGGGGATCATGCTGACCGGCTCGCGTTTTCACCACCACCCCGCCGCAGGCACGCATAAAATGTCGAGCCCCGCGATAGAGTCTGCTCTTGCCGGCCATCCCGGGGTTGGTATTTACGATGGGTGGCTGGGGAACCGCTCGTTGGGAGCTTGGAGTCCTATAGCCGGAACTGGCTGGGCATTAATAGCAGAAATGGATGAGAATGAAGCTCTCACGCCAATAAGACAGCTCCGAAACGAATGGTTGGTCATCGCTCTGTTCACGCTGATATTGTCAGGATTGGCGGCGTCACTTTTATCCGGGTGGCTTGGCAAGCCGATTTTAGAATTAGCAATGGTTACTAAATCGGTCACTGAAGGAGATCTGAAAGTCAGATCCAAATTCTATCGAAAGGATGAGTTAGGCGAGCTTGCCGGTTCTTTTGACAAAATGATCGAAGCGCTTGACGCATCGAACCGAGCGCTCAAGAAATCCTATATTGATCTTCTCGAAAAAGAAAGACTTTTAGTTCAGGCAGAGAAGCTTGCCGCCATCGGTGAGCTGGTCGCCTCGGTTGTGCATGAGCTTCGAAATCCCCTCTCGGCTGTCAAAATGAATTTGAATATACTGTCGAGAGGATTAATGGCAGGCAGTGTCGAAGCCGAACAATTCATGATCGCCATTGAACAAGCGGGTAGAATGGAAAGAATGCTCGGTACGATTCTCGAATTTTCCAAACCGGTGCATATATCTGTTTCCCAATTCTCAATTAATAAGTTATTAAACAGAACTATAGAAACATATTTTCAACTCGCTTCCGACAAAAATATCCACATTAAATTGAACCAACAAGTTGGTGAGATAACTATCTTCGGGGACTCCGAATTACTGACTCAAGCGTTTAGCAACATCATCCGCAATAGTCTCGACGCCTTAGAAACTATGACCGCCGGAACAATTCAGATAGACGTTGGCGTAAACGATGATGCCGGAGAAAAGGTTCGAATTGCTATCTCTGATAATGGTCGGGGAATGGAGCAATCGACTAAGGAGCGAATCTTTGAACCTTTCTTTACAACTCGTCTTGACGGAACAGGACTTGGGTTGCCCAATGTAAAAAAGGTGATCGAATTGCATCGGGGAACGATTGAAATCATGTCTGAACCCGGACGGGGAACCCGTGTGGAAATCCTTCTACCAACTGGAGACAAGTTTGCCTGATATTTTGATTATCGACGACGATAGATCGATTTGTCGTACGCTGGAACTTCATTATGCTCAAGCTGGATATTATGTCCGTACCGCTGGAAGCTTAGCTGAAGGCCGGAAGCTATTTAATGATGTAAGGCCTGATGTAATTGTGCTTGACTTAAAACTTCCAGATGGCGATGGGATAACCCTTCTGAAAGCGCTCAACAGTCTCTCTGATGCTCCACCTGTAATCATGTTGACTGGTCACCAAGACTTAGAGTACGCTATCGAAGCAATGAAAGCAGGGGCTTATGATTATCTCCTAAAGCCTCCAGAGATCGATCAGCTTGACTTACTTGTTGGAAAAGGCGCCGAGCAACACATAGTTCGCAAGTCGAATAATTTCAACGGGAAATTTATCGAAGGCTCGCGTATTGTCGGAACGAGTATGCCGATACTTCAGCTTCACAAGCAGATCGGCATCGCTTCTCGCACCCGCGCAACAGTCCTTATCACGGGTGAATCGGGATCTGGTAAAGAGCTTGTAGCCCGCGGTATTCATCAATATTCATCACCTAATAGTCCGTTTGTCGCCATCAATTGTGGTGCGATTGCACCAAATCTCATTGAGAGTGAATTATTTGGGCACAAGCGTGGTTCCTTTACGGGGGCGTCAGAAGATCAAACGGGGCGATTCGAGGAATCTGGAGAGGGGACAATATTTTTAGATGAGATTGGTGATTTGCCGATGGAAATGCAGGTGAAGTTATTACGGGTGTTACAAGAGAAGACATATTTCAGAGTCGGAGAAGGAAAATTATTCACACTCAAATCGCGGGTGATTGCCGCTACTAATCGAAACCTTCCAGACAGAATATCAGCAGGATTATTTCGTAAAGACTTATTCTTCAGGATCAGTCCTTTGATGATTGCAGTTCCATCGCTACGCGAACGGGTTACAGACATTCCCGAACTTGCATACTCTATGATCAACAAGCTTGGTAAAGAACTTGGTAGTAAAGTAACAAATATCAATGAAAGCGATATATTATTGTTGCAGGGGTATGACTGGCCTGGAAATGTCAGGGAATTGGAGAACGTGATTTTTCAATCGCTTCTCCAATCCTCAGGAGAAAAACTGAATCTCAAATTTTCGCCCTCTAAATCTAAGCAGGAAATCGACAGCAATTCAGTTCTGGTGCCTTTGTCGGAAGTTGAAAAGGATCATATCGAAAAAGTTCTGGAGCATTGCGGCTGGAATTTTGGCGAAGCTTGTCGAATTTTGAAAATCAGCAGACCCACCTTGCGCAAGAAGATAGCGGACTACCAATTAATCCCGAAACTGCATTTACAAAATACGAAGTCAAGATAATCTCGGCAAAGGATTCAGATTTTTCTAATTAACTTGACAACAGACGGGAAGGAATCTATATTAGGCGGTGTGCGGAATTAAGACGCATCAGATCGCGGGGTGGAGCAGTCTGGTAGCTCGTTGGGCTCATAACCCAAAGGTCGTAGGTTCAAATCCTACCCCCGCTACAGGTGATAAAGAAGACCGGAACCAATTGGCTCCGGTCTTTGCATTTATTGCACGGTCGAGTGTGCATATTTTATATACCCTGGAACGTATAGTAAAGAATACGTTATATCATGTTAGTGGAGACTTAATATAGTATCAATTTGTAGCTGAATGATTGTTATCGAATAAGAAGAAGCTTCATTGACCGGCTAATGCCTCCGGCTTCAAGGCGGCATAAATAGGCTCCTGTCGGCAGTCCGGTGGCATTCCAACCGACTGAATACTCACCCGGAAGTAGTCTTTCATTGACTAACTCGATAACCAATCGTCCGTCAAGACCGTAAATTGAAAGTCTGGTGGCTTTCTGATTTACAGGAAGTATCGAAAAACTGATTGTCGTTGAACTGTTGAACGGGTTGGGGTAGGGCGTGGATAATGCCAATAACGATGGAAAAGCCGGATCGAGCAATGAAACCGAGTTATAAGCTGGATCAGGGGCGGTGCGAACAAGATAGGCTTCATCTTCAGAAAGCCGAGACGTGTTCTTTCCGCCAATTAGGTAACCACCGTCCTCAGTTGCAAGAACAGCATTAAAAATTCGAGAGTGCACTTCATTGCCAAAATCAAACCGCCAGGTGACTTCACCCTCTTCATTAAGTCGAATGATCGGATAGCGCGATTTTTGGTCTTCACCTACCACTAGATACCCACCACCGGGAGCGTTGACAAGATCATTAATCCGATCAGAACCAACCTCTTCAGCACCCCACTTGCGAGACCAGACTGTATCACCATTGGCTGTGAACTTGACAAGGTAAAATTCCTGATCGTCATTCTGTCGCCCATTTCCACCTGCAAGGTAACTGCCGTCTGGTGCTTCAATTGCACATACAAAGGCATGAATTTCATTCGAGGCGCTTACAGCTCTCATCCATTCTTGGTTGCCAAGCGAATCAGTCTTTACAATAAATCCCTTCACTCCGCCGAAGGAAGAAGTATTCCCGACACCCAAAAATCCTTTGTCATTGGTGGGTATCACACGTATGAAAGAGTCTCCACCCCGCCCACCATAGATACCTCGCCAGATTACTTCACCATCGTCATCGACCTTCACCAACCAAGCGTCCCAAGATCCAAACTCAGCATGTTCATTGGTCAGCCCTGCCGCGACAGCACATCCGTCATGAGATAGTGTTACATCATAAAATTCTGTTGTGCCGTAACCTCTTGCCCAGACGGAGTCACCATCAGCGTCGATTTTCAGCAGTGAGGTTGTATTAACTGCATCGCGATTGATTGTTCCAACCAACACGTACCCGTCATCAGGCATCTGAACAAATCCTCCAAAGAAGTCGTGATTCCGCTGGGCTCCATAGTTACGAGCCCACTCCATTTCGCCTCGTACGTTAACTTTAATGAATAGGTAATCCCAAAATGGGTATCCACATTTTCCGCCAATAGCAAATCCACCGTCAGAGGTTTGAATTAAGCGCTGGCAATCGTCAAAACCCTCCCAAGCAGGGTAGAGTCCTGTCCAAAGAGTATCGGGTTGTTGAGCGAAAGCGGTACATGAAAGCATAAAGGCGCAGGCGACAAGTGTCGCCTGCGCCTTGAATCCATATGTGTGAATCGTTCTCACCGTAACAGAACCACTCCTTGAGTGAAAGTACTCCTTCCAGCATCCAGTCGGACGAGATAAACGCCGCTTGCGGCATTGTCGGCTCGCCATATTAGACTGTGGCTGCCTGCTTCCAATTCACCATCCGACAAGGACCCTACCAGACGCCCTGATAAGTCGTAGATGCTCAAGGCGACATGAGTCTGTTCAGGTAGGATGCCTTCTCAGTAAGTCCTTACTTCACAAGCATTACCTTGCGAATAGCACTGAAATTCGAAGCTTTCATCTTCACGATGTAAACACCCGACACCAGCGACTCAGCTGACCAGACAACATTATGATGACCAGCCTTCATTTCTCCATTCACCAGCGTCGTCACTTCACGGCCGGCTACATCGAACACACTTATCGTTAGGCGCGTCGCTTCCGGCAAGCCAAAGGCGATACGCGTTACTGCATTGAACGGGTTCGGGTAGTTCTGACTGAGGTAGTACTCGGTTGGAATAGCTGTCTCAACCGTTGCATCGATCACCGTGAAGCCGTCGGTCGTATATGTCATCGACCCTTCCTGAACGTTAGCTCCAAGCTCAAACTCCGCCTCATTCTCAGCACTCCAGAGACGTAGTGTGAAGGCTTCATTTTCGATTAGTCCATCCACAGTTTTCGTCGAAGGATCATCACCCCAGACCGCAACTCCAATCTGACCATCGGTCACACAACCGACGCCGATCAGACGGCCCGATGCGTTGAACGCTGCCACCTGGTCGGAGGCATTTAGCTCGACGCCTACCACCTTGGTAATCAGTATGCTCATGTTTGCACCAGTCGAGGGCAGATCGGCCCAGTGACCCTTGGCTTGTGACTCAGGATCTACCACGATGGAAGCCGCTTGATCACGCGCCACCGGGTAATTTAATACAGTCTCCTGATTGACATTGATCTGGTAACCAAGACCCGCATGCCACGGTTGCATGTTGCTGAAGTTCCGCGACGGGATCATAAAAGCGCCCTGCCAGTCCTTGGCAATGATGACGCGATCGAGAATCGGTGACAGAACATAGAGTCCACCTGCCCGGCTTGCATCGAGCGGATAGTCCGGGGAGTAGGCGATTATATTCCAACCTCGACCTATAGGTACATCAGCTTGAGCTCCTACAGAGATACCAGTCCATCTTGCCGACATTGCTGTGTCCAGACGGACCTGATACCCCTCGGAGATATTCCAGTAATGAATGCCGTTGAAATTTCGCGACGGAACGTAGAACAAACCACGCTCATTCTTCATCAGAATAAGGTGATGGTCGCCGTTATTGGGACGGCGGAGCTGGGCCATCATCGGGACAATTTCCGGACCTGGATCGCCATTATAGAGGGCTTGATCAGTCGGGGTAATATTGATCGAAATCAAGTTCCAGCCTAATCGGAAGGGAACTTCCTGAGTCCGGGCGCGGAAACTTTCGATAGCAAGAACGGTGAAGCCATTGCTCTGCCAGACCATATCACCTTCCTCCACTCTTGGCGTGCCCTCCCACTCCTCGTTGGCCTCATTATCCCAGAGACGAAGATTGATTGTCTCACCACCTTCGAAATAATCCGGATGGTCGTCATTGGCTCCCCAAGCGGCCATACCCGTCTCGGCGTCTTCCCAAACAGCGCTACCGGCAAGTACACCGTCGGGCGTGAAGGCGCCGATTTCCCAACCTGCCGGAACCGGATCACCATCAAAGGTTATGCCGGTTACCAGTAAACTGTGGTTGTCGGCGGTTTCCTCGACGTTGACGAAGTGCACGGGATCAATGGAGCCGGTACGCAACAGGAGATGGATGACCACCAACGGCTGGTCCGGATCATTGGACTCAATCATCAAATCGGCATAGTAATTGGTATCAGGTTCCAACCTTTGCGAATCAAAGGTCAGAGTAACGTTTTCTTCCTGGCCAATTGCGAGAGTTCCATCTTCCGGATTGACCTCGAGCCAGTTTGGTCCCTGATTGGCAAGAAAGTCGAGATACCAGATCACCTTGGGCAAAGCCCAACCCCACATGCCCTGTTGGCGCCAGTTGGCGTACTGGTGGGAGTCAGTTGTGCCCGTAATGACTGCATAACCTCGGCCATAGTTATAGGCAACGATGCCGGCGAGATTTTGGTTCTCGTTGAAGCGCGCAATTACCTGATACCAATCGCTGTTGTCGATGCGGCCAAGATCGCCTCTATTGAAGCTGGAGTGACACCACGAGTTGCCGGACAACCCTTCGCCGCCTTGCCAGTTGCAGAGTTCAGCAAGGTAGTTGTAGTTTTCGGCGTCGGGATTGTTCGTTACTTCAACTATACCTTGGTTGGAATAGGTTTGTGCATTGCGGGTGAGATCGCCGACACTGACCGGAGCGACACCCCAGTTATTGGTAGCGGTCCCCTGGTAGAGGACACCGCCAGCGTCAACCCACTCTTCGAAGCGAGCACGGTTTTGGTTCCACAGTTGATTGAACTGATCGGACTGGAATTCACGAATCCAGATCACTTGGTAATCTTCAATCGGTGCATTGCCAAACTGATTGCTGTTGTACTGGGTGATTTGGACGCCCTCCTGCTGCCACATCTCTTCCATCTGGTCGCCCCAGCCTCCGGCTTCTTTGAAGAGCGCGTAGCGGGATTCAGGCGGATCGCGGCGCGGTCCGACAATGTTCCCGAGAACGCTGCGCAGACTGCGATTTGGCGCGTCACGTTGAGGCTCTATTTCCTCGGCAATAATGTTCCATTCAAGATCGTCACCGCCTTGATCACCCTGATTGCGAATGACCAGTTGTTGATTGACCGGATCCCCGCCGACCGCAAGTCCGACACGAATCCAACTATCATCGTCGGGATCGGTCACGATGTTGGGTGGAGTCTGGCCACGGCCGACCAAGTCGAACCAGAACTGTCCGGCCTCCTCCCCTGCCCCGAGATTCGCCGCATCCGAGAAGAACGTAATCCTGCCAGCGCGGTCGTCGATGTCGGTCGGATGGAACAGCAGATTGACTATCGCTTCTTCTCGAGCATTGATAGTAATCCCGTCATCCGCATCGGTATTGAACTCAGCCGCATTGGATGAAGTGACCCGGCTGATGACCAGAACTTCAGTCCCAACGTTCGAGATCGTCACCGGGATCGCTCTCACACCACCGACATAGGTCGTTTCGAATGAAAGTAGATCCGGCGCATTTTCCATCGGCTGAGCGATCGGTTCGGTCTCGAGCACCGGGGCTCCGGTGACGTTGATAATCGCGTTAACAGCCACATCCCAGTGAGAAGGATCGTTCGACAGGAAGTGGATATTGCCTTCATAGACACCACCAATGAGATCGGTTGCGTTTAGGGTAACAACGACATCCTGATCTGCTCCGGCGGCGATCTCACCTAATTCAGGTTCCCATCTCAACCAGAACAGTTCTTGGACACCGTCATCGACAATCTGATATTCCGGGGAGTTGTAACGGCCTATCCAGATATTGTCCCCGTCATGGCCGATACCGTCCCACTCCTGATCGCCTCCGTTGCCGAAGTTCTGCACGGTTCCGGTCACGCGCCAGTTGTCGGTATCGACTGATACCTGCCAAGCGCGTCCCGGTGTGTTGATCCAAAGCTGTCCATCAGGGTGTTTATCGACCCAGCAAAGGCTACGCTGCCATTGACCCTGAATATACTGCTGGTAGTTGTCGCGTGCGATAGTAGCAATTCGGTCACCGCCCGGATTGTACACGTAAATATCGCGGTTGCCGCCGCCATCACCTACGAGTAGGACTTCAAGTTCAGGACTGGCAGTGACCGAGGTTCCGATGACACCGGGAGTGATAAAGTTGCCAAGATAACGACCACCGATATCATACTTGAGGAGGTAAGCGTTTCCGCCCGTCCAACTGATGGTGTAGAAGACACCGTTCAACCAGGTTGCCCCCATATGTTGGGGTGCTTGCGGCTGCCATTCCTGCACAACTCGATAGTTATCCGCAGGATCGACAAGCGCCATCCAGTTGGTGCTGTAGCATGTAAGGAACATCAGTTCATTATCCGGGTCCCAAGCGATACCAGCCTTATAGTTCTGCTGACCGGCGCGATTCCATGTGAAGTGTCCAAGAACATCCCCAGGATTATCGCGTTGCGGACCTGCCTCTACTCCATCGACACTCCGCAAACTGCGGGCATCCATGTCGCGCCCAGGTTCCTGAATAATTTCGACCTCCGTACGCCAGCGCAAGCGGGCTCCACCGGTGTTTGAGATGTTAATAACACGCTCGGTAACTTCACCCGATGCAAGGTCCGCCCCAATCTCCAACGGATCGATATCCATAATCGGCGAAGTTGAGGTTCGACCTCGTACCGCGATTTGGAATTCACGGTTGTTGGGGTCATTGGAAGAAATTGTCACTGTTCCTTCATGCAAGCCGTTTTCTGCCGCATTGAGGATGAACTCGGTGACGGCTTCTTCCCCGGGCGGGATCTCGAAAGCAGTCGGATCGGCGGAGAAGACCTGATTATCGCAGGTAATGTTATCGATGCTCAGTACCGCTGTTCCATCGTTGATCACCGTTATCGGAATTCGGTAAGGACCGCCAGTAAAGAGTTGCGGATACGCGGCGTTCCAGTTGATCATGTCGGGATAACCGATGTCGCCAGCCCATCTGACGAGAATAATCGGGATGCCGGTGACGTGTAATTGAATGCGGACAACTTCATCGCGGTGAGCCGGGTCATTGGAGAGGAAGTGCATGTCGGCGATATAGTCGCCTTCGATCAAGTCGGTTGCAGACAAAGTCACGGTAACGTCCATGTCTCCGTCTCCTTGAACTGTTCCCTCTTTCGGAGAGTAACCAATCCAATAGACTTCCTCGATGCCGTCATCGACGATCATGTAGTTGGCCGGGCCATATTGTCCTAAGATCAGATTATGACCATCCCAGCCCATCGCGTCCCAAGGCTGAGGATTCTGTCTGTTCGGGAATTGGAACTGTTGAACTCGGCCCGTAGCCTGCCAGTTATCGGTGTTAACACCGATCTGGAATAGTCCGGCGTCCCAGCCGTTCACCCAGAGTTGCCCGCCATCATGCTTATCGACCCAGAGGATGCTGTAGCAGTCGCGGTTATCGATGTACTGTCGATAGTTGTCGATCACTCCAACTTCACGATTATTGGCCGGATCGAAAACGATCATCCGACTAAGATCGTTGTTATGGGTAAAGAATAAGAGTCCCATCTCCGGGCTGGAGGCTACGCCTCGAACCTGATAGTTCAGGTTCAATGGATCGAGTCGATTCCCATCGACATCCCAGCGGAACAGAGCATTGTTCCAGAGCTGGACGTCGTAGAAGACTCCATTCAACCACGTCGCGGTCATCGGGTTGCCGTTACCGGGGTTATTCCATTGACGGACAACGCGGTAGTTGTCTGCAGGGTCAACGATGGCGAAGATATTCCGGTCGTAACCGGTAAGGAAGATAAGGTCATTGTCGAAGTCATAGGCTACGCCTGACTTGTGCTGGTTCTGGCCTTCCCCGCCTTCCCAGGCGAACTGCCCGAGAACTTCGCCCGGATTGTCTCGCTGAGGACCGGCGAGACCGTCGACACCGCGCAGTGTTCGGTCGGAAGCATCGCGATCAGGTTCGGAGATGATCTCATGTTCGATGGTGAAGCGCAACGGTGCATCGCCCGCATTTGCGACGTTTACTATATGCTCCGCTACTTCATCGGTGACGAGTCCATCTTCGATATGATCCGGATTGATGGCCATGATCGGAGGCAGATCTGCATTTGCATGCATCGAGATCCTAAATTGTCCTTCATCAGGATCGTCAGAGGATATTGTCAGGATCTGATTGTAGTCGCCTGGATCGTTGGCGGCCGCGTTGAAGGTCACTATCACTTCCCTTGAAGCTTCAGGAGCCAGCATAAAATTGGTCGGTGCGACGCTGAAGTAATTGTGATTGGAAGTGATATTTTGAACGCGCAGATTTTCGACGCCATTGTTGTTCACAACGATGGTCATCGGATAAGGACCGCCGCTGAAGAGTTCTTCATAAGCTTGATTCCAGTCGAGCCGATCCGGGAAACCGAATTCTTCTGGCCATTCGGCGAGAATATCGCTTGCCGCGGTGACATGAACGATGATGTTGATCGCTTCATCTGCGTTGGCAGGGTCATTGGAGAGGAAGTGGAGATCTGCTTCGTAGTCGCCTTCGATCAGTCCGGTTGCATTGAGTGTAACCACGACATCAGTGTCGGCATTCTGCGCCAGCACGCCGTCCTTGGGCTCATAGCGAATCCAGCGCATTTCAGTAACGCCGTCATCATAAACTCGCCAGACTTGTTCGCCCCAGTTTCCGCCAACCCACATATTTTCGCCATCGTTGGCCATCTCTATGTGAGGGGCGCCGTTGCTCTCGACAGCAAAATTCTGAACTGGTTGACAGTTCCAATTTTCATCGACAAAGACCTCCCAAAGGCGTCCAGACGAATGGCCCCAGAGTTGTCCGTCGGGATGCTCGGCTACCCATTCGATACCATAGACATCCGCATTTTGCCATGCCTGACGCGGATCAAAGCTGGCAACCTCTTGCTGGTTGTCAATTCTTATGACATGGATTCTACGATCATTGATGCAGTTGATAAAGATATACCCTTGGTCAAGATCAGAACCCATACCGCCGAGTGCGCCGAAGTTGAAATTGTACGTATCGACACGTTGACCATTGCGGTCGTATGTGAAGACCTGGTTTCCTGCCCATTGTGAGACCCATAGCTTCTCACCATCCCAGGCCAACGACATCGAATTGACGCCATAAGCGAAGTTTTGAACCACCTGATCATTTGATGGATCAACAGCGATTAGTCGGGCATTGCCATAGTCGCAACCCCACATTAATTCGCCGTCGAAAGCCATTCCGCCGAAAGTGTTCCATGGAACATTGATCCTACGAATTAGGTCTCCAGCGTTATCACGAATCGGTCCGCTCTCGCCATCAACCATGCGCAGAGCGCGTTGATTGTTATCTCGCTCCGGCTCGCGAATGATCTCGAGATCGGTATCCCATTCAAGTTGGGCGACGCCTTGATTGGTGATGTTGATCACTGGTTCAGTAACAGCTCCGGTGAACATATCTTCTTCGATAAGACCCGGATCGATCACCATAACTGGTGGAGCTGTTGTGCGCCCTTGAACGGAAATACCCATCTCCCCATTGTGAGGATCATTCGAGAAGATTGTCATCACACCTTCATGCAGACCGTCAGCTTGGGCATTCAGAATGAAGTTAGTGATAACCCGCTCGCCAATGGGAACCTCGAAACTGGCTGGATCGGCTGAGAATGATCCATCATTGCATGTGATGTCATCGACTATCAGTACGTCGGTACCTTCATTGCGGATCGTGATCGGAATACGGTAAGGTCCGCCGGTATAGAGTTGTTGGAAGACATTATTCCAGTTGACCATGTCCGGGAAGCCCGCCGGACCGGGCCATACCGCTTCAATTACTGGCGATCCGGTCACTTCCAGCACAACATTGACGACGTGATCGGGTCCGGCCGGGTCGTTCGACAGGAAGTGCAGATCAGCTTCGTAGTTACCACCTATGAGGGCGGTTGCATTGAGAATGACGGAGATTTCCATCCCTTCATTCTGGTCAAGTACACCTTCTTCTGGAGTATAGCGTAGCCAGCGCATCTCATCGACGCCATCGTCGTAAACACGCCAGACTTGTTCGCCCCAGTTACCACCGACCCACATATTTTCGCCGTCATTAGCCATTTCGATGTGGGGAGCGCCGTTGCTCTCCACAGCGAAGTTCTGAACAGCATTACAATTCCAGTTTTCATCAACAAAGACCTCCCAAAGCCGTCCCGGCGAATGACCCCAGAGCTGTCCATCGGGATGATCCACGACCCACTCAATTCCGTAGACATCGGCGCCTTGCCAAGCTCCGCGAGGATCGAAACTGGCAACCTCAGCATGATCGCCGATATTGATCACATGGATGCGGCGGTCGTTGATGCAGTTTATATAGACGTAATCCTCCTGATCGGAACCCAGCCCGCCGAAGACGGCAAAGTTGAGGTTGAACTGGCCAAGCGCGCGGCCTTCGCGGTCGTAAAGGAATATGATGTTGTTCGCCCACTGACTCGCCCAGAACTTCTCACCATCCCATGCAAGTGACATGGGAGAGCCGTTGATCTGGAAATTGTGAACAACTTGGTCGGTCGCAGGATCGACGGCGATCAAATGTCCGGTTCCGTAGTCGCTTCCCCACATCAACTCACCATCGAATGCCATACCGCCGTAGGTGTTGTAAGGCACGTTGATCCTGCGGATCAGGTCGCCGGCATTGTCTCGAGCAGGGCCAGGGTTGCCATCGACGCCTCGCAGGGCTCGTGAATGGCGGTCACGCTCCGGCTCGTTGATGACTTCATGTTCGATAGTAAACCTTAGTCGAGCCGTACCGTCGTTGGTAACAGAAAGGATATGTTCGGAGATCTCATCGGTTAGCAGTGCATCTTCGATGACATTCGGATCGACATCAAGGATGGGCGGCAGACTCGCATTGGCATGCAAAGCCATTTCGAATTCCGCCTCGTCAGGGTCGTCTGAAGAGATGACGAGGGTTTGATTGTAATCTCCCGGTCTGTTGGCCGGGGCATTAAACGTTATCGTCACCTGCCGCGAGGCATCCGGTTGCAGGACGAAATTAGATGGGTTGGCAGAGAAGAACTGTTGATCGATGGAGATGTCGTCCACATTCAGGTCCGCTGTCCCGTCATTTGTCACCTCGATGACCATATCATAAGGTCCGCCGCTATAGAAGTCGCGGTAGGCACGGTTCCAGTCGAGGACGTTCGGGAAGCCATAGTCATCAGGCCACTCTACTGTGACGTCTGGTGCGCCGGTGACTTGCAACACGACATTGACCACCTGATCGGGATTGGCCGGGTCGTTCGAGAGGAAATGGAGATCAGCTTCGTAATTACCTTCTATCAGCCCGGCGGCATTCAATCCAATGACCATGTTTTGCTGTCGGCCAGCGCTTAGTTGTCCCTCTGGTGGATCCCACATCAGCCAGAACATTTCGGTAATGCCGTCATCCATGATCTGGTAACTGGGTGAGTTATACCGTCCAATGATGAGATTGTGAGCATCGTGACCAATACCATCCCACTCTTGATCGCTTCCACTGGCGAGATTTTGCACGGTTGAGGTGACGCGCCAGTTGTCTGTGTCAACACTGACTTCCCAAGCGCGACCCGGAGTGTTGATCCAGAGTTGACCATCGGGATGCTTATCGATCCAGCAGAGACTGCGTTGCCATTGGCCGCCCGTATATTGCATATAGTTATCCCGACCAATCGTGCCGATTCTCTGGCGATCGACATTGTAAACGAAGATGTCGCGGTTGTTATTACCATCGCCAACAAGCAAGACTCCGAGGTCAGGACTGGCCGCAACCGAAGTCGG
Organism: uncultured Caldithrix sp.; assembly: GCA_964355675.1. Classification (GTDB taxonomy): domain Bacteria; phylum Electryoneota; class AABM5-125-24; order Hatepunaeales; family Hatepunaeaceae; genus CAMBDS01. The sequence goes on from CAYHEC010000034.1 coordinate 31,020, forward strand.
GACAATGCCCTGCGTATCAAAATTGCCGAGATTATTTCCGTCAATATCCCAGCGATAGAGGAATTGGTTACCGCCGGTCCAGCCGATGACATAGAATATGCCGTCTAGCCAGGTCGCACCCATCGGGTTGGTGGGCGGTTGCCATTCTCTGACTGTCTGGTAGTTATTGGCTGGATCGACGATCGCCATGAAGTTCGTGCTGTAGCATGTCAGTAGCATCATTTCATTATCGGGATCCCAGGCGATACCCGCCTTATATTGCGACTGTTGGGAACGATTCCAATTAAACTGGCCAATGAGGTCACCAGGATTGTCACGCTGTGGACCGGCTGAACCATCCACCTTACGCAAATCACGGTAATTCTGGTCGCGATCTGGCTCGGAGATGATCTCGAGATCGGTCTCCCAGATAAGTCGTGCGGAGCCGCGGTTGGTGATTGTCACAACGTTATCTACGCTTCCGCCGGTGAAGAGATCTTCGTCTATCGAATTGGGTTGGAGGTCCATCTCTGGTGGTGCAGATGTACGACCTCTTACCTCTATCTGGTATTCACCATGGTGCGGATCATCTGAGAAGATCGTCATCGTTCCCAAATGGAGCCCATTCGCGCGGGCATCGATGATAAAGTCGGTGACTCCTTCTTCGCCAGGAGCCACTTCGAAATTGGCCGGGTCGGCTGAGAAAAAATCATTATCGCACGAGATATCGTCGATCACCAGAATATCTGTGCCTTCATTCTTCACAGTCACCGGAATCCGGTAGGGTCCGCCGGTAAACAGTGTTGGGAAGACTCTATTCCAGTTTATGACCGGGAAACCGGCTTGTTCAGGCCATTCTACGGCAATCATCGGTGCGGCGGTAACCTGCAATAACACGTTCACTACGAGTGTGGGTGTGGCAGGGTCATTTGAAAGCAGGCGAATTTCGGCTTCATAATCTCCGCCGAAAAGACCTGTCGCATTGAGAGTGACGGTTAGATCCATCGACGTACCGCCCTCGAGTTCTCCCTCCTTCGGTTCGTAGGCAAGCCAGCGCACTTCAGTAATGCCATCATCATAGACGCGCCAGGCTTGTTCACCCCAGTTTCCGCCAACCCACATGTTCTCGCCGTCGTTGGCCATTTCGATATGAGGAGCGCCGTTGCTCTCCACCGCGAAGTTTTGAACGGGTTGACAATTCCAGTTGTCATCCACAAAGACCTCCCAGAGGCGTCCGGATGAATGGCCCCAGAGCTGGCCGTCGGGATGCTCAACGACCCACTCGATTCCATAGACATCAGCATTCTGCCAAGCGCCGCGAGGATCAAAGCTGGCGACCTCCTCCTGATTATCGATCCGGATCACGTGAATGCGGCGGTCATTGATGCAGTTCACGAGGATGTAGCCTCGTTTGAGGTCTGAGCCCATCCCGCCGAGTGCACCGAAGTTGAAATTGTACGTACCGATTCGCTGTCCATTGCGGTCAAATGTGAAAATCTGATTACCCGCCCAGGGTGAAACCCAGAATTTTTCACCGTCCCAAGCCAGAGACATGGAGTTGACGCCGTAAGCAAAGTTGGCGACAACCTGATCATTGGTGGGATCGACTGCGATGAGTCGGGCGTTACCATAATCACATCCCCACATCAGTTCGCCATCGAAAGCCATACCGCTGGATGTGTTCCAAGGTACGTTGATCCTGCGGATGAGGTCGCCGGCATTGTCGCGTTGCGGGCCGCTGTTTCCATCGACGCCTCTTAGCGACCGTGAATTGCGATCACGTTCCGGCTCGGAGATGATCTCATGTTCAACAATGTAACGTAGTTGAGCATTCCCTACATTGGCGACATTCAGGCTGTGTTGTACGATCTCTCCGGTAGTCAGAGCGTCTTCGATCTCGTTAGGATTAACGACTATAGTTGGAGGCAGTGTCGCGTTCGCATGCAGTGCGACCTCCAATGATGCTTCGTCCGGGTCGTCGGAAAATAAAGTCATGATCTGATCGTATTCGCCGGGCGCGTCGGCCGGAGCATTGAACGTCACGATCAAATCGCGCGACTGTCCCGCTTGTAGCGAGAAGTCAGGCGGTGCGGCAGAGAAAAATTCATGATCGAAGGCGATATCTTCGACATTCAGATCAGCCGTGCCGTCATTAGTAACCTTAACAGTCATTTCGTATGGACCGCCGCTGTAGAAATCCTGATAAGCACGATTCCAATCGATGACCTCCGGGAAGCCATAATCGTCTGACCATTCCAGAGCGATGTCAGGCGCTCCGGTGACATGGAGCAGTATATTGATCGCCAGGTTGGGATTGGCAGGGTCGTTTGAGAGGAAGTGCATTTCCGCTTCGTAGTTGCCGCCGATCAAGTCCGTAGCGTCGAGAGTGACAAAGACGTCCATGTTAGCGCCGCCTTCGAGCGTTCCCTCTCTTGGCTCGTAACCAATCCAATAGATTTCAGTAATGCCGTCATCGACGATCTGATAATTGGGGCTTCCGTATTGGCCAA
>CAYHEC010000035.1:0-33034 GCA_964355675.1 uncultured Caldithrix sp.
ATGGAGAACACGATCCCTATAAGAAATATTTCAAAGAACTCGAGGACACCCTGCGCCAGAGAATACAGTCAAGAATGTAACTGGATCCCGAGAGGCTCTTTCAGCTGATTGCAATTATTTTGGTATTATCTTATCCAACGAAAAATACAACTATTTTCCAATAATACTTGACAATGGCAATATAATGTGATACATTTGCCGATAGGATAGTAGGTTCCTTACACCGCGGGAATGTCATTACGTGTCCCGCGATGCTTCCGCCGATCATTTTCGATTGTACCCTCGGACACTTTTCATCCGCTGTGTCTTTCTGATCGGACGCCACAAATCTCGACGCTTCAATTATTAATCCCCTAACTCACTTATCTGTATGCTTCAACGCAAGAATCCTCTCCGCACGGGTGTGAGTCGTATCCACCCTGCCACCGATGGTTCGGTTCAACCAAAACTTCGCCGGATCAGTCCGCCTGTTGAAATTGAACCGGTTATACCGACTGTCATTCCACCGGAACCTCTCACAATCGATGAGCTTGGATTAGATGCGGACGTAGCCGCTCTTAAATCCGGAACACCCGTTACTCTCGATTTGAATAAGCTCAAAACGATGAAAATACATGAGCTTAGTGAGATTGCCAGAGGTCTCGATATCCCTGAATATGGCGGGTTGCCGAGGCAGGATCTTATTTTTAAGATTCTTGACAAGCAATCGGATTCGTCGGGATATGCTTTTGCCTCAGGAGTACTCGAAATACTTCCGGATGGATATGGCTTCCTGAGGTCGCCAAAATCGAATTTTCTGCCTGGTCCTGATGACGTTTATGTTTCCCCATCGCAGATAAAACGATTTGGTCTTCGAAAAGGGCACATGGTCTCAGGTCAGATCCGGCCTCCGAAGGATTCCGAGCGGTTTTTTGCGTTGCTTCGAGTGGAAGCCGTTGATCTTGAAAATCCCGATGAAGCCCGCGATAAAATACTTTTCGATAACCTGACGCCGCTCTTCCCCACCCGCAAGTTCCGTCTTGAATCAAAAGTAGCGCCCGATATTTCCATGCGGATCATGGATATATTCACACCGATCGGTATGGGACAACGCGGATTGATTGTTGCGCCACCACGCACTGGTAAAACTGTACTTCTCCAAAAGATTGCTAACGCGATTGCTGAAAATCACCCCGACGTATTCCTGATTGTTCTATTGATAGACGAACGACCGGAGGAGGTGACTGATATGGAACGGACTGTTAAAGGGGAAGTTATCAGCTCTACCTTCGATGAAAAACCTGACCGCCACGTTCAAGTTTCGAATATGGTTATCGAAAAAGCCAAAAGGTTGGTCGAGTACGGCAAGGACGTTGTCATCCTGCTTGATTCGATCACTCGATTGGCAAGAGCGCATAATACAGTGATGCCTCATTCCGGACGTATTCTCTCGGGAGGCGTCGATGCTTCGGCTCTATATGAGCCGAAGAGATTTTTTGGCGCCGCTCGGAACATTGAAGAAGGCGGATCTTTGACGATTATCGCGACAGCATTGATCGAGACCGGGAGTCGAATGGATGAGGTCATATTCGAAGAGTTCAAAGGGACCGGCAACATGGAATTGGTGCTTGACAGGCGCATTTCTGATCTACGGATATTCCCATCGATCGATACGAACCGTTCTGGGACCCGTAAAGAGGAACTGTTGCTTCCGGACCCGACCTTAGCGCGGATCCATTTGATACGCAGCATTCTTGCTGACTATAATCCAACCGATTCTATGAAGTTCATTCTGGAACGCATTAAATCTACACGCAATAACGAAGAATTCTTCCGAACTATGAATCAGTGAAAATGTGGATTGATGATGTAATCACTTAATTAGTTAAATTGTCTTGGAGGGTGGGATTTCAATCCGCGCTAAGGGCGGACTGAAAGAGTTCGTTGATTTATTCGTTCGAGTAGAGATTTGATCCTCTTGGAGGGGGGGCTTCAGCCCCCCCTAAAGGACAATCAAGCACAAACAAGGGCGGGCTGAAGCCCCCCCTCCAAGAGAATCTTGTCCGAATTGGCGTCCCAAGCGAATAAATCAACGAACTCTGAAAGTCCGCTCTCCAAGGGCAAAAGTACTATTCAAGGCACTAATTTTGCTATACAGGCATCAGGATAGGTATGCGGCAATACTGTTAGTGCAATTCATGCACTGCAAACTTGATTATTTTTATAGCGGGCTCCGTACCCGCTTCAATACATAACAATTGCTTTGAAAGAACAGGGACGGAGCCCGGTTCTACCATATTTCGATACCGGAGGGTGCAATGCGTTTGTTTTCCAGATTTTTTCTCGCCTCAACGCTTCTATTATCTTTGGTACAATTCTCGTTCGCGGCAAACGCGATCGAAGATGAGACAACGCTTCCTTCGGCGACAGTCGAAGTAACTCAAAATGATTTAACAGTAACCCATTTAAAAATCTCCGTTCCGAGTATTGGACGGCTTGAATCATCAGCCGCTGACGGGCGTAGCATCGACAGATTCGGGCTTGATCTTGAACCCGCAACGACTCGCCCCGGTTGGCCGGAACTCCCGATGATTTCGCGATTGGTTCTGGTTCCACCTACTGGTGGGATAGAAATGGTTATCAAGGATATAACCTCCTACGTTTCGAGTGACTATCGCCCATATATCGTTCCTGAACAGGATGGATCCGAAAATCTCGATCAGTCTGGAGCTCCTGCAGACGAGTACCTTAGCTCTGACGGATTTTGGCCCCCGAATCCAATCGAAATCGGCAACCCAGCCATTCTACGCGGCAATCGCATGGTTTCAGTCATCGTTTATCCGATGCAGGTTAATCGCGCCACTGGCGAAGTTCGGTACAATACGAACGTTGATTTCGATCTTCGTTACTCCAACGATGGCGTCAATGAAATTATCAACCCTCTCCGCCCCAAACCTTCGAGCACCATCAATCGATTGATCGAATCATTAGTCGTCAATCCACCTTCCCCATCTCGCGACGATCCTCAGCGCGGTTCATACCTTCTTGTTTATTATAACGCCAATGGGATTGCGAACGCTCTTGCTCCTTTGATTACGTGGCGGAAGCGAATGGGCTGGGACGTTCAGACCATGGCGATTCAGGTGAACGCATCAACCGACGCCATTAAGGGGCAGATTCAGCGCGCCTACAATGAGTGGGATTTACCTCCCGAGATGATCGCTCTCGTTGGAGATCCAGACTGGGGCGGGAATGGTCTCCCGGCATTTCCCGCCGACGCCGGTGGAGCGACTGATCTCGACTATGCACTCCTCGAAGGCGGCGACATCCTTGCCGACGCTGATTATGGAAGAATTACCTGTCGGAGCGTCCAAGAACTTAATCAGGTCGTGGCGAAAATCGTTAACTATGAGTCAAACCCTTATATGGATAACACGGATTGGTATCGCCAAGGTGCAGTCTGCGCTGGGTATGCGGGATCCGGGATTTCGACTATTTTCGTTAATAAATGGGTGAGGCGTCAGACGCTTGATCGGGGTTGGGATAACGTTCACGAGCAGTACTTTAACGCCCCCTTCCAAGGTCAAAATGTTCCACAGTTTTTCACGAGCGAATTTGCCAGAGGGATCAACTACGCTACCTATCGTGGATGGATTGGAATGGAAGGATTGTCCGCCGACATGATCATGGGATTTCAAGCGCATCGGCGGTATCCCTTTGCAACAACATTGACCTGCGCGTCGGGACAATATATCAATCAGTTTTGTCAGACAGAAGGATTCTTTATTTCAGCTGGCGGCGCTATCGGCTCCATCGGATTTGCAACCTCTTCCACACATGTGCCTTACAACAACGCTGTATTCACGGGGTTGTGGCACGGTTTGCTGAAACTCGGATTGTACAACCTTGGTTCATCGAGCAATTACGGACGTTATAACTTGTATCGTCAATACAATGGCTTCGAGAATGTGAACGTCACGAATTTCTCTAAATGGGCTAATTTGATGGGTGATCCGGCGACCGATATGTTCACCGCCATTCCACAGATTGTTGCTTGCGAACATGATCAAAGCGTCGCTCTCGGCACTACCCGGATTACAATCGCTGTCATGGATAGAGATGAAAACACCGGGGTAGCTGACGCTCAAGTTTGCCTCTATAAAGCCGCCGACGAATTTCAAATGGTAGTCCACACTGACGAAAATGGAATCGCTGAATTTGCGATCCCTTCGGACGCCCTTACCGCTGGCAGTCTTCTGGTCACCGCCACCAAACACAACATGAAGCCCTATCTCGGGACAATAACCGTCAGGCAGGTTGAACAATTCATTGGAGCGGAGATTTGGAGCATCGAGCAGGACAATAATAATGACGGGAACGCTAACCCCGGAGAAGATATATCGCTGGACGTCATTGTAAAGAATTTCGGAACGGGCGAACCTCAAGGCGGAATCACTGTTACTTTCGAATCGTTGTCTCCTTGGGCTGAGGTCAGCGGGGATACAATTAATCTGCAAAACGCTCCCGAGCACGACCAGTCGATAACCATTGGACTCGATCTCCGGATCGACAACTCAGCTCCTAATGAAACTGCCATTCCGATTGGTGTGAACGTACAAAGCGGGGAGACGACTTGGCGGTCGATGGCGGCTATCCAAGTGCTATCGCCTGCCATCCAGATTGGTGGAGCGTTTATAGCTAATAACCGGATCGAACCCGGCACACAAGCTGATATCGATTTCAATTTTGCAAATGGAGGCGGGGCCGGAATCGAGCCCTTCACCGCTATTCTCTGGTCGGAAGCCGAGGTCGTGACCGTGTTAAACGATCAGGCGGCATATCCGGCTATCGCAGTGGGCAGGTCTTCCCGACTCCAAGGCAATCCTTTCCGGATAAGGGCTCATCCTTTTGCTGTTCCCGGCATGAAAGTCACTCTTAAATTGGCAATCGCTACGGAATCCGGATTTCGCGATACTACCACCTACGTTCTGACCGTCGGCGCGGCAACTGTTACAGACCCATTCGGTCCAGATAAATACGGCTATGTCTGTTTCGATTCAGGAGATCGTGATTGGGAAATGGCTCCAGTGTATGACTGGATTGAGATCGATCCAACAGTTCAGAACAGTGACTTCGACGGCACGCTCCTCAACCTTCAGGATCGATCCGAGGACGCTGATCAAAGCCGGGTTGTAGATCTGCCCTTCGAGTTCCAGTATTACGGGCAAATGTTTAACCGTGGGACAATCTGCACCAACGGTTGGTTTGCCTTCGGGAACTGGGCTGAACTTGCCGATTTTCGAAACAGACGCATCAACACCGGTGAAGGCCCCGATGGCCAACTTTGCGTTCTTTGGGATGATCTGCGGACCGGAAGAATTCTGACCTATCACGATGAAGAAAACGGTCGCTTCATTGTGGAATGGAACGGAATGACCACACAATCCGACGGGCACACTGAAACATTCGAACTTGTACTTTTCGATACAGATGCTGTCCCCACTTATAGTGGCGACGGAGTTATTCTCTTCCAATATAAAGACGTCAGTAATTCCAATGGTGAAGGCGAATCCCATGATACGCCCTATGTGACCATAGGAATCAACAGCCCAACTGATTTGGATGGTCTCGAATATACCTACTATAATACGTATTCCGCAGGCGCCAAACACATTGAGAACGGACTTGCTATCAAGTTCACTACCGCTATTCAATACATCACCGGAGTGTTGGCGCTTCAAGTTACCGATGCGGCCACCGGAGTACCCGTAGAAGGCGCTCAAATCAACACAGCGCGCGGATTCTGGGGTGAGTGCGATATCGATGGTATCGCTTATATAAATGATATTTTAATTGGCGATTACGAGCGCTTGACCGCCAGCGCGCAAGGTTATAACGATTCAACCTGGGTAGGTGATAATGGCGAGGGGTTCACTATCGTCGAAGCCGAAACTCTTTGGGTGGTTTTGACCCTTTTGCATCCTGAGTTCACCACCGACACTGAAGGTTTCGAATTTACGATGCTTCCAGACTCCTCCACACAAACCGGTTTCATGCTGTCGAATACCGGTAATGGTACACTCACGTTTACGAGCAGGTTTACTTACGTAATCGAAGACACACTCGAAAACGTACAAATTGAAAACCCTGGACATAAACGCCTTCCAACTCGAGATGATCAAGACGAACAATGGGATCGACTACTTTCATGGAATGCCAGCGAAGCGGTGGATAATCCACGTCTGCAGGGTATTGCGTTCGTCAACGATCATTGGGTTGTTTGTGGTGGATCCTCCAATCGCGACGATACGTTGAACTACTTCTACGAATTCAGTCGAAGTGGAGAGTACAGTGGAATTCGTATCCCACAGGAAACAAATGGTCTTTACGGTTACAGCGATATGGAATACTTCAACGGGCTACTTTACTGTACCTTCTATCCGACATCGAAGATTGTCGCGATAGATCCGACAGATTATCATATCGTGTCTGAGTGGTCGTTACCTCGCGGTTTTAGCAACGCCCGCAACATCGCCATAAACCCAAACACTGGGAATATCTGGGCTTCGGGTCCGACAACACGCTTGTACGAATTGGCGATAGAGAATGATACCGCGCTTGTCGAGGTCAGAAACTTCCAGACCAGATATCCGGGGACACAGGATGAAATCCATGAGTATGGGCTCTCCTGGTTCCGAGATGACCCCGACGGATTTTGCCTCTATATGAATTCCAATGACGAATCGGGGGTAATTCCAAATGCTCCCCAAGATAATCAACACGCCAATGTGGCTCTATTCAAGATGAATACCAACACCGGAGAGATACGATATTTAACCGATTTCGTCGATCTTCCCCCCGCGACCGTAGCTCGTTGCGGAATCATGATTACCCCGAAATGGAATAATCTGGTTTGGAGTCTGGCGATGGTATTCGATCACCCGGATGGGGACATAGTTTCGATTTTCGAGCTTGCTCCGAACTCGAGCTGGATTGGTTATAATCCGCGATCCGATACTCTACTCGCATCTGAATTCACTCCGATCGATTTAGCGATAGAGAGTACTGATCTTGATACTGGAAGATACAGCGTCATAATCGAGTTCTCCCACAATGCCGGTATCGGAACTACTCGCATACCTGTCACACTCGATGTTGTTTCAGTTCTACCCGACGTGTCGATTTCGGATGACACGGCAACGCCGTTCGAGTATTATCTTGCCCCGAACTTCCCCAACCCTTTCAACGCGGTGACGATGATCGATTACACTTTGAAAGAGAAAGGCAAAGTCAAGCTTGAGTTATTCGATCTTCAAGGTAGAAATATTCGCACACTAATAGCCGGAAATCAAACTGCCGGACAGCACCGTATTTCCATCGATGGCTCGGAGCTTTCGACGGGATTGTATTTCTATCGACTTGAAGCGGGCGAGTTCAAAGCAACACGCAAGATGATCCTCGTCAAATAAACGGTTACGCTCCTATTCGGTCTACAGCAAAAGAGTCAACTCTCTGCAGTTGACTCTTTTGTTTATTATTAAGCTGAGTTTGTTGAATAAAACATGAAGTTGTGCATTTTGCCCGGTAGAACGGGGCTCCGTACCCGTTCATTCAAGGAACTCGTGCTTAGGCGGACGGGTACGGAGCCCCGTCCTACCGATCTCTGGGCTTTTTCAACCGGTATAAGCTGTCAACCCCAGAGGGTTGACAGCTTATACCGTATTCCACTAAACCTCTCCCGATACCGAACCACATCATTGATTATAAGCAAATCCGTACTTCGAGTATTTGGAAAATTGCGGTAAATATCTTAAATTTTAGGATTGTTTTCTGCCGTAATGAAGTCATCATTGCCAGCGGATGAAATCCAATTTCGCACCGGACCGATAGATTTTTGATCTATCGGTGCGAACTACAATATCTCCTGGAGTAGATCATGTCAAACGGTTCACCTGACTCAACTTCCTCGCACAAGAACCTTTCCGCTCAACCCGAGTTCGTAACGATTGGGTCACTTAGACCCGAAACATTGGACAGAACCCTCATTCCACAGGAATATAAGTGGAATCTTACTGATATATACACAAGTTGGGACGAATGGGAGCTTGATCTAAAGCGGCTCGAACCACTTGTCGAGAATATGATGGCGTTGAAGGGAAAGCTACTTCAAAGCGCCAGAAATGTTGAAGAAGCCTACCGACTTTCTGACCTCATCAGCAAAATCATGGTGAAGGTCGGTTCGTATGCCCATCTTCACTTCGACTTGGATCAGAGGAAAACCGAAATCAATGCATTTCAACAGCGTGCGCAGATTGTCGGCTCGAAAATTTCCACAGCTCTTTCCTGGTTCACTCCAGAATTATTGACGATACCTTGGGAGACCATGAAAACTTGGATCGATGACTCCACTTTGCTTAAGCAGTATCTCTTCCCCATAAGTGAACTTTACCGGAGTCAAGACCATGTACTCGACGAAAATGGCGAACGTCTTCTTTCCTATTCGCGACGATTGACCAACGCTCCTTCCAGCACCTACGAAATGCTATCTTCCGCTGATGTTCGATGGCCATCGATTACACTGTCAACGGGTGAAACAAAAACGGTAACTCCCTCAACTTATAATGAAATTCTCGATACATCACGATCACAAGAAGATAGGCGTGCGGCGTTCGAAGCACATTTTGGTGTATTTAAAGAATTTGAAAATACTTACGCTTCAATATATAACGCAATATGCCAGAAAGATTTTTATATTTCGCGAGCACGTAAATATAAAAGCACTCTTGATATCGCACTCGAAGATGATGCAATCCCAACTGAACTTTACACGAACCTCATCGAGACCACTCGCAAAGGTTCAGAACCTCTTCAGCGATATAACCGAATTCGCAAGAAATATCTGAAACTCGAAAAGTATGATCTTTACGATGGCTTAATTCCACTGATGAAGACAGAGAAGCGATATCCTTACAATTCTGTCAAAGAGCATATCATCGCCTCGGTGGTGCCGCTTGGAAAAGATTATCAACAAAAAGTCGAACGAGCCTTCCAAAGCGGTTGGATAGACGTTTACGAAAATGATGGGAAGAGGTCTGGGGCTTATTCGGCAGGTGTTTATGGCGCCCATCCCTACATCCTCCTGAATTATAACGATACTCTCGACTACATGTTCACTCTGGCGCATGAAATCGGTCATTCGCTTCATACATTGCACTCTCAAGAGACTCAACCGTTTTCGACTTCCGGATATACCATTTTTGTCGCCGAAGTAGCTTCGACACTGAACGAAGCACTTCTTCTCGAGCATTTGTTACAGAGTACCAGTGATCCGGTGGAGCGAATAGTACTTCTTGAGCATTCGATCAAGAACATTTCGTCCACTTTCTATGCGCAGGTTAGATTTGCGGATTTTGAGCGAGCCGCTCACAATCTTGTAGAAGAAGAACGACCTGTTACTTCGAAAACATTGAATGATTTAATGTATAATCAATTGCGGGAATATTTTGATGACTCAGTTGACTTGCATGACCTTTACAAAGTTACTTGGGCGCGCATTCCTCACTTCTATCGGAGTCCGTACTACGTTTACCAATACGCCACCAGCTTTGCCGCCTCGGCAAATTTAGTCAGGAATATTCTTCCAGATAACGAGAAGGTCAGTGCAACACAGCGTGCAGAAGCAGTTGATAAATATATCAAGTTGCTGAGGTCGGGAGGAAATGCGCACCCGTTGCAACAACTTCGAGACGCCGGAGTCGATTTGCTCTCTCCCGAACCTATACAAGCGGTGATTGAAACTCTTGGCCATCGGGTAACTCAATTGGAAGAAGCGCTTGCGACTCTGCCAAATACATAATCGATCAGCAATCTGGCCGCATTCGGAATGACTGGATACAATTTGGTGAAGCTGTGTACAGATCAAAATAAATCATGTTCGTGGGGAGATGGCCGGTTTTCTTCTAACTTGAGCTATCTCAGCGCCATTTCAATCATTATGTTAATACTTTCACCGCTTAAGCTGTTGGGTTCGCAGTCAATACGAATAAATCAGCTTGGTTATCTCGAAAATGATCTCAAAATTGCGGTGGTAGTCAGCTCCGACGTCCTTCCGGAGTTAGCATTTCAGATAATCAATAATGACAATGTTGCTTTTCGTGGTTACCTTAGCGCCGACAAAGGCATTTATTTAGCTCATGCTCATCATTATCTTGCCGATTTCAGTTCTCTGAACAAAAAAGGTAGATACCGTCTGCGCACGGGATCGGTGGTTTCGAGTGAATTTGAAATCAATGATAATCTCTATCGCAGTTTACCGGATTCGATTCTTCGCTTCTTCGCAATTCAAAGATGCGGAAATACATCCCCTATCCTCCATAAACCCTGTCATTTAATGGATGCATCAGGCGTAAAAGCTGTTGACCGAACTTCCCCCGGCTTTGATCTGACTGGGGGCTGGCACGATGCTGGCGACTACATTAAGTTCACATTAACGACAGCTTATTCAACTCATCTGTTGCTTCTTACTTATCAATTGTTTCCTGATTTATTCAAGAAGTGGGTGTTTTTCGAACTCCCCGCGCCTGTAGCGGAAGGGAAAATTGGGCTGGATTGGCTGATGAAAGCGCACCCCTCTCGCAACCGATTAATCAGTCAGGTACAAGACGTGTCCGATCATGAAGTCGGGTGGCGACTTCCCGAAGCAGACCCACTTGCAGGAAACAGATTAGCCTGGGAGTATTCCTCTAAAGCAACTGCTGGCTCGGCGGCGGCGGCTTTAGCGTTGGGGGCAACGGTTTTTACTCAACTGGGAGACCGTCTCTACGCCACGAAATGTCTCGAACATGCAATAGAAATATTTGCTCTTAGCCAATCTAATCAGCTTCCTGATCAAGAATACCGGCCCGATTCGCTATACTACGATGGTGATCCTCGCGATAATTTAGCCCTTGCCGGAATAGAACTTTTCCGAGCAACGGGTGAAAGTAAGTATCTTACCTTTTCCAAACAATTTATCGATACTCTTGGCGCAGGCGGCTGGATATCGTGGGGCGACGTTCAAGGAATCGCGGCGTTTCGTTTGGCAGAGCACTACCCCGCCGCGAGAGAATATTTAGAAATCGCGCTTCACGAGTATCAAACCAACGCAGATAAAAACCCATACAACTACCCCAGTACAATTTATCCGTGGGGCTCATTATCTTTGCAAACTGGTGTTGGGATAATGGCGGTTCTATTTGAAATTGCGGGAGGTGACGCCGTTTATCAGCGACTGGCAGTTCGGCAAAGAGACGCGATATTCGGCGCTAATCCTTATGGAATCAGCTACTTTTCAGGAGTTGGCGAGAACTACGCCAAGCATTTTCATAATCAAATCTCCTATTTGAAAAAGATCCCCCTCCCTGGCGGAATTTCCGAGGGCCCGATATCACGCAAGGAATTTCTTGCATCGGCGATTCATCTTGAATTGCCGGATATATTTCTTAATTTACATAGCGAACCGGCTGTATATCATGACGATCCGCGAGACTATCTGACCAATGAACCTACAATCGCGGCGAGTGCGCAAGCATTTTTTTTACTCAGTTGGTACGCGAACGGAGCAAGGTTGCGAAAAGAGTGACTCCATTAATCGCGTCCATGTGTTGTGACCATCGTCAAATAGATTTATATTATCAGTAGTAAATTATTGCATTAGTTGGGGCTTGCTGAAAAAGCAGAAATCGAGCCAAACGATCAGGCGGACGTCCTTGCCCACGGTTTGGTCAAGCAGGTTGAATTGGTGGACGAAGACATCTGCCCGAACTCCTTTTAAAAAAAATCTTTCCAGTAAACCCATATAAACCCTGGGAATATATTATTCGTACAGGTACAAATTATATTTCTTTAAATCAAAGCAGGACCTGATCAATGGATACTTATCGCATACTCGTTGTGGACGATGAATTTGACGTCCGAGATATCCTCGAACGGTCGCTTTCTTTGTCCAAATATCATGTAAAAACCGCCAGTGGCGGTTTGAGCGCAATCGAAATTTGTCGGACTTTCCTGCCTCATCTGGTGTTACTTGACGTTATGATGCCGGATCTTGGCGGAATCGAAACCTTGCGAAAAATCAGAGAGCTTGACAAGGACGTCAAGGTCGTGATGGTTAGCGGAATGCACGATGTTCAAGCCGCGAAAGAATCGATTGCCATGGGCGCAATCGACTATATTACCAAGCCATTTGACCTGCGCGAACTCGATGAATATATCAAAGATATTCTCGCTGACCAATTGTAAGAAGAATCTATTGAAAAACTCTGACGAAGCCTAAATTCTTATCCGACTTACGCCCCTGTGTGCGCGTCTGTTTAGGCTTTTGGGCGAGGATGTCCGCCCGGAGTTCGCAAGATTTTTAGCAGACTCTTATGCAAAAAAGGTGTCAAACGTAAGCGTTTGACACCTTTTTCTTTAACTACTTCATCAATACCGAACTGCGAGTAAATTATGCCTTTTCAAGCCTTCCTTGCAGTTCGACTTCCTTATTCACATCGACCATCAAAGGCCGAATAATATCAGCGCTAAAGTCAAATCTCGCGCCAGCAGTGGTGAAAAGCTCTGGGAGCGGCCGCGAAGCCCCTAACTTCAATCCAGCGAGATAGGCGTCAACGGCTCCTTTAACATCCTTTCGCGAGTTTTGCCATATCTGCAAGGCTCCAAGCTGGGCGATGCCATACTCGATATAATAGAAGGGATACTCAAATATGTGAATTTGGGCGTGCCAACGATACTTTAGAGCATCCTCCCAGCCTTCAAAATCGACTCCGGAACCAAATCGTTTGCTAAGTTGCAACCAATAATCAGTGCGTTCTTGTCTGGTGTGATTCGGATGTGTATAAATCCAATGTTGAAATGCATCTATTGTTGCAATCCAGGCAAGCAGAGCAATTGCCCCTTCGAAATGCTCATAACGCGCTCTTGCCGCATCGACAGGTGTGTAAAATACTTCAAGATGTGGAGCACCGAGGTGCTCCATCGTCATCGAAGCTACTTCAGCAAATTCCATCGGTGCGCCTCGATACTGGACGAGCGGTTCTTCAGCAGTTTGAATCGCATGGAAAGCGTGGCCACCCTCATGGAGCATGGTAAATACGTCGCCGTTAAGACCGACCGCATTCATGAAAATGAAAGGAAGCCGTATCTCGTTGAGAGTTGACTGGTATCCCCCGGGAGCTTTACCCTTTCGACTGCCAAGGTCAAGCAAACCATTTTGTAGGAGTAAATCGAATTTGGCGCTTAGTCGAGCATCGATCCTCGAGAAGATCTCGCGCGTGCCGTGGGCAAGTTCGTGGTCGGTCTGGAAGGGTTTTAATGGTTCACGGCCGTAGCGATCACAGGCAATATCCCATGGTTTGATCGAGTCAAGGCCGAGCGCCTTCTTTCTTTCCTCAAGACTTGTCCGATTTACCGGCACAACGAAAGCCTCGACAGCTTGATGAAATTTCTCGCAATCTTGTGGGGTGTAATCAAACCTTTCATAGCGACGAAATTGGTATGCTCGAAAGTCATCGAAGCCGGCATTTTTCGCAACTTGTGAACGGAGCTCCAACATTTTATCGAAGATTTCTTCTGTTGCCTCAGTGTCTTGCAAACGACGTGTGGTGATCGCCTCCCAAGCTTGGCGGCGGGTTTCACGGTCGTTGTCGAGCAAAAATATACTCATCTGTTGGATGGTCCGCTCTTCGCCACGGAAATGGACCATCATTCCACCCTGAATTTTTTGGTACTGTTGCGAAAGCTTTTGAAGCTCTGTTTCGAGAGGAATGTTCTGTTCGCAAAACATCTCAATCGAATTTTTGACTGATCTCAGCAATATACCATGTCGCGCCTGATCCAATTGATCGGCAAAAGGAAAAGTTATCAATAGCTTATCAAGTCTATTCACGAACGATTTCAATTGAGGTTCGATATTTTCGACGAAATTCAGATAAGACTCCTCTGCCGACACATCATTGGTTGCGCAGGTCATTCCAATGTAGCGACGAGATCCTTCTTCATAAATAACGGCGTAGAGCTCGCTAATATCGAGCAACCACTGTTCCAATTCTTCCTTGGAATTAATTTGCCGATTTGTAAGCTTTATGAAAAATGGCTCCAGCTCCGACCATTCATTAACAACGAGATCGTTGGGCAAAAAACGGCGGGGATAATTCAGCGAAGGTCGCTTTAATTCTGATATTTGACTGACAATTGCTTCATTCATAAGCACTCCTTAGTTAGAAAGTTCTGATTGTAAAGATCCTTAAGTCACTTCAGACAAGCGGGGACGCTTATCCTACGCGGAGATTTCAGACAAGCGGGGACGCTTATCATGCAGGAAGAGAACGGACTGAAGGTCGGTGTTACTGGACAATTATTCTATTCAAGATATTGATGAAAACGATAGGGATAGTAATGTGGAACCCACATCGCATCACGAATCAACTTTTCGAGACGTTCGTCTGACACGCTCATTCCAATCAAATCGTCTCGAGCCTGTCGAGCAACGGCTAAAGCCACGACGAGCGAAACCTCGCGGATATTCTTCAACGAAGGAAGCAATTTTCCAGATTCCAACTCTTCATTGGATATCAGTTTTGAGAGGGCGACACTTGCGGCGTGGAACATCCTGCTGGTGACCCGACTCGCTTGACAGACAATTGCCCCAAGCCCGACGCCAGGGAAGATGTAGAGGTTATTACATTGTGAGACAGTCAGGCTTGTGCCGTCGGCATATTTTACGGAGCCGAATGGGCTACCGAACGCCATCAGCGCTCGCTTTCCCAATACCTTTGCAACTGCATCAGGCGTCGTCTCGCTTCGAGAAGTTGGATTTGATAATGATAAAACGATTGGTCGTTGAGTATTGTTTCCGAGTAACTCGAGTATTTTCGCATCGAATGCTCCCGGTTTTGCAGAGACTCCAATCAAGACCGTTATTCCGGCGTGTTCGACGACCTCCTCAAGGGTAGGAGCACGATTATGATCGATTGGCCAGTTTTGAATTGAATCACGAGGTTGCAGGAATAACTTCTGTTGTGCCTCGACATCACTACCTTCCAAAAGCAATCCGGGAAGATCGATAGCATATATATGCCGACGAGCATTTGCAACATCGATGCCCTCTTCTTCAACCATCATTGTCACAATCGCATTTGCCACTCCTGAACCTGCCTGACCAAAACCAAGAATAGCAATTTTCTCAGCTGATATTGGTCTGCCGGTGAGCTTGGTCGCACTTTTCAAGACTGCGACAGCGACCGCGCCTGTACCTTGAATGTCGTCGTCGAAGCTTGGAATTCGGTTTTGGTATCGATCGAGCAATGTAAAAGCATTTTCCTTACCAAAATCTTCCCATTGAATCAGGGCTCGGGGAAATGTTCGCCTTACACCCTGGACAAATCGCTCAATCACATCCCAATAAGCATCTCCAGTAAGTCGCGGTTTTTTTATCCCAATATAAAGTGGGTCATCCAACAGTCGTTCGTTATTGGTGCCAATATCGAGACAAACTGGCAGAGTCGAAGCGGGATGAATACCTGCCGCCGCGACATAGAGAGCAATTTTCCCAATCGGTATTCCCATACCATCGACTCCCAAATCACCATAGCCGAGAATTCTTTCACCATCGGTTACAACAATTAGCGATATGTCAGGGAGGCCAACGCTTTTCAACGTCCGTTCGGTA
Organism: uncultured Caldithrix sp.; assembly: GCA_964355675.1. Lineage (GTDB taxonomy): Bacteria > Electryoneota > AABM5-125-24 > Hatepunaeales > Hatepunaeaceae > CAMBDS01. The sequence continues at coordinate 15,686 of CAYHEC010000035.1, forward strand.
GTCATGACATTCTGGGCTGTGATGTAAGCTCCCCGATACCTGCGAATAATATGCGATAATTTGAGACATGCCAGACCGACAGTCGGAGTATAGACGATAGGCAACAACTCCTCGAGATGTGTGGTCAGGAGCGCATAGAAAAGAGTCTCGTTTCGGTCGAGCAGTCCTGTCAAGGTGATATACCTTTCGAGGTCGCTGGTTTTCATCTGCAGGTTGGTTCGGGCGCGCTCCAATTGACCTTCCAGACTTCCGACGTGGTCGGAGAGTAGGCCGATCATATCGAACTCGGCTCGCTCTTCCTTTAAAAAGCAGCTTCCTTTGTTGAGAAGCGGATCCTGCATTAGAGAGTAGCCTTTAAAAGGAACGGCGTAGTATATCTCCTGTGTAAGAGGATCTACTCGCATTTCAAAGCGTTTCATCGAATTAGTTCCAAAGGAAAGAATAGTGTTACAACAAAAAAGGCGGCGCCATCCCGACGCCGCCTTGAAAAAGCTCTTTTACTGCAATCAGGTAACTCACCTGTCAATCATTCGACACAATGTTGAGCGAGAGACGGGATTCGGACCCGCGACCTTCACGTTGGCAACGTGATACTCTACCACTGAGTTACTCTCGCTTATCAGGAACTTCACTATCTACGAGGTTGTTCGATTTCGGATGAGTATCCGACAACGAATCTTCTTCCAACCGATTCCGGTAATCATCGACAATCCTTCGACGTTTCTGACGGAGCGTTTTGCCTTGCATTCGAGCAAGACGACTCGCCCATAAAAGGATTGCTACTAAGACTAATACGAGCAGGTATGACATCAATTACACCGCTCTTTTGATTAACGCACCGATTCTAACAACTATTCGGGCGGTGGAGCATAGCGGGATCGAACCGCTGACCTCTTGAATGCCATTCAAGCGCTCTCCCAGCTGAGCTAATGCCCCGAGTCACAACTAACCTGCGCCAATAGGTTCCAACCTTAGAAACAATCCAGCGCAGTTGCCATTCGCGCATTACCTCGCGCACATGCTAATATAATGCCGGTTGTCGCGCCTGTCAAGACAGCATGAACCAAGATTGGTACGCTTCTTCATTACAGGCTCAACAACCGGCAAGAAATAGGTTCTCAAAGTGGAGGTAAGACCGACCGGAAGCCTTGAGCCATGGTAGCTGTTTGGCCTCCGGCCGGTCCGGACCCCCTTGGATTATCTGAGAAGTACCAACCGTTGCATCCTGACTCCCTCCGGCGTCACTAACCTTGTGAAGTAAAGCCCTGACGGAACCTTGATCCCGGCATTACTCACACCATCCCAGGTTACCAGATAGTGGCCAGCTTCAACTGGACTGCTGACCAGCGTCCTGACAGTACGACCCTGCTGGTCGTGGATGGTCAAGAGCGTCATGCCCGACCTTGGCAGAGCATATCCGATGTTGATCCGATCATTGAACGGATTCGGATAGACCGGGCCAAGCGTGATTTCGGTTGGAAGTATCGGCTCGTCGATCTCGACGCTAAGCGGTAGTACCACCAAGTTGAAGGTGTTCGACGAACGTACGGAGTCAACACCGGCAACAACTCTTCGTCCATCCTTCGCATAGACCCACCAACTAATCAAGTTAATTCGCTGTGGGTCGGGATTAACCAGACTATCGCGACGGATTCTAAATAGAGTATCATTTGCCGGGTAATAATGGTTGATGCCGTTTAACCTTATCACAACTGAATAGGTCATTACGGAATCTTCAACCGTATCAAACGACTTCCTCCAACGGAATGTCACCAACCTATCGCGGAGAGTGTCATTATTTACCGGCGAGCTTAGGACAAACGGGGTCGGCAGGTCGTTGATCGAAAGAACGCTCACCCTAACTGTATTAGTAACTACTCCACCACGCTGGTCGTTCGCTTCGATTACGGCAGTGGTATCGCCGTTCCAATTGGGAAGTGGTCTCAGATAGGCGCGACCCTGATCGATCCGACCGGCCAATCCGACCAGATCGACAAACCGGTAAACCAGCGCATCATTATCAGTGTCCCTGAAGACCTGATTCAGGATAGCGATCTGACGTTCGGCGCCATCTTCATTGAATTGTTGATCCGGAATTGGGTTGCGAACGAATGGCGGTAGATTGACGTCACCAACATTGATCTGAACGTTCACTCGTGCTGACAATCCGTCACGATCTCGTACTTGGAACTGTGGAGCATAACCGCCAGCATCAAGGCTGTCCGTCTGCCAGGTGAAGCGACCGACGCCATTCCCGAGATCAGCAAAGTTAGCGCTACGTGCGACGGTACCAGCATCGTTCGACATGGAAACCGTCAGAGCATCACCTTCATACTGGAGGTCAACGTCATCGGCGGTAATATCGAACTGCACCAGATCGCCTTCTCGGACTCCCTGATCGTTCGGAACATCGCTCCAAACTGGGGCGTCGTTGACTGGCGTGATGGTGAAGAAGAAGCCATTTGTCGCTACACTGTCACGTTGTGGTAGAGCATTCCGGTCGGGATTTGAAGCTCCGAAGCCGAAACCTGTCGTGAACGATGCAGTGGAACGAAGATTTCTCACTGGTCCGACATCTCTTACCTCCTCTGCGGCGGTTCCACGGACGGCGCGCATACGAACCATCGCGACGCCCTGGTTTTGCTGGTCGTCAGCAGTTACAGTCACTTCGAGGTCAGCTCCCGTAAAGTGCAACGAGGCGCTGATGGTCAGCATGTGCGTTTGATCATCGACTTCGGCGCTCAATGAATCAGGAACATCGACGGTGAAGAGAAGCTCGTCACCATCGACATCAACAAACACTTCAGTAAGATCGACGATTGCCCAGGGACCTGAGTGTTCAGCGACCGTACGGTCGGCGATTGCCCGGATGACCGTCGGCGCATCGTTTATCGGGTTGACATGGAAGCGAAGCGTCAGTCCTACGTTAGCGCCGGAGCGGTCGGTTGCGGTGATTGGATAATCAAAATCACCAAACCAATTCTCCTCTGTCAACGTCGCAACCAGATACTCACGGTTTTCGTCAAATGCGAGTGCAACCTGACCATTAAGGTTCTGCCAAGATACTGTGATCTGGTCGTCGAGATCGATATCGGCGAACATTTCAGCAATCGAAATTGGCAAGGCGGCTGGATCCTGGTCTTCGTCCATTTCCACTACGTAAGGAGTGTTGACCAATCTCGTTGGTGGATCGTTACCGGGCGTCACTACAATGATGATCGAATCGCTTATAGCTTCATCGCGACCGGGTAGCGGGGTACCATGCCAGTTGAATCCGGAGCTAAGATCTGTGATGGGGCCATCTTCATCGAGCACCCGGCGTGGGCCGCGCTGTCGCTCTCCACGGTCATCGGCAGTCAATGTTATGACCTCAGTGCCATTCCAGTTAGCAATCGGCTGGAATGAGATGATATTGTTTTGAGAGATTTGAATGCGAAGCTCATCGACGCCGCTTGCAGTGTAAATGATATTATCGTTCTCGATGTCACTAAAGACCGAGTCGAGATCGGCAATGTCTCTACGAATAGCGTCTTCATTGACGGTGACTCTGCGTGGCAGTGACCCTACCATTCGCGGAGCATCGTTCACCGGTGCGACATGCACCGCAAAGTTAACCGATGCTCGCGATCCGGAGCGATCGTCGGCAGTAATTGTCACAGCAACATCACCGAAGAAATCGGGATTCAATGTCAACGTTGGAACATGGGTTGAATCGTCGATTGAAATCCTTATCCCCTGAGCGTTTCCACCAAATGTGGGAGTGAAGGTAAGATACTGGCCGTCGGGATCTTCGAAGACTTCGTCCAGATCGGTCAGTTCAACCGGGGATGAATCTTCATCGATGGCAACATCCGGCATGCCTCCGATTACCGCAATCACACCATTAACATTGGTAATGAAGAGGTGGAAAGAAGTCGAGTCTCGACCGCCCGCCTGATCCCGGACATAAACCTTGATAGTATGCAGACCCGCCATCTGTTGTGTCGGTGTGAAAGCTATTTCACCGGCGGCAGAAATGGCGAAGAGGTCGGTGTTGTCACTGAAGGTCAGTTCATCGTCAGGATCGACGTCGGTCGCCGAGGCGGTGTAGGCGAACGCACGTCCGATGATAGCGATAGTGTCGCCTATTGCTTCGATCATCGGAGCATCGTTGACTGGTGTAATGCTGACAATCGAAGTGTCGGCATCTTCGAGACCGCTTACATCTTCAACATGCAATCTCAAGACCAACCGGCCGAACCAATCTGCATTCGGAGTGATCGTCAGGAATCCGTACTGATCAACTGCGACTTCGGCATTGTCGGCTCCATCAAGCAACTCCGGTGTAACGGTTAGATCAGCCCAGCCGTTATCGGGGTCTTGGATGAAGTCTCGAATGTAAATTTGTATCTCATCATCTTCAGCAAGACTTGTATCGGGGAAGCTGATATTGGGTGGATCACCAATTGTCGATACAAACTGCCAAGCACGAGTTCGAGTATTTGGTGGAATCGAATGGTCGGAAGCAATACCTACCATCTGAATCGTCTCATTATCCGCAAAATCGTATTGGCTGACATCCGCAGTGATCAGGAACCCGTATTGGATTTCCTCTGATGAATACTGCAATGCTTCACCACGCATCTGAAGATTGAAACCATCGAGATCGACTCCAGTCAGGGTATCAGTGACCGTGAAGCTAATCTCTTGGATTAAATGCGCTTCAATATTCGCACCGTTTGCGGGTGAGAAGTTACGGAAGCGTGGTGCGAGGTTATCTTTGATAACTCTTTGGGGTTCACTTAATTCAGATTCAATCTGCGCTTCATTTAGTGAACTCAGACGTACATAGGAAGTATCTGGCAGGTTCGGACGAGTCGAGATGAAGTTAAAGTCTGGACTGTCTGTCAGCGCCACCAGAGCCACTGGTTCGTCATTTAAGTACACCGAAATGTAAAGGCCCTGAACTCCTGTACCGCTGATAACGATACGATTCGCAGAAGTGTAGGGTTCCAGAGTGAACTGTGGCGGATTCAGCGGTTCGGTATCCACGTTGAAGCTGAAATCAGCAGAGTTCTCGTTTCCTGATCGGTCATGGACGATCAATACGGCAGTATAATCACCGTCGTTGAGCGCTTCTTGAACGTTGCCGGTTAAGACGCCGGTTTCAGCATCAAACGAAACAGCTACATTTTGATCATCTACAGTCAACGAGAGACCTTCGGGATCAACACCGCTCCCATTATCGACTAATTCAGCGGTAAAGGTCGGAGTATTGGTCGCAATGAAGCGGCCGCCTCGTGCCGTGAAGTTTTCGATTGCAGGTTCAGAGCGATCGAGGAAGATAACGATGGGATCGGACAGCTCCGACTCATTGTGACCGGCATCCATAGTTGTCGCCTGAATGACGTTTCGTCCGTCAGCAAGGATAACGCCAGAGACTGTGTAGTCGGTTTCGAACTCTGTATCTTGCTCGGACACTAATTCATCATTGCGATAAATGCGGATGGTGGCATGGTTTTCATAACCGTCTCTGTACGCTTCGTCGGTACCCGAGACGCCAGTGACGGTGATCTCGGAGGTGTTGACGAATTCATTTTCAGGAGCATTGAGACTTGGGATTCCCGGTTGTGAACCATCATAGAAGAAATTCCACTCCCGTTCACCAACATTACCGTCGTTGTCGCCACCAAAGGCATTAGCGAAGTTGATACCTTCTTCTATACCTGGCATTTCTATCGGCATCTGCTGTCTGCCATTTTCGTTACGAGCAATCCAAAGTGGTATCTGGAAATGTCCCGGAGCAACGAACTGGACATTTCTACCGCCAATTGGGCGTCCATTCAGAGTAAACTCAAACGATTCGAGATCGACGCCGGCATCGTTATCACCAACTACGACCGACATTGTATCGGCGACGTAGGCATCGGCCGGAGCGCCATGGAATCGTTGCGGACCGAAACCACCACCAACAACCCAACCGGGCGGAGGCGAAAGATTTTCGATGAATGGACCTAAGCTATCCGGCCTATCGCCGATGTAGAAACGCCCATCAGATTCCAGTCGATTACCTGCAAAGTCAGGAATCACAATAACAAGTTGATGGAGTCCCGGTTCGATAGGTTCGTCATCAGCGAAATCGTGAGTGATTGAACTTGCAACCTGATCTATCGTATATTCCAGTTCTGCCCCATCGAGAGAAATGGTTACTTCATCCCAATTTATGCCAGAGGCAGGTTCGGGATCAGAGAGCGGTACTGTGAATACCGGGTTCCTGTTTCGCAGGGAGTCGATGAAGTTATCGAACAAGTTCTGTGGGTTGTCAGCAAGAATTGGAGCGTAGCTATCAAGGAAGAAGGGTCTATCGGTCGCTGATTCGGGGGCATTACCCAGTAAGTCAACAGCATTGATGGTCAGAAGGTGCTCACCTTCGGCAAGAGCCTCAGGCACATCGTGCGACAGAACACCATCCTGATAGAGATAATCTACGATGATACCTCCATCAAGTGAAATATCGAGACCGTTTTCGACATCGACACCTACTCCGGGATCTTCGATAAGCGCGAATATTTCCGGGGTTGGGTCATTGGTCATGGCTTCAGGAGTGATGACCTCAATAGTTGGCGGTACAAAGTCAACATAAACACTGAACTCAGCAGGTTCGGCGATATTGCCAGCATTGTCGCGACCAACCACCTGGAAGTGGTTCCACTCTTCGCTTAGCGGACCATAACTGAAGCGGATAACGCCGCGATCCGAGGCTTGGGTTTCACGGACTATCTGGTCATTATTGATCAATTGAACGACGAGCAATGGTTCGCCAGTTCCTGTTAGATTGAGGCGATTCGAAATGGTGTATTCCGGAGTCGCGGCCATAACGATTCGACCCGCTGTACTGTTGACAGTGAACCTGACAGTAACATCAGACATATTATCGCTGAAGTCGAAAGCGCGGATCAGATAGGCGTGTTCACCTTCTGCGAGAACCTGATCCGGCGTCCAACTGAAGTCACCACTTTCGGCGTTGTAAGCAAAGTTTAACACACGTTGATTGTCGAAGAAGAACGCGACACTATCGACGGAGGTAGCGCGATCGGTGATATTTGCCGTTACTGTCGGACGGTTCGACCTGACTACGGAACCGTTAACGGGTGAAGCGTTGGCAATGATCGGCGGCTCGTTGTCGTCGAGGATTGCGGTCATAATGATCTGTTCTTCGTCATGGCCACCGGAAGGACCATCGACAGCAAACCGGACGTTAGCGTACGAACCTGTCTGGTGGTAGGTCGGATCCCAGAGGAGTCTCGCCACACCATTTCCGAGATTTTCAAGAGTCGCTCGCGGTGGAAGATTCGTAGCGCTGATGACCAATCTCGCCCGTTCTTCCGCATCAGGATCAGTTGCAGAAATCCGAACATCGAGTACATCTCCGACATGCACTTCGAGATTGCCGATATGATCTATGAACGGTGGACGATTGACGTTATTCACGATTATAGAGATTTGCAATGTATCGACTAGGTTACCATCTGTCGCCATAAAATAGTGCAGATAATTCCCGGCTGATGTGAAGCCCGTCTGCCAGATAAATGTCGCGCGTCCTTGACCACGATCAACGAACGATGCGCCTTCAGGCGGGTTTCCTGCTCTCAATTGAATTTGATCTCCATCGGGATCGGCGGCGGTCAAATTCAGCGTAATGCGTTGACCTTCGGAAACAGTAACCTGATTGACACGGGTCCACAAAGGACGACGGTTGACGTTGTTGACTGTGATGGTTACTGCTTCAAAGTCAGACATCGAGGGTTGCGCCTGATCGGTGACTCGGAAAATGACGTCATAGGAGCCAGCCTGATTAAAGGTTGGCGTCCAGCGGAAGTAATTCTCTTCTGGCTGTGATGCACCGAAGGGTAAATTCTCGACGCTGAATACCAGTCTGTCATTATCAGGGTCGTTGGCGCGCAATACAAGTTCGAAATTCTGCCCCTCATTGATAGAGAGGTTGCCGATAGCCGCCAGCTCGGGAGCCCTATTCACATTCAATACTGTGATCTGCACATCCAGATTGACTCGCGTCCAACCGTCGAATGCCGCAAATCGTGAGGTATAGTTTCCAGCCTGCTGATAGTTTGGCGTCCAGATAAACCGTCCTGTACCATCGCCGTTATCGGTGAACTGAGCATTCAGAGGAAGATCAATGCCAATCAGCGAAATACTGATCGGATCGTTATCCTGATCTACTGCGGTAACATCGAAGGCAATTTGTTCATTTTCATTGCCTTGAGCTGCCTGGGCTTGACGCCAAGCAGGTGGGTTTTCGTTGTTACGCGCACTCAATTCGACGACCGTCCGACTGCCATTACTGAATCTGTCCGGTCCTTGCAGGACATTTACATCGGTGTATATTTCACGCCGTTGTTCCTGATCCCATATCCTGAAATAAATCAGTGTTCCTTCAAGAAATCCTTCGATGACCTGAGGAGTTTGTGGATTGTCTCCATAGGCATCGAATTCCCACGGGCCGTCGCCGGTTACGCGTATCGCACCACCGATGATATTTCGGCGAGTGACTACGGCAATTTCATCACCATCGACCAGATTGCCATTGAAATAATCAACCGAGTTGACGACAATGTGGTGGCGGAGATTAGTCGTAGTCGGATTGAAATGAGTCAGACGGGTGGTCAAACTGACGGCCGCGAAACCATTTCTCGTCCAGATATTATCACCTTCCAAGTAGTTTACAGCCGCGTGCTGTTCACGACCTGCGGCATCATCCCAAATATGGAACTGCAAGGCTTCACCGGCGCGGAAACCGTCGATTTCTTGAGTTGCGGGATTATCGCCCCAAGCGAAGAGATCCCATGATTCGCCACCATGGACAACAATGCTACCGGCTACGAGGTCATTTGGAGTCAGAACGCCAATTTCATCGCCTTCGCCTAAAGCTTCACCTTCAAAATCAGCCTGTACGACGCGAATGGTTTCGCTGATGTTGGTCACTGGATAGCGGAAGTGGCCTTGTTCTACTCCAAATCCGGCTAATTCAATATCAAGAATGGCGATTTCATTGCCGACAATCAGATCGGCGGCAAAGTCACCATTGCGATCCGGATTGAATGTGACCGTAATATCTCGGGACTGACCGACTTCCAGATCGAACGGACCGGCCGGGGTGGCGGTAAATCCATCACCAATCACCTCAACGGTGACTCCCTCGGCGGGTGTGCTACCGGAGGAGGTGACGGTCAGGACTCGCTGGCTCTCTACGCCAGCTCGTTCATAAGCGAAGTCAATCGATTCCATGTTTGCGGTAAGAGCTGGTCCAATTGCGAGATTGATGACCGAAAAGCCTTCGAGTCTCCACGTGCGGTCACCGGCAACAAATTCAGCAATTGAATTGTACTGCCAACCGGCGGAATGATCCCAGTAGAGGAAGCTGAATGCCTGCTCATCTGTGAATCCTTCTACAACCTGAGTATTCGGGTCATCGCCCCAAGCTTCCAGGCTCCATGGAGCGTTTTCGCCTTCGCTCACCCTGACAGCACCGGCAACAACGCCAGCGGGGGTCAGAACGGCGATTTCATCGAGCGGATCGGGCTGGTTATCCCGGTCTCCGAAGGCGAACGAAACACCATCAAGGCGGATTGAGTGAACTCGACCAGATTCAGTGAAGTGGAAATGATCGACACGGACTTCAAACGTGACGTGTGTTTCGATTCTGAATCCACCAGAAGCCGCGCTAAGGAGCACGTCGTAATCACCATATTCAAACCTGTCGGGACGCATCGTGAATCGGGCACGGTTGCCGATGATTTCGATGGAGCCGTCCGGCGTCGCGGGTGGATTACCAGCATACTCGAATGAATATTGGATGTTGTCGCCATCGGGATCGGAGGCGGCAAAGTCAACATGCAGTTCCTGATCGACGAAGCCGACAATCGGCTCATCGCGCGGCGGTTCAAGCGTCCAGACAAGAGTTCTGTCAACTGGGTTGACTGTTATCGGAACGGACGCCGCGACTTGGAATTCATTGTCACGGACTATGAAGACCGGCTCATAGTCACCTGCGTCGTTGAAATTGGTCTGCCAGGCAAAGGTTGCGGTACCGTCGTTATTATCAGTGAAGGTCGCGGCGTTGGGCAGACCATCGCGGTCGAAAGTGATAGGCAATGCGTCGCCATCGGGATCATCAGCAATAATGGTGAATTGAAAGAGTGTGCCCTCATCACCGTTTACAGCTTCGGGGACATTAACCCAAACCGGTCTGCGGTTGATATTTCCGACCACGATTACCACTTCACGCTGAACATTGGCTTCGCCATCGCTCAAGGTGAAATTCGGGAAATATCGACCAGCGTCAACAAATTCTGTCTGCCATGTGAAGTGACCACTCCCGTTATGGTTATCAGTAAACTCAGCCATTCCGGGCAATCCGTCCATGTCGGCGACGAATGTTACTGGTGATCCATCGGGGTCGTTACCGGCGACGTCGAACTCGACAAGAACTCCTTCAGCAACACGAATGGTGTCGGGAATTGATGTATAGATCGGTTCACGGTTCCGGTTTGTGACCCTAATTGGGACGCGTATTTCATCAGACAGATTACCGGCTGTAACGGTAAACGTTGGTGAGTAATCACCGTCGTCGTCGTAGCCTGTCTGCCAATGGAATTCACCAACACCGTTGCGAATGTCGATAAATGTCGCTGATTCAGGCAGATTTCCGTTTCCAAAGGATATGGACATTGCTTGACCATCGGGATCAACGGCTTCCACAGTGAAGCGAATATCTTCAGTTTCCAAGACAGAAATCGCTTCGGGGAAGGTAATCCATTCTGGCGCGCGGTCAACATTATTAATGATGAGTTGTACGGAAACTGCATCTGTCAGTTCTCCGTCGGATACCGTAAATATGGGGGTAAATTCGCCAGCGTCATCGTAGGTCGTCTGCCAGACGAATTCACCAGTTCCGTTTCCATTGTCGGTGAAGGAAGCCGCCTCAGGCAAGTCTCCTCTATTGAAGTCGATACTGAGCGCATCGCCGTCCTCGTCAGAAGCAGTAACCGTGAAGCTAACTAAGGCTGTCTCGTCGGCAGAAATTGGCGACTGAGTATCATCCCATTCAGGGGCACGATTTACATTACTTATCGTAATTTGGACCGTACTTTCTACCGAGAATTCATTGTCTGACAGGGTGAATGTCGGGCGGTAAACGTTGGCGTCATCATAGGTCGTCTGCCAGACAAATTCACCTGTTCCATCGCCATTGTCGGTGAAGGAGGCCGCTTCGGGCAGTCCATCTCTACCTAACGTGATATGTAAAGCATCTCGATCAGGATCGGAGCCGCGGACGGTGAAGCGAATCTCAGTTGTTTCATCTCCGGTAACTGCTTCCGGAATTTGCGACCAGACTGGCGTCTGGTTGACATCTTCTATAGTAATACTGACGGTAACTTCATCAGACATCTCACCATCGCTGACCGTGAAGATGGGATTGTACTGACCCGCATCATCGAAGGTCGTCTGCCAGGCGAATTCACCTGTGCCATTACCGTTGTCGGTGAAGGAAGCCGCCTCCGGCAAGCCGTTCGGGTTGAACGAATAGCGAAGGTTATCGTTATCGGGATCGGTGGCTGTCAGCGTGAAGCTAACGGTCTGCGTCTCACGTACAGTGATCGGTTCGACATCACCCACGACGGGCGGACGGTCAACATTAAGGACGGTTATCGTCACAGAGGCATCAACCGCGAAAGCGCCATCTCTAACTGTAAAGACCGCTCGGTACTCACCTGCGTCGATATGACCGGTTTCCCAGTTTACATTGGCTGTCCCATTGCCATTATCGACGAACTGCAATGCTTCGGGCAGACCTTCCCTATTCAGTTCAATCGAAAGGTTATCCCCATCGGGGTCGGTTGCGACAACTTGGAAGTCAACAGTTTCAGTCTCATTGACTTCGATAGGACCGGGAACTTCTGCCCAGACTGGTGTGCGATTGACGTCATCGACGTTAACAACAATATTAGTCGTGACATTTTCTTGACCGTCGGTAACCAGCAGGGTAAAGTTGTATTCACCAGACTCATCGAAGGTCGGAGTCCAATTGAAGCTGGCAGTTCCATTTCCGTTGTCGGCGAACTGCGCTTCTTCTGGTAAATTGCCGCGATCGATCTGGATTTGAAGGGCGTCGCCATCGGGATCGGTAGCGGTGGCCGTAAATTCCACCAATTGATTTTCGTCAACCGAGATCTGACCGGGTACATTTACCCATTCCGGCGCACGGTTGACATCATTGACATGAATGTCGGTTGTAGTGGCGACGCTGAATTCAGCGTCCGCTACGGTAAATTCGACGTGATAATCACCTGCCGAAGTGAAACTCGGCGTCCAGTCGAAGGTCGCAGACCCGTCACCATTATCGGTGAAGGAGGCGCCCTCGGGCAGTCCACTTACAACTGCGAGTGTGAGCTGGTCGCCTTCAAGATCGGTAGCAACCAAGTTAAACGTCAGTCGTTCGCCTTCGTTGCCTGAAATCTCTGTTCTTTCTTCAGTCCATTCCGGCGAAGTATTACGGTGGAGTCCGATACCGTTCAAGGCGACGGGATACTCAGGATTATGTCCGTCATTCGAGAAGAAGGTAAGGGTTTCGTTGTACTCGCCGTCTTGAGTTGGAGAGAAGAAGACGTTGATCGTTGTTTGTGCACCGGAGTCGATCCGAAGCGCTTGAGGAAGCTCAACAGGCAGACGCTGTTGCGAGTGTCCCTCAAGATTAAGAATAGTAAATCCATCTCTTGAGTAAGTATCTTCGCCCATCTCAAGATTAACGTTCGCCGAAGCTTCAACCCGTGCTGAGACATCCCAGACACGGAAGGCAAAAGGCTGTCCAGTCGTGAAACCTTCGACTGGTTGTGTATCGCGGTCGTCGCCCCAAGCGGCTATACCAGCAGGGAATAACCCTTGGCCTTGATCTGCCAGAGTGACTGCACCGGCGCACACGCCACCAGGTGTAAACACACCGATTTCGTCCCCTTCCATCAAGGAACGTCCGTCGAGAGTCGCATCGGTGACTAAGATGGAATGATTGCCGTCGGTTTCTGTGAAGCTGAAGTCATGGACAAATTCGCCTTCGACGGTCACACTCAAACCAACAAGGGCAAATCCATCGCGAGAGTAAATCCCTTCACCCTGTATGTATTGAGCCTCTGCAGTGTACTCTGACCGAGCGCTAACATCCCACACGCGATAGCTGATTGCTTGCTCATTCGTGAATCCTTCTACCGGCTGTGTGTCACGATCATCGCCCCAAGCGGCGATTCCGACCGGGAAGCCATCTCCAGTAACTTCAGTGTAACCAGCACAAACACCATTCGGAGTGAAGACTCCAATCACGTCGCCAGGAACAATGCTCTCGCCATTAATCCGCGCGGTTTCGACAAGGATCGACATATTACCATCGGTCTCAGTGAATTCCCAGTCGAAGACTCGATCTTGCGGTAAAGAGAAAGTGAAGTCATCATGAGACGAAACGATATCATCGATTACCAATTCGGCATTACCGCTGTTATGGATGGTAACTGTTCTCTGACGTGAATTGCCAGTAAGAACTCCGCCAAACTCAATACGCTCTGGATCGGCGCTGATGATTGGCTCCAGACCGAAACCGGTAAGAGTTGCAATCGCGTCATCATCCGGATCGTTGCTGACAATGGTAACTTGACCGTTGAAATCACCTGCGCCATCAGGAGCGAATGTGACTGTCAGGTCTCGGGTCTCGCCTTGTCCAAGCGTAAACCCAGCCTCGTCATTAATTGCAAAGTGCTGTCCATCGAGAGTAACTGCGACTGATTCGACAACCAGATCGCTCTGTCCATTGTTGCCAACTGTCAGCGTCCCTTCACCGGTCTGACCGACGTAGACGCCACCGAAGTCGAGATTGTTGACCGTGATGTTAGGCGGCGTAAGAATGCCGATGCCATACAGAGCACTAGTTGCTTCAGGAGTGTTAGGATCGTTGCTCGATACGGTCAGTGTCCCGTTGAATTCTTGTACGGCGTTCGGGACGAAACGCACCTCTGTTTGAAGCGATTCGCCAGGTCCGATGACGACTTCTTGAACCTCAGCTGGTCCAAGCCTGCGAATCGATTCGAGGCTGAAAGCAGATAATCCGTCTCGAACGAAGACAGAACCGCCTTCTTCGTAAGTAGCACGGGCTGACCACTGCCGACCGCCCGCCGTATCCCAAAGCCTGAATGCCAGAGCTTCTTCTGCTCGGAATCCTTCAACTTCTTCAGTATTGATATCATCGCCCCATGCGGCAAATCCAAACGGGAATTCCTCACCATTGTATTGACCGTACCCAGCGCAAATTCCTGCCGTAGTGAACACGCCGATGTAGTCGCCTGCAACTATCGATTCTCCCTGAATTGTTGCTGAAGAGACTAACAGAGACATGTTGGCGTCGGTTTCGGTAAACTCCCAATTGAAATCTATGTCAGGAACATCGAATCCAATCTCAAACACTTCATTGTCCATCGTGACGTCAAATACGGTCAGGTCTGCACGCCCGTCATTGTAGATATTGATATCCAATACATTAGAATCGCCCAGTGGAACCTCGCCGAAGTCGAGCGGGTCGGGCTCGATTCGAATGATCGGGAACCACAAGCCGTCACCGGAAAGCGTTACTACCGAGGGACTGTTGGGATCATTGCTGACAATCGTCACTGTCCCGTCGAACCGACCTGCATCCTCAGGTGCAAACGTCACCGTTACGTCGGCGTTTTCATCCTGAGAAAGGCTGAAACCGCCGCCGTTGTTGATCCGATAGCTATTGTTATCAATGGAGATACTCTCTACCTCGAGATCAAGCATCCCATTGTTTCCGATAGAGAACGTCCACTCAGCCTGTGCTCCCACGATTATCTGGCCAAAGTTGTGTGCATTTTCGGAGAGAATTATCTCTGGTGGCGTCAAGACGCCTGAGCCAGTTGCCTGTGTTACAACCTCCCCTTGATAAGGATCATCAGTAACGATTGTCAGGTTGGCTTCATAACCTCGAACCTCTTCAGGTACGAAGCGAATAAAGACTTCCATCGACGAATTAGGTTCAACTATATTGGAGAGGATTGCCGCTGGTCCAAGACGCCTGACTGAGCTGAGGCTTAGTAGGGCAAGCGTATTAGCGGTGTAAACACCATCTCCCTGCTCATAATTTGCAGTGGTTGAGAACTGACGACCAGTCTCGGTATCCCAGAGTCGGAACGAAAGCGCCTGCCCGCCCGTAAAGCCATCGATCGCTTCGCTGTTGATGTCGTCACCCCAAGCCGCAAACCCGACAGGGAAGCCGGCTTCCGTAACCTGTCCCGCTCCTGCCATGAGACCACTGGGCGTAAATACACCGATGTAATCGCCAGTATTGAGCGATTCGCCCTGAATCGTCGCGCCAGAAATCAAAATTGACATATTATTGTCGGTTTCGATGGGATTCCAAGGATTATTTGGAATTTCACGTTCGAACAATACTCGGAATGCCGCATTGTCGCTGGTCACTTCGTGAACAGTCAACGGAGCGCGTCCGTCATTGTGGATGGTGATCTCGTCATCCAATGAGTCACCCAACGTCACTTCACCAAACTGCAATGGATTGGGTTCGACTCTCACAATTGGGAACCACACGCCTTCACCGGTCAATGTCACGATTTGATCGCCCCGCGGATCGTTCGTAATAAAGGTCAACGTCCCGTCGAACTGTCCGCCGTCTTCCGGAGCAAAGGTGACTATAATTTCAACAATTTCACCTTGTTCGATGCTAAATCCGCCTTCATTGTTGACGCTGTAATAGGCGCCTTCGACTATTACTTGCTCAACCTCGATAGCATCTTGTTCGCACAGACTGGCGTTGAAGATGCTCATCGTCCAAGAGGAAGACTCTCCGACCAAAATGCCGCCAAAGTTGTGACTACTCTCTGAAATATGAGCTTCCGGCGGGGTGCAAATCCCCGTTCCATGCAGACTGGCTTCGGCCGGATTACGGTAAGGATCGTCGGTCTCGGCGTAAGCCGTACCGTAGAACTCACCCGACGAAACTGGACTGAAGAACGCACGTACATCAACCGATTCCCCAGGCTCTAACGTCACCTCGCCCGCCGGTGGATCGATATGCGTCACCCCGGATAGCGACAACACGCTGAAGCCGTTGCCTGTCCAGCCTTGCGGACCCTCGGCAAACGTCGCCGAAGCCGGGTACTCAACACCCGTTACCACATCGAAGTAACGGAACGAGAACCCTTCGTTATCACGGAAACCATCGATCACTTCGGTGTTCTGGTCGTCGCCAAATGCCGCTACGCCTACCGTATCACCAGCTACTTCAATTATATACGAACCACCACAGACCCCGCCCGGTGTGAACACGCCGATCTCGCTGCCTTCCGAAAGGTCAGCGCCGTCAAGCGTAGCACGATTTAAAATCAAGCTATGGTTCTGATCGGTAATGACATACTGGAAACGACCGCCTTCCCCTACACCGCCAGGAACCAAACGCCGCACCGAACGGACCGATACGTCGCCCACCGTGTTGGCTACGTAAAGGCCGTTGCCGCCGCCAAAATCACCTTCCGCCTGGTACTCAGCCCCCGCCGCACTATCCCACAAGCGGAACCGAATCGCTTCACGCTCGCCAAACCCTTCCACCACGTCTTCCGTCGCCGCGTCGTCGCCCCAGGCCGCCATCCCCACCGGATAGCCGTCAACCGTCACTGCGCCAAACCCGGCGCAGGTCCCGCTCAACGTGAACACGCCGATGTAGTCGCCCTCGGCAAGAGAATATCCCTGGATCGTCGCCGAAGAGATCAACAAACTCATGTTGTTGTCGGTCTCGGTGTAGCTCCAGTCAAACTCACGAGGTTCGGGAGTCCCGGCTACAAACTCAACCGAGAACGGCGCGCCGGAAGTCGTCACGTTGGTAAGACGCAACGTCGCGCGACCCACGTTCTGAACCGTCAACGCACGCTCAACCGTCGATCCGACCGCAGCTTCACCGAACTCGATGTCCGACAACTCCGCAACCGGGAACCACAAGCCGTCACCGGAAAGAGTTACTACCGAAGGACTTGCGGGATCGTTGGACGAAATCGTCACTGTCCCGTCGAAGCTGCCGCCGTCTTCCGGCGCAAAAGTCACCGTCACGTCGGCGTACTGGTCTTGCGCAAGGCTGAAACCGCCCTGGTTGTCTAGTCGATAATAAGCGCCGCCAACCTCGATTCCGCCGACTTCCAGAACCTGCTGCCCGGTGTTCGTCATACGGAACGTCCACGACGTGGACTCACCAACATACAAACCGCCAAAGCCATGACTGGCGTCGGAAAG
>CAYHEC010000036.1:0-29981 GCA_964355675.1 uncultured Caldithrix sp.
AATTGGCGTCCCAAGCGAATAAATCAACGAACTCTGAAAGTCCGCCCTCCAAGAAAATCGCTACTTAGTTAATACTCTCAAATTTCTTTCTTTTTTTATAAGAATTCCATCTTAACCAAAAACTAACAATTTCCTCATCATCGCTTAACACATCTCCTTTTAATTAGCTGCTGTAAATCAGAAAACAAAAACAAAAGGAGAAACAATGAGATCATGGTACAATATGGGCGCGATAGTAGCCCTGTTGATCTCTTTCAGTACGGTTCCGGTTCGAGCGGCAGACGGTTCATCAGAAGAGATGGACGCCCTGAAGGGTAAGATCGATGGAATGAGCGAGACCCAATTAGCCACGCAATCAACTCTGGATGCTTTGGCAAAAATTAAATTATCGGGATACATTCAATCCCAGTTCCAATTGGCTGATGGTGACGGAGTTGCCGGCTACTCCGGTGGCAACTTCGCAACCGGCAATCATCAACGCTTTCTTATTCGACGAGGCAGGTTGAAGGTGAACTACGTTAACAGCCTCACCCAGTATGTTCTGCAGTTCGACGTGACTCAGGGTGGAGTCGCAATCAAAGACGCCTACATGACGGTCACCTGTCCGCAACTTAAAGCATTGAGCCTCACCGCTGGTGGCTTTGACCGCCCGTTCGGCTTTGAAATATCCTACTCTTCGAGTAATCGCGAATCGCCAGAACGTTCGCGTATGTTCCAGACACTATTTCCCGGCGAGCGTGATCTTGGTGTGAAGCTCGAATACGCTCCCGATAGCGGCCCCCTTTCATTCCTTCGCGCTAAGGTTGGCGCCTTTAACGGTATGGGCGTCACCGCCGCAGAGAATGACAACAATAAAGACATCATCGGACGACTTGGCGTTTCACTTCCGTTTTATGAGCAGAACATGGCGCTTGACGCCGGAGTCTCAATCTATAACGGCAAGGTTCGTAATGTTGATAAGTACGTTTACGCTGTAGATGGTCCCGCGAAAAAGTGGACGGTTGACTCAACCTCTACTAATAAGAACGTCTATCACGACCGCAACTATATGGGCATCGATGCTGAGTACTACGCAGATATGCCCATAATCGGCGGGATGTCGTTGCGGACAGAGTTCATCACCGGGGATCAGCCTTCTCTCAAGGGCTCTAATACCTTTTATATCGCTCCAGCGGTTACAACCGACCCAACAGTAACAGCCCTCTACGAGCGTAAGTTTACCGGTTATTATGTCAACTACATTCAGAACATCGGCATGATGGATCTATTCGTGCTGAAGTATGATACGTTCGACCCGAATACTGAAGTAGCTGGAGATGACATTGGTGCGGCAGGAAATAATTCCGGTTCCGCAGACATTATGTACAATACGCTCGGCGTAGGCTGGGTCCATCATCTTGACGGTAATGTCAAGCTGGTGGTTTACTACGATATGCCTGCTAATGAGAAGGTCAACACTGTTGTTACCTCAGGAAGCCTTCTGCCCTTCAAAGAGGACATCAAGGACAACGTCCTAACCGTGCGGATGCAGTACAAGTTCTAAAGGGTTACTGCTGAATACAATAAGCGTGTAGCCCGCACAGCTTTGCTGGGTGGGCAGAAAATAATCACTAAACTAAGAAGTCCGCCCAGAAAAAGCTGTGCGGACTACACGCCACAATTCGGTTGGCAACTTGGACACAACGACATTACGGCGGTCAACCGCCGACATCTAAAAGAAAATTCAAAGGAAACTATATGAAACACTTACTATCAATCCTCGCGCTGGCAATCCCACTGATGACCTTTGCGGCAGAGAAAACTACGATCACCGTCAAGGGATCGGACACGATGGTCATCCTCGCCCAGCGCTGGGCTGAGACTTACATGAAATCTCACCCCGACATCACCGTTCAAGTGACCGGCGGCGGATCTGGAACGGGGCTGTCGGCTCTGCAAAACGGCACAACCGACATCGCCAACTCATCGCGCCCGATAAAGTCATCCGAACGTGAGAAACTGAAGCAACGCTTCAACAGTCTTGGTGTGGAAGTAAAGGCGGCAAAAGATGGCCTTTCGGTCTATCTGAATGAAGTCAATCCGGTTAAAAACCTGACAATGGATCAGCTTAAGGCGATCTACAACGGGATGATCACAAATTGGAAGGACGTTGGCGGACCTGACACCAAGATCATCCTTTATGGTCGTGAGAACAGCTCGGGGACCTATGTATTTTTCAAGGACAACGTTCTTGCCGGAGGTGACTTCGCGCCAACAATGCAGACACTCCCCGGCACAGCGGCGGTAGTCAATGCCATCGCTAACGACAAAAACGGCATCGGATTTGGTGGTGCGGCTTATGGTAAGGGGATTAAATTCTGTCCACTTAGCGAGAATGCCGGCTCACCGGCTTACGAACCAACCGAGGCAAATATTAAGAACAGTTCATATCCGCTTTCACGCTATCTATTCATGTATCTGCGGGGTAAGCCGACCGGGGCTATTAAGGATTACATCGATTGGATTCTGAGTCCCGAAGGGCAGAAACTGGTTGCCGATGTCGGATACTTCCCTGTCCGCTAAAATGCAGAAGTCTTCGACAAGCCTTGCTCACTCGCCGGTACGTCCAATTGAGCTGGTCGGAGAGACACTGATCAGGATCGTCGCCTTCGTTTCGTTGGCGGCGATCCTTTTGATCTTTATATTTGTGTTCAAAGAGACGTTATCCCTTTTCAATCAACCGATTGCAGGCTCTGCCATTGTTAATTCGAGCGAGGCGATGGAATCTTATGGTGATCCGGTTGAAGACGCCATCATAGTCCCGTCACAAACAGCCTCTTCTACAGCTTCGGAACCGACAACACACCCGAAAAGGGTCGGGTTTGGCTCCCTCTTTGGCAGTGAGTGGCAACCTATCTCCGACAACCCCAAGTTTGGCCTGTTGCCTTTAATCATCGGAAGTTTCAAAGTTACGCTGATCGCTTTGTTGATAGCCGGACCATTGGGAGTGTTGGCGGCAGTCTATGCCACGTCATTCGCGCCCAAATGGGTCAGGGTGTGGTTGAAACCAACAATAGAATTACTGGCAGGTTTTCCGACGGTGGTGATTGGATTCTTTGCGCTGACGATTCTTGCCACAATCCTGCAGAAAACTTTTGGGTGGCAATACCGCCTTAATGCCATGACCGGAGGCATCGCGTTGGCGTTGGCGGTGGTCCCGATCATCTTCACTGTCACCGAGGACGCCCTCAACACGGTACCAAGAGCGCTCGCTGAGGCAGGTCTGGCGCTGGGAGCCTCCAAATGGCAGACCGCTCTGTTTATAATTCTCCCTGCCGCGACGCCTGGAGTGTTGGCGGCGCTGATACTTGGCTTTGGCCGTGCATTCGGCGAAACGATGATCGTCCTGATGGCGACCGGAAACGCCGCTCTGATGTCGTTTAACCCAGCCGAGCCGATCAGAACGATGTCGGCGACCATTGGAGCAGAAATGGCAGAAGTTGTCTTTGGGGATATTCACTACGGTGTGCTATTCTTCATCGGAATTGTCCTCTTCATGGTCACTTTCGCCCTGAATGCTGTCGCCGAGTTTTACGTGCGACAACGACTCCGCAAACGCTTTGGGAGCCGCTGATGATCCGCAGTAAATTTTTTGGCAAGTTGGTTCTCTGGAGCACAGGCATATCGGCGGGGTTGATCCTGAGCGCAATTGTTTTCATGCTTGTTGTGATCGTCAAGGAGGGCTTTGGAAATATCTCTTGGGAATTTCTTACTACTGCGCCTTCCAACGGTATGACTGGCGGGGGAGTCTTTCCAGCAATTGTCGGGACATTTGTTATGGTGGTGCTGATGTCTCTGATCGGTGTGCCCGTCGGAACGGTTACTGCCATCTACCTTACCCAGTACGCCCGGCAGGACTCATTCTTTGCCAAATGGATACGCTTCGCAGTCAATACTCTTGCAGGAGTACCGGCTATTGTCTTCGGCTTGTTCGGACTGGGTTTTTTCGTGCAGTTTGTCGGGAGAGGGATAGACGAGATGGCGGGCGCTGAGGTGGCAGTCTGGGGGCAACCGAGCTTGTTCTGGGCAAGCTTGACGATGGCACTTTTGACCTTGCCTGTAGTGATTGTTTCAGTGGAGGAGGCAATTCGAAGCGTTCCACGAGAATTGAGCGAGGCGAGCATGGCTCTCGGGGCGACTCGCTGGCAGACCATCTGGAAGGTGGTTATCCCAAATTCATTTGGCGGGATAATGACCGGAGCGATTCTGGCAGTCAGCCGTGGCGCGGGTGAAGTAGCGCCGATCCTCTTCACCGGAGTCGCCTACTTCCTGCCGCATCTTCCACAATCGCTCTCGGATCAATTCATGCATTTAGGTTACCATTTGTATGTCCTGACGACTCAGTCTGCCGATGTGGAAGCGGCACGGGGAATGCAGTTCGCGACTGTGTTGGTGTTGCTGGTGATGACATTTTGCCTGAATTTCAGCGCGATTATTTTGCGGCAGTATATTAGAAATCGGACGCGAATTTAAATGAATCAACAATCTGTACGCCTGATATCGAACAAGCTCAGTGTCTATTATGGAGCCAAGCAGGCATTGCGCGAAATCAGCTTGGAAATCCGCACCAACCGGGTCACCGCACTTATTGGCCCCTCGGGCTGTGGAAAAACGACCTACCTGCGATCACTGAATCGGATGAACGACTTGATCGAGAACATTCGAATTGAGGGCGAGGTATTGCTTGATGGAGAAAACATCTATGGCAAGGGGGTCGATGTAGTCGCTCTGCGAAAGCGAGTGGGGATGATTTTCCAGCGATCCAATCCTTTCCCTAAGACGATCTACGAGAACGTCGCCTTCGGCCCACGCCTCTATGGTTTGAGAACCAGAGCCGAGATGGATCTGATTGTCGAAAGTAGTCTCCACCAAGCGGCACTCTGGGATGAAGTAAAAGACGACCTGCAAAAGAGCGCCTACTCGCTTTCCGGCGGGCAACAGCAGAGGCTTTGCATCGCGCGTGCGATTGCTGTCCAGCCGGAGATTCTTCTGATGGACGAACCTGCTTCAGCGCTCGACCCGATTGCCACCGGACGGATTGAGGAATTGATCCACGATCTGAAGTCGCGTTACACGATCGTGATCGTCACTCATAACATGCAACAGGCGGCGCGCGTCAGCGATTATACCGCTTTCTTTTACATGGGCGAGTTGATCGAATTCGCCGATACTCCAATCATCTTCACCAAGCCTGCCGAGCCGCGCACGGAGGCATACATTACCGGACGATTTGGATAGCTCAAATGCCGTCTGATAGTACGGCGGATTTAAATCCGCCATACTTCAAAAGAATTCGTCGTCATCATTATCATATTGGAATCCAATTGGAAATACATTTGCAAAGAGAAATCTCCCACCTGAAAGATAATATCCTGCTTATGGGTGGTAGAGCAGAAGAAGCCCTCGCTTCCGCAGTAAAGGCTCTTCACGGTCGTGACACGAAGCTTGCCGAACGTGTCATTGTGAACGATCGATCAATCGATATGTTCGAGGTTGAGATCGAAGAAGATTGTCTGAAAATTCTCGCATTATACCAGCCCGTCGCCAGCGATCTCAGGTTTGTAATCGCAATCCTTAAAATCAATAACGACCTCGAGCGGATCGCTGATCTCGCCGTGAACATAGCCGAGAGGGCAATTACCATTGCAGAGGGAAAACCAGATGTGATTCCACCAGCTCTCGCTGACATGGAGGGGAAGGTTCAAGCGATGCTGAAGGACGCCATTGATTCGCTTGTCACTCTTAATGAGCCGCTGGCCAGAGATGTGCTGAGAAGGGATGACGAGGTTGACGTTTTGCATCAGGGGATGTATCGGCTGTTCGAAGACAACATTCGCGCATTTCCCGAGAACATAGGCCGCGATATCAACCTTCTGTCGGTATCGCGTTACCTCGAACGCGCCGCTGATCAGATCACCAATATCGCCGAGGATGTTGTTTATATGGTGACTGGGGCAATCATCCGACATAAACAGGGTGCAGAGAGTGGGTTAAAGACAGAAAAGGGATGATAAGAGGTGATATTCGATGATGAGGCGGTGCAGGTGAGGGTGGGGATAGTTTTAGGAAAGCTGATAGAGTAGAGCAGGGCGTCTCGACCTGCCCGTAAAACGGGCGATGCTTGCCATCGCCTTTTCAAATCTGACTTATCGCGTGGGATTTACAATGTGCAGACGGGGACAGGTTTCAGATTGAGACGATACTTGCAAGCAAGTTGGGACACCCGCCGTTCAGTCTATCCGAGAATTGGATTGAATGCCCTGACACGCCCACTTCCGACCCGTTTTGATCAGAAGATGTTACATATTTCAATCTCTTGGGCTGGCGATCTCGGGGGGCCGGCAGTGGATTTCTGATAATTTTGGCATTCTCAGACAATCGCCTTTGCTGTTTTTCAATCCTGAAACAAATCATTTGGTGATGGTGGCACTCTCTAAACTCTTAACCATTTGATTTACTACTTCACGAAGGGAAACTATCGGTAATATAACATTGCTGGTTCCTGGTTCACCTTTTTCTTTTTTATCTGTGAACACTTCAAAATTGTCTTCCCACAACGGCTGATAAGTTGAGGTACTAATCATTCTGGTTGAAATTTGAACATGCTTTATTTGATGTCTGGGAGCATTAATAAAAATGTAATTAGTTATAAACGCTATAGGAAACGGCAGAATAATCTTCGCAATATCGCCTTCTAAAAGACCTTCAGCCATAAACCAGCCAATGCCTATCGGCGTGCCTAAAGCGATAAGAAAAGCAATAGGAGTATTTATATCATAGTATCCATAAAAATGAGTTATATCGCCGACTATTAAACCATCAATTCCTATTTTATGAAGAGAATCTAATACTTCGTTTGATATCTGATCGGAGCGGAGCGATGCGGTATCAATTTTGGTAGTAAAAACCTTCGAGTAATTGAGATGTTCAATTAACATCTCAGTAACTTCTTCGGCAACTACTCCGCTATACCTTTTATCGTAAGTGTAATCGTTTAAGTTGTTATCGCCCTTGATTTTTCTCGCAGACTTCACTTTTTCCGCATCTTCCCGTTTGTCTGAAAAGATAGCAATCTGAATTTTTAACGATTTCATAGACTTCGAAAAATAAATATCCTTCTCATTGAGTCCATATCTAACAGGAATACTACTGCATCCATAGAAGCAGAAAGCGGCGAATCCCAAAACCCAAAACATCATACCTGAACCGTTTAATTTCGACATGATGATCTTCTTTCTCAGAAATGGTGGACTCCTCGCTAACTGGAGTCTGTTGCGAGGAATAGTGGTTGACTGCTTATCTTTTCAGCATCCATCTCAACCTTGAGGGATGTTAATTTGTCAAGTTCTGTATTACTTCAGCAGACTTAAGCGCCACCGCACTTCGTTCAGTTACCACGCTTCGGGTTTGCCTTGAGAATCTCCATAGCGGCGCGTAGAGTCCTGTTCACAGACTCGGAATCGGTGAACATCTCGGCAACGTCTGGTTCAAGCAGAATCAGGTTTGTGCCTTGACGGTAGCGTTCAGCATACTTCCCTCGCACTCCTCCGGTGAAGTCGTAATTGGGAAGCATCTCGTCAATTTCTTTGGGTTGGGTGTCCTTCTTCATATTTCCTTTTCTCGAGTCTGTTGGCTTGTCTTGCGCTGATGATTCGGATTCTATCGTCTCGTTCGCAGTGAACTACCACAATCAAGCGATTTCGAGTCGAAAGTCCGAGGGTAATATAACGTTCTTCCTCAATGGATGAATGTGCTGCTCCATGAATCGTTATCGAGAGGAAGTCTTTAAAGATAGAACTTGCCTCCTCGAACGATATACCGTGTTTCTCGAAATTCCAAACGGCTTTAGTCAAATCCCATTCGAATGAGAGCCCGTATTTCATTCGGAACTCCAGAATTGTGGCTTAATCAGAGTCGCGGCATAATGGTTCGGGTTCGCTTCCATCGCTCGTTTACGATGAGCTTAACGTTACTCGTTACTGTTTCCGTGCGCACTGATATCTTCCTTGTAAAGTGTATCTGTTTAAGATAGTCGTAGGATTGTGCCTTGTCAAGCGAGACGGGGGTGAAAACAGCGATCCTTCACTGCGTTCAGGATGACTGCCGTGGGGGAAGGCGTTCAGGATAGGGAGGCAGGCAGGGACGCCTGCCGTACTGGAATGGTGGCGGGTACTGAGCCCCGCCGTACCAACGGGCGGTACGCCCGTTCTACCGATGGAGTTATGGAATTAGACAGGTTTGGAAACCTGTCCTACCGGCGGGTCGGGACGCCCCGCCCCACAGAATGATCCTCAAACTCATTCCTGCCCACTCCCTTGCGCAAGGGACTCATAAAATCCTCTTTACCGCTGGAAATTCGCCCTCCAGGTATTATCTTATTAGGTTAGAATCGGAGTCTGAGTAATTTAAGTTGCAAGTGCTCAAGTGGGCAAGTTCATAGCGTCCCGATACGCATACTAAGACTCCAATATAGCTAATTACAGATAATTTAATAAAATTAAACGAGGATTACCCTTGACAAAACAAGACCTCCTCTACGAAGGCAAGGCTAAGAAAGTCTGGACTACCGATGACCCCAATCAGGTCATCGTCGAATACAAAGACGACGCCACCGCCTTCGATGGAACAAAAAAAGGTACTATCGTCGGCAAAGGCGAAATCAACTGCGCCGTCTCAACCGTTCTCTTCCAGTACCTCGAATCGTATCAGGTCAAGACACACTTCATTCAACGG
Source organism: uncultured Caldithrix sp. (assembly GCA_964355675.1). Lineage (GTDB taxonomy): Bacteria > Electryoneota > AABM5-125-24 > Hatepunaeales > Hatepunaeaceae > CAMBDS01. The sequence continues at coordinate 8,773 of CAYHEC010000036.1, forward strand.
CTTTCCGCCAGGGAAATGCTGACGAAGAAAGTTGAGATCGTCGGAATCGAAGCCGTCATGCGGAATATCGCCACCGGCTCGCTCGTGCGAAGGCTTCCGTTTACGGAAGCGCAAATACTTGAATATCCGGTTTATGAGACATACTTGAAAGACGATAAGTTAGGCGATCCTCTCATCAACGAGCACCATGCTTACGCCCTCAACCTCGCCAAGCCTGAAGAGCTTCGCGCTATCTTCCGTCTGACCGGTAAAATCAACGCGATACTGCGTAGTTTCTTTGACCGGCGGGAGTTGATTCTCGTTGACTTCAAACTTGAGTTCGGGCGCTATTTGGGCGAAATCATCCTTGCTGATGAGATTTCACCAGATACGTGCCGGATCTGGGATCGCAAGAGCCATAAGAAACTCGACAAGGATCGCTTTCGCTTCGATTTAGGCGGCGTCGAGAAGGCTTATCAGGAAGTCTATGAACGGGTGGTGGCAAGGTGAAAAACCAGCCGCGCCGCGTTGGCTTCGCCCCAGAGGGTGGACCGATTTTGCTGGTGAGCGGGGTACTTGTCGTGATCGCCGTCGTTATATCGCTTACCTTGGGAGAAGAAGGACGCCTCCTTTGGCTTCCGGCTCTCGCAGTCGTCTGGTTTTTTCTGGCGGCTCAATTTTTTCGAGACCCCGAACGATTCCCGCCCGGAGGCGGTAAACTCATCCTTTCTCCGGCAGATGGGAAAGTGATTTCGATTGGTGACGCGATGGAATCTCCCTTGAATCCAGTTGGCGTTCGGGTTTCGATATTTATGTCTCCGTTCAATGTTCATGTAAACCGTTCACCGGTCGATGGAGTGATTACCTCCTTCGAGCATAAGAACGGCAGATTTCTTGGTGCATTTAAGCCAGCGGCATCCAGAGAAAATGAACAGACCATTATTCAGATGAATACATCCTACGGTGCAGTTGCTTTCAAGCAGATCGCTGGTTTTCTTGCCCGGAGGATAGTCTTTCACCCGAAACCGGGCGACAAACTCGGCGCTGGCGACCGTGTAGGAATGATTCGTTTTGGTTCACGGGTTGACGTTTTCTTCCCCGAGACTGTTTCTGTCAAGGTTCATCTTGGACAGATGGTCACGGCGGGTGAAACAGTTTTAGGAGAATTTGTTTGAAGTATTATCAACGATCGCTTTGGCCTAATCTGCTGACTTTTGGGAACATCTTTCTCGGCTTTTACGCGATTGTAATGTTTTCCCAAGGGAACTTTATCCGCGGTTGCTGGCTGATAGTTATTGCCGCGATTCTTGACGGCATGGATGGAACGGTCGCTCGCTGGGTTAAATCATCTTCCAAGTTTGGTGGTGAGGTTGACTCATTTGCGGACGCAGTTTCGTTCGGAGTCGCTCCGTCTGTTTTGGTTTATTTCATGCTTCCGGAAGGTCTTGGATGGTTTCGATTGCTATTAGGCGCACTGCCGTTGTTGACTGCAACGACGAGGCTTGCCCGGTACAACATGCTCTCCGAATCCCACGGCCATTCTCGTACATTTTCGGGCATGCCAACCCCTTCCGCGGCAATATTATTTGTTGGATTCTATATCTTTGGATATAGTGAAAAATTCGACTTTAATACCGGCCCGATATGGATTTCATTGACGATGATCGTATCGCTCTTGATGATCAGTCCGGTCCCATACCGTCGTCTGCCTGTAGTTCAAATTCACGGGGCTAAACGTCCCTGGCTTTCGATTTCAGTATTGGTCGTGATGGCGGCCGCGTTGCTTTACGACACTTCGAGGGTGCTGTTTCCGATGCAAGTCATCTATTTATTGATTGGTGTAATCGAATGGATAGTTATTCATTCAGGAGCCCCCAGCGCTAATGATGAGGACGATGTGTCGGCATCTACTCGAACAAGAGCCATCCGCCGACCCTTTTTTCCACGGAGACGCAAATGAAAGCCCGTGTATCGATCAGACTCAAATCAGCCATCCTCGATCCCCAAGGCAAGACAGTCCAACAGGCGCTTCAACAGCTTGGTTACACTGATGTAAGCTCAGTCAGGGTCGGCAAACTTGTCGAGCTTGAAATCATTGGAAATGAACCAGAAGAAGTTAGAGCGAAAATCGAGGATTTCAGTCGCAAACTACTGACCAATCCGTTGATGGAAACATTTGAAATCGAACTGGAGAGAGATGCCGGTTAAGCATCCCATCGATATTATTGTCTTCCCCGGCTCGAACTGTGATCACGATGCGTTCGATACTATCGGTCGGATGATGGGGCAACCGACTCGGGAGGTCTGGCACGGTGAAAGTAACATCGGCGAAACTTCTGCCGTCATCCTGCCGGGGGGATTCAGTTACGGTGATTACCTGCGCAGTGGAGCGATAGCCCGTTTTGCACCAGTGATGGATTCTGTTGTTGAATTCGCTAAAGGCGGCGGGCCGGTACTCGGCATCTGCAACGGTTTCCAGATATTGACAGAAGTTGGAATGCTTCCCGGGGTATTGCTTAGAAATGTGGGGCTAAGATTTATTTGTCGCGAGATTTACCTTCGGGTGGAGCGTGACGACACTATTTTCACTCGTCGGTACATGAATGGACAAATTATCAAAATTCCTATAGCTCACAACGAAGGCAATTATTATTTGCCCGACGATCAGCTTGACGAACTTGAGGCAAATAATCAGGTTGTCTTTCGGTATTGTGACCGATTCGGGAACGTCACAGATGAGTCGAATCCAAACGGTACGGCTCGAGGCATCGCGGGCATTATCAATCGGGAAGGTAACGTTTTGGGTATGATGCCGCATCCTGAACGCCGCAGTGACCCGCTTCTTGGCAAGCCTGATGGTGCGGATATATTTCGTTCGATGGTCGATCATGTACTGGGACGGTGAACGATTCCGGCGACCATGCACCCTCAACATCTCCAAATCGACAGACCAACGAGGGAGATGGCGAGTCGATTCCTCGTTCGACACGTCAAGTAGATCCCGTCGGAGAGAAGCGAACGCCTTTCGATTCCGGAAGACACCAAGGGGAGTTTGGTCCGCCTGAGACCTTCGCCGAGTCCGGTCTCGGCAAGCAAGTTGCGGCTTTTATCAGCCATCTCGAGGAACTTCGGAGCAGGCTTTTTCGGGCGATTCTATTCATTCTCGGCGGGATGGTCATCTGCCTCATTTTTTCGGAACGAATTGTCAATTTTATCATCTCGACTGCCGGCGATGATGTCAAACTGACGCTTCTCACACCCGCCGAAGGTGTGATGGTATATTTAAAGGTTGGATTGGTGGCGGGGATATTCCTTTCTTCGCCGTTCTGGTTTGCACAGCTTTGGGGTTTTATCAGCCCGGGATTGTATCGCAACGAAAAAAGCGTCATTCTTCCGGTTATAGCCGCATCGGTAGGGGCGTTCCTTATCGGAGCGGCTTTTGGTTATATGATACTACCTTACACAGCCAGCTATTTCATGACATTTGCCGGCGGGAGGGTTGAGGCGCTCTGGTCGCTGTCGAGTTACGTCAACCTTGCGCTACAATTTCTGTTATCGTTCGGAGTCATATTCGAACTTCCATTAGTTATATACGCAACAGCCGCTCTGGGGATCGTGACCGCGCCATCCCTGCGTAAATATCGTCGTCACGCAATTGTTGGGATAATGATTCTTGCAGGATTCATCACACCCGGCCCAGATATATTCAGCCAGATAGTCGTAGCTGTACCGTTGTTAATATTATTTGAGGTGGGTATCTTGATGGCAGTCGTTGCGACAAAGCGGCGGAATGCTGGTCTCTCACAAACAGTGGAGGGTTCCTGAATGGGTGGGTCAGAACTCCTGGTTGTACTTTTGGTCGCGCTTTTCCTCTTCGGAGGCAAGCGACTGCCTGAGATTGCTCGCACAGCTGGCAAAACGATTCGTGACCTGCGACGAATGTGGGAAGAAACCAAACGCCAGATGGGTCTCGACCTGATGGATGACATTAATCCGCCCGCGAAGAAAAACCCTCCTAATGAGAAATCCCTTTGAACGACTACCATATCTTGTGGTGTCACGTGACAGCGAGTACTATTGATGTCACGTGACACCACGACAAACTTTTCTCGGATGACACTTTCCGACAGACGGCAATCCATTATCTCCGGGAAGCCCGATTTCGTGCAGGAGATCAGCGCTCTCTCTGCCGAGGCTGACTCCTCATCACCGCTGAATATCTTCCTCGAATCGACGCCGGATCTGGCTTTGGAATACGCAAGTAAGGTTGCGCACTCCGCGAAGGATTTCCCCCTCGCTGGGGTCATACTTGCAGTCAAAGACAATATCGCGCTTAAGAATCACCAGCTTACCTGTGCCTCGAAGATACTTGAAGGCTACACAAGCCTGTTCAGCGCAACGGCTCTGCAGAGGTTGATCGATGCCGGAGTCGTTATCGTCGGGAAAACTAATCTGGATGAGTTTGCGATGGGTTCTTCGACTGAGCACTCGGCGTTCGGACCGACATTAAATCCATTCGACAATTCCCGCGTCCCGGGAGGATCTTCAGGCGGCTCAGCGGCGGCAGTTGCGGCAGGATTGTGTACCGCGAGCCTTGGCTCGGAAACAGGAGGATCGGTCAGGCAACCGGCGGCGTTTTGCGGGGTAGTTGGGTTGAAGCCAACGTACGGGAGGGTGAGCCGTTATGGGCTGGTGGCGTTCGGATCGTCGCTCGACCAGATCGGGGTAATGGCAAAAACAGCCTACGAGTGCGCAAGAGTTTTCGAGACGATGGCAGGACATGATTCCCTCGATAACACCAGCTCACCTGAGCCTGTTCCAGATTGTTCAGGCAATCTTGGCAAGTCATTGGCGGGGCTGAGGGTGGGAATGCCTCGGGAATATCTTGAAGGGGCGATTCAAGGAGAAATTTCCCGTGCAGTCACAGAGGTTGCTGAGATTCTCCGACAAATGGGGGCGACGGTTTCGGAATGTTCGCTTCCTCACACAAAATACGCAATTCCAGTCTATTACATTCTTGCACCGGCGGAGGCGTCGTCCAATCTGGCGAGGTATGACGGGGTAAGGTATGGACCGAGAAGTGATGTAGGTGAGGAAATAATTAAGGCTTCTCGGCAAGCTGGTTTTGGTGCGGAAGTGAAGCGCCGAATTATGCTTGGAACCTACGTTCTATCATCTGGATATTACGATGCTTACTATTTGAAAGCTCAGAAAGTTCGACGACTCATTCGACAAGATTTTGTCAATGTTTTCGACGATTTTGACCTGCTTTTGACACCGACAACTCCCACCACGGCCTTTAAGTTCGGTGAGAAGACCTCCGATCCCATCGCGATGTACCTATCTGATATTTTTACAGCTCCTGCCAATTTGGCGGGTATTCCTGCCATTTCAATACCATTTGGCAATGATGACAAGGGATTACCAATAGGTGTCCAGTTGATGGCAGGAGATTTTCGTGAAGATTTGCTCTTGCAGGTAGCCCATCGGTTGGAGGTGGGGCGATGACCAATTACCCCGTCACCATCGGTCTGGAAGTCCACGCGCAACTGCTGACTAAGACCAAAATGTTCTGCGGGTGCAAAGCTTCCTACGGAGAGGCTCCTAACACCCTCACCTGCCCTGTCTGTCTGGGCTTGCCGGGAGCCTTGCCGGTTCCAAATCGGCGGGCTATCGAGATGGCAGTCAAGGTGGGGCTTGCGGCGGGTTGTAGTATAACTCGCGCCACCAAGTTCGACCGGAAGAATTACTTCTATCCAGATCTGCCTAAGGGTTACCAGATCAGCCAGTTCGACAAACCGATTTGCGTCGGCGGCAGTCTGGAGATTCGCGGCTCGTTCGGAGTCAAGCGCGTCGGGATCACCCGGATGCACCTTGAAGAGGATGCGGGGAAGTCCTCGCATGGCAAACAATTACCCTTGGAGGGCGGGTTTAAACCCGTTGACAAACAATTACCCTTGGAGGGCGGGTTTAAACCCGCCTGCCAGGAAGAAAATGACGGCACTCTAGTTGACCTGAACCGCTGTGGAGTCGCGCTGATTGAGATCGTCTCCGAACCGGATATGTCATCACCGGAAGAAGCTTACGCCTATTTAATGGAGATTCGTCGTTTGGTGCGCTGGTTGGGGGTGTGCGACGGCAACCTTGAAGAGGGGAGCCTGCGTTGTGACGCGAATATCTCCGTCGCCCCCGATGGAGCCGAGCGAGGCGTCCCTGTCGAAATCAAGAACCTGAACAGCTTTCACGGGGTCGAAAAAGCGATCCGTTACGAGATCGAGCGGCAGTCAGAGGTTATCCGCAACGGCGGTAAAATCACACGGATGACATTGCTTTGGGATGCTGACAAGGGCGAAACCCGCGTGATGAGGAGCAAGGAAGCTGCGCATGACTACCGGTATTTCCCGGAGCCGGATTTGGTGGAGCTTGAGATCAGTGACAAGATGATGGAGGAGGCGAAGGGCGCAACGCCCGAGCTACCGTGGCTGAGGCGCGAGCGATATGTTGGGTTGGGACTAAAATCCGACGATGCGGATGTACTGACTGCCGAGCGCGAGTTTGGGGATTACTTTGAGGAAGTTCTTGGTGGTATTGGCAACGACGTGCCTCGCGCAGTACGTTGGGTGGTCGGTGAGGCTTTGCGGTGGCGGAAGGAGCTTGGCGGGGGAGAACGGTTCGTAGTCTGCGCGCAAGCGACGGCGGAAGTTGCACGACTTGAGGCATCAGGCAAAATCTCCGGTCTGGCAGCGAAGACAGTTTATGAGGAGATGGCGCGCACGGGGCGGTCTGATCCGGCGCAGATCGTGCAGGAAAAGGGGCTGGAGCAGGTGTCTGATACCGGGGCGCTTGAGGCTGTCATCGCCAAGGTCATCGCCGACAATCCCAGAGAGGTTGAGCGCTATCGGGGTGGGGACTCAAAGCTAAAGGGATTCTTTGTCGGGCAGGTGATGAAGGCTATGGGGGGAAAGGCTGACCCGAAGGCGACGGGGGAAATTTTGGGAAGGATTTTGGGGTAGGTACTGCCAGATAATTTTATCTGACAGAGTCAATATAAACGGTCTTACAATTGGTTAAACCAGCAGGTTATCAGTTTTATGGTAACACCGTTTTTAACAGTTAATCTTAAACTTATCAACTAATAGAGCAGAGGCAATAATGCACCAAGAAAGCAGGTCACGAGTCCGCTGGGTAGTTCTTCTATTCCAATTGGCTTATTCTTCACTCCAAGCTCAGGATAGCTCAGGAGTAGTTAAGATTGGCAGTATTTACAATTTCCCCGATTTTGCCCTGGGGATCGCAGTTTCCGGTAATACAGCCTATCTTGCCGATGGGACTGCGGGATTAAAAATATTCGATGTTTCAGATCCGGGTCACCCAAACGAGCTTGGGTGCTTCGATTCCCGATATGCTAATGACGCCGAAGTAATAGGAAATTTGGTGTATCTGGCTGATAATGACGGAGGATTCAAGATAATCGATATAACGGACCCATCTCAACCCGAATTGGTTGGAGAAAATCGAGCCCAAGGTATTGCGTATAGGTTGGCCATAAGAGATTCACTTGCTCTTGTGACGTGTTTAGAGGATGGAGTACGCATATTCGATATTTCTAATCCTGCCAATCCAAGACAAATCGGACTATATAATTCTCCAGGAATGGCATCTGATGTATACATTGTCGATACATTAGCTTACATTGCTGACGGGGATGCTGGATTATGCATCCTGAATATTTCCAATCCAGCCAGACCTCGAAGAGTCAGCTCATTACCTCTTCCGGATATTTCTGTCGGAATCGACGTCGATTCCACTATCATCTATGTTGCGGCTAACAACGCTGGCTTAATTACCGTTGATGTACAGGACCCCTTACATCCTGTCATAATTGATCGTGATATGAGCGGAGGACAATATTGGGGAGTTACAATCTTAGGTAACTTTGCCTACATTGCAAACGTTGGTGGTCTGATGACGTACGATATCTCACGTCCTAACGCCCTACAGTTTCTCGATTCATGGTCTGCTGGTCCCAGGTATTATGCCGCATATGCCACAGTTGTTGCGGATGATATTGCCTATATCGCCTATGGTGATGCAGACTTGCAAATGATTGATGTTAGTAACCCCAATTCTCTTCAGGTTGCAGGGTCATTCGACCCACCAGGAACTGTTAATGATGTTATGGTGGTTGGGAGCTATGCTTACGTCGCTGATGACAAAGATGGTTTGCGTATTGTCGATATTTCCCAGCCATCCAGAACGATGGAAGTCGGGTCAATTGATACTCCCGGTGAGGCATTAGGTGTCTTTGTATTAGAAAATTATGCCTATGTGGCAGACAGTTACACCGGCGGATTACGAATTATCGATATTTCCGACCCGACAAATCCACAAGAGCGTGGTTGGCTCGATACACCTGATTGGGCACATGCCGTTGTTGTGGTCGATAGCTTGGCCTACGTCGCTGATGGTCAAACCGGGCTGCTGATTGTCGATGTATCCGATGTGTCCAATCCGGTTGTGGTCAGTGAATCCTTTGCGAGTGGTATTGATATAGCGGTCAGCGGCCAATATGCGTTTGTTTCGGGATGGGGTGGATTTTGGATATTCGATATTTCCAATCCGAATGATCCACAGGAAGTTAGTCAGACTCAGATGTTTGAACAAGCTCCAGGCATCGCTGTTTCAGGCAATTATGTTTATGTAACCAACGATTATGTTGGCCTCGTTATTTATGATATCTCAGATCTTGCCCACCCCAATGAAATTGGATCTGAAATCGTCGAAAGCGAAAGCCCAACTGGAGGTATCTCAATTGTAGAAAATCACGTTTTCTGGACAGGTTGGTATTACGGTTTACGAATTACAGAAATATCGAATCCAGAAACCCCTCAATCCGTAGGATATTACCAGACCACCGGCAGGGGTTTGAATACCGCAATTTCTCCGGATGGAATGGTGCTGGTCGCCGATGCGACGAACCTTGGGATTTACGATTGTTCAGGGGCACTTAATATCAATAATAGTAATCATGCGTCTCAACCGCTTATGTTCTCCCTTGACCAAAATTACCCAAATCCGTTTAACGCCTCTACCCTCGTGGCCTATTCTCTGCCGAATACGTCAAAAGTGACATTAAAGCTTTTCGATGAAGGGGGACGAGAAGTACAGACTTTGGTCAATGATTATCAAAAGGCTGGTTTGTATCGCATCACGCTCGATGCTTCCGATCTTACTACGGGTCTCTATTTCTATAGACTTCAAGCAGGCGAAACGATCTCGACGAGGAGGATGTTATTACAGAAGTAGTTCCGATTATACAGGATAACAACAAGTCCGTCGAAAAGAGTTTCAGAAAGAAATCAAATTCATTTTTCACTTTCACACTACCTAAATGTTCATCTCCCGTCTTGAAATGAACGGCTTCAAGTCGTTCGCCTCGAAAACCGCGCTTGACTTCCGACCCGGAGTCATGGCGGTCGTCGGCCCCAACGGTTGCGGCAAGACCAATATCGTCGATGCCGTCCGCTGGGTGCTTGGCGAACAACGCACCGGCGCGCTCCGCGCTGAGCGGATGGAATCCGTCATTTTCAACGGGACTGCCAAACGCCGACCGCTTGGTATGGCTGAAGTTACGCTCACTGTCGAGAACGACCGCGGCGTTCTGCCATCCGCTTACACCCAGGTCGAAATCACTCGCCGCCTCTTCAGGTCGGGCGAGAGCGAATACCTCATCAACCGCACTCCATCACGCCTTCGCGATATTCAAGACCTCTTCGTCGATACTGGCTTCGGACACGCAACTTATTCCATTATAGAGCTTTCGATGGTCGAAGGGATCATCTCCGGACCATCAGAAGCTCGCCGCGCTCTCTTCGAGGAAGCCGCCGGAGTCGCCAAATTCAAGTCCCGCCGCAACGCCGCCGAAAGACGTCTCGAATCGACCAAAGAAGCTCTGGAACGACTCAAAGATGTTTACGGGGAAGTCGAGAAAAGCTACCAGACACTGAAACGTCAGTCAAGCCGTGCCCGCCGCTATCAGTCTCTTTCCCGCGCCCTGCAACTGCGACTACTTGCCGATCTTGCCCGCGAACGACTGGACATTGTCTCCCGCCGTCTGCCAATAGAAAGTCGTCTTTCAGAGATCGAAAAAGTGCTCCTCGACGCCGAAGGGGACGCCTCGCGCTACTCAACCGAGTTATTGACCCTTGAAGCCGCGGAGATTAATCTCGATGGGAAAATTGGTCGGGCACAGGAGACGCTGAAGCGCGTCGAAAGGCGCGAAGCTGAACAAGGTGGTGAACTGGCGCTGATTAAGCAACGCTCTCGTCAATTGATTGCTGATTCTGAAAATACTCAAAAGCGAATAGTTGAGTTGAACGCTCTGATCGAGTCTTCGTCTCGCAATGAGATCGCCGCGAAAGCTGAAGCCGAACAGTTGATGAGTCAGTTGAAAACACTCGAGCAAGCCCGGATAAAACTCGATGAAGAGGCATTTGTTACCGCTGAAAAACTGAGTCAAGCCCGAAAAGAGTTCGAAAAACTTCAGCTTAAAGAAGCCGATCTTCAGCGGAAACTTTCAACCGAGACCGCACTCTCGAAACGAACTGCAGACGAAAGAATGCGGTTAGAATTATCACTGAAGTCGGCAACACAACGACAGAATGACTTAAGCAATCGAGCGTCAGACCTGACTCTCAAGCAGGTTGAAGTGGAAGTATGGCTCACTGAAGCCGAATCGGCTCTGAATGTCGCCAGAGTCAATCGAGACCAGACGACCCGGACATTAGAGACGGCTCGTAAGCGCCAATCCGCCGCCCAGAGTGCATTTATCAAAATTCGCGCCGAGGCGGAGACGGCCCACAGCAAATTGACCGCTCACCAGTCGCAAGGAGCATTCCTTGCAGGACTTCCCAAGGCAATCCAGTCAACCTCGTCCGCAAAAAAACTTCTGACCGTTGCGGCTCGGATTCATTCTAAACCAGAGCATCGTGCGGCAATCGCCGCCGCTCTGCGTCCAATTCTTGAAGCCATTGATTCTGCTGATCTTTCGGAAGCGATTGATCTCGCTGGAAAATTAGGCAAAGGCGAAGCCGTCTTGCTTAGAGTTCCCGGATCTCATCAAGAATTGCAACCGAGGAAGAATCAACCAGCTGGACTTACTGCTCTCGCCAGTTTTATCGAAGGCGATGGAATGTTCGAGCAGTTCCTTCGGAATCGTCTCGCGGACGCCTACTTGGTTTCAGATCGCGTTAGCCTGATTGCTCACTCCAAATGGGCGACGAGCGAAAATGTCCGGTTAGTGACTCCATCTGGAGAATTGCTTGACTCCGATGGAGTGTTGCATGCCGGAAGCATCGACCCTGAAGGCTACCGGGTGGGCTGGCAGAGCCGACTGAAGGAGCTTGAAGCAAGCGTCGAAGAGTTAGACAGGGCTTCGGATTTTGCTTCGAAGGAATCGAAAACTGCCGATGTGGTTCTGGCGGACGAAGAGAAGAATTTCAATCAAGCGCGAGCCGCTTTTCAAAAATCCGAAGACACTCTTGCCACTGCGCAACGCAGTTTTAGTGGGATTGTCTCGGAACTTCAACAGGTGAATTTCAGGTTGAAGGAAACTGCCGAGGAATTACTGAGGCTTGAAACCGCATCCGAGTCGATACCTGCCGTCAATTCGAATGACTTGGCTACTCTTAAGGCGCTTGGTGAAGAGCATACGACCGTAAATAGGGCAAAGAAACTGGTTTCGGAGAGTATCAGCACATTAGAGTCCGATCAACGTGCTTTATCTCAAGGAATAACCAACAACGCCGCTGACCTTGCCCGTACCAGCGAGCGACTGAATCAAGCAAACACACGAGCGATGACCTCCGCTCAGGCTGTTGTAAGTTCCACCCAGCAACTTGCAGGGCTTGAAGCAAAAAGCGCCACACTCGCCGAGGAGGAGCGGCGCTCTGTTCAAGCAGGGGAGAACCTCGATGCGCAGTTAGCATTGGTGAGTCGCGAGAAGAACGAACTCAACAAATCTTTGGATAGTATTCGCGAAGAGAAAAACGAAAAATTTGCCCGAAAGCAAGAGGTAAATAAGGCGCTAAAACTGGCTCAGGAGACATTCCGCAACGTTACTGACGAGCGGAATCGCCTTGAGCTCGAGGCTGTTTCGGGTCGGGAGCGACTACGAGAACTTGACCGTCGTCTGGTCGAAGACGCTGGTACACAACCGGAAGCTATCGTTCCTGATACTCCAAACCGTGCGGAAGAAGAGTTACAAACTCTGGAATTCAACGATCTCTCTCACGAACAGATCAAGGTTCGTATCCAATCGTTAGGTCCTGTCAATATGTTGGCATTGGAAGAGCTTGAGCAAGTCGAGGAGCGTTACCGCTTCCTGACCGACCAGCGGAAGGATCTTGAAGGTGGAGTAGAGTTACTGACCGAAACCATTGATCGCATCAATCACGAAGCGCGCCGCCGATTTCGGGAAACTTTTGAGCAAGTCGATACGAATTTCCAGCAACTGTTTCGAACTCTCTTTGAAGGCGGCGAAGCTCGCATTACCTTAGAGGGTGGAGATCCGCTTGAATCGGACATTCGGATTTGGGCAACGCCTACCGGGAAGAAAATGCAAGGTTTATCGATGCTGTCGGGCGGTGAGAAAGCTTTGACGGCACTCTCGCTGTTGTTTGCAATTTATATGGTTCGTCCGAGTCCATTTTGTATATTAGATGAAGTTGACGCACCTCTCGATGACGCAAATGTTGCAAGATATAACCGTCTGATTCGTGAATTTTCTGTCAATACTCAATTTATGATCGTAACTCATAACAAGCGTTCGATGGAAGCCGCCGACAACCTTTTCGGAGTCACTCTTGCGGAGGATGGCGCGTCTCAGCTCGTTTCGGTGCGGCTGGAAGCAAATGGAGCACAAGGTTCGACTGTTTGAAGATTGTAAGCTCAGAAGAGGCGTTCTTGCCTTAGCTGGAAGCCCAACCCCGGATCGAGTCTGAGGCAGGCTCTACACGGATAGAGCGGACTTTCAGAGTTCGTTGATTTATTCGCTTGAGACGCCAATTCGGACAAGATTCTCTTGGAGGGGGGGCTTCAGCCCGCCCTTGTTTGTGCTTGATCGTCCTTTAGGGGGGGCTGAAGCCCCCCCTCCAAGAGGATCAAATCTCTACTCGAACGAATAAATCAACGAACTCTAATAGAGTGAAGTCACGTGACAGCAACCAAACATTAATCCATGAGAATTTTCAAAGAAATCAACCTCTTCTGCTTGATGCTATCGATTATGCTCGGGGTAGTCTCATTGGCTTCGGCAACAGATTTAACTATCGACGCATTGACCTTCAAGGCAGATAGCGGCAGAGTCTATCTGGAATTGCACATCGATTTCCCTCGCAGTGCGCTGACACATATAAAGGGTGAGAACGGTTGGCTTGGAGCGGCGAATTTCAGTGTCTTGATTCAGCGGGATTCTGTTACGCTTGCGCGAGATGAGTGGCGTCTTGAAGATTTGGCCGTTGACCCGTCGGTGGTGGCGTCGGGGCAACGAATTGTCGATGCGAGAATCTACGAAATGTATCCAGGCTCTTATCAAGTTTCAGTCGCGGTTACCGATTCACTCTCGGGGGCGAGGGTCTTTCAAAATAAAGTGATTGATGTTGTTGCTTATCCTGATGATAAATTTAGTTTCTCGAACATACAACTTGCCCAATATATTCTCCGTGGGAGTATTCATCCAAGGTTTGATCGCGGTGGATTCTCGATAATCCCAAATCCACGGAAGCTCTATGCTCCGCCAGCTCCTATTAATTATTATCTTGAAATTTACCCTGCGTCGGACGACAGTGTCCCTCGTGAGTATCTAATAAAACCTGCCATTTTCTCCAGCTCATCTGGCAAGTTGAAAACGCTTCCCGCATACACTCGGAGCGGAAGCAGTTCTTTTGCGGTAATCGACAGTTTTTCTACAATTGGCCTTCCGGGCGACACCTATTATTTTCAATTGGATGTAATCTGCGCTTCAGATACTATATCAAGAAGAGCGAAATTTCATATTTTCCTTCCTGACAGCATAAAAGCTCTCCCGATCGAACAATCCTACGACAGTGTTGCAGTCATGGAAGAATTTGGGCAAGTTGAGTTCTTGCTGTCCCGTGAACAGGTTGCCCAAGGCGCTAAAATGAGCGTTGCTGAGAAGGCGTCATTTCTCAGACAGTTCTGGCGTCGCTACGACGACGATCACGAAACACCCGAAGTTCCTCTCCGAAAGGTATTTCGTACTCGCGTAAAAGAAGCGGACGACCGCTGGACGAACTCGCGCTCGGCTGGACACCAAACGGATCGGGGCCGAATATTTGTGATACACGGCGATCCAGACGACCGAGAAACTCATCCGCTCGATAGCCATGCAAAACCTTACGAAACTTGGACCTACAACAGTTTGCAAGGCGGAGTGATTTTTGCTTTTGTCGATAGAAGTGCGTTGGGTGAATTTACTTTAGTTCATTCGACCTTTCGCGGGGAAGTCTTTAATCCCGAATGGTACGATAATTACGTGATAAAAAGCAGTGTCGATACACGAAAATAGCAGGAGTCGAAGGCGAGCCGAATTCAAATAGAAGTGAAAGATCTTGTTAAGACCTATCAAGATCGCAAGCGTGGAGTTGTCGAAGCAGTTCGCGGCATCAGTTTCGAGGCTTTTGAAGGCGAGATATTCGGACTGTTGGGTCCTAACGGCGCAGGCAAAACCACCGCTTTACGCATGTTGGCGACGATTCTTAAGCCGTCATCAGGCACTGCGGTTCTCAGCGGCCGAGATGTTGTGAAGGACCCAGATGGCGCCCGTCGCCAATTTGGTTTTATGTCGGGCGATACAGGGCTCTACCAACGCCTCTCTGCAAGGGAGATGATCGCTTATTTCGGTCAATTGTACGGAATGAAGAAAGCCGAGATCGACGACCGCCTCGAATCGTTGAAGGTTCGACTCGATATGGGCTCTTTTTTTGAGCGGCGTTGCGGAAAACTCTCGACCGGTCAAAAACAAAAAGTATCCATCGCCCGAACCGTCATCCACGATCCTCCCATCCTGATTCTTGACGAACCAACATCCGGGCTTGATGTTCTTGCCGCTCGAAACATCGTTTCTTTCATTCGTTCCTCACGGGACGAGGGGAAGTGCGTCATTCTCTCGACCCATGACATGGGTGAAGCGAGCAGACTCTGCGACCGGGTCGGTATAATCCATAACGGGTTGTTGGCGACAGTCGGAACCAAGGATGAACTCTATAGTCGTTTCGATACCGATGACCTTGAGGCTGTCTTCCTCAAAGCAGTCGGTGAGACAATCTGATGGATGTCAAACGGGTTGACCGTGTGGTGGATGCGTTTGGCCTTCTTTGCCCAATGCCGATTATTAAGGCAGGTGCTGAGCTTAAAAAAATGGAGAGTGGGCAGGTGGTTGAAGTAATCGCGACCGATCCGGGGGCGAGATCGGACTTGAAAGAGTGGTGTAAAGCCAATCGAAATACTTATATTGGAGATGAGCAAAAGGATCGCATCTACACCATCTGGATCGGGAAGGGGCAGATAGGGCGAGAGTAAAATTATCTATTGTCCAGTCCCTTAAATGGCTAAGGAGCCCCATTGTGCTTGGAGGGCGGGATTAATCCCGCCCTCCATGACAGATTAACTGCATAGTTAATTACGGGACTGAACACCGGTACAAGAGTAGCCTTACTTTACCTGAATTTTTCATTTACAGCATTTAAAGTTTCAATAGATTGAAGACTCGCGAAATGTTTCGATTTTCTTTTTTCCTGTACGCAGTGCTGACATTTGCATCTGACGGAATAACAGCGCAAGCGTCAGGTCGAAGCGATCGTTTGAAGGGGAGCATTGATTTTCTCACTTCATCTGAACTGGCAGGCAGAGACGCGCCCGGCCCAAATGCTGACACCACAGCACGTTGGATTGAGCTTAAGCTCAAGGAGTTCGATCTGTTACCCGCCTTCGAAGGAACACATTTTCTACAGAGCGTACCCCTCCAACAGGCTAACCTCAATGCTCGCCGGACTTTAATCTCTATCAGTGGCTCTAAGGAGATATTCCTTTCAAATTACGGCGAGGAATTTTATATTTTCCCGCGCCTGCTTAGTCCAACGGATTTAGCGACCGATGTAATATACTGCGGATTTGGACTTTCGATACCCAATGGACGGAATGACTATCCTGTGGAAGTTAATGGTAAAACAGCATTAGTTAAGGCAGGCAGTGACCTTCCACCTGCGCAGGCAGGTATGCGAGCCAATGCCGCGTTTAAAGCCGCGGCGGCGGAACGTGCTGGCGCAACCGGATTGGTAGTTGTTTACAGCGATTCAATCTGGCCTCCACCTGATCTTTCGGCTAAAATTGTCGCCGGGGCAAAGCCGCTAATCGATTTGCCCGGAGAAAAATCAGAATTTCCGATAGCTTACATTCATTTGCCGGGTATTTCCGACCTGGATTTGGGAACTTACTCGAAGATGAATTTGCGAACGACCTTCACAAATCCAGTTGAGAACCCTTCTGCCAATGTTGCCGCAAAATTTCCTGGGCTTAGGGATGAGTGGGTGATCGTAGGAGCCCATTACGATCATCTGGGCGAAGGTTTTCAAGGGGCGGATGATAACGCATCCGGTACGTCTGGACTTCTCGAATTGGCAGAACAATGGTCACAAAAGAGTCAGCAACTTCGCGGCGTGATCTTCGTTTGGTTTACTGCAGAGGAAGACGGTCTGCTCGGTTCGCAGTGGTTTGTCGATCATCTACCAGTTGAACGCGAAAAAGTGATTGCTATGATCAATCTCGATATGATCGGCAGGGACGGGTTTGCCTCGATGCGTGACGCGATGAAACCGGACGCGAAACCTGATTCAAGTTTTGCCGCGGCATACTTTTCAGGTAGTTCACCGGCTCTTCAGAATGTAATTCGAGCGGCGACTGCTGGCAGTGAACTGGGAGTCCTTGTCGAACCGGTTAACTCATTTCGCCATTTTGGCGATGCCGGACCTTTTCATGCCGCGAAAATTCCGACTATGCACATTTTCAGTGGTTTTCATGCCGATTATCATACAACGACTGACACCCCTGAAAAAATTGATTATAATAAGCTTGAACGCATGATAGATCTTACTGGCCGAATTCTGGAGAATCTTATTGAGGCTCCTGATCGTCCGGGGTTTGATCCATCGATAAAGGTCGAAGGTGGGGGAATGGGATATTAGTGCAAGTCGTTATATTGTAACTGCTTAATTCCACTCAGCAAAGCTGTGTGGGCTACACAAATTTGAGTTTAAGCGCATCGTATTACCTTTAAAGGCTTAAGGAGGAGACATGAACTGGCGACTAATTAGTACCGCCCTCTTGGGGCTGACAATTGGAGCACTATCCAAACCGGCGTTAGGCGAAACCCGAATAGAAGCCGGACCGGTTTCTGGATTATGGACGGCAAATGCATCGCCCTATACGGTCACCGGGAATATCACACTTGCAAACAACGATACCTTGCGCATCGAGCCAGGAGTAATTGTGGTGTTTCAGGGTAATTTCCGTTTCACCATCAGTGGTCGAATGATGGCCGAAGGCACAGAGAGCGACTCCATTTTCATTTATGGAGGCGGACAGCGAGGTTCGTGGCGCGGATTGTTCTTTACAGGACCAGGCGCTGATCGTAGTCATGTAAGCTATTGCGGCATTCGTTTCGCGTATCAGGGAATCAACCTTGATGATGCCGATCCCCAAATCGATCATTCAACGATCAGTCTTTGTTCGGATGCAGGAATCACTTTTAATCGCTCGCTTTCGAAAGTATTGTATTGCAATATCGGTATGATCAGCGGGTCGGGGATGAAAATCGGTGGTTCGAGTCGTCCAAATGTGCGTTATTGCACGGTTTCCAACTGTGGCAATAACGGTCTCTTTGTCAATGAATCGTCGAATCCTGTCCTTGATCATAACACAATCGACGGGGTCAGCGACAATGGGATTCACCTCTCTTCCGCGGCTCCTTGTTCGGTAGTTTTCAACAAGATCCTCCGATCAGGTGTCCGCGGTATTTCGGTCTCGGAATCGAATGGTGCGTTTGTAGCGCGAAATGTAATCGACGGTTCTAATGGCCCGGGAGTTTTCCTGTACAGCTCTGCCAATGTGCAGTTTATAAACAACACCATCCTTAACAGTGGTGTTCATGGGATTCAGGTTTCGCTCCGCGTCTCAGGGACTATCGGAAACAACATATGCGAGAACAGTCAGTTGTACGGACTCATCGTACAGGGCTCCAACCCCACTTGCGATTACAACGATCTTTACAGCAACGGCGACGGCGACTACAGCGGCATCCAAGCCGGAGCCCACGACATGCATATCCCAAGCAGTCTCGATGGGAACTACAATCCGCGAGAAGGGAATGGTTTGATCAATGCTGGCGATCCCTACCTGCCACCCGATCCAGACGGAACCCGCGCCGATATCGGGGCTGGATTCTTTAATCAGAACCATCCGCCAGAAATCCGGTCTTTCAGACCCAATTGGCTAGCAGACACGACTGTGCGAGGAGATACTGCCTACGAATTCTCTGCCGAAGTTGTCGATCCCGACCGCCACTTCCTGATATATAAGTGGTTCGTCAATGACACCGAAGAATGGCGTAATGTATCATTTCGCCGTAACTTCAACCGTGATGGCGAATATACAATCCGACTTCTTGTCGATGACCGATACTATTTGGGGCAGACCGAACATATCTGGCACTTTTTCGTGGATGGTTCTGCAGTAGCCCCTGAAGGCTCACTGCCCGAAGGCTATTTTCTTTCTGAAGCTTATCCCAATCCTTTCAATGGGGTTCTTCATCTCCGGATGACGGTTCCAATTCGTGAAGATTGTAAAATCGATTTGCTTGATTTAAGTGGCCGACACCTACAAACGGTTTTTGCCGGTGGACTCGAAGCCGGCGATCACCAGATCTCATTCGATGCCGGCAATCTTCCATCAGGGGAATACTTGATCCGGGCAGAAATTGGTAGATACAGTCTCATCAGGCGAACGGTCTTGATGAAGTAAGAACACTATTCGGAGTGCATATCATTGTTGCGTTGGAGAGCGGCTTTTCAAGCCGCTCTCCAAGTACTACCATAACAGGACGGGCTACACGCGACATTGTATCCACCTCGACAACACAAAAGAAACCATTCTGATAAAAAAACGCGACCTTTCCGGCTTGCGACTCGACAATCTCGCTCGTCTTTCAGCAACGCTGGTTCATGGAGATGAAAACGGAGTCCGAGAAGCGCTTCATCGCTCCCTTGACGTTGGGATACCGGTTGAAGCCCTTCGCGAGGTAGTGTTTACTTCCTACCTTTTCGATGGTTACCCCACGGCACTGGAAGGTTTCCGTCAGCTTGTCCTGGTTGCTGGCGAGCCGATTCCACCTCCAATGGACGTCGATTACAACTCCGCTTCTATTGCTTTGTGGCGGGATCGGGGTGAACGACTATGCCGGACCATATATGGCGCGCAGTATGATAAACTGACTGACATGGTACAACAATTTGCGCCGGAACTGGCAGACGCAATGCTTGTCGAAGGGTATGGGAAGGTGCTTTCACGAGACAATCTGGATCCCAAAGTTCGGGAGCTGGTTGTTGTGGCTATCCTTGCGGCGAAAAACCGCCCCAGGCAACTCCTTAGCCATTGCCTCGGCGCTCTCAGGCTTGGCGCGACCGAGAAGGAACTTCGTCGAGTTCTGGCGGCTTCAGCCGAGGACTCTCCTCCGGAATGTAAAGCGAGAGCTGAGCTCGTTCTCGACGACGCAATCCGCCGATTTGTCAAGCCATAACGGCAGATAACATGCCATATTGACAGTAACCCCCCCCTATGAAACATGAGTTTCATAGGGGATTTATTTTGGCATTAAGTTTGCTTTATCTGATTTTGAGTTCCGTACAACAGGCGTCTCCGCCTGTTAGAGTTCTTTGAAATATTCGATAGAATGCCAAAAGTGTCCAGGCGGACGCCCTCGTCCGCCGAACATTCAAGCACAAAATAAGCGCGGACGAGGGCGTCCGCGTGGACAAGTCAGCGCAAATTTTGAATATTTCAATGAACTCTGTTAATCTTTAGTTGACAGACGAGAACGTCTGTCGTACCGTAACAACAACAATTTAGAAATTCAATAAAGAGCTAAACTGATGGAAACCGTAGAGAGTAACATCAAAAACAACGTACGACAGCACTATGCCCGCGCCGCAACAGGCCCAACCACTTCGGGTTGTGGATGCAAGTCGTCGGAGTCATCGTGTTGCGGGCCATCTAACGGGAAAGAAGAGGAATCGATTTCGTTGATGATGGGTTACTCCAAAGCTGAAATCGAAGTTTTGCCACAAGGAGCTGATCTTGGGCTCGGCTGTGGCAACCCCGGCGCGATTGCGGGTTTACAGTCAGGGGAGACTGTGCTCGATCTCGGCAGTGGCGCTGGTATCGATTGTTTCCTCGCCGCTCGCAAAGTCGGCGCAACGGGCAGGGTGATCGGCTTCGACATGACGCCTGAAATGATTTTTAAGGCTCGTAACAACGCTTCGAAAGTCGGTTTAACCAATGTCGAGTTTCGCCTCGGTGAAATCGAGCGACTACCCATTGAATCCGGTGTCGGTGACGTTATCATCTCAAATTGTGTGATCAATCTTTCACCAGACAAACCGGCGGTATTCCGCGAAGCATATCGTGTTCTGAAGCCCGGTGGCAGATTGGCCATCGCCGATGTTGTAGCGACCCAAGCCGTACCGGAGAACATCCGTGCTGATGCTGGTCTTTGGTCAAGCTGTGCGGGAGGGGCGCTGGAAATCGATGAGTTACGGTCGCTTCTGAAGGAGGTTGGATTCGCTCAAATTCGCATTCAGCCTATCTTGGAAAGCCGGGAACTCGTCAAAGAATGGACAGATAATGCCGAAATCGCTGACTATTTTGTGTCGGCAAATATCGAAGCAGTAAAGGAGTAATCAAATGGTGATCTTTAATCCGGAAATGTTTCTGGGGAATCCTTACGCCGCAGACGATCAAAGGATTCAACTGCCTTATGCGCAGATTGTTTAGAAGCAGTTCCTGGAGGGCGGACTTTCAGAGTTCGTTGATTTATTCGCTTGGTACGCCAATTCGGACAAGATTCTCTTGGAGGGGGGGCTTCAGCCCGCCCTTGTTTG
>CAYHEC010000037.1:0-29319 GCA_964355675.1 uncultured Caldithrix sp.
CCAAGAGAATCTTGTCCGAATTGGCGTCTCAAGCGAATAAATCAACAAACTCTTTCTGTCCGCTCTTTTTTCGTAGGATAAGCGTCTCGCTTGTCAAGATCAGTCCGCTCTCGTTCGCGTAGGATAAGCGTCTCGCTTGTCAAGAGCGGACAGAAAGTCCGCCCAAGAGTCTCTTATTCTTAGTCATCCGGCAACTGGTAGTAGAAACTCCGCTTCGAAAGCTCAGGATATTTATTGGACAGAAGTTCTCCCCCAACGCCGATGCTGTCGTAGGGATGTTCATTAAGATGAAAAACAGGCTCCCAATCTGAATGGCCGGTCACCTCGACGAATATTGTGGTGAAGGAGCTGACTATTTCTTTTTTTACCGATTTCTTCAATCTTGGTGAAAAGAGAAGAAAATGCAGGAACGGAGTGCCAACATTATCCCAGATTCGGCCACCAATTGCGACGTCGCCTGATTCGTATCCGTCGAAATGGATGCCGAATAGTTCAGGTTCAAATTTAGCAATACGCGCAAATTCGGCCGTTAAACGCCGGGCGAGTATGCTCTTGACATCAGGATCAAGCACGGGTGAGACAATATGGAGTGATGGCATAGTAGTTTCTATTCTGTGGTTATCGACCAACCATGACTCTATCCGCGCCGACCAGTTCTGAAAGACGCGAGATCATTTCCGGAGCCGCCTTAATTTTAAATCTCGGTATTTTCAAAGTCTTATGTTCCCCACCAGAGTACTCAAGGTCGAAATAGATTGCGCAATTGCCCGGATTATCTTCGAAGAGTTTTTCCAGACGCTGTAACAGAGGCTCGCTGACCCGCTCACTCGGAAGCCGGAGCCTGACCGACTGCCCCCACTTTTCAGCCGCTTTTTCGATATCTGTCACCTCATCGACGCGAAGTTTTGGATCCTCAGCCTCGTCGCCGCGGGATACTTTGCCTGAAATGGCTACCAGTTTGTCCGTTTGAAGCATCGCTTCAAATTGTTGATAGGATTGTTGAAATATCAAACACTCTATTGGCCCGGTCAAATCTTCGAAGAGAATGGTCGCCCAACGATCACCGTTTTTCGTCAATTTCTTGGAAACTGACGTTATAACACCGCAGACCTTGATCTGCATCCCATCGGTGAATTCATCCTTGTCGGCTAACCGGTGCGTCGAAAGCCCTTCGATCTCACGACTGAAGCGTTCAAGTGGATGGCTGGAAATATAGTAACCGAGGACAGTTTTCTCGCGCGAAAGCAATTCGGGCATGGGCCATTCGGGTAAAAAGTGAAGCTCTGGCGGAGAAAAAACGGGAGCATTTTGTGAATCCCCTCCTCCAAACAATGAGTTCTGCCCACGGTCACGCTCGTCTTGAGTGGCTTGTGAGTAGGCCATTGCTCCACCAAGCGAGTTCAGCAAAGTTGCTCTGTTGATGCCGAAGGAGTCGAACGCGCCGCCATCGATAAGGCTCTCGAGAACCTTTTTGTTCACTGTTCGCGCATCTATCGTGCTGAGAAAATGGAAAAATGATGAAAATCGCTCGACCGAACTCCGAGCCTCAATCAACGAATTAACTGCCGCGCCACCGACATTTTTTACTGCGGTTAATCCGAACCGGATTCCTTTGTCAGTGGCAATAAACGGCGACTGACTCTCATTGATATCAGGTGGTAGAATCTTTTCGCCCATTGCGCGGCATTCTGCAAGCAGTTTCAATACCTGATTTGTATCACGGCGACGGACGGTCATACAAGCCGCCATAAAATCTGCCGGGTGATAAACCTTCAAATAAGCACATTGGTAAGCTATCAGCGCGTAACCGGCTGAATGCGCCTTGACGAAACTATACTTCGCAAATTCCTGACAAATATCGAAGATACTCTCGGCAATTTTGGTGTCGATTGAGTTTGAGACGCAACCATCGATGAATTCCTGACGGTATTTCATCATGATATCCATCTTCTTCTTGCCCATCGCTTTGCGCAAATTATCAGCCTTACCAAGCGAGAATCCCGCCAGATCGCAAGCTATGCGAATCACCTGTTCCTGATAAACGATGACGCCGTATGTCTCTTTCAGAATAGGTTCGAGTTTGGGGTGAGAGTATTCAACTTTTTTGCGGCCATGCCTACAATTGATAAACTCATCGATCATCTGCATCGGACCGGGACGATAGAGTGCATTCATAGCAATCAGATCTTCGAGGCGTTCCGGCTTTAGTTTCATCAAATTATCGCGCATTCCGCCCGACTCAAACTGAAATATGCCGGTCATGCGTCCTTCACTGAACAACTGAAATATCCGAGGGTCGTCAAGTGGGATATTGTTCAGGTCAATCTCAATTCCTTTGCGCGAAAGAGATTTGAGGGTTAAATCCAATTCCTGCAACGTCTGAAGTCCGAGAAAGTCCATCTTCAGCAGACCTAATCCATCCATCCAGGTCATATCGTACTGGGTATAGAGGTCAGTCTCGTCACCACTCGGTTTATAGACCGGCAGATAATCGACGACCGGTCCCGGACAAATCACAACTCCGGCGGCGTGAACCGAGGAATGCCTGACTGCCCCTTCAACGATGCGAGCAAGTTCGATTAGCTCTTTATAACGAGGATCAGAGTCAATAAGCGCTTGTATTTCAGGTACTTCCTTAACAGCTCGCTCAAGGTTGATGTCCTTGCCACCATCAGGGATCAGCTTGGCCATCCGATCAGCTTCACCGTATGACATTCCCATTGCTCTGGCAACGTCACGGATGGCGGACTTGGCGGCCATTTTCCCGAACGTCGTAATTCGGCATACAGAGTCAGCGCCGTACTTTTCACGGACGTAGGAAATCACCTCTTCTCGACGATCATCTGAGAAGTCGATGTCGATATCAGGGGGGGAGACACGTTCGGGGTTGAGGAACCGCTCGAAGATCAAACCGTAACGGATCGGGTCGAGATTAGTGATACCAAGGCAATAGCTGACAATGCACCCTGCCGCCGATCCACGACCGGGACCGACCGGAATCCCATGATCTTTTGCCCAGCGCACAAAGTCCCAAACGATCAAGAAGTAGTTGGAAAAACCGGTTTCCTTAATAACTTCAAGCTCATGCCGAAGACGTCTCCAGGCTTCTTCTGATGGTTCAGTCCCGTAACGCATGAGGAACCCTTCGGTGGTCTTTCGCTCGAGGTATTCATCGACATGTGAGTTTTCTTCTGTCAACCGAAGGGGGGTGATAGAAGCTTTCGTTTTCTCTTCTGTCAACCCCCCGTGGTTGACAGTTCCATCGCCAGTCATTTCTGTCACCCGCAGCGGGGTGATAGAAGCTTTCGTTTTCTCTTCTGTCAACCCCCCGTGGTTGACAGTTCCATCGCCAGTCATTTCTGTCACCCGCAGCGGGGTGACAGAAGCTTTCGTTTTCTCTACTGTCAACCCCCCGTGGTTGACAGTTCCATCGCCAGTACCTTCTGTCACCCGCAGGGGGGTGACAGAAGATACTGAAGTCGGAATCTGAAACACCGGATAATGCCGCACATCAAGTGGTATTTCGAGATCAACTTTCCCCGCAATCTCCACGGTCATATCGACAGCATCCGGCAAATCGCTGAACAGCGCCCGCATCTCGGCTTCGCTCTTCAAGTAAAATTCTGGCGTCGCAAAACGGAGGCGGCTGGGATCGTCGCGCTTGGCTTGAGTCCCAACGCAAAGCAGGATGTCGTGCGCCGAGGCATGTTCGCGCTTCAAGTAATGAGCGTCGTTAGTGGCGACGACCTTCAAGTCGAAATCAACGGCAAACTGCGACAGAGCTGGTACAAGGATGTCTTCTTCTTCAATCCCATGTCGCATCAGTTCTAGATAGAAATCCTGTCCGAAAAGGTCACGATACCATTTGATAAGCTCTACAGCTTCGTCGTCCTTGCGGTCGAGAATGGCTTGCGGAATGGCCCCCTGCATACAGCTTGAGAGGCAGATGAGACCTTCATGATGAGCGGTAAGGAGTTCTCGGTCGATGCGGGGTTTGTAGTAAAATCCTGATGTGTAGGCTTCGGAGACGAGATAGCTAAGGTTGCGGTATCCGGTGTAATTCTTGGCTAACAACACCTGATGATAGCGAAGTTCGCCTGCTCGGCCGGGTTTCTTAATGTGGCGGGATTCCGGGGCGAGGTAGAGCTCGCAACCGAGGATCGGCTTGATACCGGCTTCACGGGCTTTAGTGTAGAAATCAAGCGCGCCAAACAGGTTCCCGTGGTCGGTCAGTCCAACGGCTGGGGAGCCTTGCAGGGCGGCGATCTTGATGAGCTCCGGGATGCGGCAGGCGCCATCGAGGAGACTGTAGTCCGAATGATTATGTAAGTGGACGTGCAAAAGTTGAAAGTTTGAAAGTTAGAAAGTGAGAAAGTAGAATTAGCGCTTGCCGAAAAAGTCGAAAATGTCCAGGCGGACGCCCTCGTCCGCCGTTAGATAAAGCGCGGCGAAATGGCGGACGAGGGCGTCCGCCTGAACTCAGTGGGGCTTTTTCAACAAACTCAAATTGAGAACAACTATCGCAAATGTATCCCGTTAACTTGCACCCAATGAACAGCCTCGCCGCCTTCGTGTTCCGCAAAAGGCCTTGTCAGCCCCAGACCAAGTATCACTCGCCCAAGCTTGGCTTCTTTCACCATGCGCTCGGCAACAAATTTGACTTTTTCGGGATCCGGAGTAACGCAATCATCATTATATAGACGGATGTCGGTTACGCTCAGGTTCGTCCATTCTTTTTCAATAAAGCATTGAAGCCTTATCTTTTGCTCATCCAACCCGGTTGTTACATTGAGTTTTCCAGCAGTACGAAGCTGATAAAAACCGAGTGACGCCGTCCCTTGTCCGGCGGGAAAATATAGCGAAACTCTTCTTCGAGTTGGATCTATACCGAAAATTTCCGCCAGCGATGGCTTTGATTTTGCCAGTAACAATGACCATAACTGTATGGGAGAGTAAACCGAAACGACGCGGGCGTTTGCCGGATTGAACCAATGATCTTCCGTCTCAGGCGGGTTGGGGCAGGGAATCGTTTTTCCCAAATCGACGACATTGCCGACTTTGAACGGACCTCCCGACAACCAAAGGTACGAGGTTGTCAGGCGGGAATCGGTACCCGCGTAGGGTCTTTGGACAGCTCTAATAGAATTGCCAGAGGAAGGCTCAATTCCTGCGGCGCAACAAAACCCCTTCGCCATCCGCGTCAAATGGGTAATGACAATTTCCATCGGACTTATAAATGTATAATTTTAACGTTCTTCCATTTCATTTTCAGATACTCAGCAACAAGTCTTCTGTGACAAAAATCCGGCTCGCACTCACTGCATAACAATACTGACCGCTTTGAAAAAACCTTCCTCGAGACTTCTTTCTCGACTTTCCGTGAAGCCATCAAATCAATAAATTGCTTTTCGTACACATCCCACTCACCCTTCTTTTTCTTATAATCTTCAAGCATCTCCTGTGTTGGAGCCAGAAGTGACAGGTGCAAGTATTCGGCTTTGCAAATCTTTTTTAGAAAATATTCAAGATCGGTCTGCTTGGCAAAAGCCGCTAATTGCGATGTATTGTTGAGTCTGACATCGACCAACTGTCTTATACCCGCATCGATTAGCTTCCCGAAAAACTCTTCGGCACTTTTCTTGGTGAAACCGATCGTATAGATTTCCATTCGAGCGTCTCCGCAATATCGAACAACCCAATTTGCGCCTCATGTGCGCCACTCATTTGCTGGTTGACTTCAGTGTCAGTTTGAACCGTTCCGTCTCCCCGGATATGAAAAACTTCGTCACCTTGCTCGGTTAAATACCTGCCGATCAGCAATTTTCGATGGCAGGCCGCCGGATTTTCTTCACTGCAAAGAATGGCAACTTTTTTGTCAACAGCGAGTGTGGATAGCAAGGAGACCCCCTTCTGAAAAGCCGCTGAGTGCCGATACTCTCCGTAAAGAACTCTTCCTTCGTCGTCGTAATACTCGTCACCCTTCGGTCGTCCGCCGAGCTCGTCTCCAGCGAAAACATATTCAATTCCACCCTTTAATAGACCTTGTTTGAATGGTTCACGATTATACTGAATCGCGTATTGCGAGTATGGCTGTGAGCGGACATCCACTAAAACTTGAATTCCAATCTTGACAAGTATTTCGATAAATTCTGTCAAATTGTGATTAGAATGTCCTATCGTAAAAATCGTCAAGATGAACTCAGTATAGAATCAACAAGTTACTACCCCTGCGCATAGTGTTCTTTCCGGCAATCCGGGCAAATCCCATGACTGAATTGAGCATCGGTTCGGGTGGTAATGTAATGCTCCATCTGATGCCAATCGCCTTCTTTATCCCGTATTTTCTTGCAATGAGAGCATACTGGCAACAGTCCGGTTAGAACCTTTATCCGAGAAAGTGCATCTTTTAGCTCAAACTCGACCAACCGACGTTCTTCTATCTCTTGCGTGAGCAAAAGGTTCTGCTGAATTAGTATCTCTCTTTCACGTTCTTTTTGCTCCATCTCATGGCGAATACGGAATTGATCCATCGTAGCACGTTGCTCGCTCATAAAAAGTAACTGCTTAACCTCTAAAAGATTCCGCATATACTTTACCGTTCGCTCCCAATCCTCACACTCCTCAAAAAAGCTTACGTAACCGGCATAAAGATCGTTCAACATCGCCTGATCGGCAATCTCTTCAGCAATCTCTCTTGCCTTATCATAAAGAGGGATCACCTGATTGTACTCTTTGCGAGCCAAGTGGATATCGGCTACGTTCTTTAAAAGCACTGCGATAGCATGCTTGTTACCGAGGGATGACGCGATTGGTAGCGCCTCTTCGAAATAAGTCAGTGCTTTATCGAAATCTCCCCGTTGCTGATAGATCATACCGAAATTATTGAGAGCCGCTTGCACTCCATATCGATTTTCAATCTTCAGGTTTAATTCATACGCTTGACGAGAGTACTCCATCGACTTCTCGAAGTCGTTTAAATAGTAATAAGTTCCACAGAGGTTATTGCAGGCATTCGCTTTCATTTGAAGATTGCCAGTCTCTTCAGCCAGTTTCAACACTTCCTCAAATTGCTCAACTGCCGGTCCAAGATCGAGAACAGTGCGATGCAGAATACCGAGATTGTTGTGTACATGACAACGAAGCACCAAATCACCCGTCTTTATTGTCTCATCCAATGCCTCGTGAAACCATTGTGTAGCTTTATCGTTGATCGAGAGACCCGAATAGGCGCTCGCCAGATTGATCTTGATCATCGTCCTGATTCGCGGATCTACCACCTCGCTAAACCTTGATGTACATTCACGCAAGATATTCAAGGCGGCGGCAAATTCACTCCTCTCGAGATGGATAATGGCTAACATATTAGTATATCCACACTGTTGATCTGCCGATCCCTGACTCAAAATCTCCTCCTGCCATTGATCGATCAGAATATCCCTGTCAATCGTCATGTTAAGCCGCATTAACCTTGAAATCAGGTTCAACGCACATTCAATACGGAGATGTTCGTTGTCGCTTAGAAAAACTCCATCGTAAGCTTGTCTTGCCATTTCAAGTGCTTCCTTGGGAGAATTTGAGGCAATCCTTCTCGATTCAAGCAACAACCGCTCAACTTCGGTAGTTTCGAGTCGGGGAGACTTCCTTTCCAAATTGATCGGAGGGGAAGTGATGTGTCGTCGGGAAGGTGAGTGCGTCTTCAGTGCGGACGAATCGGTTTTTATTGATGCAGTATTGATAGGAGTCAAGCGCTCCGGTTAGTGGTGATTTAACTTCAAATTTATTATTTACGGTTCGACGCGGTACATCATCCGCGGAAACGGAATCGTCTCGCGAACATGTTGCAAGCCGCAAATCCAACTTACTGTTCGTTCAAGTCCCAGCCCAAATCCTGAATGCGGCACAGACCCGTAACGGCGAAGATCAAGATACCACTCGAAGTATTGCTTTGGCAAGCCATGCTCGGCAATTCGCTTCTCGAGTTCTTCAAGGCTTGTCTCGCGCTCGCCGCCCCCGACAATCTCGCCGTAGCCTTCCGGAGCAATACAATCGACGCCCTTAGCAAGCATCGGATTCAACTCATCGCGCTTCATATAGAAAGCTTTTATTTCATGAGGCCAACGGTGGATAAGGACAGGTCGGTCATATTGGGCGACAACAGCGTCTTCATCGGGCGAGCCAAAGTCATCGCCGTACTTAAACTCAGTCTTGCCAACCAAAAGTTTCGACGCTTCCTCGTAGGTAATCCGCGGGAATGGCTTTTGGACGCGCTCAAGTGAGGAGGTGTCTCGCTCAAGAACCTTCAGATCCTCTTTGGCTGTCTCAAGAACCTGTCCGATAACCTCGGTCAGAAAGTCCTCGATCAAATCCATGTTCTGATCGAGATCGATGAAGGCAACCTCCGGCTCAAGCATCCAGAACTCGGTCAAGTGCTTGCGAGTCTTGGACTTCTCTGCCCGGAAGACTGGACCAAAGACATAGACCTTGCCGAAAGCCATTGCTCCGGCTTCGCCGTAAAGCTGTCCCGACTGGGTGAGGAAGACTTTGGATCCGAAGTATTCGACGCCAAAGAGAGTCGTCGTGCCTTCGACGGCGTTCGGAGTAAACATCGGGCTGTCGAAGCAGATATAGCCACGCGAATCGAAGTAGTTCCTCATGGCGCGGATCGTCTGGTGACGGACGCGGAGGATGGCGTGCTGGCGCTTGGAGCGCATCCAGAGATGCCGCCGGTCGAGCAGGAAATCGGGCCCATGCTCTTTTAGAGTGATCGGGTAATCAATCGCTTTTTGGATCAGTGTGAGTGACTGCGCGATCAGCTCGTACCCACCGGGAGCGCGGCTGTCGGCGTGAACCGTGCCAGTCACAGTCAGCGACGATTCCTGAGTGATCTCCTTGGCGATGGCAAACTCTTCTTCGGAGACTTCGGCTTTGGAGACGACGCACTGCATGAGCGCCGATCCGTCCCTGACGATCAGGAAGGCGAGCTTGCCGGACGAGCGGCTGTTATAGAGCCACCCGGCGATTGTGATGATTTGCCCGTCATGGAGATGGGCGTCGGAAATGGAAGTGTACATTAAGTAATTAAGAATTAAGAATTAATAATTAAGAATTCAGTAGCACCGGCGTCCCTGCCGGTAGAACGGGCGTCCCGCCCGTTTTCTTTCAACGATAACGCCCCGCTGGTCGGTACGGCGGGGCTCCGTACCCGCCCATTAACAAGGCTTCAATTGTTCTTGAATGTATCGAGAATATCATGCTTCCCGATTCCCAACAGAATGAAAAGGTCGCCCTTAATTACCATGATGACTCTAAGGTCACAACTGATTCGGGCTTCCCAATGACCAGGCAGACGTTGGATGCGCTTAAGTTGGAGAGAGGGATGCTCTCTATTTCCATCCAGAAGAGTCATTAATCGTTCGACTCGATCTTGAATATCTGTCGGTAATTTATAGAAATCGCGTTTGAATCTTGCGCTCCATTCTACCGGCATTAACGGCTCCGCAAGCGTTGGAACATTTCCGCGAAGCTATTCGCAGACTCTACCCTTCCTGCCGCTATGTCTTCATGGGCTTCGGCAAGCGCCTCTCGCCACCAAGGCGTGAAGAGATAGGCCTCGTCGCGCGGAACACTCTCGGCAGGAATAAGGATTAGTTGCCCGTCTCGTATTTCAACGAGGAGATCGTCACCGGGAACGATGCCAAGTTCCTTGGTGATTGTATCCGGGAGAGTCACCCGGTTATGTGGTTTGAGTTGTAGTTTGGTCATTTGATTTTTAGGACAGGATATTTAGTTTAAATAGTTGTTAATTATCAACGGGTGGCCCGACTTGCTTGCAAGTCGGGTCTCAAGCCGCTGGACCTTCACCGACAGACCAGCGACAGCGGATCGGCAACCCTCCCCCCACTACTCATGCTTCATTTCCACCCCGACCAACTCCCCTTGCGAAATCATAAAGTGCTGCCGCTCAAGCCTTTCCTGCACCTGCAACTGCAACCCGGCAATCGTGATCGTCACGCCGGGGAATGTGTAGCGGGAGGCTCGTACATACAGTGCGGCTTTCATAGCCCCGACCTTATCGGTTAGTTCCTTCAGATCAGCGTTCAATATTTCGAGGTTGTTCTTCAGCTCGTGCTGAGTTGAGTAGAGCGATCCGTAGATCTTCTGCCGCGCCTCATCGACAAGGCTGATGCTCTGGTCGGCATCTTCCATTTTTTTCAGCGTTCGCTCAACTTTGTTGAGCTGAGATTCAGACCCGGCAATGAGTTTCTTCTGGCTCTCGATCTTCCCTTCCAGTTCAGATTCAAACGGAATCACGATTTCAGTGCGTGTCTGTTTGTCGTTGCCAAGGGATTTACTCTCGATGCAAAGACCAGCGGTAGTCGTACCCCCCACCAATACTCCCGCCCCACCGTTAATTTTGATGTTGCGACCGGCAATAAGATGCGCATTCATCGATTCGTTAGCAATGATGATGTCGCGTCCGGCATAAACCTCCTGATGGTGGATGTAGCGGATGACGACGTCTTCTTCCGCCTTGATGGAGCCTTTGCCCGACCCGATAAATCCCCCACGCACCAGAACACTCCGACCGGCTTCGATCTGAGCGTCTTCGACAACTCCTTTTACCTCGACTTCGCCAGTTGCAGTAATCTTGAATCTGCTAAGTACATCACCATTGACAATCACGTCGCCGTTGAAGTCAATGCTTCCAGTTGTGTAGTTCAGGTCGCCTTTGACTTCATAAACCGTAACAACCTCGACCAGCCCGTCACTACCGAGCCTGACATGACCATGGACGTCGGACTTGATCGCGCCTTCGCCACCATCTGCGTAACTCGTGTTCTTGCCTCGCCCAAGAGAGATTGGTCGTCCGGACACCGCTGGCAATAAATTGCCCATAATATCGAATCCAGCTTTCCCGAATCCTGCGGGAATAGACCGCGCGAGAATCTGGCCCGGAACAACCTTTTGCATGATGTTCACATTCATGTAATCGACCGATCCATCTTCACGGATCTCAGGCGTTATGGTCGGATGAGGGTTAAACTCATACGCAATTCGGCCATCTTTACCCGCAACAGGCTCTTCCCCAGATGCAATAAGTATATCCTTGTTAAATATCTGCCCCTGAACCATTTCATCAATATCATCGTCGAGGATGCCTGAACAAATCCCGGATGTCTTTATGAATTCAATGATTCGCTCTCGTGTGAACGAATCAGACGTAACCTCCTCAGAAATAGTGAGGTAGGCTCTCATCATCGAACGATCTAATTTTAAACGAAGAATGGGCAACTGCCGTCCTTTACGAAAGAGAAATTCCAACACATATAATATAACCGTTAAATTCCAAATTGAAAGTACTAAGCGGCTGTCCCTTTCGATAACAAACAAAGGCGTCGATCCTCTGCGACTGACGCCTTTGTTATTGCAATTTATAGCATTGCTTGATGGAGTTGTTGTCCAAACACCAAAGTGCGGGTAACCAGCACAGCTTCGCTGGGCGGGAGTTAATTGAATCTCACCC
The DNA here is from genome assembly GCA_964355675.1 of uncultured Caldithrix sp. Lineage (GTDB taxonomy): Bacteria > Electryoneota > AABM5-125-24 > Hatepunaeales > Hatepunaeaceae > CAMBDS01. The sequence goes on from CAYHEC010000037.1 coordinate 11,525, forward strand.
GCCGAGCACAGCTCGCCGGGCTACACGCTCTAATCTTGGGTGATTTGACATTTCGGGCAACTGCCCGCTCAGTCTTCCTCATACTTCTGTTTCAACTCTTCGATGACTGTCGGGTCAGCAAGTGTCGAAGTGTCTCCTAACACCCTGCCAGTGGCAATATCTCGTAGTAATCGCCGCATGATTTTGCCAGAGCGAGTCTTCGGCAAATCACCGGTGAAAATGATCTGCTCAGGACGAGCTATAGGACCAATTTTCTTTGCAACATGTTCTTTTAATTGGTTGGAAAGGTCGTTCGACGATTCTACACCGCTTTTAAGAGTGACAAATGCAAGCGGCGCTTGCCCCTTGATCTCATGAGGAACTCCAACAACTGCCGCCTCGGCCACAAGATGATGATCGACCAGAGCCGACTCAACTTCCATGGTTGAGAGGTTATGACCGCCAACCAGCATCACATCATCGACTCGTCCCAATAACCAAAAGTACCCGTCCTGATCGATCTTGACGCCATCGGCCGGAAAGTAAGCATGAGGCCATTTTGACCAGTAGGTCTTAATGAACCGCTTATGGTCGCCCCAAATTGTTCGCGCCATGCCGGGCCAGGGATTTTGGATGCCAAGATAGCCTCCGCCCTGTGCTATTTCGTTCCCCTGTTCATCGAATACCGCCGCCTTGATCCCCGGGAAGGGTCGCGTAGCCGATCCGGGCTTAGTGGAAACCAATCCGGGAAGCGGAGCTATCATTATGTGACCGGTCTCGGTCTGCCACCACGTATCGACGATGGGACATCTTCCGCCACCAATATGCTCATTGTACCACATCCACGCTTCGGGGTTGATCGGCTCACCAACTGAACCGAGTAGGCGCAGACTGGTCAAGTTCTGCATCTGCGGCCATTTTCGTCCCCAACGCATAAAAGAACGAATTGCGGTCGGTGCGGTATAGAAAATCGTAACGCCGTAATCCTCGATCAACTTCCAGAAGCGGTTCTTATCGGGCCAATCAGGCGCGCCTTCGTAAATTAACTGAGTAGCTCCGCATGCCAGCGGTCCGTAAACTACGTATGAGTGCCCCGTCACCCAGCCGATGTCGGCGGTACACCAGAAAAGGTCTTGTGGCTTCAGGTCAAAGACCAGTTTGGTAGTGGCATAGACGCCGGTAAGATAACCGCCTATCGTGTGGAGAATCCCTTTTGGCTTTCCGGTTGTGCCGGAGGTGTAGAGAGTAAAGAGCGGGTCTTCGGAGTCCATTATTTCTGGCTCGCAGTCGGGTTCAGCGTCGTCGATCAGGCGGTGCCACCAATGATCGCGGCCTTCAGTAATATGAACTGGAAAATCGCCGCGTTTCAACACTACGACATGTTCGATTGTCGGACACCCTTCCAGCGCAATATCGGCGTCATGCTTAAGGGGAATAATGCGTCCCCGCCTCCACCCGCCATCGGCAGTGATCAGAACTTTGGCTTCGGCGTCGATAATTCTCTCTCGCAACGATTCGGGTGAAAAACCGCCGAATACAACCGAATGAACGGCGCCAATCCGTGCACAGGCGAGCAAGGCTATCGGTAGTTCGGGAACCATAGGCATATAGACAGCAACCCGGTCGCTTTTGCCAACGCCGAGTTTCTTCAAGGCATTGGCGAATTTACAAACCGCCCGGTATAGCTCAAAGTAAGTAAGAATCCGACGATCCCCCGGTTCGCCTTCCCAGATGAACGCGGCTTTATGGCGGCGGTCGCTTGCCACGTGGACGTCAAGGCATGATTCGGTGATGTTGAGCTTCCCGCCGACAAACCACTTAGCGTCGGGACGATTCCATTCGAGGATTTTATCCCATTTTTTGCGCCAAACGAGCTGTTCGGCAAACGACGCCCAAAATCCCTCCGGATCAGCATTTGCACGTTCGTAAATTCCGGGATCGTTAGCGTTAGCTTGAGCGACAAACTCTTTCGATGGAGCGAACAGACGTTCCTCGCTAAGAAGAGTTTCAAGGGTTTTGATGGAATTGTTCGACATAATTATTGTTTGATAATTGTATTCTGAGAGGGGGTACGGGCGAATTTATTCGCCCTCCCGTATGGCAACTAAAGTCGCGCTCATACCGGCGAAAGAGTCTGTCCGAGAATACGAGAATGTGTGCCGCAGGGTGTCCTCACCCTGCGGTAAAGGTAATTTATTCGCCCTCCCGTACGGCGGCTAAGGTCGCCGCTACCCGAACTACGCGATAAAACTACTTTGATATGACACAAGTCACCGATCCATCAATTCTCTGCATATACCTTCAAACTGAGCCGCAACTGCTTCATGAGCAAATCTATCAGCCGCCCAGTTGGCTATGGCGATCCGGTCATAATCAGGCAATTTCGTGATCAATTTTATGATTCCCGCGGCAAGTTCCTCCCCATCCGCCGCCCGGACCAGCACCCCCCGGCTGTCGCTGATCAATTCCGGAATAGCTCCCACTTGCGAAGCCACTGTTGGCAAGCCTGTCGCTAATCCCTCCGCAATTCCTACACCGAACGTCTCTCCGAGACTTGAAGAAAGACCGAAGTCAACGCTTTGCATAAGACTCGCTATCTCTGCCTTACGAAGCACACCATGAAATTTGATCATCTCTTCGATGCCAAGATCAACTGCTTTTTGTTCGAGCATCCTCCTGTCTGGACCATCTCCGACAACATTTATAAGAATTGGAACATCTTGCTTTCGCAGAATCGCCAGTGCGTCGAGCAGATATGTATAGCCCTTTATCGGAATCAACGATGCGACCATGACGCCTTGGAGTGGAGAGTTTGCTTTCCATCCATTTGCCGCCGGATGAAATAGCGACGTGTCTATCCCAATGGGAACCGTCTTGTAACGGGCGTCAATTCCATGCGCTTCCAGCAATCCTTGTAGATAACGACTGATCGAAATCACACGATCTGCATGCCCTAAACCCCAACGAGCCTTAAGTTTCTCAATCCCTTTAACCATTCCTCGATAAAAACCGGAGTAATGCTCCGTAGCGATAACCGGGATGCCCGCCCGATGACCGGCAATCACCGCCGGTATCGATGCATGATAAGTGGTTGCGTGGATAATGTCTGGTTTGAATTCGGAAATCAATTTGTTCAAAAGCCATATCTGGCTCAGAAGCCGGCTAACAAACCGAATCTTGGGAATCGCTCCTCTCCCCTGCGTGAGACGAATAACCTGCAGACCGTCGAATACCTCTTCTGTCATTTGGAATGAGGATGCACGGCGGGTATCATCCATTGAAAGAACAATCACTTTCACATCATTCTGTGAAGCAATGGATCGACACAATTCATGTACAAATATCCCGGTCACGGGATCGGTAAGGGTCGGATACCACGGAGTAAAAAAAAGAATTCGCAATCTACCTTGATCCAATTTCATTTTGACTTGAGGGCTTGAAGTTGGCGTGTCAATTCGACTTTCCGCTCCAGAAGCGCTCGATTTTCTTCAAATGTTCTTCCTGGCTGACTAATCTTTTCGTTAATTTCTACAAGCTCTCTTTCATTGATTCGATTGATTAATAGCGATATACATTTTTGCATCTCCTCTCTGGATTCCTCCGGAGATTGGTTTCCAGAACTTAGACTGGCTTCGGCAAGGAAAGCCCGAAGTGAGGGATCAGATATTTTATCGATTACTGCCTCGGCTGACGGCCTACGCCCCGTCAAGTAATCCTGCTCCAGAGCAAGATAGATTGCCCGTAAGCCGGGATGCTCGAATTGTTCGGCGGCGACGGAAACCATCGCCTCAGGAATCAGCGATGGATAGCTGAGCAAGGCTCTCAACAACTCGCGTTCCGGGTTTTGATCAGGCGAAATAGTGAGACTCTTATCAGTTGAGACTGACTCTCCGGCACTCCTTATTCCGCTACCTGCAGACTTTTCGAGTAAGTCACGACGTAAACCAGTCAAATTTGCAAGTTCACTGATCAAAATATCTCGTTGCAGATGGTCCCGCACTGTGCGAAGCGTTTCCAAAATTCCCTTCGCCGCGTCAAGAAGCTCCTTTTGTCCCATCCGCTTGTCCATTCCCGCTGTTTCAAGCCGGAACTGAACGAACGATTTTTCCTGCGAGAGTACCTCACGAAGCGCCTCGCTTCCGGCTTTACGTAGCAAAGAATCCGGGTCTTCGCCCGCTGGAAGCATCGCCATGCGCGCCTCGATACCAGCGATTGTCAATAAGTCCGCCGCTCGAACAGCGGCAGTCCTTCCAGCGCTGTCACCATCATATACGATCACCACCCTGCCCGAAAAGCGACCCAACAATTTTGCCTGCTCCTCGGTCAGCGACGTTCCGAGCGAAGCGACTACATTCAAGGTTCCCGCCTGCACCAACGCCAACAGATCGATGTATCCTTCGACAAGGTACGCGGTTCCCGACCGACGAATATCATCTCGGGCGTTTACCAGACCGTAGAGATGTTCGCCCTTGTGGTAAATAGTTGTCTCGGCGCTGTTGACGTACTTGGCGATGTCATCATCAGGAGTAATTCCCTCGATGCGTCTTGCTCCGAACGCGACCGGCTTTCCGGCAAGACTCTGAATCGGAAAAATCACTCGTGCTCGAAATCGATCCACGAATCCACTGCCAACCTTCTTCTTATACGCAAGCCCGGCACGAACCAGCGTTTCTCCATCGACCCCAAGGCGATTCGCGCTGGTAACCAGCCCATCCCACCCATCCTCGGCAAATCCAATCCGAAATTTTTTTATCAGTTCTGTTCCAATTCCTCGGTCATTCAGGTATTTGAAAGCGGTGTCCGATTCCTTTGAACGGGAAGAACTCAACAATCGTTCATGAAACCACTTCTCAGCAACCGAGCACGCATGAAAGAGTTGCTCGCGCTCCCGGTTGTCTGATGTTGATGTGTCCTTGGATTCTGTTGTGGTTAGGGTAATTCCGGCCTTCTCGGCGAGCATCCTCACGGCTTCACCGAAAGAAAGCCGTTCGATTTCCATCACGAAATTTATTGCACTGCCTCCCTTACCACAACCGAAGCAATGATACATCCCGCGATCAGAGCGAACGTGAAACGAAGCGCTTTTTTCGCTATGAAATGGACAACGCCCCCAGAGGTCACTTTGCCCACGTCTTTTCAAGGTAACGTAACCACCGATCAGGTCGGCGATGTCGATCGCTTGTTTGACGCGCTCTAATTCGCTCTCGTCGAAATAGGAACTCATGTGAGGATATATCCAAAAAAAACTTCTTGGAGGGCGGGTTTTAACCACCCTCTACATCTACAGTTTCTTAGACAAAGGAGTCAGCCCTCTGCGGCTGACTCCTTTATTATTGTAAATTAACACTATAAGCTGTCAATCTCAGAGGGTTGACAGCATTTTACCTTTACTTTATCAGAGTCAACGGCTTCACCAGTGTCCTATCCGGCAAGGTGAGTCTGATATAATACTGCCCTGAGGGAAGAGAATGCGCATCGATATTGGCAAGGTGTTCGCCTGACGTGAATAATTCTCCAGCTACTCGCCTGATTCCCCTGCCAGTCACATCTGTTATCCAGATTTCCGCATAGGCGGCCCGATCCAAACTAAACCGAATTCGAGCTTCTGAATTGAACGGATTTGGGTAGGGTCCTGCCAATTTGACGGTGTTAGGTCCCATCGAAGGGTCTTCCCCTGCTTTCCCTGGGTCACTCCGCATTTGCACATCAACCTCACCCCCCCGTCCATAACCATTAACGGAAAGGATGAAACTGGTTTCATAAAAACCGGCCGGCATCTGATCCCCAGCAAATTCGATGGGCCAGCGCATCTCCTCATCAGGCTCCAGCAACGTCAGACTCGGCTGGATCACCAGCCATGAAGTGTACAACTCCAAAGCGTAGAGCCGATCCACGTTATCTCCTTCACCTTTCAAAATACCGATCAGAAAACCTTTGCCCGGACGGAATTTCTGGCTGACTTCGACGCCCCCCTGCCGGTATCCGGCGGGGAGATTTAACGGATAAAGAGGAGTTGCTTTCTGCTCATCAGGTGAAACAAGCCAGAGCATCGCCCGACTCGTGTCTAACGAAGTAATAGCGTAAACTGCACGTGAATTTCCTTTGACCCCTATTGCTTGAATCGTATCTCCAACGCTGGTCGAATTGATCTCGAACATACCTGCGTCGGCTCGAACTACTTCGCCTTCGTTCCCACCCGCATAGAAATCGACAAAATCCGTCGGATTTTCGAAATCGCTACCTATTGCCCTACAAACTGCGACGCCTTCCGGTGAACGATAATCTTGCCCAAACTCCCCATCTGTGGAAAATTCGATAATAAAATCGTCGTAACACCCATACAGGACCGATCCACCATCAGTTGCGAGATCGGTAAAACCTTCATTTTCAGGCGCGCTGGGCTGCTCAAATCTTCCACGAAGGTTCAATGAATCGTCGATGTGATATATGTAGTTGGGATCCTCGCCGTTGTTTCCACCAGCAAGGTAATACCCGGTTTCTGTCGCGGCGACGGCTTGAATTTCATTATCATTGGTCAGCCTCGAGACATCGATGAACACTTCTCTGGGGCCTTCATTCCAACGATCCATCGGAGTTACATAAATCGGCACGCCGGTTTCATTCCGATAGGTGAATGGTAGTATTGTTCGGGCGTCGGTCGTTGTTTGGCCATAAAGAGGTTCGTCAGGCAGTGTCTCCCACGCGTTATGAGGGAAATGAAGCCAACCACGATCTGTCCGGCTACGGTCGGGATCCACCGGCAGTAAACTATCTCCGGAATCGACACAACGACTGTCTCCGGCAAGTATAAACCAGATTGAATCTTGTTTAAAAAATTCCGGATATTCCGATGTATTGCCTTCCCCGGCAAAACCGTTAAGGATATTCGAGTATCTGACCTGAACCCTGCCTTCTTCAGCAAAAAGCGGATGTGGCCCGAACACAATGGAGCTGTTGATGATAATCATCGATCCGGGTTGTCCTTCCACTGGGCGACGGGCATAGGCGGTATGAGCTATTGGTTCGCCACCAATATTACGATTATCGATAAATGTACAATTATTCAATCGAAGTGGCGTTTCACCCAAATCAGTCGAAGCGGCAACAGCTCCTCCCGCGCGAGTCGCGGCATTTCTAAGAAACAGGCAATGATCAACCGTCAAATGAGGAGGTTCCTTGACAAAGATGCCCCCACCCTGATTAGCGTTATTCTCGACAAAACGAGTATAAACCACCGATGGTCCAGCGCCTCCTCGTACATACATCCCCCCGCCGACTCTCGATCCGAGGTTTGTTGAGTTACCCCAGAAATAGCACCACTCAAAATTAGGATTTGTTCCAGCGCCTCTGGCATAGGCTCCTCCTCCAGCGCTGGCAGTATTTTCGAGGAATTCACATTTTCGAAACCTCGGACTCGAAGCTTCCGCCATGAATGCCCCTCCACCGTTTCCGATTTCACCATTAGTACAGGCATTATCCTTGATGATACACGACTCAAACAGCGGATTCGATTGCAGGAAAATCCAAGCTCCACCACCACTGCCATTGCTGGTGTTTTCTTCAATGCTACATGATGTAAATACTGGCGTTGCACCGGCAACGATAGATACGCCACCGCCAAAGGACATGGATTCATTTGCGCTGATGATGCTGTTCCTTATGATCGAAGAAGCACGCCAGATCGCTAATCCGCCGCCATTCGTGCGGGCACGACCCCGCGAAATGCGGCTGTGATCGATCACCACGTCTCCCCCTGAAATAAAGACATTACCTCCAGCGCCAAGAGTATCAAGCTCCCCTTCGCCCCGTAAAGCTCTTCCGTTGGTGATGACGCAGTAATCCAGCCTTGTGGTGTCAGAATTTAGAAGTCGTAGCCCTCCCCAAGCCTCGCCTCCAGCGATAACATCGAAACGAATCGAATCTCCTTCGTCAGCCCTGGCAATCAACTTACCGTAAACGTAAAATGTAAAGTTGCCCTCAAAGCGAATATCGACTCCGGGTTCAATGAAGAGTGTACGATTGTCAACGACAGACAGGTCGCCCGTCGCAATGTACGGATTGCCATTGCGCTCCCAGCGCCCACTTACCTCACCGGATACTCGAGTCTCGGCAAATGCTGAGGAAGCAAGTCCTGTCGCAAGTAAATGCCAGATGATAATTCGAAATGCGTTTTTCATGTTGTAACTCTAAGTTAGAATTGTTTCGTCCGTCGCCAGAACCACTCTTGGAAGACAGATTTTAAGAGTTCGCTGGATTTTGCCTCTGCTGTCCAGGCGGACGCCCTCGTCCGCCGTTCAACCGTTCAATCCGCTACAAGCTGCCCAAGCATGTTATAAGATGGCAAATGATTATAGGATGGGTGGTGAAAGCGTAAGTATCGCATAAGCAAACCGATCAACTCATCCTGCGCCGACCTCGATATTTTTAACCGTTCGAAATTGAACCCGCCCCGTTTAAGAAGTCGTAATATCGCCACCGATTCGCCAGAAATCTTCTGCGTTTCGATATCCGAGCATTCGCACTCGGGACAACTGAGCGCTCCGTCGTTCAATAGAAACTTGTTAATAACGCCGGTTTTCCCGGGCGAAGCGCCGCAAATCGAGCAGGTAAAAGGATCGATACCAAATCCAAGCGATTCCGCAATCGAAATAAGAAACTCCAACAAAATGTATTTGCTGGGTATGCTACCGACATTTAGATTGTTTAGCGAATAGAGAGCGGCATTGAAAGCAACTGGATTTGCCTCTTCATCGGTAAAGCCCTTTAATATAAGTTCGCAAACAACCGCCGAGTACGCAGTCTTGGCAACATCAGTTTTTAAATTCGCGTACGTCTCGACAACAGTCGTTTGCCCAAGTAACTGCACCGAACGCGACGCTTTGATGTGTACGACCGCTTCGATCAAGGAAGGAGCGTCAAGCGCGCCGCCAACAGACCCAGACTTGCCACTCCTCGCCCCCTTGGCAAGAACCGCAATCTTTCCAAATTTTGGAGCAAACAATGTTGCGATGCGTGACGTTTCGCCATGGCGAATGGTTTTAAGAACTAACGCCTGTTCTTTCGATGGGCCAGACCGGTCGGTCAAAGATCGTAACCAGCAAAAGATATATTGCGTTCTCCGCGCAAGAAACGTTCCACATCATTTTGGACAATCGGATTGTTCGAAGTCATCTGCGCCAATTCTCCGCGAAGCGCTTTGAGTCTTATATCGCCTTCAAGATTATCGATTCTACGCGCCGCCGCCCAATGATTGCTCGAACTTACTCCTGACAATTCAAGCTGATAGGCATGATTTGCCAGAGCCTCTGCCAGCCAAAAGTTCTCCAGACGCGTATCCTTTGGCAGAAAGCGTTTGGGAGTAATTCGGATACTATATTCCTGTGAAAGCTGCAAAATGCTCTTTTTAACACGAAGGCTAATCCTGTCCAAACGCGATAACGAACCTCCCGAGGCGGCGTCGGCGTTAGTAGCTCCATCCACCAACCGATTGATCGGATGTTTCTTACGAGGAATTCTAAGCGATGGAATATCGATAAAGTCGATGCTTAATTGCGAAGCAATTTTGAAGAAATTGACTAATCGGCGCTTGACAACCGGTTGACCAATTGAAGGCTCCAATATCATTCCAGTCTGAACGCCACTTCGGCAAATTCGTTCCAAAAGCGCAATCATGGCTGATGGAGAATTCGCCTTGGTACGCGCTTGATCTCGAGAGAAAAGATTCATGGGAAGTCTCAGTCCAATAGTCGCCATTGAATCCTCATGAAGTTCGCGTATGAGATCAATATCGCGTAATACTAACGCCGAACCTGTCGATAATATTTCAGGACACCCATGTTTGGCAAGGACCTCAAGACATTGATGGGTGATTCGTTGCTTCTTCTCGACGCCAAGATAAGGCTCGCCTCCTTGCCCGATAATTACCGGATCTGGAAGATTGTCTCGCCTTTTACTGAGTAATCTGTCAAGACGAGTCGGCAACGATTCCCCTTGCCTTCTGGTCTTCGTTTTATGCGAGTGCTCGGCAATATACGGGTTAACATTCCAGCGCGCCCATAATATAGGCTTGCGCTGGCGAAAGGTTTGCACCTGCCCGACAGGTTGCAAGCTCGACATTAAAGTCTCCAATTGGCAGGCTGAATTCAAATCTCTATTTGCACTACAAGTTAAGCATTCTTAAACAGAGTGTCAAGTGCATGAATAGCTCAATAATTCTGTAAGGAAGTGAAACGAGAGTTGCGTCATCAATTAATTGAGATTAAATTCTATAATTAATTCGGTCACTTTATAGTCGCTCTTGGAGAGCGGCTTTTCAAGCCGCTCTCTGATAATATAAGATCGCCTCTTGGAGAGCGGCTTTTTAAGCCGCTCTCCAAATACGACAATAATTTGAATTTAACAAAATTCCTTTCCACTCCTGGAGAATATAATAGCACTCTTTTCTTTTAAATTCGCTTTGGTAATAAATGAGTGATTTAACTGAAGCACTAACTTCCGGTATGTCAATTCCTTCAGCCGATGACAACCTGAAGAAAATTGCCATTATCACTGAGATCCGGACGATGATTCAAGAGGTAAAAGACTTGCCAACTCTGCCAAGCATTGCCTTTGAAGTCCTGAAAATTGCTGGTAAACCAAATTCCAACACTAACGATCTTGCGCGTGTGATGGAAGTCGATGTTGCGATGACTGGGAAAATCCTCAGAACGGCCAACAGCGCATACTATGGCGTTCCGCGCAAAATCGATTCACTTCGGATGGCGCTTGTGGTCATGGGCATGGATGAAATTTCCAATCTCGTAACCACGGCAAGTATTCTAAAGGCTTTTCCGACTGATTCGGGCATGGATGATTGGGATCCCAAATATTTCTGGTTTCACAATGCCGCCGTAGCTGAGTTGACCACAGGCCTATATGACGTACTGACTTTACCCAAGCCAACAGGAGCTTATGTCGCCGGCATACTTCACGACATAGGGCATTTATTGTTGCATCAGTACTTTAATCGATATTGGACTGCCTGTCAGACACTGGCTACAAAAGAAGGAACTCCAACATTCCAGGCTGAGTTGCACTTGTTGGGCGTCGATCACGGTCATATCGGAGCTTGGTTGATCCAACGCTGGAATTTGCCCGACGAAATCTCGACTGCTGTAGCTCAACATCACATCCGCCCGGCTGATTCGCCGCAATACGGCTTATCGACGGTCATCGATTTCGCCGATCGATTATTCCACCGAATGTACAACCGAGCGCCAGAACAGGTCATCGAAGAATTGCGGGAAAACAAAGAGTGGCGGGAATGGATCGGATCGCGGACAGGAACAACTACCGCCCTGGTGCAGGAACTCTATGGGCGCGTCGATCGCGCTTCGAGGTTGCTGGAAATTATGAAGTAAGTAGGAGGACGGGTCTCCGCACCCATCCTGCCGCAAGGCAACACAACAAACCAATTCCTGCCGCAGGGTGTCCTCACCCTGCGGCGAAGTCATTGTTTTAACAGCTCTTTCCGGCGAAAGCCGGAATCCATTCTTAAAGCATGGTGTCATGTGCCTCACCTGACACCACAATTATTCCGAGTGGTTGCAACTTCCCGTCCTTGATTTACGAGTTATTGTATACAGCACTTCTTGGAGGGCGGACTTTCAGAGTTCGTTGATTTATTCGCTTGAGACGCCAATTCGGACAAGATTCTCTTGGAGGGGGGGCTTCAGCCCGCCCTTGTTTGTGCTTGATCGTCCTTTAGGGGGGGCTGAAGCCCCCCCTCCAAGAGGATCAAATCTCTACTCGAACGAATAAATCAACGAACTCTTTCAGTCCGCTCTTGTCGGGCTGAAAGCTCAACCTACGCGGGAAAGAGCGAACGAAAATCCGCTCCCCAAGAGTTTAATCCTTTTCCGCACCACCATTCTTCGGTATCCCATTCACCGCTAACTTATCCGCCACTTCGTTCAGCTCATTTCCTGCATGACCCCGCACCCACTTCCAGGTTACTTCCTGCGTCAGACTAAGCTCGTGGAGCTTCTGCCACAGGTCGCGGTTTTCCAGTTCACCACTTGCTCGCCGCCAACCCCGTCGTTTCCATCCCGGAAGCCATTCCGTCATCCCCCGCACGACATAAGTGGAGTCCGTCACAATCTCGATTCGGCTGGTCTTCTTGAGCGCCTCCAGGGCTTTGATCGCCGCCGTCAACTCCATCCGGTTGTTGGTCGTGGCTTCTTCACCACCGGATAATTCCTTGCGGTGACTTCCTGAGATCAATACGACGCCCCACCCTCCCGGTCCGGGGTTGCCACTGCAAGCTCCGTCCGTATAGGCGACGACTGTTGGAAGAGTTGCTTCTTTGGAATTTGGCAAAGGTTGCTCTGATATAAGTGTTGGGCTCTTTTTCGCATTCTGACTTGGAGGGCGGGGTTTCAACCCGCCCTTCAATTTCAAAATATTAGGCTTGAGGGCGGGGTTTCAACCCGCCCTTCAATTTCAAAACATTAGACTTGGAGGGGGGGCTTCAGCCCGCCCTTGTTTGTGCTTGATTGTCCTTTAGGGGGGACTGAAGCTCCCCCTCCAAGAGAATCAAATCTCGATTCGAACGAATAAATCAACGAACTCTTTTAGTCCGCTTTTAGGGCGGGCAGGAGTGCCTCCTCTCCAAGAGTTTCTCTTCCGATAGTGCAGTTTAATTTCAATATAACTCCCGTTGCCCATCCTTCAAACCAATTCTCAACAAACCTGTCTGTAACAATAATCCGGATCCGATTTTGAGCAGGGACTTGACTCTCCCATGCTGAAAACAGTATATTGTTAGCGCGAGAAATCGCGGATCCGAGATTTCTTCCAATTCCAATCCTCAAACATTTCAAAAAAGCGCATTTTCCATGGCTGATCGTCACACTCGACCCGTAGAAACGCCCAAAGCCCCGACGCTTGTTATCACCAAATATATGGGTTCTAAAAAGGCAATTCTACCTTTCGTTGCCGATGAACTCACCCGGCTGACCGAACCGGGCGACATCATCGTTGATCTGATGGCAGGCACTCACACCATCGGTTACGCTATGAAAAACCGTTGCCGAATTGTCGCCAACGACATCCAGCGTTACTCGATGGTTATCGGACAAACGCTCCTTAACTACGAACCCAAGCCTCGCTTCGAAGGAGACATCAAAATCGCATTAAGGCGACTATTCCTAAGCAACGCCCGCCACCTTGAGGGTCTTTTCGAGAACGCTCTGAAACTTGAACGAGGAATGCTCTCGACGGAATCGGCGCGTCGGCCAGCTTGGGATAACTATGCCGAATTCTGCGAAAGCTACCCCTTTATCTCCCGCGAAACAGTTGCAAGCGGCTGGCCGGAAGAGTTTCAAATTCTCTTCTCCCAGCACCGCCTCGAGGCCTATCGCACTCTGAACAAACTCGAGCCGTACAACCTCTTTTCGCTTTATTTCGCAAATGCTTATGTTGGTGTAAGGCAAGCCCTTGAAATCGACTCCCTCCGCTATGCAATCGACAAGCTTTGCGACGAATGGGTTATGGAACGACCCGAGCTCGGATATGACTCCTTCCTCTTGCGTTGCCTGTTAATGAGCGCGCTCATCTCCGTCGTTAATCGTATTAATCCTGGACCGGGACATTGGGCGGCATTCCCGCGTGTCAGTCAACGCAATATGGACTGGATAATCAGTGTGCGCCGGCTCGAAGTGTACGAAACTTTTATTCAAAAAATAGCTGAAATTGAAGTTGCCCTGGCAAAAAATCCCTCTCCATATGGCCCTCACATAGTCATTACTGAGGATTTCGTTGCCTTCATGCGTGAGGTTCACGAATACATCCGTCAGGCGAAGGTGGTTTATCTCGATCCTCCCTACTCGCAAGGCCATTACTCACGATTCTATCACTTGCTCGAAACCCTGACCAAATACGACTACCCCGAAGTCTCGTTTGCGGGACGGTATCGCAAAGATCGCCACCAATCCCCTTTCGCTCAAAAGGAGAATGTCGGCAAAGCGATCGGACATATTTGCGAAATTGCTCGTGACGCAAAAACTATTCTCGTTATCAGTTATTCCCAGGGAGGAATTGTCCCAACGGCGGATGCATTCCGAGCAATTCTCGAAAATTATTATCCCGCTGACAAAATTGAACTGAAAAGTCTTTCCTCTGTTCATTCCAAACTCGGTCAAACCGAACGGATGAAGACTGAAGAATATCTTTTTACATGCAAGCCATAACCCATTGACCATCGACCATCGACCATCGACCATCGACCATTGACCATTGACCATTGACCATTGACCATCGGCCATTACAACGAATACACCCTTCTCCAGGGAGTGGCGTTTCTCTTCCGTTGGCTTCCTTTAGGACTGTCAAGGGCGTTGGGAAGATTGGTCGGCGTCTTGGGCGGAAGGGTGTTGAAGATCAGAAAACGGGTTGCCATCGACAATATCCGCCAGGCGTTCCCGGATCGTTCGCAAATCGAGGAGGAACGGCTGTACCAAAGCGCTTGGCTTCACTTCGGAATGGTCGCCGCGGAATTGTCCCGTTTACCTCGAATGAACTTAGCAGATTTGAAACAACAAATCGCCTGTAATTTCAACGATTTTCTCGATGAAATATTTTCACGCGGCAAAGGCGCCATATTCGTCTCAGGACACCTCGGCAACTGGGAGTGGCTCGGCGCGATGGTTGCCACAGAGGGATTTCCGTTCACTTTTGTCGTTGAACAGCAGTCGAATCGTCTGGTTGAGGCGTGGATCGACCGAATGCGAGCCAGGGAGAATGTCGAAATATTTTCGCGCACTCAGGCCGCCAAAGGAACCCTGCAGGCTTTGAAAAAAAACAGGATGGTGGCAATGCTCTCCGATCAGGATGCTGGTCAAGCTGGAGCATTTGTTCCGTTCTTCAATAAACTCGCTTCGACGCCGAGAGGCCCCGCTGTATTTCATCTTAAGACAGGCGCTCCGCTCATTTACGGTTGTTGTTGCCGTGAAAATGGAAGGTATTGCTTGAGTTTCGTAGAGATCGTTCCTCCTACTCTCTCGGGAAACCGCGAGGAAGATGAGCGAGCAATTATGGCCATTATCACCGCACGTCTTGAAGCCGATATAAGACGATATCCCGACCAGTACATGTGGTTCCATCGGCGGTGGAAGACAGGCCCCCCAAAGCTGTCAACTCTCAGCAGTTGACAGCACTTTTGCGTCCTACTGCCGACTCGCCGGGGTCGGCAGTTCATTAGTTTGCGTCCCACTGCCGACCCGCCGCGGTCGGCAGTTCATTAGTTTGCGTCCCACTGCCGACCCGCCGCGGTCGGCAGTTCATTAAAAAGAAAGTCATGAACTCAAAACATCTTTCCTCCCTTCTTTCCGAAGGTCTAACTTCTCATCAGCGACTGATCGCTGAATCTCAGCCGGTCATCCTCCAGATCGCCGAACGATTACTCGCCTGCCTGAAGCGCGGCAACAAGATCCTCCTCTGCGGCAATGGCGGCTCAGCCGCCGACGCCCAACACGTCGCGGCGGAGATTGTCGGACGGTACTCTCGCGAGCGAAAAGGCTGGCCAGCGATTGCCTTGACGACTGACAGCTCGATACTGACGGCGGTAGGTAATGATTACGGTTATGAGCGCGTTTTCTCGCGGCAGGTTGAGGCGCTGGCAAATAAGGGTGATGTGGTAGTGGGAATTTCAACCAGCGGTAACTCACCGAACGTCTTGCTGGCGTTCGAAATGGCGATGAGCCTTGGCTGTGAGACGATTGGGTTTACGGGTGGCTCAGGCGGGAAAATGGTTGCGGCATGCGATCTATGCTTTATCGCCCCGACCAATAAGACGCCAAACATTCAGGAGCTTCATATCGTAGCGTGGCACGCGATCTGCGATTTGGTGGAAATGGAAATGTTGGAAATGGAGTAAAGCTAATCTGATGGAGAGCTGAGGCTCGCTTCAGCTCTCCGCTTCTCACGACTCAAAATCTGCCAACATTATTAATTCTTAATTATTAATTCTTAATTTTCCTCTAGCCCCCATTTCTTCTTATTCTCAATCACCTCTTCCTCAGTCGGATTCGCCATAGCGGTTTCCTCTGCAGGTATAAAAAGCGAGCGCTCTGTGTCGCAACGAGCGTTCAGCGCGACTTCATCCTTGAAAAAGGCTGGCATGTCGAGGTCTTCGTAAATCGCCTCCCACGGGCATTCAGGGATGCACGCCCGGCAGTCGATGCACTCCTCCGGCGAGATGTAGAGCTGGTCCGGAAGGTCTTCAGTCGGATTTTTCGGTATATAAAAGCAATCCACTGGGCATACGGTGACGCAGGCAGTGTGCTTACAATCGCGGCAAAGCCGGGTAACGATGTGAGGCATAGATGTAATTAAGAATTAATAATTAAGAATTAATAGTACTGGATTGATCAATAGGAAGACGATAGAAAGAAGGTAATCTTAGCGAAATCCGCATAATCAAAATCTTCGTCCCTTCGTCCCTTCGTGTTGAGAATCTCCTTTATCGGGTCATCACTTTGACTGGTATCGCTCCCGGTCTTGGCACGAATACATGGCACGCCGACTTATCCCAGGAAGGCAACATCCCCGTCACTTTATTCCAAACTGTATCGGCAAATTCCTTGAAGAGTTTCGCCTGTTTGGAATCTGGTTCGGCAGCTACTACCGGCGCACCACGATCACCAGAAGCCCGGATTGTAGGATCAAGCGGGATTTCACCGAGAAACTCCGTTCCAAGCGATTCGGCGGCTTTTCTCCCTCCACCAGCAGAAAAAATATCGGTTCGCTCATCACAATGCGGACAGATAAAATAACTCATATTCTCAACAATACCAAGCACTGGTACATTGACTTTCTTGAACATCTGTAAGCCGCGCCGCGCATCGATCAGTGCAACGTCCGACGGAGTCGTCACAATGACAACGCCATCGACCGGAACCTGTTGGGCAAGAGTCAGTTGAGCATCTCCTGTTCCCGGAGGCAGATCGATCACCAGACAGTCGAGCTCCCCCCACGATACATCATGAAGGAATTGGTCGATTGCTTTCATCACCATCGGCCCACGCCAGATCATCGGCGAATCGGAAGGTACGAAAAAACCAATAGAAATCAATTTCAGCCCAAACGCCTCGGCTGGTGTGAGTCTCTCCCCGACGGGTGCTGGTGCATACGTGACGCCCAACATCGTCGGAATTGAGGGCCCGTAGATATCTGCATCCAGCAAACCCACCTTTAAACCTTTAGCCTTCAGCGCCAAAGCAAAATTGACAGCAATCGTTGATTTACCGACGCCCCCCTTACCTGACGCGATTGCGAGAATGAGTTTGATTCCCTCAATGCGCGCCTGCCCAGCCCACGGATCGTTGTCGTTCGTTGAGGTGACACGCTCACTTCCATCGGGAGCGACCTCGACAACCTCGGTGATCTCGGATACATCTTGAGTAATCGCCGCCATCACTCCCCGTTTTAGCGTAACCATCGACGAAGGACATCCCTGACAAGCGCCTTGAAGCCTAAGGTAAGCCCGGTTACCCATAACGTCGAGCAGTTCAACATTCCCCCCGTCTTTTTGAAGCGCCGGCCTGATGCGGTCAAGCGCTTTCTCAACCCGTTCAATAATGGTCAATTCTATTCCCTGTATTTACTCAGTCCGTCTTGGAGGGCGGGTTTTAACCCGCCCTCGCTTATCAAAGTTCTCATGGAGGGCGGACACTCTTGTCCGCCCCGCTGAAAAGTTCAATTTTATCTCAGGGCGGACAAGAGTGAGTTCGTTGATTTATTCGCTTGAGACGCCAATTCGGACAAGATTCTCTTGGAGG
>CAYHEC010000038.1:0-14611 GCA_964355675.1 uncultured Caldithrix sp.
GGTCGTGGTACCGATATTAAACTCGGCGCGGGTGTTGTCCGATTTTTAGATGAGACTAATAGCAAAGAAGGCGCCGAAGGTGGTTTACAGATTATCGGCACCGAACGACACGAATCCCGACGTATTGACCGACAGCTACGCGGCAGGTCTGGCCGTCAAGGCGACCCGGGCGCTTCGATTTTTTATTTATCTCTCGAAGATGATTTGATGCGATTGTTCGGTACCGACCGGATTGCTGGCATAATGGACAGGCTTGGCGTGAAGGAAGGGGAGGTTATCACCCATCCTTTGGTGACCCGTTCTATCGAAAAAGCCCAAAAGCGTGTCGAAGCTTACAATTTTGGTATCAGAAAACACCTTCTCGAATACGACGATACCATGAATCAGCAACGTGAAGTGATTTACGGACGACGACGCGCTCTGCTTTTTACCGAGGATATTCGCCAAGTATTAGAGAAAGTTGTTGCTGAGTATTTGGATGTGCTGGTCGATGAATTGATGGATGATCGGTCTATGCCCGATCTGTGGGATCAGGATGAGATTCGCCAGAAGCTTCGACGAAATCTACAAGTCGATTCGCCTCCAGTAAGCGACTGGAAAACCATGACGAAGCCTGCAGATTGGCATGAGTACCTGCTGAATCAAGCACTCATTACTTTCGATCGACGTCGCGATCTCTACAGCCCAGATAAATTCGATCCATTTGTCAGATGGGTGGCGTTACGCACTATCGACGAAAAATGGAAAGACCATCTTTACGATATGGATAGGTTGAAAGAAGGCGTCGGACTACGAGCCTACGGACAACGAGATCCCTTGATTGAGTACAAAAAAGAGGGATTCGAACTTTTTAGCGCGCTTCTCGATACCATTAACGAGGAGACTGTTCGTATAATATTCAGTTCTGTGATACAAGATCCTCGTGAACAGCGCGTTACTGCTCCTTCAAGGCTTATGTACGTTAAACCTGAGGGTGCAAGTGCCACGGCTCGTATCCAAAAAAGTGAGGTGGAGGGTGATGAAGCTGATCCACCACAACGCAACACCTCGCGGAACGACAATCAGCAAGCTGTAAAGCGTGAACCGGTCAGGGTAGAACCTGCCGTAGGCCGTAATGATCCTTGCCCATGTGGCAGTGGAAAAAAATACAAAAAGTGCCACGGCGCAACGCTGTAAATTGTTTATCAGGAGCATGATGGAGCGCCATATTGTTGAAATCCTCGCAATTTTGATTCGTGAATACCCTGAGGGTGCAATCACACCCGACGATTTTGAACCGATTGCCAATAATCTGATCGGCCTGGGATATACGCATCAGGAGATCGAGGCGGCACTGTTTTGGTTTTATAATCGCCAGGAACTACGATTCCAAAATAAAGCCGAGGATCATTTCTCTAAAGAATCTTTCCGCTTTCTACATGATGCTGAACGCAATGTGATTTCCCCTGAAGCCTATGGCTATCTAATTGAACTTCAACAGCTCAGTTTAATCAATCTGACCGAAATGGATATGATTATTGAGCGAGCCGTTATGATCGGTGGCCGTGGCCTCGACACAAACGAAATAAAAATGTTCATCGCGGCTATTATTATGGAGCAATCCTCCTCATTTTCGCCGGCGATGCAAACCGTTATGTTAAAAACACCCTCTGACAAGGTTCATTGAGCCCTATAACCAAAAAATCATCCACTACGAAAAAAATCGCCGTAAAAAGTTCTAGTACCAAAAAAATCGCTAAAACGCACGACGAATCGGGTGGAGAAATCCAAGCAGGACGATCTCTCATTATTGTTGAGTCTCCTACCAAAGCGCGCACCCTGAGTAAATTTCTCGGTGCGCATTTTATTGTCAAGGCAAGTGGTGGACATGTTCGTGACCTGCCTCAAAAGGAATTGGGTGTCGATCTGACTCGCAATTTCGAACCTGTATATATACCGCTTCCCAGCAAAAAAAAGATCATCGACGAACTTGCGGCGTTGGCTCACAAATGTAAAGAAGTGATTCTGGCTACCGACCCCGACCGGGAAGGGGAGGCCATCGCTTGGCATATCGGGCATATTCTCAAGCTGAAATCCTTGAAAGATGTTCAACGGGTTCAGTTTCACGAGATAACCAAATCTGCCGTTCAGGCGGCGCTTGCCACCCCAGGCCGAATCGACATGAGTAAAGTGGACGCCCAGCAAGCCCGCAGGATCATGGATAGACTCGTTGGTTATCAAGTAAGTCCGCTTCTTTGGAAAACTGTAACTGGCGGGCTTTCCGCTGGACGGGTTCAGTCTGTGGCATTACGTTTACTTTGTGAGCGCGAAGCCGAGATCAATGCTTTCAAGGCAGTTGAGTACTGGACCATCGATGGCAAATTCAAAGGTGAAAATGTCGATCCATTTCTCGCAAGACTCGTTAAAATTGCCGGAAAAAAGATTGAGCTCCCGGACGCTAAGGTCACTGAAAATTCTGTCGCACGTCTCAAAGTACTCACCTACCGCGTCGCCGATATCAAAAAGACCCGTAAAAAGCGGTCGCCTTATCCACCCTATATCACCAGCACCCTTCAGCAGGATGCTTCGCGCCGATTAGGATTTCCGGTCAAACGATCTATGGCGGTGGCGCAAAAACTCTATGAAGGCATCGAACTTGGCCCCAAAGGTTTTGTCGGTCTCATAACCTACATGCGAACAGATTCGCTCAGAGTCTCGACCGAATCCGTCGAGGCGGCACGCGGATTTATCGCTTCTGAATACGGTCCTGATTTCGTCAGTCCAAGTCCAAGATATTATAAAAATAAGAAAAGTACTGTTCAAGACGCTCACGAGGCTATCCGTCCTACCGACGTCAGGCTGACTCCCGAGTCTATCAAAGCGTTTCTTACACCCGAGGAGTTCAGACTCTATGATTTGATCTGGCGTCAATTTATTTCTACGCAGATGATCGACGCCGAATTCGACGTTACAACTGTCTTGATCGAAGGCGGGAGGGAGGCTGAATTCCGCGCAACCGGTCAAATTACGGTACGGGAAGGTTTTCTACTCCTCTCCAAATCAAAAAAGAAAAAAAATGAGGATGATGAATCGGTCGAGGAAAAACCGGACGAGGAAGAAAATCTTACCGCGATTCCCGCCAATCTTATGGTCGGAATGCCACTCGACTTATTAGACTTAAAATCCGATCAACATTTTACCCAACCACCACCTCATTACAACGAAGCCTCTTTAGTAAAAGAACTTGACGAAAAAGGCATAGGCAGACCAAGTACTTACGCTACAATCATCTCGACTCTCCTCGACCGCACTTACGCCGAGCGAAAAGAAAAACTTCTTTTCCCAACCGATCTCGGTAAAACTGTGAACACTATTTTGGTGGATCGTTTTCCAGACATCTTTTCGATTGAGTTCACCGCGAAGATGGAGGAGGAACTCGACAAAATCGAAGAGGGGACCGTCTGGCGAACAGTCCTTGACGACTTCTACAATCCATTCAAAGCGGCGCTGGATTCTGCGCTGAATATGAAAACGGAGCTGAAAAAAAATAGTTTACAGCCTGTTGGACGCAAATGTCCTGAGTGTAGTCGCGACCTTATTTACAAGTTTGGTAAGCGCGGAAAGTTCATTTCATGCTCGGGATTTCCTGAATGTAAATATGCCGAAAACAGTAGCGGAGAAGCTCCTGTAATGGTTGAGGAAAAATGTCCTAAGTGCGGTCTTCCCTTGATGAAACGCACAGGTCGATTCGGGCCGTTCCTCGGTTGTAGCGGTTACCCAAAGTGTAAAACTATCGTGCAAGTGACTTCCCAACACAAATGCCCCAAAGAAGGTTGCGAGGGAACGATCTCCGAACGTCGTACAAAGGGGATGAAAATTTTCTTCGGTTGTAGCCGCTACCCGGACTGTGATTTCGTCAGTTGGGATCCGCCCGTGGAAGGACCTTGCCCACAATGTGGTGCGCCGACATTGTTGAAGAAAGAGCGGAAGGGTGGAGAAACTATAAAGTGCGGCCGTTGCGATTGGAGCAAGACCTAAGTGGAAACAGACCATATTTCCGAATTTATTCAGCACATCACTGCTGGAGGGAGATATAGTCCGGAAACAATCAGAGCGTATTCTGCAGATCTCAGGCTTTATTCGTCACATCTTGCCGATCGTGGTCGAGACCCAATTAAGGCTGATTACCGCGATGTCCGCGACCACATCTATCATCTGCATCGTGTGGGAAATTGTGCAAGGAGCATCGGTCGCAAACTCGCTTCTATAAAATCCTTCTACAGGCATTTACAACGACTTGGCATCATAGAAGGCAATCCGGCTCGAATGGTAACTCGACCCAAAGAAAAGCGAGCTCTGCCCGGATCGCTTCCGGAAGAGGAGTTAAAACAGGTTCTTGACGAACCCGCTGATGATCGTAGGTTCATTATCAGGGATTTGGCAATGACCGAGCTTTTGTACGGTTGCGGTTTGCGAATCTCCGAATTGACAGGGTTAAATTGCTCCTCGCTGAGTGACGATATGGTGAGAGTTTTGGGCAAGGGAGGCAAGGAACGAATTGTCCCTGTTACCAAAATTGCGATGATTGCTATTCAGAAGTATCTGAAGATTAGGCACACAAACTCGACCTCTGAAAATGACGCAGACGCGCTTTTTCTCAGTCATTCGGGCAGGCGGATCACAGCAAGAGATGCAAACCGACGCGTAGAAAAGGTTATCGGGGGGATTGGGGCCGAAAAACCTCACCCGCATCAGTTACGGCACTCTTACGCTACGCATCTACTAAATAACGGCGCTTCGCTACGCGAAGTGCAGGAATTGTTAGGGCATTCAAGCCCAACAACAACACAAATTTACACACACGTTGAGGTTGAGAGATTGGTCAAAATTTACGATCAGGCTCACCCTCGCGCTAAAGAAAGGCAGGAAATGACATGAAAATTACTTTTTCAGCGAGGCATTTCGAAGCGCCCGCCAAGCTTAAAGACTTTACAACTGATGAAATCAAAAGACTTAAGAAATATTTCGACAATGTTATGAATGTCGATGTTATATTCGAGGAATCCGGCTCCAATAAGTCGTTCGAGATTCGAGTGAAATTGCACGGAAAATTCTTGACCTCGAAAACCGAGGACACTGATTTCTATAAAATGATTCCGAAAGTTATCGATAAGCTTGAAGCTCAGTTGAGAACCGCAAAAGATAAAGCCTCTGATCGATAACAACTATTCGCGCCGCAATTGGAGGTAATTTGATTGAAGTAGCAGATCTCGTCAAGGACACTGCCCGTCGTTTAGGGTTGAAAGCTGTTACTGGCGAAAAAGGTATGCACCGAACAATCGGGCAACAGGAGCTTAACCGGCCCGGACTTGCGCTTGCCGGATTCTTCGAACTCTTCCAAGCCGATAGAATACAAATTATTGGTAACACCGAGATTTTATTCCTGAACCAGATGTCCGACGACGCAATGGAATCTGTACTCCGGAAGCTTTTCGACTACCCGCTCCCTTGCGTAATCATCACCAATCGGAATAAACCTCCAGTTCAACTAATCGCTATTGCCGATCAGCAATCGATACCACTTTTTACCACAAAACTCAATACTACCGAACTGACGTTTCATCTTTCCCACTACTTGACTGATCGTTTCTCACCGGCTGAGTCAACGCACGGAACTCTGGTCGATGTCTATGGAACAGGCCTTCTTTTTATTGGGCGAGCCGGTATCGGCAAAAGTGAGATTGCCCTCGACTTGGTCGAACGAGGGCATAGGCTGGTCGCCGATGACATTGTGGTTATTACTCGCAAAGCGCCGGGAATTCTGCTCGGATCTGGGCCAGAAATGCTAAAACATCTACTTGAGATTAGGGGATTGGGCGTCATCGATGTCCGCCAGATTTTCGGAGTTCGAGCTATTCGTTTACAAAAAAGGATAGAGACTATCGTCGAGCTGAGAGAATGGGACGGAAAAGAGGAGTACGAGAGGCTCGGTCTGGAAACGGTCTATAAGAATATCTTGGGAATTGATATCCCGTTAATTCGTCTGCCGATCTACGCCGGCAAAAACATTACTGTCATTGCTGAAGCCATTGCTCTAACTCAACATTTGAAAGTTTACGGCCACAACGCCGCAGAGGAATTGGCACACCGGCAATCTGCAACTATGAAACAGAAGCGAATTATTTCCGATTATCTTCGCTGGGACAACGAATAACTCGATAAGTGAAGGAAAATAACTTGCAAGACGCTAAGATTTCTCAATTACAAGAATTACTTTCAGTTGCGCGCGGAGATTGCCCT
This sequence comes from uncultured Caldithrix sp., assembly GCA_964355675.1. Lineage (GTDB taxonomy): Bacteria > Electryoneota > AABM5-125-24 > Hatepunaeales > Hatepunaeaceae > CAMBDS01. The sequence goes on from CAYHEC010000038.1 coordinate 6,280, forward strand.
GCTGATTTGGTATTGAAAAACGCTCGCATAATCAATGTCTTTTCCGGAGACATTGTTTCCGGATCAGTTGCCATTTTCAACGGTCGTATTGCAGGCATCGGTGAATACGAGGGAAGAGAAGTCATCGATTTGGGAGGCAAGTATCTTTCGCCCGGTCTGATCGAAGGACACATCCACATCGAGAGCTCTAAGCTGACGCCTCCACGCTTCGCCGAATTAATAGTGCCGCACGGTACTACCACCGTAATCGCGGATCCACACGAAATAGCTAACGTTTGGGGCATCGATGGAATCCGTTTTATGATTCGTCAATCACGAAACCTGCCCGTCGATATCTTCTTCATGCTCCCGTCCTGTGTACCTGCAACTTCTTTGGAAACAGCCGGAGCATCGCTGTCAGCAAATGACATTGCGCCTCTACTGATGGAAGAACGGGTTATCGGGATTGCCGAGATGATGAATTATCCCGGAGCTCTTCACGGCGCTCCTGAAGTTCTTGCCAAGATATTGTTGTCCGATGGCGTCCGGCCCGTCGATGGACATGCTCCGAACCTTTCTGGCAAGCATCTCTCGGCTTACATTGCCGCCGGTCCCTCCACTGATCACGAATGTAATTCGCTCGCTGAAGCGCGCGAAAAACTATCGCTGGGAATGCGTGTAATGATTCGTGAGGGGAGCACCGCCAAAAACATCGATGATTTGATCGAAATTGTTGACGACACTACCGAACGGCGTTGTCTCTTTGTTTCCGATGACCGAAGACCCGGCGACTTACTTGCCGATGGACATCTCGACTGCATTCTACGTCAAGCGGTTAGAAAGGGCATGAAACCGGTTACGGCGATCAGGATGGTTACCCTGAACCCCGCCGAGACGTTCGATTTAAAGGATCGTGGAGGAATCAGACCCGGTTGGAAGGCCGATCTCGTCGCTTTCGATGACCTTCGCGAGTTCAACGTCACACATGTCTGGAAGGATGGAAATCTCGTCTCGGAAAATGGTAATTACCTGCCTAAATCTAACTATATTGAACCTATTCCCTACAAGCCTCTTCCTATTCCTGCCTTAAACGATAATGTCCTTCTGGTGAAGGATAGCGGAAGTCTTGTCAGAGTTATTGGCGTCATTCCAAGCAAAATTCTGACCGAATCTCGAGTTCTCAAAATACCGGCTGTTGGCGGCTATTTGATGCCCGATCCGCTTCAGGACATTGCTAAATTGGTTGTAATTGAAAGGCATTCCGGCAGTGGCAGAACGGCTGTTGCTTTTGTTCAGGGCATGGGTCTAAAGGAAGGCGCGCTCGGTTCGACTGTCGCGCATGATTCACATAATGTCATTCTTTGTGGAATGGACGACCGTTCGATTATTACGGCATTAAATTGGCTTATCGCCGAGGGCGGCGGACAGGTTACAGCTTTGGGAGATAAAGTGTTGGCAGAAATGCCGTTACCCATCGCCGGATTGATGAGTGCCGAACAGCCACAGCAAGTCGCAAAGCAGGAAGAACAGCTGATTGATACTGCTCATAAACTGGGAAGCACGCTGGATGACCCCTTCATGGCATTAAGTTTTCTTGCACTTCCGGTTATTCCCGAATTGAAGTTGACAGATTACGGGCTGGTCGATGTCAGCCAATTCAAGCATGTTCCGCTTTTTGTTTGACAATCTCGATCTGTTGTTGATTTTCTTTATGGCGTTAGTGTGTTGTCATTAGAATAATGATCGGTAGCGCAGCGATTTATCGCGCTGCATGTTGAGATAGTGAGTGGTGTCATGTGAGGCACATGACACCACAATGGAAGAATGATCGGTAGCGCAGCGATTTATCGCGCTGCATGTTGAGATAGCGAGTGCTGTCATGTGAGGCACATGACACCACAATATTGGTATAGTATCATGAGTTCGGACAAACTCATCAATACATTTCTTAGGATTTACTGTGTTTAAAGGGCTAATGGCCGGAGTTTCCGGCGTGCGGGGAGTTATCGGCGAGGGGATGACTTCCGAAGTTGCAATGCTATGGGCAAGTGGATTTGGTTCCTGGCTCCGTGGAAAAAAAGTAGTATTATCAAGAGATTCCAGACCTTCCGGAGGTATGCTGGCATACGCCGTCAAGGCGGGTTTGTTATCTGTTGGTTGTGACGTCGATGATATTGGAGTCACTACGACTCCAATCGGCGCGCTCTCCGTCTTGCGAAGGGGAGCTGGCGGTGGCATAATTATCACCGCCAGTCATAACCCTCAACAATGGAATGCCCTCAAATTCGTACGCTCTGATGGGCGAATGTTAACTGCTGAGGAATTCGAGGAAGTCGAACAAATCGTATCCAATGGCCCTCTTCGCACCGCCTCTTGGGATCGTATCGGAACCGAGATCAAATGGGATGGTGCAGATCAAATGTATCTTGGCGCCGTTTTGGGATTGGGACTTCTCGATCTCGATCAGATTCGTCGTAAAAATTTCCGAGTCGCTTTTGATGCGGTCAATGGCGGAGGTAGTTTCATCTATCCAAAACTCTTGGAAGCATTCGGATGCCAAGTTTTTGCGATTAATTGCGATGGTTCCGGACATTTTACGCGACCGCCTGAACCACTTCCAGCTAACTTGGGCGATCTAAGCAAAAAAGTCACCGAAGAGAAGTGTCATATCGGTTTTGCGGTGGATCCAGATGGCGACAGACTTGCCGTAGTCGATGAACGCGGCGTTCCCATCGGTGAGGAATCTACTCTCGCGCTCGCAATAAAATCAACACTTCTTCATCGTCCCGGTCCATTAGTCGTGAACTGCTTGACTTCTCAGGTCATCGATGATATTGCCGCTCAGTATGGCGTCCCTTGTTACCGGACAAAAGTTGGAGAAGCGAATGTATCGGCAAAAATCATCGAAATAAATGCTGTTGTTGGTGGGGAAGGCAATGGCGGTGTTATGTTGCCTGAACTTCACTCCGTTAGAGATGCAGGCGTGGGGATGGCTTTGCTTCTCAACCTGTTGTCTTCGTCAAAGAAGACAGTCTCTGAAGTCACCGCCCAACTTCCTGCCTACTTCATGGTCAAGGCTTCGTATCCTGTTGGTGATCACAATCCCGTTGAACTCGTCGAAGCGACTGCTTCCAAGTTTCCTAACGATTTATTGACCCGAATCGACGGCGTTAGAATCAATTATCCTGATGGTTGGGTTCAGATGCGTCCATCGAATACCGAACCGATACTTCGGGTCTATGCTGAAGCTCACGACAAACCGACTGCAGAAAAATTAGTAGAAGAATTGATTCGGAAAATCAAATCTGTCGCCGCAACATTATGAAACTTGGTTTTCGTCCACAGGTTTAAAGAACTAATCCGTAAATCGGGATAATTCCACTGCCGACCCGCCGTGGTCGGCAGTATTCCTGCTGTTACATTCTTTAAAGTGCTGGGTTCAGCGACTTGCCCTGCACAGAAGAAAACCTTTTTTAACACAACCGTCGAAATCGTTATCTATGGACCAAGCTTATGATAAGCGTCTCCGAAATCCTCCAAGTCATCGATTCGGGAGCAGAAATCCCTACTCTGGCTCCCGTAATAAGGCATCTGCTGTCTTTGAAAGCAGATAATAATGAGAGTTCTAATTTATTCGCGGACTTAATAAATAACGATCCCGGCTTGACCGTCAGAATACTCAAAGCGGCAAACACTTCTGATGAATTTGATACTCCGGTCGAAAGTATCGAAGCGGCTATCGAACGATTAGGCTTCAAAAATGCCCGCAATCTTGCACTGACCATGGCATTTATCGACGATGACAGACGGGACGCTGAGCATCTCTCCGAACATCAGCGTATGCAATGGCTTTGGGAGCGATCAATTAGTACTGCAACTGCCGCCGAGATATTTGCCAGCAGAATGAATTCAAATAATATTATAAAATTCCGAACAACCGGTCTATTACTTGATATAGGGATATTTTTCCTCCTATTCAATTTTCCAAAACACTATAATCCGATATTGGATAGATGGCAGACCGAAGGCGGAAATCTGATCGATATCGAAAACGATGCACTCGGCGTTGATCACGCTGTTGTCGGGAAACAACTTGCCAAAAAATGGAATCTTGGTGTTGATGTAGAGGAGGCGATATTTGACCACAATAACATTGATTTGCCCGTCGATAAACCAGATTCAAACGCCCCATATAAACTCGCGAACCTTGCCGTTGCGGTTTTATTCGAAGATAGACATATAACCGGACTGGAACGTGCAATTCGTTTTGCAAAAGAGCACCTTGATTTCGAACGTTCCCAATTTATTGACGAATTACAGAGAATTACTCTCATCGCTGACCAGGTTTCATTGAAGATGTCGCTTCAATCTGGGCCAGCGCTCCCTTATGTTGATCTCCTGAGAAATATCAATTCTGAGCTTGGTCGCGCAACCTTGACCTCGGAACAAATGGTCAGAGCCCTTGAAATTTCCATGCGTAAGGCCGAACATCTTACTCAAAAACTCGAAGACGCTAATCGCAAATTGCGTGAAGCCGCAAATCATGATCCCTTGACGCACATTCATAATCGTCGCTTCTTCGAGGAATTCCTTAATTGGAATTTTAATCGCGCTCAACGGTATAACACCACACTCGGGTGCATGATGATTGATATTGATCACTTTAAAAATGTTAATGATACTTATGGGCATCTAACCGGCGACAGAGTTCTGCAAGGGGTTGCCGAAGCGCTGAAGAATAATTTGCGCAATACCGATATTGTTGCCCGGTATGGGGGAGAGGAGTTTGTGGTTCTCTTGCCTGAAACTAAGGCTGATGCAATCTATTTGACAGCTGTTAAACTCAATAAGGCGGTAAAAGCCATTCAGTATTCTCTTCCGGGTGAAACATTAAGCGTCACTATCTCAGTTGGTTACGTCTCCTATTCCCCGGGTGAAATGCCAGAGATCACAGCCGCCATGGATATTGTTCGCCTTGCGGATCAGAATATGTATCTCGCCAAAGCCGCCGGACGCGATCGCGTATGCCCAAATCCAGAATAACGCTATTTAGTAAGGAACAATTCATTTCGATTTTCGTTTTAATTTCAACTTCAATGCACTCCCAATCTATAGATTAAAGAATCTTTTCTCCAAACACATTTCTGAGGTTTCTTTATGCCAGACGTGACCCGCATCATTGCAAGCCTTGTCGTTTTATCCGTTCTTTCAGGTTGTGGCAATGATACACCAAGGTCGAAGCCCGACTATAGCATCCTTCAGCAAAAGATCGATATCCCAATTCGTGGGAAAGTGACATGCATTACAACTCAAGCTTTTGCTGATAGTATTAATAATGGCGCTAATCTTCAACTTATTTTCATTCAAGAATTTGCGCCAGAAAATCCTGCTGATAATTTAGCTCTCCCAGGCATGAACACTATCTTGCTCGGCGAGACCTATAACTACGTCAAGAAACTGAATAAGAACCAACCTCTTTATCTGCTTTGTCTCTACGGCGACGATTCAAAGCGAATGGGCAACGAATTATCTAAAGACGGTTGGAATAGCTTCTACCTCGACGGTGGAAGTTACAGACTCAAGCAAGATATTAAGCAGGGGAAGGTGAAGGTTAATTCTCTTAGGAGTTGATTTGTTCCGTAACTTCCTGACCCAAACAATAAGCCCGATTCTGTTTTTGGCAATCGGGCTTGTTGGGCTCATAGCCTCCAGCGCTGATGCGAGTGAACCAACATACTGGATTTATTTTAAAGATAAAGGTATAACCAGTCACGATCAACTCGATCAAGCCTTGGGGAAAGTTGCGCTCGAGCTGACCGACCGAGCAAGAGTTCGTCGTACCAAACTTGATAAAATTCGCCTCGTCGATGAACAAGACCTCCCGGTATCTCAAGAATACATCGCTCATATCCGCTCAATGTCGGGAATCAAAGTTAGAATTGCCAGCCGTTGGTTGAATGCCATCAGCGCCTCGGTCTCTTCTGAGGCGCTCGAAAATCTCCACGACCTGACATTTGTAAAAGAAGTCAAGCCTGTCGCATTCCGTCATCCTGTTCGATCCCCGCCCATGGATGATCCTCTTCCTGATGAACCCCAAATTCCGTCTCGCGATCATAACTATGATTATGGCAATAGCCTAAGGCAGAATACGTTTATGAATCTGCCCGAACTTCATGACCGAGGTTATCTTGGTGAAGGAATATTGATTGGAGTTTGTGACGCAGGATTTGACAACCTCGACCATCGGTGTTTTCAGAATTTGCGGATCGAGGCCGTCTGGGATTTTGTCAACAATGACGCAAATGTCGCCAACGAAGGTGACCGAGGTAACGGCCAGCATGGTACGCGTACTCTTTCGATAATGGCGGGTTTCGATGATGGACATTTAATTGGAGTCGCTCCCCGTGCAAGTTATGTATTGGCAAAAACAGAAAATACGGATTGGGAACAGCAGGTCGAAGAAGACGCTTGGGTAGCGGGAGTCGAGTGGATGGATTCCCTTGGCGTCGATATTATTTCGTCTTCGCTTGGTTATATGGACTGGTACAACAATGATGATCTCGATGGCGAGACTGCAATCACTACTATTGCGGCAAATAGAGCGGTAGAGGTCGGAATTGTCGTAGTCAACGCAATGGGGAATACGGGATTTAATCGGCATCCCGGCGATAAAATGATCGCCCCGGCAGACGGCTTCTCCGTTTTCTCAATCGGTGCTACAAACCGTGATAGTACTCTCTCCGGTTTTTCTTCTATTGGCCCCACTTTCGATGGTCGGATTAAACCCGATTTTGTCACCTTTGGCAGTTCAGTCATTTTCGCTGGTTCTGGCAACGACACCGGATATGCCGCCGGAGCTGGCACATCATTTTCGGCGCCAGCCGTTGCCGGTCTTTGCGCTCTGCTCATCGAAGCTGATCCATATTTATCCCCTTTAACTCTAAGGGAATTGTTACAAAATACTTCTGATCGTGTCGATGAGCCTGACACGCTATATGGGTGGGGCATTCCAAATGGTTTGGAAGCCTTGGATCGTCTCCAGCCTGAACGAGTGGAACTCGTGATCCCACTGCATCGGGGCTGGAACACCATATCCCTCAATCTACGCTCCGCCCCGGCAGTGCCTTTCCCGGAAAACCTTAGTCCGCTCGTCGAAGCAGACATTCTCGCGCTTGCTAAAGACGGACATGGCAGATTTTACGCTCCTCGGATTCCCTTCAACAATATTCCATTCTGGGATAGGAAGGAGGGTTACCAACTCAATCTGGATCAAGTTGATACTCTCTGGTTTGAAGGCTTGTTATCTGCCTATTCCGAGCCCATCGCTCTTGTTCAAGGCTGGCAGATTGTCGCTTACTACCCAAACTTCGACTTGCCCGTCCGTGATGCCATGCGTTCCTTAACAGATGATGACGCACTTACAATAATCAAAGACGAGTGGGGAAGGTTCTATTTCCCGCGTTTAAATTTCAGTAATTTGACGTATTTATCACCCGGGCGCGGTTACCACATCAGACTATCTCACGACGCATTTTTGCGCTACCCCCGAGCCAGAATAATTGATGGTGACAAAATTGAAGATCAGTCGCCCACGTTTTTCTTCAATCCCACACCTGAAGAATATGGCATGAGCGTCCTCCTCTTGGCGAGTAACGGCGTCGAATCGGGTGACGAAGCCGCGTTTATCGATAATGATGGAAACATGTTGGGGGCCGGTGTTTTTATTGAAAATAAATGCGGAATTGCTTTATGGGGAGCGGAAGCGGACGGTATCTTGCCGGATCTAAAAATTTGGAATAAATTCTCAAATCAAGTTCTCAACCCAAATTTAAAATTAGTAGAAGGAACCAGGAGTTACTCTCCCGATGGTCTCTCGGTTTTCGAAGTCTCGGTCGAAATTCCAGTTGCGCCAACGCTGGAAGTTACTTCTTTCCCAACTCCATTTAATGACCGCCTGACCATCAGTGTCAAACACAACAGTTCGGACGGGGTGGTTTACGCCTTATTCGATCTGACTGGTAAATTAGCTTTAAAGGGAGCTATTCCCTCTGAGCTAACCAACGCTACGCTGAACGCTTCGGGGCTTCCGACGGGACTTTACATACTAAAAGTGCGCTCAAAGGATTCCGTTGCGTCCTTGAAAGTTATCTGTCTGAAGTGATTGAGTTGTCCACTGCCGACCCGCCGCGGTCGGCAGCACTTTTCGTACGACAGGCGTCCCTGCCTGTCACTTTACCATAGGCATCCCTGCCTGTCACTTTACCATAGGCATCCCTGCCTGTCACTTTACCATAGGCGTCCCTGCCTGTCACTTTACCATAGGCATCCCTGCCTGTCACTTTACCATAGGCGT
>CAYHEC010000038.1:14711-28238 GCA_964355675.1 uncultured Caldithrix sp.
AGGCATCCCTGCCTGTCACTTTACCATAGGCGTCCCTGCCTGTCACTTTACCATACGAGCGAAGTTCACCTTCGCCCACCCATTCAACTCATACTAAGTTGCTTTCAAACGAGCATTGAGAGCGTGGCGTCATGTGTCTCGCATGACACCACATCGTTATTATCCAAATGAATGCAACTTAGGATCAATGATTAATTCCGAAAACAGTCATAGAATTCTTATACATTATCCTCGATAATTCTTCAAGTGATAATCGAAGAATTTCTGCAACAGTAGTCGCTGTAAACTTCACGTAGGCTGGCTCGTTACGTTTTCCTCTGAAAGGAACCGGAGCAAGATAAGGACAATCCGTTTCGATCAACAGTCTCTCTAAAGGAACCGCGCGAATAGTTTCTTCCATTTGCGCTTTCTTATAGGTAACATTTCCTGCAAACGATACGTAAAATCCGCGCGACGTCACTTCCTTAACCTGCTCTACACTGCCACCGAAACAATGAAAAATGCCTTTACCTTCCAGTTGATATTCATCCAATATTCTTAATACATCCTCATAGGAATTTCGCTGGTGTATTATCACAGGTTGTCTTGTTCTTGAGGCAATCTCAAGCATCTGATGAAAACACCGTATCTGCGGAGGCGGGGGAGGATCTGGCCAATAATAATCGAGACCAATCTCGCCAACGCCTACGCAACGTTCGTCTGAAAGTAGTTCTTCGATGCCTTTGATGCTATCGGTAGTGATTTTTGCCGATTCGGAAGGATGAACGCCTGCCGTAAACCAAATTTTATACTGATGCGCCAGTTGTTGCGCTCGCCTTGATGATTCTTCATCCAAACCGATTGAAACCATTTGAGTAATATCTTCGTTAAATGCCCGATTGATGACTAACGAAACGTCGGCGGCGAATGCTTCATCGGTCAGGTGAGCATGGGTGTCGAAAAACCTCAATTTCGGTTGCGACATTTCAATCAGCCTGATTTTCGGGTTTATCTATCAGGTTAGCTAATTTATCACGCTCAGCGTGGATACCTCGCATTATTTTCTCAACGATTAACCGCCAGGTATCCGGTGTGTTCGCCAGCATTCTCTCTTCATCGAAGGTAATGGGTTCGCCAACACTCACATAGATTCTCTTTCCGAAGCGAGGAACTACTGTACCGATCGGTAGTACCCGCTCCAGGCCGCGGTGATACATTGGTACTACCGGAGCGCCCGACTCATAGACTATTCTACCAATCCCGACCTTAGGATCGCCAATGTCGCCAGTTCGAGTTCGAGTTCCCTCAGGATAAATGTGTAGAATTCCGCCATTTTTTACCGCCTCGATCAAACGGACGACGCCTTCTTGAAAAATTCCTTTTCCACGAATGACTGGAATAGATTTCGTCATCCTCATGATCCAGGCAATAGCCGCGATCCGGTAAAAATTTCTCTCCTCCGGCGCATGAAAGGGCATCCATGCATAACCCCGAAGAGCTTTGGGAAAAAGCACGATCGGCCCTAAAAACACATCATCCAGAAGCGTCACGTGATTGGACATTAATATCCAGGGACGTTTGAGATTCGAAGCGTTATTCTTCCCAAATACTGTCGTTCTGTTCATAAACCGCATGAAGATGTTCGTTATCGGAAACACAAAAAATGCAAGGAAAAAATATGTCTTTACCTTGTAGAAAAAAGTCGGATTGGCGGGAGTAAAGTTATTGCCTGAGGCGATATTAGTTTTCACTGATTTTATACTGCCGTTTGTTATTTTGTTAATTGTGACGTTGTACTCTGCTCATCCCTTGAAGACTTGCATAAGCCGTGGCGATGGCCGCAATTGCGATGACTGGATTGAGCTGTCCGTGGAAAAGATACAATCCCTTGACTTCATCGTGCATTTCAAACATTAAGTAATAACTCAATATGTTGTTAGCCGCATGAAGAAATAACGCCGGAACTATGCTGTTCCATTGCCATGCCATCCAGCCCAAAAATACCGACATTATCAATAATTGTATCAACCAGGCAATTTGAAAATGTATCAAGCCAAAAATCAGCGCGGTCATCATTACTCCCTTGGTAACGTCAGACCTTCTTTCAAACGTCGTTTGAATCGCGCCGCGAAAAATCGATTCTTCCACAAAAGGTGCAATAAACCCGATACCAGCTATTATTAGAAATTTTTCCAGCCCCGTGTTCGCTGACAGTTCCGTTCGAAAGGATTCGAGTGTCTCGAGAGGCAGAGGTATTATCAACGCAATAATTCTATCCAAGCCGTCCAGCAAGACCGCTCCTGCTAATCCGAAAAGAATAAAATAAGGTACAGCCGCTAATGGAACTCTCCGCCATCGACAGATTTCTATGATTGGTAGTTTCCGATAACGAAAATAGCCAAGCGCCGAAATCATCAAAGCTATCTCGGTTAGCGCTGTTCGAGCTTTGCCGGTCGGCTCCTCTAAGGCCGGGCCGACCCAAATCAGCACCACCATCATCATCCAAAGCAGGAAAAGGATGTCGAGTCCATCCAATTCCCGGCGTTCGTTGGGAGCATTATTCAAGCGTTTTCGCTTTCTGGCTATGTTGAAACTAAATAATAACGCCTCTAATGTACTATGTCAAGCATTAAATACTTTTCTAAACCTTTTTCAAGTTGCAACGTTCGATTGTATTGCTTACATTATCAATATCTGAAAACAAACTACAAGAGATGCAACAGCGTATCACAAATGAAACCGAAGAACCTCTCAACCCTGACGCCGATCTTATCGAAAAGTGTCAACATGGTGATGAGAAGGCTTTCCAGGAACTCGTCGAACGTTATCGAACCCGAGTCGCAAGCATAGCTTATCAGGTACTCGGCAATTACGAAGACGCACGCGATGTCGCCCAGGAGGTATTTATCAAACTCTACCGTGGAATCGGTGGGTTTGATCCACATAAGAAGTTTTTTACATGGCTCTATCGACTTACCGTCAATGCCGCCATTGATTATCTTCGTGCCAAAAAACGTCGCTCCTATGAAAACTCTCTCGATGAGCACCCCGACCTTTTTTTGAGCATTCCAAGCCCTGAATCGGAACTCGCTTCTCAGGAGTTTGAACGACGAGAACTAAGAAAATTGTTCATCGATCTGGCTGAAAAACTCAATCCAAAGCAACGTGCGGCATTTATTCTGTGTGACTTACAGGGCTTCACGGCTGATGAAGTGGCAGAAATCCTTGAATGTCCAAAAGTGACACTCAGATGGTATCTGCACGAAGCCCGCAAACGGATCCGAACAGCTATCGCGCGAGACCATCCTGAATATTGGAGAGGAAAATCGAAATAAATTGCTGGTTCATTCGCCGACGCCTATTGAAATTGAGCCCTGCCGAACTAAAACTGCCGTTAAGCAATAATCTCGAACGGCATCTTCGGCATTGTCCGTCTTGCGATAGTTTGCGAGGTCTCTTCCTGACTTTGAACACTGACATGGTTCATGGCGGCATCCTTGAAGAACATCGCATTTTCCCTCTCAAGTTGGATCTGCATAAATCTCAAAGCTACTCGAAGAGCCTTTCGACATCGCTCTGGCGCAAACTCGATTGGTGGCTTATGCCAGAAAAATCGATAATGTGGACTCTCGCTATTGCCCTGACTGTCGTCCTCGGCGGCGTTGTATTCAACCAATTTCCCCAAAGTCCGAACGGCATGGTTGGATTTCCAAACAATCTCGTCATTTCACGAGGAAATGTAATGGTCACCTTCGTTCCAGAAAAGGGTTTACATCTTTCCAATAATTCAGTCAATTCCGCCGCTGACTCAAAGGACGATCTTGACAAAAATAACGTAAAAGGCGCAATCTGACTTGACTGAACCGATTAAATATGCCGCAATTGTCGTTCAGTCCTTTGTTATCTCTCTCTTGCTTTACTTATTTGGTTGTACAGACAATTCTTCCATCCCGCTTCAATTTGAAAAAGGAATTCAACAGGCGATTTCTAATAACAGGTCGTCCGTTGTTGCAATCGAAGTATCCAATGACTCTTCTCAATCTGCTGATAAAATCGTTCGTCGGGGAGCAGGCGTCGTGCTCGAGAAAAATGGTATCATTGCCACCACCTTCGACAATCTTTCCTACGGCAACAGGTACAACGTGCTTTTTCAGGATGGTTGCGCCGCTGAGGCTAAACTGCTCGGCTATGACCGCGAAACAAACATTGCCTTAGTAACGACCGCTGAACACCACTGCGGGTGCTTTCCCATACGCGCCAACACGGAAGAAAATGTCTCAACTGGAAGCATCGGCATTTTAGTCAATAACTCAAGCGTCAGCAAGGGCGTTTCTGCCGGAATGGGAGTCATGGCTGAAAGCTGGCTTGGCGGTGATGATTGCTGGAGCCATCCATTGTACATTACCCAGACTGGCGATATCCTCACCATGCCAGGCGCGCCAGTTATTTCGATGGACGGACGACTGATCGGTATCTGCGATGCAATGATCGAATCTCATAATGGTTCTTGGACAGTCATTCCGACTCAGACAATCCTAAAGGTTGCCAGGGAACTCCGACAAAACGGTGCTGTACCACGCGGGTGGATAGGAATTGCCTGCGAAGTTGACCAGTTGGAACCTTTCCAAAACTCGAGCGTGCAACCACATATCTTGGTTAAGGAGGTTGTTCCCGCGAGTCCAGCTGATTTAGCTGGTTTAGCTGTGGGCGATTTCGTCACCGCACTCAATAATAACCCCGTGGATAATCTAAGTCAACTTCGCTATGCAATTACAGGTCTCGGTGTTGGTTCCAATCTTCTTCTCGATATAGTCAGGAAGTCCGGTGTGCCTGAGACCCTTCAAATGAAATCAAGCTCTTTACCGGATGATGCCGGGCGACCTCGTCTTTGTAGCACACGCACACTTTGAACACCGCCTACTGTTATCATCCATACTGTTATAACAACCATTTCTACCCAGTATAAAACTCGCACTGAGGACTTCAAAAATGAAAATCGATCGAATTATCGCCCTCTCGTTGGCATCATTAGCAATCGCTGGCTGTGCCACCACCATTCAACCGGTTGATGGCAACCCGCAATTTGCTTTTCAGTTATTGAGCACCACCACCACCCGCGGCTTGGCGCGCGACGTATGGGTAGATGGTACTACTGCTTACGTCGCTGATGATGAATATGGCATAACGATCTGGGACGTCTCGAATCTGAATGACCCGGTTATGATCGATTCGATTGAAACTTATGGGCGAGTTCAGGATATTGCCTACTCCCCAGAAATTGGAATGGTGTTTTCTTTGCAATCAAGCACCACTGGCGGTATTACGACATTTAATCGCACAACCAAAGGCGAGCAAATCAAGATCGGAAATGGGATCTCGAGAGCTTTTCGCTTTAAAGTATTATCGCCAGACTCTCTGATTGTTGCCGAGACTGAGCCCGATAACGATGGTTGTCAATTCTTATTTTCTGTCAGAGACGCCACCCAGCTTATCGAATGGCCTTCCGATCCAACTTCATTTTATACACCGGACTTCGGGCATCTTAACTCATTGGAATTAGATTCTAATTATGTCTTCTTCGCTCATAGTCAGTACGGGGTTAGCATCATCCAATACGATTACACCAGAATCGGCCCGGGCTTTCGCGATCACGTGATCAAACTTGGAAGAGTAGATACTCCCGGAATGGCTCGTGACTTAGTATTAAGCCGCGACCGAAGACATCTCTTCGTTGCAGACAATCAATCAGGTCTGCAAGTTATCGATGTTACCGATAAAACGCACCCACGATTGGTCGGCTCATCGTCGCCTCAGAATGCAAATGACGTCTATAAAGTTCGTGCAGTAGGGGATACTGCGATCTTCGTTGAGCAATTACGCGGAATTTATGCTATTGATTGCTCAGTACCCACTTCGCCTCGCTATTTCGGAATATACACAACACCGGATCCGCAGGGATTATTTATCAGGGAGTCGGACAATACCATTTTCTTGACCGATTTGGACCTGGGACTTCTGATCTTGAAGTTCCGCTCGTAAATTTCCCATGATGCCTCTAAAGGAGTCAGAAAAAATGCTAAAGCAACATTCCCGTTCGCTAACTATCGCCCTGATCTTATGTTTTATGCCCGTTGCCCTGCTCGCTTCGACGATCACCGAGGGCTGGAACACCTTCGGCCTATCTTCCGCCAGTTCAGGCTCTGCCAAACTGCTCACAGAAAATGAGCAGTACATCGAAGTCGAGTGGACCTGGTCGCAATTCAAGGTCACAACCCTTTCGACCCCAGCCGGTCCGTTTCAAAAACTCTCTCTCGGTGTTGACCTGCCTGCCAGTCGTCAGGCGCTGGGTGAGCCAGAATTGCCGATTTCTGTCGAGATGATCAACTATCCAGCCGGATCCTACGGTAGAGTCGAAGTTCTTGCCAGCGAATGGCAGTCGTTCGAAAACGTTAGACCCTATCCGGTTCAGTTTCCCGCCCGCGACGGGTTGGAAGACCCACCGTTTGCCTTTGATGCCGACGCCTACGAATCGCTTGCCGCGATTCCCGCCGAAATTTCCGGCGTCACCACCCCGAAAGGGTGGGGAGGACTGGACGTCGGCTCACTCTGGGCGTCGCCTTTCCGTTATACACCGTCGCTAAAAAAGCTTGAGGTCGCCACAAGCATCAAGGTTCGCGTCTGGTTTGAGCATGATGATGCTTTTCACGCCGTCACGCCCAATTCTCCATCTCCATGGATCACCAAAGCCCAACAGGCTTCGTTGCTCAATCCTCCGATTAATCCACCCGAAATCAACGATTTCGACGAGCCTGAACCAACCCGGTTGTTAGTAGTAACCCGCCAAGCCGCTCTTGCAACTGCCCAACCACTCATCGATCTACATAAAAACACCGGTTTAAAGACCGAGATCTGGGTGCTTGAAGGTGATGTTACTCCGCGTCAAATAAGAGACCGGATCCGCGATCTTTACGATGATGGATTACAATACGTCCTTTTTGTCGGTGACGGTGACCAAGCCAGTCCTGATATACCGATGCAATGGTTTGACGATGCATATCCCGGACCCGATTTGGGTGAGTCCGCGTGTGGTAGCGACAGTTGGTACACTTGTTTGGATGGTGACGATCGCGATGGGTTCGTCGATCATCTTCCAGATATTGCACTCGGACGACTGGTCTATAATAATGTCAATGCTCTCAATCAACTGCAAACTCAAGTCGATAAACTGACCGACTATATTGATTGGGATTTCGAGGACCAGAACTCAGATTGGCTTCGCAGGAACCTGATGGTTGCTCATTCTCAGAATGATGCGAATCACGATTACATCCCCTGCAAAACCACGATAATTCAGCGAGATTATCGCTTTCCACATGGGGAGTGGGTTTGGCTTCCCGGTAATTTACAAGGCGTCAATAACGCTCGGATTATCGAACAGGTAAATCACGGCGTCGGCATTTTTAATTATCGTGGGCACGGCGACGAGACAATGTGGTGGCGATGGAATGGCAGAGAAAACTTTACATCAGCAAATGTCGCTCAGATGGACAACAGACAAAAACCATTCATCTTGTTTTCGTCAGCCTGCCTGACCGGAAATATCTATGATTATGTCGGTACCTGCTTGATGGAATCCTTCCAAAAGCACCCGAACGGCGGTTCATTATGTGTCAATGGTTGCACATTAAGTACAATCACCTTAGGCAATTCTTACTCCGACATTGCCGTTTTTGACGCCATGTTCGAGGAAGGCATTGTCAACATTGGCTACGCGAACAACGCGGCAACCGTTTCGACCGTACTCTACTTCGACGCTAATGCGCCGAACGGCTGGCGGGGGATCGGCTACATTAATATGCGAGCCTATCTCTGGCTGGGTGACGCTTCCGTCAATTATCGTCTCGCCGATCCCGCCATTCTCTCTATGGATGTTTCTCCATTGGTTCCCGAAGGCACACAGCAATTAGAAGTAACTGTAGCCTCTGCCGATGTGCCTTTCGCAGGCGCGCTTATCACCGCGAGGACTGCCGATGACGCCATTTACACTCTGGCCACAACCGACGCCGATGGACATGCTCTTCTTGTCTTCGATGCTCCGCTCGAGATGCAAGAGACCCTGCTCATCACTGCCTCTAATCGTGAAGCCAAACCTGTTTCAAGCCCCGTCCTCGTAGCCAATGGTCTTGGGGTCATCGAAGGGCGTGTCGTCAGGCGTACTGGCGGCGCCGCAATTGCTGGCGCTTCGGTCGATCTGACTCGATTTCATGTCATCGACGAAACCGACCAGAATGGTGTTTTTCGCATCGAGGGCATTCCTTCCGGTCGATATGAATTAGTCGCTTCCATCAGAGGTATGATTCCACAAGTCCTGAATGTCGAAGTCGTCGAGAATTTAGTCACGCAAGCTAATTTCGATTTGGCACAGAGTCAGATGGTCATCGAGCCTGATAGTATAGAAGTCTTCATAGATGCAGAATCCGAAAGTCAACAGAGACTCGTCTATCGCAATCGGGGAGACGCTGTTGTCGAATGGACTGCCAAATTCCAGCCCGACATAAGACGTCAGCCTTTCGATCTTGTCATGGAATTTCTTCCCGGCTGGGACAATGGCGACTCGCGCATTTATGGTGCGGTTTTTATCGAAGATAAATTCTATGTCGCTGGTGGAAACAATAACGCCGATCCAAATTTTATCTATGTCTTTGACCGCGACGGCGTTGAATTGGTCCAGTCTCGCTTCGAACAACCCTCAGCGGGAAATGGCTTCCGCGACCTCGATTGGGACGGAGAATACCTCTACGGAGCCGCCAATCGCGACATTAAGGTATTCGATCTGGAAGGCGATCTTGTCGAGACCATTCAGGGTCCCTACGATCCAAGTCGAGCAATTGCCATTGATCCAGATGGCAGTATATGGGTCGGCAACAATCGTTCTGCCATCGTCAAAATTAATCGTCAAGGTCAAGTCCTGAACAATATCCCCGTCAATTTCTATGTCATGGGAATGACGTGGTATCCCGAACAAAAAGACGGGTACAATTTACTGATTTGGGGCAGGTCTGGCGTCAATGGGGTCGAGCTATACGGCGCGAATCCTGAAACCGGCAGGATGATCCTTCTCCAAAATCTGTTGATGAACGAAAACGAAATAGCTGTCGAAGGATTGTACGTCACCTCCGATTACGATTCGCGCGACTGGATGATGATCGGAATGGTTGGGATGGTCGGTCAGGCTGGACTCGTCGAAGCGCAAACTGTAAAGGTTTGGCAACTTGACCCAAGAACCAGTTGGATTACGTTCGATCCACTCGCTGGTAGCCTTGAACCGGATCAACAAGGCGAAATCGCCTTGACACTCAACTCTCACAACTATTTACCGGGAACAACTCTCGCTGGTAATGCGTTATTTACAACGAATAACCTTGGCGAAATAATCGCTTTGCCCATCGAGCTGAACATAGATCCGAATTCTGTTGACCGTGAAGATGTTGTTTCAGCTCCTTCAGACTTTGCTTTGACCAAAGTTTACCCCAATCCGTTTAATGCCATGCTCAGGTTGGATATCAATCTTCCCGAAGCTGGCATTTTGAAAGTTGGCGTCTATGACCTTCAAGGCCGTTTAGTTATCGATGGAACCTCAAGCTACTATGGATCGGGCACTCAAACAATATCAGTCAATGGCGAGGGACTTTCTAACGGGCTCTACATTATCCGCGCCGAATCAAATGGCAGAACTGCGGTTGCCAAAGCGGCTCTGCTAAAATAGATTTCAGCAAGCGAGTCTGTACGAGAATAGGAGAATGAGTGCCGCAGGGTGTCCTCACCCTGCGGCAAGAAAATAGGAGAATGAGTGACGCAGGGTGTCCTCACCCTGCGGCAAAAAAACCACATTCTCAGACAGCCTCAAGTGGTGTCATGTGTCTCGCATGACACTACAATTAAAAGTAATTTCAGGAGTCAGAATGCGGTCGTTTGTCTGTATAGTACTGGTAGCGTCGCTGTCGTTAGCCACAAGCAATATTCTGGGAGCCGATCGCGTGTTGCGTGAAACAGGTCTATCCCGGGAACAGCTCGCTAATTCTCATAATCAACCTTTTCAGATCGATGATGTTGATACATTGCATTATGAAACTCCCGGCAATCCGCCCTACTTCATGTGGCTTCCCGACGCATTTGGCGATGACTTTCTCAACGTACGTTTTACGCCGCCCTTCGATCCCTATTACGTCGTCGGCGTCCTTATGCCGCTCTTCGATATGGACAGTATCCGAGGTGGGCCAGCCGGGACCCCTGGTGTAAAAATAAGTGTCTGGGAATCGGGATTCGACGAAGGCGGTGACTCAGCAGGATTTCCAACTGATCTAATCGGCTCTATAGATTTTCCATACTTCGATGAAGAAAATGATTCTGTCTTCATCAAGTTATGTCGTGCTAATAATTTAGTATGGAACTATTTTGATCTTAGACCACTTAGAATCGGCCCCAGAGAGGGTGAGTTCCACGTAGCCGCGTCGGTCTTATCCGATCAAGAGACCGATACTCTCGCTATTTTTCACGACGACGGCAGAGGCCAATTCCGGTCAGACCGCAGCGGGCTCTGGAATGGTCAGGATTCGATTTGGTCAAAGATGAAATATCTGCCAGGAATTCGACTTGGCTTGAATTTTTACATGCACGTCGTAATTTCCGATACGATCCCCTGGTCTGTTGATTATGAGAATGACTTCAGACCACCTACCACCGTGTTACTTGATCCAGCTTATCCCAACCCCTTCAACAATCGAACCTCCCTGCGCTTCGCGGTTCCTATTTCCAGTCCCTACCAAATCCAGCTATTCGACCGTCAAGGTCGGCGCATTCGCTTGCTGGGCGAGGGTAAAGGCGGTTCAGGCGTTTTGGCTTTGGACGCCGCATCTCTCACGTCTGGGACTTACTTTATAACTTTGACTACGCCAAATGGCGTCTCAACTCAGCCTATTCACCTTATCAGGTAGGCGATAAGACCATCCTATAATCGAACGGGTCGCGGCAGTTCTGCTTCGACCCGTTTTTATTGCCTTCTGATGTTACTCTGTTACAAAATGCACATAAGAGTTGCCCAGTGATAGGCTTTTTTGTATATTTTTAGGCTTATCGGTTTGGACATGAGTTCCATATTAAATTGATAGACGATTATCAAAGCTACACAGGATTAGGACAATGCCGCAAAGACGAGTTATCATAATGGGAGCCGCTGGCAGGGACTTCCATAATTTCAATACATTTTTTCGAGGACGGGACGACGTAAAAGTTGTTGCCTTCACCGCCGCACAAATCCCCGACATCGACGGGCGAGTCTATCCTTCAGCCCTCGCAGGTGCTGGTTATCCCAACGGTATTCCAATTGTCGCGGAAGAGGATCTCGCCGACCTGATCGTGCGTGAAAAGGTTAAGGAGGTTGTATTCTCCTACAGCGATATCGCTTATTCTAATTTGATGAACAAGGCGTCGCTCGTCTTGGCCGCAGGCGCTAATTTTGTCCTGCTTGGTCCCGGCGAAACCATGCTTACCTCGTCTAAACCAGTCGTCGCGATCACCGCCGTGCGCACTGGCTGTGGTAAAAGCCAGACAACCCGCAAAGTTGCCGATCTTCTTCGCAAATCAGGTAAGCGCGTCGTTGTCGTCCGTCACCCCATGCCTTACGGTGATCTGGTTAAGCAACGCGTCCAAAGATTCGCCTCAATCGCCGATATGGCCGCAGAATCTTGCACCATCGAGGAAATGGAGGAGTACGAACCGCACATCGTGAACGGATCGGTAGTTTTTGCTGGCGTTGACTATCAGGCAATCCTCGAACAAGCCGAAAAAGAGGCGGACGTCATCTTGTGGGACGGAGGTAACAACGATTTCCCCTTCTTCAAACCCACTTATCTTATTACTGTCGTCGATCCATTAAGGCCCGGCCACGAAATCGGATATTTTCCCGGTGAAGTTAACCTCCGAATGGCAGACGCTATCATTATCAACAAAATCGAGAGCGCGCACCCGGAAGACGTTGACGAGGTTCGACAAAATATTCGCCTTGCCAACCCCAATGCGCTGGTGATCGACGCCGCCTCGCCGGTGACTGTCGATTTCCCTGAGCGTCTTCGCGGCATGAGAGCTCTGGTCGTTGAAGATGGTCCGACCCTGACGCATGGCGAGATGAGTTTCGGCGCCGGAATCGTCGCCGCTCAAAAATTCGGTTGTGCGGACCTTGTTGACCCGCGGCCATTCCTTCAAGGAAAACTTGTCGAAACCTTTGAAAAGTATCCGGACATTGGCGTCCTTTTACCAGCTATGGGCTACAGCCCCCAGCAAGTCCGAGACTTAGAGGATACGATCAATCTGTCCGATGCTGATGTAGTTGTTATCGGAACGCCTATCGATCTTCGTCGAATCATCGATATCCGTAAACCGACTGTGCGCGTGACCTATGAACTCCAAGAGATCGGCAGACCCAATCTGCAAGACGCTCTGGCAAGCATTCTAAAGTAAATTCACTTCGTGTCCCACAATAAATTTCGGTGCGCAGTTGTCGCCCTGGGCGGAAATGCGATCTCACCGACGAATGAACCGGGGTCTATCTCCAACCAGTTCCGGCATACTCGCGAGAGCCTCGGAGCTGTCATTGCTCTCGTGAAGCGAAATTACAATCTCGCTATTACTCACGGAAATGGTCCTCAAGTCGGAATTGCGCTACGTAGAGTCGAACTTTCTCGCGGTCTCCTGCCCAATGTACCGCTGGGCGTGCTTGTAGCTGATACTCAAGGCTCTATGGGTTACATGATCGAACAATCGCTCATGAATCGACTCAACAAAGAGCAAATTTTTCGCCCCGTCGTCACAATTATCACCCAGGTTTTGGTTGACGAACATGATCCTGCTTTAAAAAAGCCATCTAAATTTGTCGGGCCGGTCTATTCCCAAAAAGAAGCCGCACAATTTATGCTTCAAGAAAAATGGACTATGAAACCCTATAACGACCCTGACAAATGGCGAAGAGTTGTCGGATCACCGATACCGCTGGGTATTGTTAACCGGAGAACCATCCGGGAACAGGTCCAGTCCGGCGTCATTGTGATCGCCGCTGGCGGAGGCGGCATTCCCGTCTATCGTGACCCGGAGAGCGGCTTCGAAGGCGTAGATGCTGTCATCGACAAGGATCGCGCCGCCGCTATCCTTGCTCACGATATCGAAGCCGATGAGCTGATCATCTTGACGGAAGCTGACGCCGTATTTCTTGACTTTGGTAAGCCTACTCAACGACGAATTCCGAAAATGAGAATCCGTGAAGCCGCAAAATATCGCGAATCGGGTGAGTTTCCTGAAGGAAGCATGGGACCAAAGGTTGAAGCCGCAATAGCTTTCGTTCAGGGTGGGGGGATCCGGGCGGTTATTTGCGGACTTCATTCCATTGAGTCTGCCCTGATGGGACAAGCTGGTACAGAAATTGTCCCTTGAGTAGAGTTTGTTGTCGCAGGGTGTCCTCGAGTTCTTTGAAATATTCCTATTATAGGATTTAATAAT
>CAYHEC010000039.1:0-25880 GCA_964355675.1 uncultured Caldithrix sp.
GGATCAAATCTCTACTCGAACGAATAAATCAACGAACTCTTTCAGTCCGCTCTTGCCTGCGTAGGATAAGCGTCCCGCTTGTCAAGAGCGGCTTGATTGATTTATCTTGATATGCGAGAAATCTCATGTGAACCTCCTTTGAATCATGTTTGATCAGAATTTCAAATGGAATCTCATTCCCATCGTCTTGATATTAGAACATTGCTGGCGAACGTTGGCCTGCTGAAGTTTCCTTCAGCGAACCGATCCAAGCCTCAACACTCAGGTCTTTTAATTCCCTTAAACGGTCTTTTAATCCATGTCCGATAATAAAACGCCTCCTACCGCTTTTAAACTTTCTGAAAACCGGCAGGTAAATAATCTCCTGAACGACATCGTTGGGAAGCTGAAGGAATACACTGAAAACCAGGTTCAGCATCCGTCCGATGTTCAGACGACATGTCCTGCCTTTAATCTATCAGAGAACCAACAAGTCAATAACCTGTTGAACGACATCGTCGGCAATCTGAAAGAATATACCGAAGAGCAGGTTCTTCATCTGAATCAGCTCGCTAAAATCGGAGTTGCTCTCTCTGGGACGCGCAATCTTCCCGAACTGCTTGAAATGATCGTCAGCGAAGCTCGCGCGTTTACCGATTCGGACGGAGGAACACTTTACCTTGTGACAGAAGACGGAGCCTCGCTGGGGTACTCGATCGTCCAAAATGAAACGTTGAAGATGCGAATGGGGATTGCAGCTGGCCAGCCTATTCCCTGGCCGCCGCTGCCGCTCAAAGTTGATGGTGTACCTAACAATTCCGCCGTCGCCGCCTACGCCGCTAACTCCGGTGATCTAATTGAAATACCTGACGTTTACGAAGCCACCGGTTTTAACTTTGAAGGAGCCCGCAAGGCAGACGAGCGCAATAATTACCGCTCGAAGTCGATGCTGGTTGTCCCAATGCGCGACCATGAAGGCGAAGTCATTGGTGTCTTGCAACTTATCAATGCCCGCGATCCAGAAACATGTGAAACAATTCCCTTCGCACCTGAATTCCGCGAACTTACGTCCGCTCTCGCCTCGCAAGCCGCCGTCGCAATTACTACCGCGCGACTGATCCGCGACATGCAAAACTTGTTCGATTCCTTCATCAAGGCGATTGCACAAGCGATTGACGAAAAATCGCCCTACACCGGCGGCCATATTTCCCGCGTCGCCAACCTGACAATGATCATTGCCAATCGGATTAATGATACAAAAGACGGTCATTTCGCCGAGATTAAATTCACCGAAGATGAGTTATATGAGTTGCGTTTAGCGGCATGGCTTCACGACACAGGCAAAATTACCACGCCTGAACACGTCATCGATAAACACACTAAGCTTGAGACAATTTTCGACCGGATGGAACTCGTCAGGCTCAGGTTTGAGCTTGCCAAGGCGGAAGCGACCATCAAGGCTCTGAAAGAGCAGTCGGCTACCTTGGTAAAAGGCGAAGGTGATTCACTTATCCTTGAACTTTCGCCAGAAGCCGAAGCCGAGTTAAAACACTTAAATGAAGAGTTTGAATTTGTCGCTGGTTGCAATGCCACGCAGGAATTTGTGCCAGATGCAACGATTGCCCGGCTCGACGCCATTGCGCAATTAGCTATTGAAACTGCCAACGGTAATGAACCGATGATTTCACCCGATGAGCTTTACAACCTCCATATTCGCAAAGGCAACCTGACCAACGAAGAGCGCAAGATCATCGAAAATCATGCGTTAATGACAATCAAGATACTCGAAAAACTTCCCTTCCCCAAAAAAATCAAGAATGTTCCCTACATTGCAGGAGCACATCACGAAAAGCTGAGCGGACGAGGCTATCCTCTTGGCTTGAAAGGTGATCAGATCAATCTTCAGGCACGAGTCATGGCGTTAGCCGACATCTTCGAAGCATTGACAGCTCGTGACAGACCCTACAAACAGCCGAAGAAACTCTCTGAGTGTATTAAGATTCTTGGATTTATGATGAAAGACATGGAACTCGACACCGATGTTGTGCAGTTCTTCATTGATAATAAGATGCACATTGATTACGCCAAAGAGCACCTCAATCCTGATCAGATCGACATTGAATAGGCCAAAAGCATGAGCGATATCAAAACCAACAGACTTTACTTCGGAGATAATCTCCCGTTCCTGCGGAACCCCGATTACTTCCCCTCCGAGTCCGTTGACCTGATCTATCTCGATCCGCCTTTCAACTCCAGTCAGGACTATAATGTCCTTTACAAGGAGGCGGATGGCACTCCTTCCACTGCCCAGGTAAAAGCCTTTTCAGACACTTGGAAATGGGATGAGTCTGCTGAATGGGCCTTGCACGAGATCAATCAGGTTTCTTCATCCGCATCGCGAGAACTTGTCGGACTCATGAATGCACTCGAGAAATTTCTCGGACGAACTCCAATGCTTGCATACCTGACTCAGATGACAGTTCGACTGGTTGAGCTTCGTCGAATCCTTAAGCCAAGCGGGTCGTTATTCTTGCATTGTGACCCCACCGCGAGCCATTATCTTAAATTGGTATTGGATGGCATTTTTACTCCTCGTGGATTTAAGAATGAAATCATCTGGCATTATCGTCGTTGGCCTGCTAAGTCGAGTCGATTGCAACGGATGCATGATATAATTCTATTCTACTCTAAATCTTCCCAAAACAATATATTTAATACCTTGTTCGAACCTAACTCGGATGGTACCATTCGGAGGTGGAAGGGTAAAAAGAGTTTTGTGCAATATGAGGCAGGGAGAAGGCATTTTAGTAAAATGACTGTTGAAGACTCACTCGGCGCACCTATGGACGATGTTTGGGATATTCCAGTCATTAATTCACAAGCGAAAGAAAGGCAAGGTTATCCAACTCAGAAACCATTAGAGCTGTTACGTCGCATCATATCGATCTCTTCGAATCCCGGTGCCATAATCCTTGATCCATTCTGTGGATGTGGAACAACAATCGACGCTGTTGAAGCGCTTAACCAGGAATTCCCCACTGAATCCCCACGCCAGTGGATCGGAATCGACATTACTCACCTTGCTATTGATCTGATAAAAAGTCGTCTCGCTCAGCGTTTTGGTTTGGGTCGCGGAGATTATTCCGTGATTGGCGAACCTACAACGCTTGGAGAGGCGCAAGCCTTAGCGCTCGAAGATCGCTATCAGTTCCAGTATTGGGCATTAGGCTTAGTCGGAGCGCGTCCTTGGGGAGATGAGAAGAAAAAAGGTAAAGATAGAGGCGTTGATGGGTACCGAATGTTCCTGCATGGTCCCGAAAGAAGCTATCAAAAGTGTATTATTCAAGTCAAGTCTGGCAAGGTTGGCTCTTCGTTGATACGAGATTTAAAAGGCACAATGGAACGCGAAGGATCTGAACTTGCCGCCTTCATTACGCTCGAAAAAGAAACCGCCGAGATGCGCGCAGAGGCGCTTGCCGCCGGGTATTACCACTCCGATGTTATGAATCGCGACTATCAGAGCATTCAAATCCTTACAATTGAAGAGCTTCTTAAAGACTCTGAAATCTTCAAAATTCCTCCCGGCGGAGATTATTCAAAAATCGGTCGCTTCCAAAGTCCGACTAAACCCCAAAACGGCTTATTTTAACGAATTCGTGTGTATTATGTTCAGAGTTCACAGCTTTAGCGTGCCTTTTTATGCTAAACGCTATCCCAAATCCACGCTAAATCTGTGAACTCAAAACTCTATTCGTCTCTTAAGAAAGCCGGCGTCCCCGACCAAAACCTAACGCTAATCGTCGGAGTTTCCGGAGGCCCGGACTCGACGGCTCTTGTAGGATTGCTTGTCGAGTGGTCTCAAAAAGAGACAAGTCGCCGGATCGTCATCGCCCATTTCAACCATAAACTCAGACCCGAAGCAGACGCTGAAGAAGCTCTTGTCCATCGCTTGGGAGAGCGGTTTGGAATTGAAGTCATCAGCGAATCGGGAAACGTGTCTTCGTACGCTCACGATCATAAGACCTCCCTTCACGCCGCCGCCCGAACTCTCCGTTATCGCTTCCTTGCTGAAATTTCTCTGAAAACCAAGCAAGATATTCCATCACAAAACGTCTATATAGTTACCGCACACCACCGGGACGACCAGTTAGAGACAATCTTAATGCGGCTCTTCAATGGGTCCGGTGTAGAGGGGTTGTCGGGCATAAAACCCGTCTCGATGTGCCCCGGGGCTATGGAAATCCCGCTGATCAGACCTCTCCTCAGCTTCCGAAAACAAGAGTTGGTAGATTACTGCAAGGCAGAAGGACTTCCATTTGTCGAAGATCAGAGCAATACTGATGAAGCTTACCCAAGGTCGGCAATTCGAGAGACAATTCTGCCCGCTATTACTGCCTCTTTTGGCGAAGGAGTTCTCAACTCGATTCTTAGAAGTGGTGAATTATTACGCTTGACGGCTGATTTTATCTCAAGCGAAATCCAACGCAGTTTCGACGATTGTCGAATCAGTGCAACAAGAACTGAAATTGTTGTTGATTATCGTGCGTTTAGTTCGTATTTTTGCTTGGTTAGACTTGGAATACTCCAACGATGCGCCCGGATACTCGCTGGTGACGAAAACCGAATTCCGCTTGAACGCTATCAAACTGCGGACGAAGGCGTCGCATCAGGGGAGAAAGAAACCCAACTCGGTTGCGAGATTACAGTTTGTCGTTTTCGCGAAAATATCCATATTTATTCTGTATCCCCACAATGGAAACCCATTGTTTTTGCTGAAGGAATGTTTCAAATTCCCGGATATGGTACACTTGTGGTGACGCAAATTCCAGCGTCTGAGGCGGTTATTCCCCCTCCCGCTGGAACGCTTTTCATCGATGCCGAACAGTTTAATCACAACCGAACGATTATCCGCCCAGCCATCGAAGGTGACGCTATGACGCCGTTGGGAGCCAACTACCTCTGTAGCGTCCTCGACCTTCTGCGCGACGCTGATATTCCGCACCATAAACGCAATGCACCCGTGGTGGAAAACGAAGGCGCTATTGCCGCGCTTATCCCTTGGCGCATCGCCCATAATTATCGCCTGACCGCACAATCGCGGCAGGCTTACCGGCTGACGTTGATTTTTCCGTCTGCCGACATTTTTTAATCAGGTCACTTTATAGTAGTGCTTGGAGAGCGGCTTTTCAAGCCGCTCTTGCCCCCACTGGTTTGGCTTTTAGACCGATTAGAGCGGCTTGAAAAGGCGCTCTCCAAAAGCAACTATAATTTGTCCGTAATAAGACTTTATTTAGGAATCCCATGACTGATCAAAACCCCTCCCAGAATCCCGATAAAAAGGATTCTGGAGGGAAGAAGCAGCGGAAGCAAAAACCGTTGCCCGAAGATGGATTCGATTGGCGCAAAGCCTCGCGAACCATTACACTTTGGATTCTTCTGGTGGTCGTAACCTGGATAGTACTGCGACAACTTAACCTGAACGAAAAACCGGAAGCCCATAAGTCCTATACCCAATATCAAAAATTGGTCGAATCTGGTCAGATCGACGGCGCCGATGTCATCGAACGTGAATTTCATGGCCGGTTAAAGGATGGTGGCTCAATTGTCACTACTCTCCCCTACATCGATGCAGAAATGTTGGCTCAGTGGGACAGCCTGAGGATCGATTACCAATTCCGCGATAAGACTACAAGCTGGCTCGGCATCCTGCTGACAACCTTCCTCCCTTGGATCGTTTTCATTGCTATTTGGATCTATTTCATGCGACGCATGCAGGGCGGTGGAGGTGGTGCGCGCGGAGTCTTTTCCTTTGGGAAATCCAAAGCCAAGCTTTCTATGGAAGGCAAACCCAAAATTACCTTCATGGATGTCGCTGGTTGTGATGAAGCTAAAGAAGAGCTACAAGAGATAATCTCCTTCCTCCGAGATCCGAAAAAGTTTACCCGACTTGGCGGCCGCATCCCCAAGGGAGCCTTGTTGCTGGGACCACCCGGAACCGGTAAAACTCTCCTTGCCCGCGCGGTCGCTGGTGAAGCTGAAGTTCCATTCTTCTCCATGTCAGGAGCTGATTTTGTCGAAATGTTTGTCGGAGTCGGCGCCGCTCGTGTTCGCGATCTCTTCGAAACCGGCAAAAAACATGCTCCCTGCATCATCTTTATCGACGAGATCGATGCAGTCGGAAGGCATCGCGGAGCTGGCCTCGGCGGTGGGCACGATGAACGAGAGCAGACCCTTAACCAGCTCTTAGTCGAGATGGACGGGTTCGAAGGTTCCGAAGGCGTCATATTGATTGCCGCTACCAATCGCCCCGATGTTCTCGATCCAGCCCTTACCCGCCCCGGCCGTTTCGACCGACAGATTGTTGTCGATCGACCCGACGTCCGTGGTCGTGAAGGTATTTTAAGAGTCCATTCTAAGAACATCCCCCTCGCACCTGACGTCAAACTGGAAGTTCTGGCTAAGGGTACGCCCGGTCTGGCTGGCGCTGATCTTGCCAACCTCATGAATGAGGCGGCTCTTCTTGCCGCGCGACGAAATGCCAATCAGGTCTTCATGGTAGATTTCGAGAATGCCAAGGATAAGGTGATGATGGGCACCGAGCGGAAGAGTATGCTGATCAATGAAGACGAAAAACGACAGACTGCCTATCATGAAGCTGGACACGTTCTGGTCGCTAAAATGACCCCCGGCGCCGACGCCGTTCATAAAGTGACGATTATTCCCCGAGGACGTGCTCTTGGTCTTACCCATTACCTGCCTCTCGACGAAAAACACAACTACTCCCGAACTTACCTCAGGCAAACCTTGACCCATCTGCTTGGTGGACGTGTGGCCGAGAGATTGGTCTTCAATGAACTCTCCACCGGTGCCGGTAACGATATCGAACGTGCTACTGATATTGCCCGGCGGATGGTCTGCGAATGGGGTATGTCTGACCGCATGGGTCCCATTGCCTTCGGAAAAAAACACGAAGAGATTTTTCTCGGCCGCGAGATATCCCAACATCGTGACTTTTCAGAACGCACCGCGCAGGAAATCGATTCGGAAGTCCGTCGTATCGTCACCGACGCCGAGCGAAATGCCGAGCGAATCATTCGAGAACACCTCGACAAACTGAAAGTCCTTGCTGATGTGTTGCTCGATCGCGAAATCCTTGATGGTGAAGAAATCGATATCTTGTTGAAAGGTGGAAAATTACCACCGCTCCAACCCAGATCCGTCGATCCTACTGCTTCGTCTGGACATGGAGAAAATCGCCAACAACAACAACAAAGACGCGATGGCAGACCAAACAATCAGAGACGGCGCGATGGAATTAGACACGGAGATAACCGGCAGGTTCCACCCAAAGCGGATGTTCCCAGACAAGAGAGCCCCCGACAGGAAAATCGTCGCCCCGAACCTCCAAGGAGCGATGTTTCTAAAACCGAATCCGGCCGCCTTGATCAACGTCCAACCCCCAATATTTCTCCTGATCAAGCAAAAACTCAGGCCAAGCCAATCGAACCACCTAAGGTAGTTGATCAGAACCGTCCCGAGCGCGATCGCCAAAATCGCCCCAGTGGCGAGGCTGGCCGGAGTAGCCCTGGAAAAATGAGACGCGATTTCGCCCGCAGTTATGGCGTTGCTTCAAGTCGTGACCCTGAAAACCGTCGCCCTACTCCCGTAGAAATTGCCCGAATGGTCGAGAAAACGCAGAAACAGGATCAAAAAACTAAACCTGAAACTCCGGCAAAACAAGATCAAATTCCGATCAGTAATGAACTCCGGCCACCGCCAAAGCCGTTGAAATCTGAACCAGAAAAACCACCGATCGTAATTGCAACACCGAGCGACTCCCCAAACACAGCAACTCCAGAAAGTGCTCCCCCGCGCTTCAAGGCAGGCTTTGTTAAAACTCAACGGAATCGCCGACCAGACCGATCTGCCAGACCAACAGGTAAATCGGAAACTCCTGTCCCAATGACTGGCGAGGAAAAACCTCCCGCCACCTTAGCCCAAACTGCACCACAGGAAACTGTTAATAAAGAAGAAGCTCCGCGCCCCCGCGTTCGAGTTCATCGTTCTCGAACCCCATCGCGTCCCCGTCCTAATTCGAATGTCGCAGGTGAAGGCGAAAGTCGTCCAACGACGACCCCTGGTGAGGCTTCGAAGGTCGATCAACGACCAATGGATAAACCTCCTCGAACTGAGGAATAACTTTCCTTGACTTTCGATGACGAGAAAATCAAGCAGGGCGTGAGGCTCATTCTTGAGGGTATTGGCGAGCAACCCGACCGCGAAGGGTTGCTCCAAACCCCCAATCGAGTCGCGCGAATGTATCGCGAAATCTTCGCTGGAATCGGCTCTGAACCCTCAGAGAAAATAAGTCTCTACACCAGCTCCAATCACGACGAGATGATCCTTGTCAAGGATATCCCTTTCTACTCAATGTGTGAGCACCATCTGTTGCCGTTCATGGGACATGTTTCGATCGGTTACATTCCCGGCAATAATCAGGTGACTGGATTCTCAAGCCTTGTCCGACTGGTCGAGTCGATTGCCGCAAGACCGCAAATTCAAGAACGAATGACGACCGAACTTGCCGACGCTCTCGTCAATCGATTAAAGCCTCTCGGCGTCATCGTTGTTATCAAGGCACGCCACCTCTGCATCTCAATGCAAGGCGTTAAGCGCGAGGCAGTCGAAACCATCACTTCCGCGCAAAGAGGATATTTGCGAAAGCAAATCACCCGCATCGAAGCCTTCAGCCTTATGAATGGAAAGTAGAAACATCCCTCAGGCAGACGTCCTCGTCTGCCTACCGAGATTGCCCATTTCAGGCAGACGTCCTCGTCTGCCTGCACAGTTTAAAGTGAATCCCGCTGAAGTAACTCTTCGTTTCCCTCCCGATCAAACAATCTCGAAAGTCTCTCCCTATGACATCTGATCTTCTCGAATACTTGAACGGCAATGTCGTCTTAGGGCTGATGTTGATTCCTTTTCTCGGCGGACTCTTCACTTTTGTCTGGTGGGTTACTTGGAAAGGGACAGGCTTCTGGGGACTGGGCAGGTTTTGGCGGGTGATTGCTATCGGATGGTTAGTAATTATCGCCGGATACATAACTTACTGGCGTCTTATCCCCCCCGAATCCATCCCGATACGCGTCTTCGTCCGAGCCGGCGATGGTGTTGGACAAAGCCCGGGAGCCTGGTCGGAAGGCGTCGCTGATGGTATCAAAAACCGCTTGCGAGCCGCTCCGGAACCATTTGTTGTTCAGGATGAAGAATCAGCCGGTGTGTTGTTCTCAACTTCAAGCAAATCGGAACTCGACGGTATTGCCGCAAAGATGCGAATCAAGTATCAAGTGATTGTCACTCAGGATTCTGTCGAAGCTGGGGCACGGCCGCCGGTAAAAATTTCCATACTTAGCAGATCCGGAAACAGCTACAAATCATTCGCTGAATTCATCGCTCCAGACGTAAGCCTCGCTACTTTATCAGCGTGGGCCGGTGAAGCGGTGGCGCAGAAACTCGGCGGAGTAGATTTGAAGGGTCGCTCGTTTAGCCGTCTGCCGAATCTCCCTGATTCCGTTCTTGAAGTCCACTATCTTGCTTTTTCCGTTCGGCGTCAAGGCGAAAACGATCTCGCCGCGGCGCTCTTCATGGCTGAATCGAATGATGATACAACATGGAGCGCCCCCAAAATTGAATTCGCCCGCACTTGGCTGAGCTCGAGCCCCGACATGCACGAACAGGAAATCCGTACTGCCCTCCTTGAGGCGGCGTCCATCGACAGAAATAATCCCGAAATATACATTCTTCTCGGAAGGCATTTCCTCGACTTTCGCGACTGGGACGAAGCCGAATCTGCTTTGAAACTGGCATATATGCTCGACTTTGACGACCCACGAATTTATTTTTACCTCTCGCGACTGATGGAAAATCGCTTCGGCGATCTACCCATTAAGACCAGTAGAGCAATGATCGAACGTGCATTGCAACTTGCCCCCGGCTATGAAACCGCCCGCCTTGCTCAGATAGAAAAGATGCGCACCGTTTATGAAAAACGACAACTCACCAAGCTAATAGAGGACGGTCTGTTCATTGATCCTCATTCAAGACTATTATTGGTAACAGCTTCGGCGCTCTATATCGAATTACATGAATACACTCGAGCCTCCCAACACTGTCAAACTCTGCTTGCCGATAACCCAACTGATCACGAGGCGCTTTACAATCTTGGGCTTTGCTTGTTATGGCAGAATCATTACGACGAATCTATAGCCATGTTCGACTCATCAAGGCGAAATGGGGGTACGGTTGAAAACCTCTATTACATCGGAGTTGTGCACCAGTTCAAAAAGGATTATCATACGGCGATTGAGTGGTTCCAAAAAAGGTATGCGGCGGCTAAAAACCAGGAGGATCAGGGTGCAATTTCGTCGCGGGCAAGGATTGGCCTGTTGCGTGAAAAGATCCTTGCTGATTCCTTACGAAAGACCGGCTGGACGCCGCCCGATCTCTTCGAACAAGACGCCGAGAGAAAGGCTTTGCGTAAAGGTCAGTAGGACAGGGCGTCCCGACCAGACAACAACAAGCCGTAAATTCTCTGCAGGTGACGGCTTTTCCGTATCTTGGAGGGCGGACACTCTTGTCCGCCCTTCCCTTCTCTCGTAGGATAAGCGTCCCGCTTGTCAAGAGCGGACTGATACCAAGTTGCGTTCAGTACGACAGACATTCTTGTCTGTCACAATTAACAATACTTTAGATAAATTAGGTTTTCGGTGACCGACAAAATTGTCTGTCGTACTGAATACGAACACGATTATTGCCCCAATGAATGTGACTTAGTATGAAATCCCGCCCTCCCAGACACATTACCCTACTTAATAATTGTCACCGGCCTCGAAACCGCCCCCGCAACTCCATTCACCCTAAGGACATACTGCCCGCTTGCCATAGGGTTCCCGTCCCAGATTTCCCGATAGCTTCCCGCCTCTTTCCACCCGTCCGACAGCCTTGCCACCAACCGTCCACTGATGTCCACCACGTCCACCGCATAGCGACCCGGTCGGGGAAGGGAGTAGGAAATTGTTGCGGAGGAATTGAAGGGATTCGGGAAACTCGAAAGGATGAGGGATGAAGGATGAAGGATGAAATCGGACTTGTCAATAGAAAGGGAGTTGATCTGGTAAAGTGTCAGGTCATCACCGGTGAGCACCAGCAGTTCTTGCCCATCGCCACCAAATCCGCCGATATCACTATCAATATAACCTGGAAACTGATTTGCGATATATCCTGTAACGCGGAACCGATTTAAATCTACTGCTACAAGTTCTCCTGTAGCGGAGATAAGCATCATTTGCTGTAGATTTGGTTCCATAGTTCCTATGTTATACATCGCCTTAATGGGGTGGCGGCACGGCAGGAGAATGTCTCTCCGAAAATTCAAGTCGGTGTCGAACCTGCTGAGGTGAGATCCGGCACTATCCTCAAAGCATACATAAAAATAGAGTCTTATCGCTCCACCATTATTGACACCCAGCAATCTGGCTCCCTGAAAATGTGCCACCACAGGGTTCTCGTAATCCCAGAAGTGACCTTGAGCGAGAATCGCTGAGTGAATTGAGTCGAGTCCTGCCGACAGGACATCTATGCGACAACTTACCGTGTAAATATAACCCAATCCGCGTTGATATTCACTGCTGGATAGTTCTGACCCTACGTATAGAGTGGTTGTATCGAGAAGCGATCTCGTGATGCGAGTCTGTATAATGGCTCCCAGATTCTTTGACGCGAGGAACTCATCTTCGGCAACCGAATATAGAAAAACCGATCCTTGGTTAAAATTGCCCATACCATTAGCGAGTTCCACTTTCTCCTTTTGACCTATTATTAAGGACTTCAAAGTGTCAACTCCCCAATCGGTAGGCGCGTTGATGGAGGAAATGTTCCTGCCATCGTAGGTATTATAATTCACTTCCCTAAGATCAAATGAAGCTCCAAGATTCCTACGCTCTCTTAATTCAAGCGAATCCGCAGAGATAAAAGTCAGGACTCCTTCTTCAGCCTCTTCGATGCCAGCGATGAGCAGTCGACCTTGCTCAGGGTCAATGACAGTAATAATTGAATTGATATCACCATTCAGATTGGGACTCGTTTGAGTGATCTCTCCGTTGATGACTTTCACCAGTTGTCCTCCCGCGGCGACAATGATTTCGGTCGGGCTATCTGGGTCTGTCCAATGCGGTCCCAATCGCTGTCCGTTATTAATTTGTAGCCGCCAGATTTCCTGAACCGGCTGCCCCAAAACTCCCCCCGCCCCGACCAACAACCCCACAACCAGTAGTATAACCCATTTCATCGCCCCGCCTCCCTTACTTGATGATTTAGACGCTTACTCCATTCAATCTAACGATGTATCGCCCGTTTGTCAAGTGTCCCCCTTTAACCCTTAAACCCTTAAACCTTCAACCTACTTATACTTCTGCTCTTCCTTCGGCACAAACCACTCGTCAAGCTGGTACCCCGGCCTGTACGGATACCACTTCACGCCTTTGTACCGCCGGTCGTAAGCCGGTTTGAACTTGGAGCTGAACATGAACGTATAAGGCTGTTCGTCGTTGATAATCTGCTGGAATTGCTGGTAATACTCCCGCCGCTTGTCCCTGTCGAACTCTGTCCTCGCGAGATCGATCAGCGAGTCACACACTACGTTCTTGAACTCGACTGCGTTCGACCCGCGCCCTTTGGCAGATTCCGAGTGCCAAATCTGCTTGGGGTCTTGCTTCAATCCCATCACCCAACTCAGGAAACAGGCGTCGAACTTGTGATTGCGAATGTAGTTGTTGATAAACACCGACCACTCAAGCCTGCGGATCTGCATGTCTATTCCCACCATCGCCATATCCTCCCGCATGATCGACGCCACCTGATCCCCAAGCGGACTTCCCGATGGCAGGATCAGTTCAAAACGAAACTCCACTGTATCCCTCTCCAGTATCCCGTCATCATCAGCGTCTCTCCATCCCGCCTCGGCAAGCAGTCTCTGCGCTTCGATTACGTCAAACTTGTACGACTTGAGCGTCGAATCGAAATCATACCCATATCTATAAAACGGGCTTTCCACAACCTCAGAGAACCCAAACTGGATTTTCTGAGCAACCTCATGTTTTCTAACAAGATGACTCATCGCCTGCCGGGTGAGTTTATCCTTGAAAATCGGGCTTGAGTTCTGCCAGCCAATGTACGAGTAGGTCGGAATCAGGAACGTGCCTTTGACGTATTTATCGAGGAATTTCTTCCGGTTGGTCATGGTAAGGAATTGGATTGTCTGCAGGTTCTCCATGAAGTCGATCTCGCCGTTCTTCAGCGCCACCAGCGACGCCGTGTAATCGGTCAGCACCCGGAAGACAATCTTATCAAGCCATGCATGACCCGGTCCCCGCCAGTAATCTTCATTGCGAGCCAGCACAATCTCCTGCCCGGTCGTCCAGTGATCGAACTTGTAAGGCCCCGACCCGACCGTCGGTAGCCTGTTCGCGGCGTGCGCGTTGAATTGCTCACCATACTTTTGGATACGAGTTGCATAATCGCGACACAAAGTGGTAACTTCGGTGAGGCGGACAGCTGTCCGCCTCACCTCTTGTAGTGAATTCCACGCCCGTTCGGCAGAATTGTAAGCATCTTGGAGAAGCCTGACAGCCGATGGTGCTTCCGGGCGAGATTGCAAGTATGTCCTTGCCTTATTATAATCCTTCGAGGCTCCGGCCTTTTCCACATCCTCCCACTTAACCTTCCCTTCCGTCGAGCTTTCTATCCCCTTCTCCAACGCCAGTAACGCCGCTCCAGCCGCGATTCCATTGTCATCAGCATCGCCATTAGCTTCCAAATAATCAGCAATTCTCCCGAACCCCGACCCATACCTCACCTGATAATAGCTGAGCCCATCCATCAACCCCTCCGCATCGAACACATGTTTCGGCATGATGGAATTCCCGCCGAGAAATTCGAGATGCATGAAGTACGGCTTTGAGCAATACATCGTCACCGCATAGTCGTCTTCGACAATCACGCTGTCGAGTTCCGAGTAGTATGGCTTCGACGGCAGATTATCGACAAACGGGTTCATCAGCGACTTCATGGTGAACTCGACGTCATGCGCCGTCAATGGTTTGCCGTCGTGCCACCGAGCGTCGCGTCTAATCTTCCAGCGATAGACGAGGTGATCGGAAGACACCTCCGGCATCCCGTCGGAGAGCAGGGGCATTTCATCGTAGGGAGGTTCGCGGCGGGTCTGGATCAGCGATTCATAGATGTATGCCTTGACGTAGGTGGCGCTTGCTGAGGAGGAAGTCTGAGGATTAAGGCTTTCCGGCTCGTCGAGCATGTTCATTATCACCCAATCTCCAGTGACTGGTTCGCCGTCGTAGAGAGCATTATTTTCGGCGGGGGTGACTCCCGGCACGAACGAGCCTGCCCCACCGACGTTACAGGAAGTAAGGATAAGGAATAAAGGATAAAGGATAAAGAGGAATCGGTAGCGCAGCGATTTATCGCGCTTTTGATCCGCCGTCGCCGCCCCGTCGGTGACGGATATTTCCCCCCCGTTTGCGGAGGGGATCAAGGGGAGGTGTCGTCTTTTTTCCCCCCCTGCTATTGCAGTGCGACGCTGGAGGATGCTGTTCGTTACTATATTATTCTCTGTGATCTCTGTGATTCCTCTGTGTTCTCTGTGTTTAAGAAACTGTCTTTGCTGCATTCTTGCCTTTCTGGAACGCCTTTAAATTCGCTTCCTCTGATCCCTTCGGGACGCGCTTACGAATGACAGCCTCCCAAATCTCTTCAGTAATATCCAGCTCGCCAGAGATTGCGCCTAATAGCACGGTGTTGACGAGCTTCGGATTACCGACCTCATTAGCCAGGGCGAGCGCATCGACGGGGACGACCCGCTTGACGTGCTTTCGAGCCTGAGCCACCGGGTCTTCGGGGTAGCTGAATTCCTTGGTGAAGGCAATCGGAGGGATGATCTGCTGGGTGTTCATAGCGAGCAATCCTTCGGCGGACACCTGCCCGCACCAGCGGAGTCCTTCAGCAGCTTCGAACGCCAGCACCACGTTGGCCGCGCCGTTTGGGATGAGTGGTGAATAGACCTTGGGCCCGAAGCGGACGTGCGACGAGACGACGCCTCCGCGCTGGCTCATGCCGTGGACTTCCGATTTTTTGACGTCGTAGCCGGCTTGCATTGCGGCTTCCGAGAGTAATTCCGACGCGAGGATGACGCCCTGGCCCCCGACGCCGACGATAAGGATGTTAGTGGTCATTGGTAATTGTCATTCCCGCGTAGGCGGGAATCCAGTTTGGTTTATGATTTAAGTTTTGGTTATTCAAACGAGGTCGCGTAGGACATGCGTCTCGCTTGTCATGTTGGAGTTCACCGCTTCAGCGTGTCCCCGGTAGGACAGGTTTCCAAACCTGTTCCCTTCTTCGGGGAGGATAGACATTTTTGTCTGTCACTATATACCGCTTTCATCCTGACGGCAGTTCGGACATGCCGCCAAGATGGCGGCACGGGCGAACTTCGCGTTCGTCCAGTATCGCACCGCGAGGCGCGTCTTTCCAGTGAATGTACTCACTCAATTGTCTCCCTTTTGTCGGTAAGAAGGTTTACTTTCATCATTTTTGATATACCAAAGATTGCTTGAACATGGTTGGCTCGAAGAGTTTCCCGACCTGCCGGATTATCAATAAAATAAACTACTCCATTAGGAGTGTATCTGAAGTCTGTTATTAAAACCTCTCTTGTTGTGCTCTGATCGACACGCATTGCCCGCTGACCTGGGGCGATGACGATAACCGTATCGTCGCCACAAGGGTCAGTATCTCCGTTTATTACATCGACTGCTTGCAGATTCGCCAAAGAATCCGAGCAATTACGTTCAGGCTCGAGAGCTAATGTTTCAGTTGCAATAGAAATAAAGTCCTCTGCAAGTTTTTGTGTAAGTCTAAGACTACCATGCGTAGCGTCGAAGATGCAACACCCTCTGCACTCCGAGAGACCTAATGGGTTGGACCTGGAATAATACACGCCTACTCCAATATCATGCGCCTGAATATTCTTGGTGTCACAGAATACTTCACAAAGCATCTCGCCAAATTCTAGTGAGTCTAAGAATGGGTCGCCGAAATACCAACAAACGCCAGTTGATTCAAAAAATCTATCTAAGGATCGTTGGTAATATTGCGAGGCAGGTCCGTAAGTCTCTTTTAAATTAGTCGATCCTCGTCTCTCCTGAAACCCAAGAACTCGCTCAGAAACCTGCAATTCTACCTCGGCGGCGAATGATGTCTCAGAGCGAAGCAAGCTTAAAATACCAGTTGGGATACGAGGAAAGACCATTGTTTGAACGATAGGTTTTGTAGACCATCTTTTGGATTTTACAACATTAATCTCTCCTTTGCGATAACTGAATGTTTGTACTCGGTGTGGCTTGGCCATATAAAAATAAATTGCACCAGGGTACGCTTCGCGCAGAACTTGAGTATAGGAAAGGCTGCCCAAAGGTTGTTGAAAAAGGCGGATTTTAAATTCTTTTTCAATAAGAGTTCTAACAGGAAACTCGATATGTGCACCATTTTGAGCGCGTTGTTTTAAAACGTAAAGATCCGGTGGAACAGTTTCGGTCTGCAAAATCTCATTCTCGAGCATACGTCTAAACTGATCTGGCAATGAATTAAAGGCAGAGTTGATTTCTGTTGAACCACCAACAAGATTTAACTCAGTTGCGGCACAGAGTGCATTCGTATATTGGATATAGCGGTTGTCTAAGTATATCCATTTTGCCTCAAGTGGTTTTTGCATATATTGCGGGAGGCTTGTAATGGCTTTTTCCTGATCTATAATGATGCTAATACCCGCCTGTTTTCTACCTGCT
The DNA here is from genome assembly GCA_964355675.1 of uncultured Caldithrix sp. GTDB lineage: Bacteria > Electryoneota > AABM5-125-24 > Hatepunaeales > Hatepunaeaceae > CAMBDS01. The sequence continues at coordinate 16,896 of CAYHEC010000039.1, forward strand.
CTTCCAATTCTTTGCCAAAATGAAGTAACCGTATTTGGTGTTGAAAGAAGAACTACGGTGGATATTTCACCAATGTCCAATCCCATTTCCATAGCGCTTGTCGAAACCACACCACTCAACGTACCATCGCTTAAAGCCTGCTGTATGTTATTTCTATCTACTACTTCATAACCCGCTCTATAGGGAAGCACATCAAAAATCTCGCTTTCGCTCTCTATAGAGTCATCTTGCTCTTCAGTCTCATCATCATCCCTTCTATGTATAGCTGAAACGACCTGTTCAACCATTTTCCTTGAATCAGCAAAAGCTATAAACCGCCCCGCCTCAGATTTTGCGAGGGCCTTTAATAAACTTACTTTGGCTGCATAGGAATCTTTCAGGGTTGAAGAAACTAGAAAAACATCCATCACCGATTTTGAAGAACCATCTTTGTCGGGCTCTATGGTAACAGGATCGCGTCCTGTTAGTAACTGAATGTAGTTCTCAGGTTTTCCCAGCGTAGCAGTACTGGTTATAATTTGAGTGATCTTTGATACTGCAATTAATCTTCGAATAAAGAATGCCATATTTGAACCGAAGACTCCTTCATAGATATGAGCTTCATCCAATATCAAATAGTGCAATCTTCGCACAAACTCAAAGATCTCCTTTTCCTGCAATTGGCTCAATAACCAAGCATGTACAACATCAGGCGTTGCCACAAGAATATCGGATTTATTCAGAATCTCTGGTCGTTGTGCTCGCGGAACGTCGCCGTCAATATATCCGACCCTGAGACCAAGCTCATGAGCAAAAGGAATCCATTTTGACATTTGATCCTGAATCAGGGCTTTATGAGGGTAAAGAGCTAATGCCTTTCTCCCGGTATTCTCTAAAAGTAGATGAGATACTCCTGCCATAAATACCAGACTTTTCCCGGAGGCTGTAGGCGTTGAAAGGCAGATATCGTTCCCCTCCATCAGAAGTTGTAGTGCTGATGCTTGGTGAGAGAATATTCCGTTAGGATACTTTTTCTTCAATAACTCTTGAATTGTAGTGTTCAATCCATTGGGGATTTTCTTATAATTTGCAACTCTTGCAGGAAGAGTGGTTGTGTCTCTAACTTCGAATCCCAAGTCATCGAGAAGTTGTGTAACTTCGTTAATCGAGTTCATTCCAAACCTCATTTGTTGATGCATTTTGCTTTTGTCTTAAATAGCCGGGTGGCCCAACTTGCTTGCAAGTAGGGTCTCAATCTTGAAACCTGACTTGGCAAGCAGGCCAAGCCACACGAGATTGTTCGTCACGCTTGTTCATAGTACACAACTTCAGCGTGGATCGGATAAACTGAAGTCTGTCGTACAGGGAACACTGAAGCTATGAACTCAAACTTGTCAAGCGAGACGCTTAACCTACGCGAGTCGGGCTCGGCGGCCCGACCTACGCGGCCGATTCGGAAATCCGCCATACGCGACATTGGGTGGGCGAACGCAAGGTTCGCCCGTACGGGCGATGCTTGCCATCGCCCAAAGACCGCCGGAGACGGCGGTGCTACCTTGCCGCCAAGATGGCGGCGTTACGCACAACGGGCGGGACGCCCGTTCTACCGACAGGTTTGGTAAGACAGGTTTGAAACCTGTCCTACCCCACTTCCTTCCCAACCGCGTCGATCGCCTCTTCTTTCCTCATCGACTCCGTATTGATCACCACCAAAGGAGCTACCTCCAACAGCCGCTTCCACTGCCGGCGCAGTCTCTCCAGCCGCTCCGAAGTCATCTCCACCAGATACGGATTGAAGAACGGCTGGGATCGGTAGCCGCCTCGGCTTGACACAATCGCCCCCTCCTCAAGGATCTTCAGCGCCGCGTCGGTCGAAGGCTTGGTCACCTTTGCGCCAAGGCTTTCCCGCTTCAGGAGGATGAGCTTTGAAAGAGTCGTCCGCTTGACGTGCTTGTCCTGGCCAATCCAGTACGGGTCGATCAATCCTCGTGAACGCTCGGAAGCGTAGTAACAGCGCGCCTCACCCCGGTCAATCGGGCAAGAGTCGCTTTGAGAACAAGCTTCCGTCTCGCACTCATCCCGTTTAATGATCACATTCTCCGTCTTCGACCGGTCGAACAGCCGCGTCAGTTCGGGAAGCTTCTCGACCAACTCGGTTTTCATCAACAGTTTCCGTTCGACTGCGTCCGCGATAGGCTTCGATCCCGACCAACGGACGAAGAAAGCGTCGTAGGAGTGGAGCTTCGCATCCGGTCTTCTTAAGAGAGCCGCAAAGTGCGTTCCGCCGCCGGTTCCGGGAGGAGCGATCAGGGCGACTCCCTTCCCATTCACTTCCACACATGACCCGCCGACTAATTGCAGGTCGAACATCGCTCCACCGATCTCCTCCACCATCCCCAGCGCCATCCCCCGCACCTGCGGGTAGAACGCCGTATTGACGACGAACCCGCTCCGGCTGCCAGCATGGTAGAACGCCGACGCCTCGCGCCCCGGAATGTCCTTGACTCCGTAGATCACTCCGTGCGGCTCAAGGTCGGACTCAAGCGGCGCCGGATACCAGTTTTCCTGCCAGAAGTCTGCCAGATGTGGCGAGTTTGTGATCAGCTTCAGCACCACGCCACCGACATTGACGTTCCACTCATTATAAGAGTCGTAAGAGATCGCCGAATTGGCTTCTGCGGCAAGTCCTTCCTTCATCCGCGCATCAGAGATGACCTGCGCCGGCACGAAATCCCTCTGCTTGGTGGCGGTGTTGTTGAGCGCCGCGGCTCGAACTTTGTGCGAAGGCGCAAGCTTGGCAAGGGCAGTAGCCAAGCGTTCCATGCCGGTCTCAAGGTTTTTCATCGATGTAGCATAGGAAATGCGGATGAAGTCGTCCGTCCCGAATGATTCGCCCGGCACAAGCGCCAACTGCGCCTGCTTCAACAGGTAATAGGCAAGCCCCGCCGAGTTGCGGATTTCCACGCCGTCGTAAGCCTTGTCGTAATACCAGCTTAGGTTCGGATAGACGTAGAATGCGCCCTCCGGCTTGTAGCATGAGCAATGCGGGATCTGGGCAAGCCGGTAAATGACGTAATTCCGCCGCCGCTCGAACTCACCGCGCATCCGGGCGATCTCGTGCTGGGGCCCGTTCAGAGCCTCGACAGCGGCCCACTGGGCGATGGAATTGGCTCCTGATGTTGAGTGCGATTGGATCTTCGACATCCCTTCGATCAATTCCCTTGGCCCAACGGCATAGCCGAGCCGCCAGCCGGTCATTGAGTATGCTTTTGAAAAACCGTTGATTACGACTGCGTTCGTGCGCACTTTATCGCCGAGAGACGCTACCGACAAGTACCGGAAGCCGTCGTAGATCAGCTTCTCGTAGATCTCGTCGGAGATGATGAATATCCCCTCGGCAACGCAAACATCGACGATCTTTTGCAGTTCCGCGGCAGGATATGCTGATCCCGTCGGGTTGGAAGGGTTGCTGAGGATGATCGCCTTTGTGCGCGAGGATAGATGGCGCGTCAGGGCTTCGGTGGTGATGCGGAAGCCGTTCTCTTCACGCGTCGGCACGAAAACCGGGTTGCCGTAGGCGAGGTTGACCATCTGCGGATAGCTGACCCAGTAGGGAGCCGGGATCAGCACCTCCTCGCCCTTGTTGATGAGGGCGAGTCCGGCGTTGTAGAGGCTTTGCTTGGCGCCGGTCGAGACCAGCACCTGATCGGAGGTGTAGGTCGCGCCGTACTCATCCTTGAACTTGCGGCAGATTGCCTGACGAAGTTCGAGTATCCCGTCGTTGGGGGGATACTTGGTGAGATTGGCGTCAAGGGCGCGTTTGGCGGCGTCTTTGATGTTGGAGGGTGTCGGGAAGTCAGGTTCACCGATTGAGAAATCGATGACGTCGATCCCGTCCTTCTTCATTTGCGCGGCTTTCGCCGCTATGCGCAGGGTTGATGAGAACCCGATGCGTTGAACTCGGTCTGATAGCATTTTGTTGATTAGTTGTTATTTTCAGTGTCAGCGGGGGGGTAAAGTTCGGCGATGATCTCTTCAATTTTCGCTCGGAGTTTCGGTACTTCAACTGTTACAGTGTCCCAGAGAACGTGCAAATTAACTCCGAAATAGACATGGACGAGGTAATTTCGCATGCCGATGATTCTTTGCCAAGGTATATCAGCATACCGGTCCAGCAACTCTGCAGGAAGAGCATTGATAGCTTCGCCAATAATCGTTAAACGAGCGAAAGCCGCATCGACCGCGTCCTCATCATTGAGAAATGTCTGATAGTCCAATGAAACACGGCTGTGCTCCTGGCGAAGGCACGCCTCGACAATATCTTGAAGCCTTAATCGTGTATCACGCGACAATGATTGCCTCCTTTTCGACTGTCGGTCTGACGAGTGGCTTTAAATCGCCCTGAATTACCAGATCAACGGGACGGCAAACCAATACCTCAAGGTATTCTTTCAAGTCGAAGTAACCGTGGAATGTTGGGTCAACTGCAAACTCCACCAGTACGTCGAGATCACTGTCGGGGCGGTCGTCGCCTCGTGCTACCGAACCGAAAATCGCCAATGACTTGACGTGCAATTCGTCAAGCTTGGCGCGGTTGGCGCGGAGAAGGGCTATGATTGCGTCGCGGGACATTTGATTAATCGTCTTCCCAACACAGTTCAACCACTTCTTGAAGATTGCGGTTCAGTTCGTCGAGGGTAGCTCCTTGAGTATGCGCCCCCTGCAAGCCCGGAACGATGCCGACAAAGAGCTTTGTTTCCGGGTCGTATTCAATGTAGGCTGTTAAATTATGCATTATGTTTCCTTAGTTTGTGTCTAATTCGAGATTTTCCCGCTTCGGATTAGAGACTTGTATCTCCTCCGGCGGGACGATCACGACCTTGCCATCCTTCCAGATGGCTATTGAGCGCCCGGCGGCTTTGTGTTCGGCGATGGCTTTGGCGACGCCGGCTTGGATGGCTGGTTCAAGAAGGCGGCCAAAACTGAGTTTATTTTTGTTTCTCAATCAACTCCCAGAGGATTGTGTCAAAGACAGTTACATTGTCTTCTTCATCTTTTTCAGCAATCAATGTTGGCCTGCTAAGAGAATTATCGTAAAACGCCCATTCATCCGCCAAAGGACTATAAAGATGCTTGAAATTATCCAAACTCCTGAAATACCGACGGCGAATAACCTCTTCAGCGACAGAATGCCCTCCGCTTCTAACACGATTCAAGACGCGTTCGACCGCCAAGTCCACAGAGTTTAGCCAAATATAAACGAGTTTGACTTTGAATCCTTGCTTCTTAAACTCAGTGAGCATTGGAATAAAGCTCTTCGAAGCCAGCGTCGTCTCAAAAGCGAAAGACACCCTTTTCGCAGCCAATTCCTTGATCCGTTTCAGCATCACCCGCCCGGCTTCGATCGACACTTCCTGTGGCTTGAATGGCGAAAGCGCTGAGGCAATGGCGTCGGCATTGACATACTCATAGCAGTCGATCAGATCCGGCATGATGCTGAAGGCGGTGGTGGTTTTGCCGGAACCGTTGGGGCCGGAGAGAAGGGTGATGATGGGATTATTCATCCTTTTCGTCAAGTTTGGTGTATCTGACGCATGAGCGATGTTAAAGATGACGGATATATTTAATCTTACGCATGAGAGGTATCATCGAAAAAACAGGCTGATCTGGTGAAATTTCGTTCCTGTGAGTGGATGTCCTTGCCCGGCGTCATAACTTGAATAGCTGTATTCGACATCAATTCGGCCTGTCACGAAACCCACCGCCCCAGCATTCTGTTGATTTATGCGACGATAGTATTTGTGATAGCCAGTCGTTCGCAGGCTGAACCCGGAATTCTTAGAGAACACCTTACCCGTAAAATCTTCGTACCGTCCCCATCGGAAGGCAACGCTTTCCAAAAACTCGACTTCCCAAGCCTTCGATTTTTCAATCTGATTGTTGGTCTTGCCAAGAATCAAATCGTTCCAAATGCTGATGTCCCCCAGATGATTATAAATATAGCCCGTTTCGCCGGATTGTTCCTTATAGAATAAACCGCTCTCGCCCCGCGTTCCAGTCTCGACTGAAAGAATGGTCCAATCCTCAGTTTCAGGATCTGCGCGAGTAATTGCCGCCATTAAACTCACGTCAACATTCGCTGTTCGCGGCGTTGGATCAGGATTGGAGGTAGGTAAATAACTTACTTTGTCACCGATATTTCTCTTGGCATAGGAAAAGGCAGGCGTCACCTCAAGTTGAATACCGTCCCTTAATTCGGCGTTACGATCTTGTAACCGCAGGAAGGCTTTATGCAGGGGAACTTGAATCACATACCCCCAATCGACTAAATCAATGGTTGCGATGTAGTCGCCAAGATCGGATTTTACATGCTTGAAAGTAACGCCAAAGCTGGCCTTAATCAGGTAGTCGATACCAATCCCAAGACTTGTTCCGCTACATTTTTCTATCGCACGGAAGGTGCCGAGGTAATTACCAAGATCATCTCGTCGCTCAGTTACTCCAAGATCAAGTAGTACTTCGTTGTATCCCACACCGAAGCTAAACGGAATGTCTCGATCCACAAACTTTGAAATCGTCTCTGGCGAGAGACCCAGATTATAAGCTTTGGCGGAATATGTCAAGTCCAGGCCAAATGAAGGCAGCCATTCGGTCTTTGCGGGATAAAATCCCAACGCAACGAGGTTGTTTTGGGCTGCCAGCCCAAGAAGTGCAGGATTTGATATCACTCCGAGCGGATCATCGAATCCGGTTTGCAACAAGACCCCCGCCCGTCCGTTAGCTTCCGGCGACGGGTGAATTTGGAGGAAGATCATTGTGGCAACGGCTACCGGAGTGGCCGTAACGGGACGAACATGAGATAAATTCATTAGAACGAAGGCAATCCCCATCCAAATTCTAAATCGTGTGCCGAGATTGCGGTCATCGAGATTTGAATTGTGTCGCATTTTCTGCTACCTATCGCTTTCTACTTAGATGTCGACAGCTTGCGCCTTCGGCGCGGGCAGACAACCGTCCGCCCTACCCACCCAGCGCATCGCACTTTCCTGTCGGGCAAGATGCCCAACTTACAAAATAATCAAGCGGGACGCTTAACCTACGCGAAATTGTCGGGCTCGGCGGCGCGACCTACAAAATAGTCAAGCGGGACGCTTAACCTACGCGACTGAGCACTAAAGCACTAATGCACTATTGCACTTTCGCGCTATTCCTTCTTCCCCAGCATCTTCTTCAGATCGATCCCACTTACAGCCTCAACAACTTCCGGCAATTGCGCCAGAACGCTGGCGATCTGCCCGGTCAGCTTCGACGCTCCGTCAGCGCCATTGCCGACCATGATGATCTTATCGACCTTGGAAAGAGGTTCGGCAACCGCTCTGGCAAGCTCGGGCAGTTTGTCGATGAACATCTGCGCTGTTGCCGCCTCGTTGTAGCCTTTGAACGCTTCAGCCTTCGCCGTCATTGCGTCAGCCTCTGCTTTTCCAAGATGGCGGGTGTATTCGATCCGGCTTATGCCTTCCGCTTTCTTGATGTCAACAGCCGCCTGTCCTTCGAGCTTGTGCGCTTCAGCTCTGCCTTGTGCCTCAAGCACCACCCGCACCTTGTCGCCTTCAGCCTCAGACTCGATCTGGAACCGCCGCGCCTCGGCCGGTTTCTTCACCGATGACTCAAGCTCTAACTCGCGGCGCTTGATCTCAAGCTGTTCGACTTTGATTGCCGCCTCTTTTTCGACCCGGCGGATTTCGTACTCAGCTTTTTTAAGCTCCGAGGAGAGCCGACTCCGCTCCAGCTCGTAAGTCATATCGGATTCAGCTTTTTGCTTGTTGATCTCGGCTTGGAATCCCGCCCTCTGCATCTCGAAATCCCGGCTTGCCGCGGCAAGTTCCGTCTCGACTTGGAACCGGACGAGGTCTCCTTCCTTCTGGGCAAGCGCGGTCTTGATCGTCGTATCCTTTTCGGTCTCTGCCTGGGCAATGGTGGCGTCGCGCTTCACCTGAGCGATACGAGGCTGCCCGATTGCCTTAAGGTAGCCCTGTGTGTCGGAAATATCCTTCAGGTTGAAGCCGAGCAGTTCGATCCCCATCGCGGCAAGATCAGCGGCGGCGGCGTTGCGCACCTTCCGATTGAAATCATCTCGATTCTGGTAGATTTCTTCCACCGACAGACTGCCCAATGTCGAACGGATGTAGCCTTCAAGGATGCTCTCCGAGACTTCCTTGATCGCTGAAGCTCCTCGCCCGAGGAACTGCTCGGCGGCTTTGCGGATCGATTCCTCGTTGGAAGCCACTTTCACTTGCGCGGACGCCTCAGCGATGATGTGAACGCCTTGACGTGTCAAGACTTCCGGAGTCTTGATTGTAATTGAGTAGGTTTCCAGCGGCAATGTCTGGGCAGTCTCAGTGAACGCATTGATCAGCGTTCCGCCGCCGATCTGCATCCGGTAGCCGACTTGCACTTTGTTCCCGTCTGCTCCGGTCACCCAGCGTTTGCTTCCGCCGGAGATGATCAGAACTTCATTAGGTCCAGCATTTCGATACTGTTTGGCGAATAAGATGATCAGACCGCCAATTAAAACGACTGCCGCCCCGATGATCGAGAGGAGGAGGGTCGTATCCATTATGCATCCTCAATTAAATATTTCTGACGAGCCGGTCACTTGGTTCGTCATCGTTGATGATATTAATTGCCGCTCTGCGAGAGGGCTCTTATAATTGTTAAATATGGCAGGAATAATCAAGTGCAAATTGCGAACCAATAAGGTGTTCATCGTTGCACAAAATTCAATTTCCCATCCTAATATACCTCATTACGCCAAATGACGCAAATATTTTCACAAAGCTGTATAGAAACAAGCAAAGTTATCGAGTGGAATTTTATGGCTTCCGCCTGTAATTGGCTTGCAAGAAGGCTGAAGTTTTCTGATATTGAAGAGTAATAGCACAATATCATGCTCTTGGAGCGACTGTCTTGAAAATCAAGCCGCCCTCGTGATATTTTGGACCTGTC
>CAYHEC010000040.1:0-24804 GCA_964355675.1 uncultured Caldithrix sp.
GAGTCTATCTCGTCCGCCTCCAAACCGGGCAGGAGGTTTCGACCAAGAAGGTTGTCTTGATCCGGTAGGGGCACGGCATGCCGTGCCCCTACGATGCCTAAGGGTAAGTACAACTTGCGGCAAAATGGACACCCTGCAACAAATTGCAGAGGCGGATTGAAATCCCAAACTCCCAGAATCGAGAAAGCCGTCAACGCTCTGTAGTTGACGGCTTTCTCGATTCTATATTCCTGACTCTGATTCTTAAATTACAAACATCCGCCGCACTCCACCTCGGAAGGTTCGGCGAATACCACTGGTTTCTCTCCCGATTCGGTCTCGATAGCTTCCACAGGGCAAACCTGCATACAGAGACTGCAACCGGTGCAAGCATCGGGATCGATGGTTACCTTGTGAAGTCCCTTGTCCGTCGTCTCAGCAATCAGGCTGATCGCCGGGCAACCGATCCTGACGCAAGCTCCGCAACCATTGCAGGGATCGAGTAGAATTTTGTAAGTCTCGTACTTCCGCTTGCCGGGGTAGAGCATGCAGGGGCGGTTGGTAAGTATCACCGAAGGTTCTTGGAGCTTGATCGCCTCCTGAATCGTGGCAATAACCTCGTCGTAGTTGTAAGCGTCGGGCGTGAAGATATGTTTGACCCCCAACGCCTCGCAAATCTTATGATAATCGACGTTGATGGTCGGTTCGCCCTGAAGAGTGACCCCCGAGCCGGGATGCTCTTGCCCGCCGGTCATTGCAGTGATGCTGTTGTCGAGCAAAATCAATGTCAGCGGAGCTTTGTTATAAACAGCGTCCAGAAGGGGAGTCATCCCTGAGTGAAGGAATGTAGAGTCGCCGATGACGGCGATCACGGGGCGTTTTGATCCCTGCACCAGCCCCACACCCTCCGCCATCCCTATCGAGGCTCCCATGCACACACAGGCGTGAAGCGCCTCAAGAGGTTGAAGCGCACCGAGGGTATAACAGCCGATGTCGCCAAAGACGTCGGCTTTCAGTTTTTTCAGCGCATTGAACACCGGCCGGTGTGGACATCCCGCGCAAAGCACCGGCGGTCTGGGCATGACATCGATCGCAACCGGAAAGAATTTCGGCGTTGATCCGTTGATCGCTCCTGCCGAGCGAAGCCCGTCGGCAACTACATCGGGATCGAGTTCGCCTTCGATAGGGAAGAACTTCTTGCCTTCACACTTGATGCCAGCCGCTTTGATCTGATCTTCATAGTAAGGCTCAAGTTCTTCGACGACGAGTAAATTCTTGAACTTACGCGAGAAGTCGCGGATGGCTTCGATCGGCATGGGGTTGGACATGCCGATCTTGAAGATGGGGGCGTGGGGGAGGATCTCGCGGACATGGTTGTAGCTTATCCCGCCGGTGACGATACCAAAATCACTTTCAAGCTTCTGCCGCCCCCCTGTGGGCGGCAGTTCCACCTGCCCATAATCGATTCGATTGATTGGCGAGGCTTCAGAAAACTTGAGCAACCTGCCAAGCCTTGCTTCAACTTCGGTGTGGCGGAGCTTGGCGTATTGCGGAACCATTACGAAGCGCGAGGCGTTGCGGATGAAGCCGGTCACTTGCGGCACAGGCCATGGCGAAAGTTGGACGATGCCTTTGGCGTGAGAGATGCGGGTAGTGACGCGAAGCATGACCGGGGTCTCGAAAGCCTCGGAAATCTCGACGGCGAGTTTCATCATTGAGTGTGCTTCAGTCGAGTCGGACGGTTCGAGCATCGGGATCTTGGCGAACTTGGCGATGATGCGGTTGTCCTGTTCGTTCTGGGACGAGTGCATCGACGGGTCGTCAGCCGAGACAAGGACGAAGGCTCCGACTGCGCCGGTGTAGGCGAAGGTCATCAGCGGGTCCATGGCGACGTTTACGCCGACGTGCTTCATGCAGACGAGTGTCCTCGCGCCAGCCATAGACGATCCGATGCCGACTTCGAAGGCGACTTTTTCGTTGACGCACCATTGCGCCTTGACTCCGGGGAGTCTGCCGAAGGTCTCGAGGATCTCGGTTGATGGTGTGCCGGGATAAGCGCTGGCGAAATAGACGCCTGCTTCACGCGCCCCAAAGGCGATGGCTTCGTTGCCGGTCATCAAGACTCGAACGGGGGTTGTTATTTCGGGAATGGTTTTGATTTTGGACATGGGAGTGTAGAGATTAGTAGGGATTATCTTTCAATAAATTGAGTGAGTTCTTCAATTCGTTTTTTATATTCAAACTTTGGAATCTTGGAATAGAGACTTTCATACAGACGGAGGGCATTGAGGTGATGAAGCCGGGCTCCGTCATGTGGATGGGTCTCAGCGCCCGTCAGATATATGGCGGCAAGTTCGTAGTGCAATTCAGCCTTGATTTCGTCGTCGTCAGTTTGCTCAAGAAGAGTTGTAAGGGCGGCGGCGGAGGAGGCGCGAGTGGAATCGTCTTCTGCGGCAAGAAAGTTGATTTTTTCTAATAGAATTTGCAGAATATACATAAAATCGGTATTGTTAATTTCTTGTGCCAGAGTCAAGGCTTCGTGGCAATAATCCCTTGCTCGCTGAAGTTGATTTTGTATGAGTGCAAGCCGTGATTGCGTTCGAAGGACTTGTAACAGCATTGGTTTAACATCCAATTCGCGGCTCAACCCTGCCGCTCGTTCAAGTAGTTCCTCTGCATACTGGTAATTCCCAATTTCGAAGTAAATACGACCAATGCAACTAAGGGCATAGGAAATTAACAGCTTATCTCCCAACTCTTTGGCGATGGACAGGCTCATTTGATAGCACTCAAGAGCGCGGTCATAGTTGCCGCTTTCAGCGAACACACTTCCCATGTTGCCATGTGCGAACGAAATTCCCCGTTTATCGCCAATCTCCTCGGCAATGGATAGATTTTTTTGATGGCACTCAAGGGCACGGTCGTAGTCGCCGAGCATGTTGTACACATTCCCCATATTACCCGCTACCTTGAATATCCCCTGTTTGTCGTTCAACTCTTCGGCCATGCATAAATTCTTTTGGAAGCATTCAAGGGCGCTGAAGTAGTCATAGCGAAGGTAGAACAAGTTCCCCACGTTGCCTACTGCTTTGGAAATCCCATGTTTATCACCCAACTCTTCGGCGATGGTCAAGCCCTTTTGAAAGCAATCGAGAGCCCGGTCAAAATCGCCACGTTCGGTGAAAATAATTCCCAAATTGCCAAAAGCGCTATATTTCCCCCTCTTATCGCCTAACTCTTCGGCGATAGACAAATTTCTTTGATGGCACTCAAAAGCTCTATCGTAGTCGCCGCGGTTATGGAACACGTTCCCCATGTTACCAACTGCTATCGAAATCCCCCGTTTATCACCCAACTCTTCAGCGATGGACAAACTCCTTTGATAGCATTCAAATGCCCGATGGTAATCGCCGAGATTAAAGAACAGTTTCCCAATGTTGCTAATTGAGTAAAAAATCCCTTTTTTATCGTTCAATTTCTCCGCAATTGAATGGGCGTTCTGGCAACACTCCATCGCTTGATCATTAAATCCTTGTAAAGATCTAATACCACCCAATAAATTTTGTGCTTGAGAAATAAGAGTTTTGTCCTGCAAAGGAGCGGAAACCTCCAATGCTTTTTCATACAATCTTGCGGCATCTGTCCAATTGCCGATTAGTTCCTGCACATTCCCCATCCCTAACATTACCTTGACCGCACTCGTCGGCTCAACCACTTCCGGGTGTGATTCAAATAGTAAGAGAAACCGATTATAGAAGTTTAACGCTACCTGATTATCATATTTCTCCTTCGCCTGATCCGCCGCTTTTAGTAAATACTCCGCCGCCTTTTCCCATACTTCCCCTTTTTCATAATGTTCAGCCAAGGCCCGCCAATGCTCCTCTAACTTGTCTGCGAAAAGATCCTCCAACACTTCACCCGCGATCCGGTGTAAAACCTTACGATTGGCGATTAAAAGTGTCGCATAGGCAACCTCCTGTGTCAAAATATGTTTAAAAATATACGCGTTCAAGCTCCGTTCAGGAAGAGATTGCAAAAACTGATTTTTCTCAAGAGTGCTAAAATATTCTACTAAGTCTCTCTTCCCGTCCAGCCGCAGTTCCATCTCCTCAACAATTTCAACGAAAAACTCCCGTCCAAAAACTGCCGCTTTCTGTAAGAGTAGCTTCAACTCCGCCTCCAACTGATCCATCCGAGCCAAAATTAATGCTTGAAGATTGGCTGGGACAGGCAGGGACGCCCGCCCTGCTACATCTGGTGACTCGGCAATATAGCTTGCCCACTCTTCGATGAAGAATGGATTGCCGGCGGAGCGCTCCATCACTAGAGCGAGTGTTTCCTCTGAGACAAGTCTGGGCGCTTGTCCAACAATAGATTCAACCAATGAACGTACCAGATTAGGAGTAAGAGAGGAGAGTTCAACTTCTTCGTATTCGCTGTCGGTCAAAATTCCCCGTGAAGGTCTATACTCGGGACGATAAGTCAATAGGAACAATACCTGCCTAAGATCCGATCCATTGCGTCTCTCCTCAAGATTCAAAGTGAAAAACAAGAACTCTAGCATCGCCAGCGACGGGGCGTCGCTCCAGTGAATATCCTCCAATACTACCACTAATGCTTCACCCAACCGATTGGCTCTCGCAGCCTCAGCCTCGATAACGTTCCGAATCGCGGTCTGGATGTGTGGCTGTAGGTCCTTTGGCGCGAGCGACAAGCGGACATCCTCGAATGGCAACCCCAGAAGATTGCCGATCAGAGGAAGGCTTTCCAGAAGAAGAGATCGACGCTCTATATCGTCAAGGAACTTACTTAACTCACTGAGACCCTGTACCAACTTCTCTCGTGATACCTCCAAGCTATCAAGTAAACTAATTCCAAAGCGCTTACGAATCATGGTAACAAACAATCCATACGCCTGTTGAACCAACCGCGGCGTCGTCCCGTGAAGATAGAACGAAGTTGCTCCCACTTGCTTCAGGAACTCATCGACCAGCCGCGATTTGCCCATTCCGGCCTCGCCTTTGAGACCGAGTGCAATGGGTTTCTCAGTGGAAGTAGTGGATAAAAGGGAAGCAGTAGCGGACGATTCGAGCCGGGTCATCACTTGCTCATATTTTTGCTGGAGTCGTGCCATCTCCTCCTCTCGACCTACAAATGCCGTCCAACGCACCTGCCAGCGGCTGAGACGCTCTTCTTTGGAGCTCGACACCAGCCAAACATCGATGGGCTCAGTCTTTCCTTTGACCTGAATATAGCCCTGTGGCTCAAAGTCAAAAGCATGGACAACCCTTTGCATGGTCGTGCGAGGCATCATGACTCGGTTAAGCGGAGCATTCGACTCCATCCGCGAGGCAAGATTTACCGCGTCGCCATAGACCGTGAAGTCCCCTTCGCGTTTTTCGCCAACTCGGCCGGTTGTAACCTCACCAGTGTTGATTCCGATCCGCACCGCAATATCCACCGTTTGCCCGAGGCGTTTGGAGACAGCTTCATTGAACTGTTCCAACACTGCGAGCATCTGCAATCCGGCCTCGATGGCACGTTCGGTATCTTGCTCGGTGGCGATCTTGGCTCCGAACAGCGCCATTACCAAGTCGCCCTCGTACTTGTCTATGAAGCCGCCGAAGTGCTTAATTCTTGAAGTGAAGAGTTGCATGAGTTTGTCGAGGAGAGTATGAACGACCTCATGGTCAAGGCGTTCGGAGAGGGCAGTGAAGCCATGGCAATCGGCGAACAGGATACAGACTTCGCGCCGCTCGCCTTCCTTCAAGTGCAAAGCCGGATGCGAGGTTGTCTTAGCAAACGGATCGGTATGGATAAGCTTATCAAGGTCATCGAACATTAATATCACCTACTGCGGTCATTTTTTGAGTCGATATAATTCTCCCCCCTGTTAAAAAATATACTCCAATTACAATCCAATAGCTTACCGCCCGGCAACCTTGCTCCAAGGCTTCCTCGCGAATCAGATAGTCAGGGAAGCCACTCCTGCCATTGGCATACGCTTCGATTGCAGCCCTAATCCGCGATTCAGAAGAGAATCTGGTCTCTTTGGAGTTGAATAATTTTCGCAACTCATCGTTGATTGTTTCCCGTGAAGAACGATAACCACTCTGTAAGCCCCAGGTAATTTCGCATAGAACAGAATCGGCAATGAATACTGGTTCACCGCGTTCAGAGCAATCCATCAGAAAGCGTCGGGCTCGCTCGGCGAGTTCCGGAACATCTTTGGTAATGTAGCGGATGAGGATATTTGTGTCAATTGCTAACACTGCGAACAGCCTCCTCCGCTATAATCCTATCCATATCCTCTACTGTCAAGCAAATTCCTTTGGGATCGACCGACCCGTAAAGGTCAAGTATGCTGGATTGCGCTTCCAAAACCACCTCGCCGTTCGTCAGCGTCCTGATACGAATCGAGTCCCCCGGCTTGACTCGCAAGGCATCAAGCGCTTCTTCGGGCAGTTCAATCATTCCGGCAGTGTCGATCACGAGAACCTTTGTCACCTCTTGTTCCTTTTCGTTTATCTTTCTGCTTCTTCCAAAATCCTTAATCCCTCTTCCCAAACCCAAACGCTGTCGCGATCACGATCAGTTATCCCCAAAACGATAGACTTCTTTCCGATCCCCGACAGAGATAATGAGCACGATCAAGCGCTCTCTAAATACCCGGTAGAGAATACGCCAAGTTCCGACTCGGAAAGAGCGAATCCCAGCCATCTCTCCGCCCAAGTCTTTTCCCGAGTATAGCTCAGCCGCTATTGTATCGAAAGCCATACGCAATCGTGCCGTGAGTTCCTTATCGCGTTCGATCTTCTTGAGTTGCCGCGGATATATTAAGCGTCACTCATCTCTCGCCGCCAGAACTCCTCAAGGTCTTCTGATTTTCCCTCCTCGAACTCTTGAAGCGCCTCTTTGATCTCGCGCATCATTTGAGGATCGGCGAGAATTTCGGCGCGCTCCAGTCGCTGGAGCAATATCTCGTATTCATCAGCCGGGATGACAATCACCGGCTTGTCAGAATTAATCGTTAGTGTCATTGTATCTCCTACCCTTTTAATCCCTTCTTCCCAAATCCGTCGGCGGCGAGGGCGTCCGCCTGGACGGAGCCGAATATCCCCAATTCTTAATTATTAATTATTAATTATTAATTCTTAATTAACACATGCACTCCATTCACCAGCCAGTACGTCATCGCTCCGACCAGCGCCGAAGCCGGAATCGTTAGGATCCAGGCGATGATGATGTTACCCGCAAGCCCCCAACGCACCGCCGAGGCGCGCTTGGTGGCTCCTACGCCCATGATCGCGCCCGATATCGTGTGCGTGGTGCTGACCGCTATACCTGCGAAAGCCGTCACCAAAAGCGTGATCGCGCCGGCAGTCTCAGCGCAGAAACCCATCGACGGGGTCAGTTTGGTGATCTTCGAACCCATTGTCTTTACGATCCGCCAGCCGCCAAACAAGGTTCCCATCGCAATAGCAAAATGCGAGCTGAGGATCACCCAGTAGGGAACCTCAAATGTTTTCAGTATCCCAGCAGTAACTAACAGCCCGGTAATAATACCCATCGTCTTCTGGGCGTCGTTCGTGCCGTGTCCAAGGCTGTATGCCGCCGCAGAAACAAGCTGAAGCTTGCGGAACCAGTTATTGACGTTAGTCGCGGAGCTCTTGTGGAAAACCCAGATCAAAGTGAACATCAGGATAAATCCCATAAGCATTCCCATCACCGGCGCAACAACTATAAAAATCAAAGTTTTAGTCCAACCACTCGCTAAGATACAGCTGTAACCGGCTCGAGCGACCGCGGCTCCAGCATATCCTCCGATCAGTGCATGCGAGGAGCTCGATGGGATCCCGTAATACCATGTGATCAGATTCCAGACTATCGCCCCGATTAACCCGGCCATAATCACATACTCATTCACGGCTGAAAGCTCAACCAGACCCTTCCCAATCGTTTTGGCGACGTGGACATCGAACAGGAACGCCGCGACAAGGTTGAAAAAGGCCGCCCAGATGACAGCTTTCCGCGGCGTCAAAACTCTCGTCGAGACAATCGTTGCAATTGAGTTGGCGGAGTCGTGAAAGCCGTTGATGAAATCGAAGACAAAGGCAAGAAGGATGATAAAGACTACGAGCGTCAACATGCGCTTGGTCTCCGCTTATGAGTGCTTAAGGATGATTGTATCCAGTACGTCGGCGACGTCTTCGCACTTGTCAGTAGCTGTTTCGAGCGCCTCAAGGATCTCTTTGAACTTGATCACCTCTATCGGATCGGACAAATTTTCAAAGAGATTGCCAACACCACGGGCGAAGATAACGTCGGCGGCATTTTCAAGCGAGTTGACACGTTCTATAACCTCACGCAGGCGTTTTGGATGCTTAAATCCTTTAAGTAACCCCATGCCGGTTTCGATCTCCTTCGCCGACGAATACAAGCATTCCATCAATTCCAGAATGGCAGGGGGACAGACGCCGATTTTATACAGCGTAAATCGTCGTGCGGTCTCATCCATGTGGTCGAGAATATCGTCAAGCGAAGAGGCGAGGACATGGATATCTTCAGGGTCAAACGGCGTGACAAAAGTTGAATTAAGTTCATTGAAAATATTGTGAGTAACCTCGTCTCCGGCATGCTCGATGTCTTTAATCTGCTTGATGATCGGTTCGCGCTCCTCGGGCGAAAGCGAAGGAAGCCGTCTAAGAATGTCAGCCGCCTCCACGATATTTCGTGCCGCCTCGTTGAAAAAGACGTAGAATTTCTCGTCATGGGGCATCATGGTTTGGATCAGGTGATCAAGGCGCAATTTTGTATCTCCTACTTATGGTGATATTTTACTATAGTTTAACTGGTAATGGAGGATTGATTTACCAACACTACCAATATAGATAGAGTTGTCTTTTCTCCCAAACTGATTTTCTGTCTCTTTATCTTTCGACTTGCTTCTCGTTGGAAAGCGGACAAGCCCAACACCCAAAGCCCAAAGCCTAAAGCCCAAAGCCCAAAGCCCAAAGCCCAAAGCCCAAAGCCCAAAGCCTATCGATATTCTTTCACCTTTTCTACGCCGTCGATTACCCGGAATGCTCCAGCCGCCAAAGCCTCGAGCTCTCCTTCGCCGGGATAGACAAGAACCTCACCAAGATAAGCGATATAGGGCCTTAACATTCCAACGACTTCAATCGAATGCGCCAGCCCGCCTGTGATGACTACTGCGTCGATCCATCCTTCAAGCACCGCTCCCATCGCGCCGATTTCCTTGGCGTCCTGATAAATCATAGCGCGCAGAGCAAGATCAGCAGGTTCATCTCCCTGATCGATCATCTTTAGCACATCCCGGACGTCTGACGTTCCACAGTATGCCATCAAGCCTGACTTACGAGCAAGATCGTCAAGCAGATCTTTCTTGACCACACCTTCCGTGAAGCAATGTTCAATAACCGGTCCAATCGGCAATGCGCCTGCTCTCTCCGGTGAGAACGGCCCCATGCCGTGAAGGGCGTCATTTGCATCGATAATTTTACCGCCCAGAACTGCCGCTATCGTTGTACCTCCTCCGAGGTGAGCTATGACAAAGCGAGTGTCTTCCAGTTCTTTACCCAATTCATTAGCCGCGCGCCGTGCAGAGAATTTGATATTCAACGCATGTGTACGACTTTTTCGTTCACACCATCTCACACCAGAAACCCTTGCCACATCGACAAACTCATCGACAGTGACAGGATCAACGATATAGGCTTGGACGCCCAAGCGCTTCGCAAACCGCTGGGCGATCAATGCACCAAGATTTGAGGCGTGATTAGAAATGTTTGATGAGTGCAAATCATTGATCATTTTCTCGTTGACAGAATATGTACCGCCATCCATCGGTTTCAGCAAGCCTCCGCGACCTACTACCCCAATCACCTGATGGTCGGCGATCATCGGATTAATCGCTTCTTCGATCAAGCCAGTGCGATAATTAAGCTGGTCCACTGCAAGAGGAACGAGCTTTTCGGCGTCATGGCGAACGATATGTTCTGAAATGCATCCTTCACGTGCCCAGAGCGCAAATTTGGTAGAAGTGGAGCCGGGATTGATGACGATGACGACTTCTGTCATTTGTTGTTGTAAACCTTAACTTTGAATTTTGTCGAAATAGGAGTAATTCAATATATGAAAATATTCACTTTTGCCCAAAATCAAAAGCGGCTCGTTTCTTCGCTCTCAAAAAGAAACCCACGCCACCGACCATTCCCAGCGCCCATAACATCCAAGGATAATTTTTCGGAAGGTTGCCTTCTATAACGGTTTCCGAATTCCAAAGGAACGAGAAAATTATTATGAGACCGGCGAGGGATTCGCCGATCCATTCCAACCGATTTAGGTTGATTTCAATTCCTTTATCCAACATTTTCCAGTAAACTACCGCCGCCCAGATCAACGCGACCGAGATAACAATCGGCGACCAAACCGGACCAACCCAAGGAACGGGTATTAAAAACAGCAGATCGTCAGTAAAAAACGAAGATGGCCAGTTTTCAAACAGTTTAAGCCAGATGTAGTAGGTTATGTCCCAAATTCCAAAGCCATACATCAACCCTGAAAAACGATCCATCGAGTTTCTTCCTGCTATCCAGCCGACTGAAATCAGCATCAGGACGCTTGCAAATTCGCGTCCTATTTCGATGATTGTCATATTCATCGGTATCACTTTAAGCGGAAAACGAAATCCGTCGGGATAGTACAGGGTACGCAGGTATTCGACAACGGCGGCTTCGAAGTATCCCATTGTTAATCCAAAAAAACCGATCCAGACTATCTTTTGATGAGCAGTCAGAAATTTGTGTGCCATCGGATTGCCACTAAATTTTAGTTTACGTTCTATTTGCTTGAAGAAAACAATTCGTATCTCTATATTATAGGGTTAATCTGGTCAATACAAATCGTTCGGAATACATACGTCTTCAACTCATAAAATATCCTACTCCGCCAATCCGCGAACCCGCGCCTTATTTTATCTGTTTCTCGTTGCTATCGCCTGTTTTACTGCGGGAGCTGACTTCGTCGCGCAACGGAAAATCGAGCCTGTTTACCCATCGTTCGCTCTGTCTAAAATGGGTCGCCTAAGCGATTACCTGCCTTCGCTTAGAGATTCTAACGGCGATAGTGACCTTTATTTTTTCGATGGCAGGGAATCTGGGGGGACGCTGTTCGTTATTGGAGGAACCCATCCCAATGAGCCGGCTGGACTAATGTCGGCGATATTGTTAGTGGAAAACCTACAGGTCCAAAAAGGACGAATCATCGTTCTGCCTCGTGGTAACGCTTCCGGGTTCACAGCAACGGAACCGCAAGAGGCTTTCCCCGCCACCTTTGAGATAACCAATCGAGCTGGAAAAGCGAGAGTCTTCCGCGTCGGCTCCCGGTTCACGAATATTCTTGAAGCCTGGCCCGATCCGATAATTTATCGTCACTATCCATCGGGGCAAGTTCTTTCCGGCGCTGAAACTCGTAATTTGAACCGGGCTTATCCAGGCCGTGCAGACGGAACCTTGACTGAGAGGATTGCGTTCGCTATCACTGAGGTCGTTCGAAAGGAGAAAATCGATTTGGCAATCGATCTTCACGAAGCGGCGCCTGAATATCCGGTGATTAACGCCATTGTCGCTCACGACCGGGCAATGGATGTCGCGGCTCTGGCAACTGTCGATCTGCAAGTGGAGGGACTTGAGTTCAACTTGGAACCATCCCCTGAAAATTTCCACGGGCTTATTCATCGGGAATTGGGGGACGCCACCGGCGCGCGGGTGATGTTGTTCGAATCGGCCGGAGCGCTTCAAGGAAGACTGCGAGGCACAA
This sequence comes from uncultured Caldithrix sp., assembly GCA_964355675.1. Lineage (GTDB taxonomy): Bacteria > Electryoneota > AABM5-125-24 > Hatepunaeales > Hatepunaeaceae > CAMBDS01. Next base: position 11,821 of record CAYHEC010000040.1, read on the forward strand.
CCAACGCTGATTTGATCTTGAAAAGCATCGATCCATTCTATATCAAGGCGGGCGAGCTTGGCAAGTTGAGAGTTCCTTTTCCTAAAAAAGGGATACCGCTTGAGGTACGGACGGGTCGCCATCTGGCGGCGATAGCGGCTGTTTGCCGGGTACTTGGTGATTTTGAGCCTGAGCATGCAATTCAATTCAGCAATGTTCCGAGCTACTCTGAACTTCAGGAACACGGGATCGGTTTTTACTTACAATAGACTGTAACGCCGCCATCTTGGCGGCAGGTTCCACCGGCGTTTCGCCGGGATCGTAAATAACTTAAATTTAAACGGAGCAGTTAATAAATTGTATCACATCAAATTATTATCAATAATTGTTTTCAGCGGGATTGTCACCGGTCTTTTTGCAACAACTCTCGTTGCCGAAGAACCGGTTGCTCCTGCCATAGTAGCTTTCGCCCAACCGGCTTTGTTGACATCCTGCGGTCAGGCGGCGGACGTCTTGATGTTGAAGGGTCTCTGTGCGCGAACTGGCGTCGAGATAAAATATCGTCCCTTTGCCACCTCGGACAGCTTGACAGATGTAAAGAGCATCATCATTGTCGCGGGAGCCTCTTCAAAGGGACTTGGCGCGGCAAAGGTCGATGCCGGTGGTGAAGAACAGCGCGTCAAGAAACTGCTTGCCGCCGCCAAAAAAGTCAAACTGCCGGTCGTGATGTTCCACGTTGGGACCGACGCCCGACGCGGGGCACTCTCCGACCCCTTCAATAAGATTGCCGCTGAAGGAGCTGATGTGATCGTAGTCGCCAAGGGAGGCGATGACGATGGGTTCTTCAAGAAGATAGCCGCATCGCGTAAGGTTCGCTATATTCCGCTTGAAAACACAGCAGGGACAATGATTGTGTTGAATGAGTTGTATCCGAAGGCAAAGAAATAATCTCATGGAGGGCGGGATTAATCCCGCCCTCCAAGCTACTCAACTACAAATGAACGAAATCGATTCACATACCCCACACCGCATCGGCTCGCGCCCGGAGACCTTTCTCCAGCTTGCGCGCTACTTCATCCGGGCGACTATCGCCCGCAGTTATGTGCGGGTGATTGGCGCTCAGCGGGAGTTGTCGTGGATTCTGGGAGACACGATTCTGCCGTTCCTCAGCGTTGCCTCGTACATTTATGTCTATAAGGCGATGGGCGCACCGGAGGAATATACCGGCTTTGTAGTGCTTGGAGGCATCCTTGTCACATTTTGGATGCATATGATCTGGTCGATGGGGATGCAGCTTTTTTGGGAGAAGGAAGTTGGTAATCTGGAAAGATTTTTGATGACCCCGATGCCTCGGTCAGCGCTGATGTTGGGGATGGCTGTGGGAGGTATGTTGATGACCAGCTCTCGTGCTTTGATGATTTATTTCGCCGCGAAGTTATTGTTTAAAATGGAATTCAACGTCACAGAGCCGTGGATGGCGTTCGCGGTGTTTATGGCAACGATGGCGGCGCTGTACGGAATGGGGATGACGCTGGCGAGTTTTTTCTTCATGGCAGGACGCGGCGTCTTCTACGCGCTTGGAATCATGATGGAGCCGATGTTTTTCCTCGGCGGGTTTTACTTCCCGGTGAAACACCTCGGCATGTTCGCCTTTGCCGGGATTGCACTGATCCCGACGACCTTGGGACTCGACGCCTTGCGGCAGACGATGTTAGGAGCTTACGACACAGGCTTTCTGCCGCCGTTAGTTGAGTTCTGGATACTCATAGGAATGGCGGTGGTGTTGACGGCGATCTCGATCTACACGGTCGATAAGCTCGAGCAGATTGGGCGGGAGAGAGGGAAGCTGGTGCTTAGGAATCAGTAGGTCAAGCGTCCCCGCTTGACAAACGTAGGTCGCGCCGCCGAGCCCGACAAGGATCGGGATGATAGACATTGCTACGCGGCGTCCCGCTCGTGTCTGTCACCTTATGAAGTAAAGGAAAGTTAAATGAAAGCATTCGTTTGCGAGCAATACGGGCCGCCGGAAAAGATGAGAATGTTGGAAGTCCCCCGGCCGACTCCTGGTCCCGACGAGGTGCTGGTCAAAGTGTACCGAACCGCCCTGAATGCGGCTGACTGGAGGCTGTTGGTTGGCGATCCGTTTCTGGTCAGACTGATGATGGGGTTGTTCCGACCAAAATACAAGATATTAGGCGCTGATTTCTCAGGAGTCATAGATGCTGTCGGAGCCAAAGTCAAACAGTTCCAGCCGGGTGATGAAGTATTCGGTGACGTCGCAAATTATAGATGGGGTGCCTTTGGGGAATATCTTTGCTCCACGGAATCGTTTTTAGCTCCGAAACCTCCCTCAATGTCTTTCGATGATGCGGCCGCAATCCCGATGGCGGGGCTGACAGCGCTTCAGGGGTTGCGGGATTTGGGAGAGCTCAAACCCGGCGAAAAAGTTGCCGTCAACGGCGCTTCGGGAGGTGTCGGAACATTCGCCGTGCAGGTGGCAAAACTATTAGGAGCCGAAGTGACAGCGGTATGTAGTTCGATGAAAGTCGAGATGGCAAAAGAGCTTGGTGCAGATGATGTTATCGACTATCAAAAAGAAGACTTTACGTGCAGAGCAGGCGGATACGACGTGATCTTTGCCGCAAACGGATATCATCCACTTGCAGATTACAAGCGCGCTCTGAAACCGGGAGGACGTTATGTTGTCGCCGGTGGAACGAACCGTCAATTCTTTGAAACGATGGCACTGGGGCAATTATCATTCAGGAGATCCGGAAAGAAGATTGCACTCTTTTCTGCAAAAACGAATAGAGAGGATTTGCTGATTCTGGCTGATTGGTGTGCATCGGGAAAGCTGAAACCAATGATCGACCGAACGTTCTCTTTCGATGAAATTCCGGGAGCGATGCGGTATGTGATGGATGGCCACGCGAAGGGGAAGGTGATTATTGAGATGGCGAAGGTATGAAGGAGAAGGACAACAGATTGATACCGGCTTTCGCCGGTAGATTAAACGAATTTCCAAACGGATTGAGCGTAGGATCGGCGTCTCGCCGGTCTGGTATCGGTACGACAGGTTTCGAACTGTCGCTTAGAAAGCTAAGGGAGAAAGGAAAGTAGATTGAAGGCTTTGGAAAATCCTGCAACAACAGTCGATGACGCCAAGAGACTATTCTTAAAATTAGGCGCTTGCTCAAGTACATTGTTCTACATAGTAAATCGTGAGTTCGGTCATCCAAAGGAAGCCGAAGTTCGTGCGGCTGAAGTCCTTGCTGGAGGGATACTACGGCAGGGATTACAGTGCGGATTTCTATGGGGATCAGCCATGGGCGCGGGAGCAGAATCCTTTCGAAGGTATCCTGATCGCAGTAAGGCAATCGAAGCAACTATGGCGACGACTCAACATCTGATGGAATCTTTTCAAGGCGTGACGAAAACGCATGATTGCCGCACGATCACCGACTGTGACTGGAACAGCAAGCTTAGTATGACAAAGTACTTTCTTACAGGCAGGTTCACGGCTTGCTTTACTCTCGCCGGGAAGTGGTCTCCCGAAGCGATTCAAGTGGCGCACAAAGGGTTGTCCCATGAGAGAAATGGACAATCATACCCATCTTTCAACTGTGCTTGCGAAACAGTGCGAAAAATGGGAGCGAGCGATGAAGAGGCTGTAATGGTTGCGGGATTTGCCGGAGGTCTTGGTTTGAGCGGTAACGGGTGCGGCGCTCTAAGCGCGGCGATGTGGATGATTGCCCTGAAGGAAGCTCGAAAACATCCGGGCAATGCCCTCTATTCCAATCCGGAAGTGAAGGAGAAACTGGAAGATTTCCTCGCCGAGACTGACGACAAAGTTCTTTGTCGCGAGATTACCGGGCGCGGATTCTCATCGACAACCGAGCATTCGGAGTTTGTGATGGGTGGCGGGTGCGATAAGTTGATCGAGTTGCTGGCAAAGGAGTAAGGGAAGCGCAAGTTATTCAAGGATTTCCAAACGGACTCGCGTAGGTTGAGCCGCCGAGCCCGACAATCAGTAGGACAGGTTTCCAAACCTTTCGGTAGAACAGAAGTCTAGCCAAATGGCGTGAGAATGTCTGCACTACGAATAAAAAATAATCATAGTACAGTCGTTAGTCAGTCACAATTATAAACCGCGGGGGAGTTCAAATGAAATTAATTGCTATTATTCTGATCGTCGGGCTTGGGCTGGTGGGCGGGTGTTCCAATGATGACAACCCCGCATCACAAGCCAACTCTGCACCCATCATTAGAAGCCTATCGGCAACTCTTCAAGAAATATGCCGAACTGAGGATACCGATCTAAAGGCAGTCGTCACAGACGATGATCTTGATGCCATATCCTTCGATTGGAGCTGTAACGGAGGTACATTTCGTTATTTACACGGAACCACTGCAGGCTGGATTTCGCCTGTAGATCCGGGGATATACTATGTGGTGCTACTTGTTTCTGACGGCAAGGATATTGATAGAGATTCAGCGGCGATAACGGTTACATCTGATTGGCCTAATATACCTCCGACCATTCCCTATAGTCCAGCACCGGGAAATGGCGGTTACATTGGTAGAGATAAGACAAGTCAAAATCTCTACTGGAATTGCACTGATGCAGATGGGGATTCGTTGTATTTTGATGTTTATTTCGGTGTTGAATCACTTAATTCATTGATCTTTATTCGGCATGACTTGCTACTCAAAGGGATAGAAGCTACTGACTTAGTGCCAAACACTCAATATGTTTGGAAAGTCGTCGTTCGAGACGGTCATGGATCGGAGAGGACTGGGCCAGTTTGGTCATTCTATACACGTTAATGTAAACCAGTCCAGAGTGTAAAATGAAGTAATTCGCCTAATCCTTTTATTCTGTCGTTCCAATCAAAACTGTCCTAGTTGCTTGCGTTCGAGCAGATTTGGTATGTGGTTTCGGGGGCGTTGAAGGATCGTTTAACGAAACGGTCAATTCAAGACCGAGCGCCTTCGCGATCTTCTCTATTGTGGTGTAAGAAAATCGACCGTAATCGGCACTTTCCAGGCGTGCAATAGCTGGCTGAGACGTTCCAACTATCTCAGCAAGTTGTGCTTGGGTAAGACGTGCCTGTTTACGATGTTTCAGGATTTGTCGGCCAATTGCGAATCGCCTACGTGCTTCGGCTACACCTGCTGCAAGTATCGGATCAGCCTGCTCGGCTTGGCGGAGAAGAGGCAAAGCCTCTACTCCGCTGGTGATTGTCTTTTTGTTGTGTTTCATTGATTTCGAGTATTAGATTGCGAGTTTAAATTGCGAGTTATTGTATTTTTTAAGTACGATTGTATAGAATTTGTTTCGATTATGTTACGAGTTTTTACTTTCAAAGTTACGCTTTCTTTGAATCGCCAGTTCGATTTCCTTTTCAGGAACTTTATCCTTCTTGGTTGTCCCGTTCGTAACGATAATAGCTCGATTCTCAAAGAAGAAGTATAGCAGCCGATATTGAACACTATGAACTTTCCAGCGAAGTTCATAAATACCATCACGAAGGAAATCACAGTAAGGTCGTCTGAGACGGTGACCCTGCAGTTCTAACGCTTCAATCCTTACGTGACCTAACGCTCTAGCTTGACGTGGTAGTGACTCAAGCCATTCATACGAGGGAATACTGTCGTCTTCCTCCTGCATAAAGATTACTTTGGGCATTTTGCCTCCTTGTTAGACGTTGATACTGAATTTGTCTCCATCTCCTCTGGTTGTAGGGCAAATATAACAATCTTGATGTCCATTGTCAAGCGATTATTACATTATTGAGATAATTTAACCTTAATTTTTGGATCCTTGAATGTACAAAGCTATTAACGCTTTCTTTCACCCGACCCAATTCGTTGTCAACGCAAAGGGTAAAAAACTCAGCGTTATCATCGACCTCAAAACCTACGAAGGGGTAGCCAGAATTTTGGAAGATCATTACGACAACAGCCTGATCGACGAAACTTTGGGTGAAGAGACCTACCCTTGGGAAGAAGTGAAAGCAGAACTTGACCTTGAAAGAAATAAAGGAGATAAATCCCATGTCCGATAAATCCCCCCGTTCCCGCTGGCAGGCAGACTTCGCCGTTGCCAAGACGCGCGACGACCAGCTCTTCACGACCGTCTCATCGGCTGAAGTGAAGCCGCTCGTTTCGCCTGAAGATGTTTCCGGCTGGAACCCCGACGAGAAGCTCGGCTATCCCGGCCAGTACCCCTTCACCCGCGGAATCCACCCCAACATGTATCGCGGCAAAGTCTGGACGATGCGGATGTTCTCCGGCTTCGCTACACCGGAAGACACCAACCAGCGCTACAAGATGATCCTCGCCGGCGGCGGAACCGGTCTCTCGGTCGCCTTCGATCTGCCAACCCTCATGGGGCGCGACGCAGATGATCCATGGTCAGAGGGCGAAGTCGGTCGCTGCGGTGTGGCGATCTCGTCACTCAGGGACATGGAAGTCCTGTTCGGCGGTATCCCTATGGAGAAAGTCTCGACCTCGATGACCATCAACTCCCCCGCCGCCATCATCTGGGCAATGTTTATCGCCGCCGCTGAGAAGCAGGGAGCCGACCGTCACAAACTCCGCGGAACCTGCCAGAACGACATCCTGAAGGAGTATATAGCCCAGAAGGAATACATCTTCCCCCCCGCTCCCTCCATGCGCCTCGTCGTCGATACGATCGAATTTGGCGCCAAAGAGATGCCTGAGTGGAACCCGGTCTCGATCTCCGGATACCATATCCGTGAAGCCGGTTCGACCGCCGCGCAGGAACTCGCGTTTACCTTGGCGGACGGTATGGCTTATGTCGAAGCCTCACTTGACCGCGGCATGAAAATCGACGACTTCGCACCGAGGCTCTCCTTTTTCTTCAACGCCCACATCGACTTCTTTGAAGAGATCGCCAAATACCGCGCCGCCCGTCGCATTTGGGCGCGTAAAATGCGTTACAAATATAAGTCCGACAGCCCCCGCTCATGGATGTTGAGGTTCCACACCCAGACTGCCGGATGCAGTCTTACAGCTCAACAACCCGAGAACAACATTGTCCGCACGGCCATCGAAGCCCTCGCCGGAGTGTTGGGCGGGACGCAGAGCCTCCATACAAACTCGATGGACGAAACGCTCGCCCTCCCCTCCGCCAAAGCGGCCCTGATCGCGCTAAGGACTCAGCAGATTCTTGCTTACGAGACCGGCGTCATCAACACCATAGACCCGTTTGGCGGCAGTTACTTCATGGAGGATTTGACCGACAAGATCGAAGCCGAAGCAGAGGAGTACTTCGAGCGCATCGACGAGCAGGGAGGAGTCATCCCCGCGATAGAAAATGGCTACTTCCAGCGCGAGCTCGCCCGAGCGGCGTACCGTCACCAGATGGAGCTTGAGTCGGGCAAACGGCGGATGGTCGGGGTGAACGACTTTGTCGAAGCAAACGAGCAGATCGACATCCCGCTCCTGAAGATCACTCCCGAAGTCGCCCGCCAGCAGGTGGCAGGTCTTGCCGAGGTGCGCCGGAAGCGTGACCCGAAGGAAGTGGCGCGATGCCTTGGCCGACTTGCGGATGTGGCTCGCTCAAAGGAGAACCACATGCCGACGTTGATTGAGTGCGCTCATGCTTACGTGACGCTGGGCGAGATGGTCGCGGTGTTGAAGGAAGCGTTTGGGGAATACCGGGAAGCGGCGTTTTTTTAGTTCGCGTAGGTTAACCGTCCCGGTTGACCTGTGACGAGCGAGACGCCTGTCGGTACGGTGGGGCTCCGTACCCGCCACCTTATTGCAATTTACACGCTAAATTGGGCTATCGCATTTCTTTATTCCAACTTGAACGCTAAATTGGAATAACTTGAATTGCTAAAGGAATTTTGACCTTAGATTCCCGTAACGGATTCAACAACGGGAATATCTCCTTAGGCATATCCGCGAAGTCGCCAGCAAGCTACACGTCCGCGTCTGGGTTTGGAGAGGGATTGAGGATTTTGGAAGGATGAGTTAAAAATTACTCCCTTTCGGTAGCATCTGCCAGGTCGGAGACGAATTGCCAAAGAGCGGAATGAAATCCGCCCTCCAAGAAATTTTAATTTGAAAGATAAATGACCACACTAACCGATTCCACCTTCCCCTCCTTCATCCTCGAATCGACTCAGCCTGTGCTGGTCGATTTCTGGGCGACGTGGTGCGGACCTTGCCTGGCGCTTTCGCCCGTTGTCGAGGAACTTTCCAAAGACTGGGAAGGTAAAATTACCGTCGCTAAACTCGATGTCGATGACAATCCCGTCACCGCTCGAAAGTACGGAATCATGAGCATCCCTACGCTGATGCTTTTTAAGCAGGGGCGCCCCATCGAGCGTATAATGGGGCTCGTCAGCAAAGCCGAAATCCAAAAACGCGTCAAGAACGCCATCATGGATTAATCGGCGCCATTACAACCGTTAATACAAACATTAACAATCACATAACCCTTAATGGAAGAAATTTGAAAAACCTGATTCTTATCTCGATTATTGTCGGAGTTACTCTGTTCAGCGCTTGCAAGAAAGAGCCGCCTCCGCCACTACCCAAAACTAATCCGCACGCCGGGATGGACATGTCTAACCCGCCTGCTGGGATGGATATGAGCGCCAAAGGTGATCCCCATGCCGGAATGGACATGAGCGCGACTAAAGATGATCCCCATGCCGGAATGGATATGGGCGCAGCAAAGGGAGATCCTCATGCCACCATGAGTCAAAACCAAGGCATGGCAGGAACATTTGGCGCACCAAACCCCAGTATGACCGCTGAAGTATCAATCGATGGCAAGTTAAGCGTCGGCAAACTTCATGGAAAACTTCCCGCGGGCTGGAAATCTGTTCCCCCAGCCTCGAACATGAGATTGGCTCAGATGGAGCTTTCCGCCTCATCGGGCGACTCCGAACCGGGGGAATTATCGGTTTTCTACATCGGCGCCGATGCCGGTGGGGTGGAATCCAATATCGACCGCTGGTGCTCTCAGTTTGCTCAACCTGATGGCAGACCGACTAAGGAGGTCGCTAAACGCGAAGAAATCATGGTCGGTAGTCTCAAGGCTACTTTGGTCGAGTTCACGGGCACTATGGCGGCTTCTACGATGCCGGGCATGTCTCAGAAGGGTACCAAAGAGAATTGGGCAAACCTGTCCGCTATTGTGATGACGCCTGATGGACCCTTCTTCTTCAAAGGTACCGGTCCTGCCAAGACGATGAAAGCACAAAAAACTGCTCTGAAGGACTTCATCAAAAGTCTGACTTTTGGCGATTGAGGCTTCATTTCAGGGAACGCTCCCATCCCATTGCCGAACGATGTCGATGAGGATAAACACAAGAGCCGCTCCACAACGGGGCGGCTCTTTGCTCTCTTGGAGGGCGGACTTTTAGTCCGCTCTCACCCACGCGGGAAAAGCGAAAGAGGACAAAGTCTTGACGCGAGGGGATTTGCGGTGTATATTGAAGGACAGCGGCTTTGTGGGTCGGGCTTCCAGCCCGACGCGTAGGTTAACCGTCCCGGTTGATGGACAAGCCAGTCGATTAAGGGAATAAAAGAGCAGAAATCAACCGTAAGAAGCTATTAAAAAGGCTATCCAAGGGACATCTTCGGAATGTAAGCTTCAGTGATTTCACTAATTTGGTTGAAGCATTCGGCTTCCGACTTGACCATATTAAGGGGAGCCACCGGCTATACTTGCATCCTTATACCGAAGACGGTCTGAATCTGCAATCGCTGGATGGGGAAGCCAAACCTTACCAGATCAAGCAATTCCTCGAAATAATCGACGAATATTCACTCACAATGGAAGATGAAAAATGAAAGACTACCACATAAACGTCTTTTACAGCGAAGAAGACGGCTGTTATGTCGCGGACATCCCGGACTTACGATTTTGCTCGGCGTTCGGGAAAACGCCTAAAGAAGCGGTTGCCGAGGTTGAAATTGCCCGTGATATGTGGATAGAATCGGCTCGCAAACACGGTAAGCCAGTCCCAAGACCAAGATATAAGCCGGTGATATATCAGGGAGTGCGGTAACGCCGCCATCTTGGCGGCAGGTAGCGCCGGCGTCTCGCCGGTTGCCGCGTAGGTTAAGCGTCCCGCTTGACTCGCGTAGAGCCTGCCCCTGCGAAAGCAGGGGGCGCGCCGCCGAGCCCGACAAGGATCAGTACGACAGACATTCGTGTCTGTCACCTTTGATGGGGAGGACAGACATTCGTGTCTGTCACCTTTGATGGGGAGGATAGACATTCGTGTCTGTCACCTTTGATGGGGAGGACAGACATTCTTGTCTGTCACAATTACAAAACAAGAGAGAGTTCCAATGAAATCGTTCGCTATTCTTTTGCTCATCGGGCTTGTCCTTACGGTTGGCTGTTCAAAAGACTCCAACGACAACGGGCCGACCGGAACAGTCAATCATCCGCCCGTGATTCAGAGCATTAACGCAAGTCCCCAAGAGGTTGCTCGTAATCATTCAGCCTCTATTGTCTGCGTTGCGACAGACGCTGATCGAGACACCTTAACTTATGCTTGGTCAACTCGCTTTGGGTCGGTTTCCGCCGATGGTGCAGAGGCAGACTGGCAGGCTCCGGCGGAAGCAGGTACCTATTGGGTTAAGGTTATTGTTAATGACGGTGTTGCTTTGGATGTCGATTCGGTCCAAGTGACAGTTGCACCAAACAGGCCTCCTGTAATCGAGAGTTTGTCCTCTTCCAGCCCGGATGTAGGTCATGGTGGCACAATTACTATAACTTGCGCGGCTTCCGATCCAGACAACGATGTTCTCCGATATACTTGGACGCCAAGTGCAGGATCCATTCAAGGCAGTGGCGCGAGTGTTTCATGGCGCGCTCCGCAGAATTCGGGAAACTACTGGATTCGTTTGAGGGTGAATGATGGCTCTGAAAGTGCCTTCGATTCTGTCCAAGTAACTGTAATGGCGAATCGAACTCCGGTTATTCAAGCAGTTACTGCAAATCCAAGTGAAGTAGAATTTGGCGAAACCATATCATTGACCTGCGACGCATCAGACGCGGACGATGATGCTTTGACCTATACTTGGAATGTTCAATCAGGCAGAATCAGCGGTAGGGGCAACAACGTCAGTTGGATTGCGCCAAATGTGTCTGGAACATTTTGGTTGTCAGTAGGAGTAAATGATGGGCTTGCAACCGTTACCGATACTGCGGTTGTCACGGTTGTGCCATCGAATACACCGCCATCAAGCCCTTATGCACCTGACCCGCCCGACGCAAATTTTAATTACGAGCAACCTCTTTCACTTAATCTAACATGGGGTTGTGATGACGCGGATGGAGATTCTCTCGAATATGACGTCTATTTCGGTACCGATTCGCAACTGGAATCTCTCATCTTTGTTAGACGTGATTTGACTTCGAAGGTGACAAGAGTAACTGACCTTAGATCCAGACAAGTGTATTTTTGGAAGGTTATCGTCAGAGATAGCCGCGGAGCCGAAGTTACTGGACCTGTTGGCGCTTCAGGACACAATGATGTCCTTTGAAAGAATTCGTCCGGTCATTGTAGAGAATTTCCCTCTGACAATCGGAGAGGTTGCTCGACAATACTGGAAATTGCCTGAGAATTGTCCGAATACCCTTTTTCACTATACCACATTAACAGGGATGGAGGGAATTCTAAATTGCGGTGGATTACGAGCCACTTACCGGATGAATATGAGTGACAAGGGGGAATTCGAGTACCCCAAGAAAATCATATACGAGACAACCCATGAGATTGAGCAACTGTGCGATGTTCCACCTGTCGCACTAAGTCTTGCGCAATACACACGTTTGAATCTTGAAAGAACCTTAAGGGACTCTAAGGACGAGAGCAGATCGTATTGTGCGTGCTTGACTCTTGAATCCGACCATTTGAAAATGTGGGATTTCTACGCAGAAAAGGGCAAAGGAGTTGCGATTGGCATTAATTTCAGCCGATTCCTTTGGCTGCAGATGGAAAGAGAAAAGAGTGGAATACCCTCAATTATGCCTGCGCCTGTCACATATGATGAATTCAAACAACGAACTCTAACTCGATTGTTAGTCGAAGCTGGAATTGACGACATGCGGCGGTTTAATCAAAGTACATCGAATAAATCTGCTGATCTAACAGCCCTTCGAGATCGGGTAATGGAAGAAATAATTGTGCATTTAATGGTCTTGATCGATTACTTCAAATCTCCTTCCTACGCAAGTGAGCGTGAAGTAAGACTGATGTTGCACTCAAGAGATTCGACATTTATGGCACAGAATATAAAGTATTATCAAAGAGATAGTGTAGCTATTCCTTACATATTATTTGATTTTAGAAATATTGAATCTGGACTAATTCCAATCTCAGAAATCAAAATTGGACCAAACGCCGATACTTTGACTATGCGACGAAAAATTGGTGATCTACTTCTTGAATTGGGTTACGGTAAGAGTAATAAGGATTGGCCTCAAATTACACAATCTCGATTGACGGCTCAATAGCCTTTCTCTTTCATCAGCTTTCAACCCCAGAGGGTTGACTGCTTGCGCCTTCCCCTTCTGGAAGGATGAGGAATTAAGGGACAAACTGAAGTTTGAACTCTGAACGGGGTTGCTTCGTCACTACGTTTGCAGTGATCGATCTCATAAAAATACCAGTCCGATCACCAATCGATCACAGAGTTTCTCATTGCAGCGCAACAAAATACGCCGCTCTGTGACTCAGTGATCGATTTTTGACCCCCTCACCCTTTTCCCAAGGTGACAGGCAGGAATGCCTATCCTCCCGGGACGCGATCCATCACTTGGGACGCGGCGGGAGCGGCGGTGGGGAGCTACTTCGTAAGGCTTGAAGCGGGAGGAGTCGTTCGGACGGAAAGGGTGATTCTCGTCAAGTGAATGCGACAGGGTGCGGACACCCTGTCGCTCGGATTGCCGCAGGGTGAGGACGAGTTCTTTGAAATATTTCTTATAGGGATCGTGTTCTCCAT
>CAYHEC010000041.1:0-24219 GCA_964355675.1 uncultured Caldithrix sp.
ATAGTTTTAGTTCAGTAGTGCCGGTAGTAGTGCCGATTTAAATCGGCACTACTTTGACAGTGTCAGGGAGTGCACACACCCAGTGATAAAATGGAAAGGGCGGGTTGAAACCCCGCCCTCCAAGAGAACAAAAGAGCCGCCCCGTAGTGGAGCGGCTCTTTGCTTTGCCAAAATGATATATCGAGACTTAGCTGTAAATCTTCTTGAAGGCGTCAAAGTTGACAATTACGAGAGTGTTATGTTCCATTCGAACATGTCCTTCTTCCTCGAAACGTTTGATGACTCGAGAGATGGTCTCGCGCGATGTCCCGGCAATCGAGGCGAGATCGCGCTGGAGCGGTAACTCTTCGATCCAGACCTTGCCTTCCTTGATCCTGCCGATATCTTCCGCCAGGCGGATGATAGTCGTGGCAACGCGCCCTTTAGCGTCAAGAAGGGAAAGACTGCGAATATGACTGTCCGATTTTCGGATCCGCCCGGCGAGTTCTTTCAGCAGAGAAATAGCGATCTTCGGAATTCGTTCAAGAATTTCCATGAAGTCGGTACGCCTCAGCATTAACAGCTCTACATCGTCGATGGACGTTACGGACGCGGATCTTCCCTGACCGTCTATCACGGCAAGCTCACCGAAGAAGTCGCCCTGCCCAAGGATGGCGAGAATAGCTTCAGCTCCATCGGTCGAGATGCGCGAGATTTTCACTCTGCCGGTTTTAATGACGAAGAGGCTGTTGCCTACATCGTCTTCAAAGATGATAAGATTGTTTTTGCGGAACTTCCGTGTGACCATCAGGCGACTAACTATGGCAAGCTCGTCTTCGTTCAGGTCAGTGAAAAGCGGAAAAGTTCTTAGCAAGTTCGGTTCCATCCAGCCTCCGTTACGTGGGTTCGGGGGGGGTGTGGTTGATCGCCCAGCGCTCAATTTCCTCACGCAAGGCGGGTTTTATATAGACTTTATCTGCTCCCATACGGGCGATCTCTTTTGCCAAAGCGGCAACTCGCTCATCTACAGGTTGGCGAGTATTAATAAGCAACAATTTTTTCCCGTTAACAACACAAGCGCCGGTTTCAAAAGTACCACTGTCTCTTCTCACCTCATCAAAAAGTTTCGAAGCGACTTCTTCTAATTCATGCGAGAGTTTTTCCGGTTTAAGAGATCGACTCAAAGATATTTCTCTTTACCTTCGGCTCGAAGTTTTTCGACGATCTGTTTGACGTCCTGCGCTTTGTCAAGCGGGCATATCAGCAACGCATTGGGCGTATTGACCACCAGCATATTTTTCAGACCTATCAAAGCGGTCATTTTATCTTGGGAATAAATGAAACAATTTTTGGAGTCTAAGGTAGAACCTAAGCCGACGATAACGTTTCCGTCATTATCCGGCGAGTACTGTCGATAAAGTTCATCCCAACTGCCGACGTCGCTCCAATCAAAGTGACCTACTACCATGAATATCGGCGTTTTTGTGACTTCCATTATTCCATAGTCAATGGAGATCGGTCTAATGCGACCATAACGAGTTACCAAAGAGCGAAGATAGTGGGTTGAGCCGTAATTTTTTTCAATTGATTCCAATTGATGAAATTGTTCGGGGAGATGCTCTTCGAATTCAGCAAGTATGCGGGACGCTTTCCAAATAAATATGCCACTATTCCAATAAAAGTCACCACTGGACAGGAAGCGCAGGGCAGTTGCCCTGTTGGGTTTTTCAGCGAAAGTCTTAACTCTGTGTATATTTTGAGGAAGATCCGCACTCCGTGGAGCGAACTGAATATATCCATACCCTGTTTCAGGGCGGTCGGGCGGAATCCCGAAAGTAACGAGAGCGTCATGTTTTTTGGCAATATCCACTGCAGATGTGACAGCATTCTGGAATCCAGCAATGTTGCGTACCAAATGATCGGAGGGAAGTATGATCATGACACCGTCAGGATCGATACGCTTAATATGCATCGCCGCAAGGCCTATGCAGGGAGCGGTATTTCGAGCCGATGGTTCGATAATATAGTTATTGTCAGATAATTCTGGAAGCTGGGGAGCGATAACTTTTTTCTGCAAGCGATTTGTTGCAATGAAAATACGGTCTTTCGGGATGAGTCCATTCAAACGGCTCACGGTTTCTTGCAACAGGCTTTTCGGGCCAAGCATCGAGATCACCTGCTTGGGAGTCTTAACCCTTGATAACGGCCAGAAGCGTGTACCGGAGCCTCCGGCCATGATGATGGCATAGGTGTTGGTCATAATTGTTAGGTAAAAAGCATTTTATCTCTACCCCTTGCTCGCATTCGCACATAGGAGTAGTATAAAAAGTTGGCGAATTTGTATTCACCTCTTGTAGTTCCTTCTTTCAAGAGCCCTACCTTTTTCATTTTCAGGAGGAAATTGTTTAGAACACCTATTTCATCGGTTAAGAGTAACTGTGCAATTTCAGATTTGTTGAAACGATAACCGATCTCCGATGTTCCGATTTTTTCAAGAATCGAAAGGTAACGCTTACTATTCAGCGCTTCGAAAACTTGACGATCCATATATTTAGTCCCAACATTCTCTACGGCACTTCTAAAACCCTCATATGCGTCACTCTCATCAATCAAATTGTCTAAATCAATCCAAAATACAGCGTCCCCTAGTTCATGCATGAGCGTTGGATAGCCCTCGGATATTCCACCAAAAAAATTTGCTTCTTCATATTCAATCTCAATATCACAAGCTCTAAATCTGGATGTATAGAATGAAGTCGCCTCAATTTTAGAAAGTGGCTGCAAGTCAATAATATTGAATATCCTCGCAACAGAAGGATTGTGGTGGATTATCTCGGCTCTCTTTTCAGGGAGTGCACAAAGGACGAAAAGTAATGGCAACTTTATACCGCTTGTCGCCAAGCCGTCCACGAAACTCTTAATAAAATGTGAGAAATCAGGAGAGTTGGTTATACCATTCAGATCATCCACTACAATTGCGAGCCCCTTTTTACCATTTTCTGAACTTGCTTTATATATCTCAAGCAGTGCTGGCAAAAAATTCTGCACCAGTCCATTCATTTCAGACGGTTTACCTTTGAATTCAATACTGACACCATAAGCTCCAACTGATTTTATCAGACCACCAAACATTGCCGTTAATTTTTCACGCAAACCTCCCGGAGGGGCGTCGGCAAGGAGTTTTGGGAAAAGTGTCTGCACAAATTGCTCAAGATTATTCACACTTCCCATATGACAATGAGTTGCTACATAATTGAATTCCTTTTCAGCCATATCCTTGATCAACCATGCAAGCGAGGACTTCCCCATACCTCGTTCACCGATGATAAAGACGTTTTCATTTCGACCAAAAGTAGTTTGATGAAGATACCTTCTTATAAGGGAGACTTCCTTTTCACGCGCGATAAAATACTCGGGTGCGACAGGCTTTCCGGGGAAGAATGGGCTCTCTTTCATGGATCTGTCAAGCATTTCTATCCCTAATTTTTCCAACCACTCCCATTACTCCCACCTGCGCAACCGCCGCATAGAGTCCCGGAAGCATCGCCACCACGAGATAGGCTCCAAACTGGCCTGCGTATCCGTTGGTCAGCCAAACTGTGGCAATAAACATCAAGCGACCAGCCGCGATTCCGATTGCAGTCGCACCGAAGCCGTTCCAACCATATCGTTCCCGAAACCAACCCGTGACAAATCCATAGGTGGCGAGCTCCAGAGTCATTGCTGGAAGCACAAGCGGCAAAGGAAAACCCGTGATCAGCCAGTTCGATACCGGGCTCAATCCGCCAACTACTAATCCGCCTCGCCAGCCGAGAAGAATGCCTGCTAACAAGACTGGCCAATGCATAGGCAACAAGCTTCGCACTGGTAGCCCGGCGAGGTGCGATAAAGCTGGCAATAAAACAGCCGCCGACACCAATGCTACCTGAAGAAGCCAGAACTTGACGCCTTTCGAGACGAAAAGAACCTGTCTGTTTGAAATTGCTTCATTTTGAAACGTGGATATATCTCCTAATATCTGGTGCAATCAGGGTCTGTTGAAAAAGTCTGAAAATGAACTGACCAGATTCAGGCGGACGTCCGCGTCCGCCGTTTGGTCAAGCACAGTAGAATGGCGGACGAGGACGTCCGACTGAACTCCACAAGACATTTTAAACAAATTCAAGTTGTATTTGGAGAGCGGCTTTTTAAGCCGCTCTTGCCCGCACTTGTTGTGCTTTCAGACCGATTAGAGCGGCTTGAAAAGCCGCTCTCCAAGAAAATCTCCGATTGCTTGACAAGCTTATAAATATAATTAAAAAATCGTTGCGATAATACCGTACAAGCAGAGTCAATTTATGGTAAATGTAGAATCACTCCACCGCTCTCCCAACGAGCTCTGACGGTGATAGTATCTTGGAGAAACGCGAATGATTCGCTGTGCTGAAATGGTGTAAGATTGCCGAAGTTGAATTTTCCATTCCCGTCGGAATCTTTCCAACTCCATAATTCATAGTCACCTGGTGCGAGATACCTGAAGATGAAAGTGCCGTCAGGAGATACCTTAACTTCATTGGGTTGAAGTTTGGTGACTCCGATCCGTTTCGCCGATACTTTTATATTATTATTACTGAGGCTAATGACTTGTCCGGCGATTTCGCCTGTTCCACCCGGGTCAAGGGTGGTGAAGAAAAGTGTCCAAATTGTGTCGCCGGCAACAACTCCCTCGCTATTAAAAACCTTACTGAGATCAAGCGAAATCAGACATCTCTGATCAGTGGCGAGTTCGTGTTCTACCTTCCATTTAAGGATGTTCGGTGAGGGATGAGAAACATCTATCGGATAGCTAACGGAGTCTGAAACAGTCAAGGTTAAGGCGTAGATCAATGAGTCCCCGGAAATTTGATCATCGAAGGCAACAAATCCATTTGCCTCCAATGAAACATCTCTGGCGTTTGGAGTGGGAAAAGTGAGTGAAATTGCCGCTCCTGTAGTATCTGGCTTTGGTCCTCCAGAGAAATCGAACACTCCGGTATCGCCCGCGACGACTGCCGCATACCTCATATTTTCGTCCTGCAACGCAGTAAAGTAATTTATACGAGACGAATCAAGCGGTTCGATCCAGACGGAGTACAATTTCAACTCATTGCCCAAAGAATCTTCCACATGAATGGCTTGAGACCAATCAGTTGTCATTTCTGTCAGTTTTTTAGATAATCTGAGTTGCAGATGTCGGTTATCGGTTGGCCTGAGCAAGAAAACAGAGAGTTTTACGGTATCCCGCTTGGTTGCAAAGAGATTCAATTCAATGGAACTATCGGGAAGCACGTCCACGTCCTTCCAAGCAATAGCGAGCCGGTCGAGACCGGGCTGGTAAAGTTTGTCGCGATTTTTATCTTCCCAGCAGACAATGGTGTAAAGACCGGCGGGTAGATACTGTAGAGAAAAAACACCCAAATCACTTGCCTGAGTCAGAAATGGCGCCAAGATTGAATCTGGTGAAATGTCTGTCGTGTCAGTTACCAGCCATGCTCCAGCCATCATCCCGGTTAAAGGAGGATCTCCATAGATACGTCCCTTAACTTCGCCGCCAAGAATGCTATCGCCTGCCGTAAAGACAATTGTCATTGAGGTCAAGAGGGGATTTCCGTGCAGATCTTTGGCTCCTGATCCAATGGTGACGGTCATAGGTCTGTCGAAAGGAACTCCTGATTCCGGCTTGATGAAGAGCTTACGTCCTTTCAAGCGGAATTTTATTTTGGCTTGGGGAGGCGAGATGAAAATCGAAGAAGTCAATGAGCTTTCATCAACCGGTTCGCTGAACTCGAATACTACTTCGGTATTGGGAGCGACGTTTACCGAACCGGACGGTGGCGTCACCCCGACGATCTCAGGCGAAGTTTTATCTTCTGGTCCCCCACCGGGCGAGCCCAATCCCGCACAGCCGGTCAGATCTAAGGCTAACGCAAGAATGAAAATATGAATAAATAGGGTAATTACGAGTGCCGTCCTTGAGTTTACGTTTTCAACAAGATCAATATAGAACTGTCGAGGATATTAGTCAAGGTTTGGCGGGGTAGTTCTTCGGTGTGCAACACGCTTGTCAATACAGCTCTCATCAACTTATATTGATAGTGAATAAAACATCACCATTTGCATGAGGAACCCAGTGTCTCATCAGTATCTGAATTACATCAACGGGGAATGGAAACCTGCCAGTTCGGGGGAATGGTCGGAGAATCGCAATCCGGCTCATTGGCAAGAAATAATTGGACTTTTCCCGAAATCGGGAGTGACCGAAGTCAATGAAGCAGTTGCCGCGGCGAGGGCAGCCTATAAAGAGTGGCGGCTTGTCCCTGCTCCAGAGCGTGGAAACCTGCTGAAGAAGGTCGGTGATCTGATGGTCGAACGAAAAGAAGACCTTGCCCGCGATATGACTCGTGAGATGGGCAAGGTGATAGCAGAAGCGCGAGGCGACGTTCAGGAAGGGATCGATACAGCCTACTATGCCGCCACCGAAGGCCGACGATTGTTCAGCAACACCGCTCCGTCAGAGATGCGAAATAAAGTGAATCTCTCGTTTCGCATGCCGATTGGCGTTGCCGGGCTGATTGCGCCGTGGAATTTTCCGATGGCAATACCGTGTTGGAAAAGTCTTCCAGCATTGCTTTGCGGCAATTGTATCATTCTGAAGCCTGCTTCTGATACTCCGCTCACTTCGACTCATTTAGTGGAAATACTGGCGGAAGCCGGATTTCCAAAGGGAGTAGTCAACCTTATCCATGGCGGAGGCAGTGTCGTTGGAAATTGTCTTGTCGAGCATCCCGGGGTTGATATTATCAGTTTTACCGGGTCCTCGGAAATTGGTAAGCAGATCAATGCCAAGGCAGGAGCATCGCTCAAGCGCGTCAGTCTTGAACTTGGTGGCAAGAATGCCCAGATCGTCATGGATGACGCTGATTTGGCGCTTGCCCTTGATGGAGTGCTCTGGGGGGCCTTCGGTACGACCGGACAGCGATGCACCGCGACGAGTCGCCTGATAGTGCACAAAGCGGTCTATGACCAGTTCGCAGAGATGCTAATCGAGGCTGTCAGCAAACTGAAAGTCGGCGACGGCTTGGATCCGGCAACGAATCTCGGACCGGTTGTTAACCAGAGCCAGGTCGATACGGTCAGGTCTTATGTGGAAATCGGCAAAGCTGAAGGAGCGCGGCTAGTTGTAGGTGGGCATCAGCTCGATAAAGGCGCATTCAAGGAGGGCTGGTTTTTTGCCCCGACGGTGTTTACCGACGTAACTCCGAAAATGAGGCTGTTCCAGGAGGAGATCTTCGGGCCGGTTCTATCGGTGACAAAGGTAAAGGACTTCGAGGAAGCCATCACTGCGCACAACGACTGTATCTATGGACTCTCGTCTTCAATCTATACCAAGGACATTAACCGGGCTTTCAGGGCGGCTCGCGACCTTGAGGCGGGGATTACCTACATCAACGCCGCCACAATCGGCGCTGAGTGCCACATGCCATTTGGCGGCGTCAAGCAGACAGGTAACGGCCATCGCGAAGGGGGCTGGGCGGTGTATGAATTCTACAGCGAATACAAGACCGTCTATATCGACTTTGCGGGGAAGTTGCAACGGGCGCAGATAGATAATTATTGATTGTTATTTTCGATTGCTGAAGATAGGAGACTGAAATGCGCAGCGGATTATTGGCATTGGGAGTGGCGGCGATCTACTACGTGGCTGCTTTTGCCGTACTGACCTTATTAAAAGTTAAACCAACCAAATTGTTCACTTACTCAACGATTCCTTTAGCATTGGGAGGCTTGGTCTGGATTGCTTGGGCAATTGGACAAAACCTCTGGGGAGGTTTGATTGTCGCAATAATGCTGGCAGTTTCCGTCGGGTTGGCGTGGGCAGTGAAGCGGGAGTTTCTATAATTGCCAAGAGTAACTCCTGCGAGAGTTATTGAACCAAACACTTGAGAGCGATCAATGAAAGATGAATTAGTGATAGACGAACATCGAAGGATAGAGATTCCAGAAGAGATCGATGAGGAATCAAAATTCGTTCCGGGACAAAGAGTCCGATTGAGGAGACTCCCAAACGGGGACTTGGTTTTAGGGCTGGTAAGAGATTTTCTTGATCTATATGGATGCATGAAATACGATGGACCTCCGATAAGCGATACGGAAATAAAGAAAGCTATCGAAGAGGAGGTAGTATCAGAATACTTGCGATCGATACAAACGTCCTGATCCGATTCCTGACGAGGGATGACGAGGTGAGAGCGGATAAGGTAATAACACTGTTCAAAAAGTGCCGGGATCAGGGGGACGTGATTTATATCTCGGATATCGTCCTCTGCGAAACGGCTTGGGTGTTGCGTTCAAGATACCGATTCAAGCAAGATGAAATCCTGAATCGGTTTGAGGATATTCTGTGTTCTTATCAAATTCGCTTGGCTTCTGCGAGTCGCCTCCGGCGAGCGATTTATCGAGCCAAGTCAGGTAAGGGTGACTTCGCAGACTATTTGATCAACGAGGATTCACTCGAACACGGCGCGGAAGTTTTACTGACATTTGATAAGGAACTGTTGAAAGAGTCGGGGTTCTCTGAACCATGAACCCCCAACCAATCCTAACCACCCCCCGCCTGCTCATCCGCCCCTACCGGCTGGCAGACAAGGCTGAGCTAATCGAGCTGATCGGCGATCCGTTGGTGTCGAAACCACTGCTTGTCGTTCCTTATCCCTACACGGAGAAGGACGCCGATGTGTGGCTTTCGAGCCGCGACGCCGCGTTCGAGACAGGAGAGAGCGCTTCATTCGCTGTTACCTCTAAATCGACGAATGAGTTGTTGGGTGGTTGCGGATTGACGTTCAGTATGAAGTTCAACCGGGCGGAACTGGGCTACTGGGTCGGGAGGAAGTTCTGGGGGCAGGGTTATACAACCGAAGCGGCGGCTGCGGTGATCGATTGGTCGTTCAGTGAAATGGGTCTTAACCGAATCTATGCCCAGCACAAATCGGAAAATACTACCTCAGGGCGAGTTATGCAGAAGCTTGGTATGCAGTTCGAAGGGATATTGAGACAGCACACCAAAAAGGATGGAATTTACAGCGATATGGTCTATTACGGTATCCTTCGCAATGAATGGCTTAACCGTCAACCAGTTAGCATAAAGTAAGGCTTGGATCTATGCCGATTAGACGAATCGGAGAAGTATTAGAGCAGGAGAATGACACCGCCTCCAATCTGAATAAACCGCTTACCTCCGCCGAAAAGCGTCAAAAAATGGATAGGGAAGCCCGTCGTAAAAAGGCTTTGATCGAGATACTCGACAATGTTTCCTGTGCGAGAGAGTTTGTGACGGGGATGGATTTCGTCGATTTTCTCTCAGACCGCAAGACCAAGTACGCCGTTATTATGTGTCTGACGATCATCGGAAAGAGACTTCGGTTCATCCCCCTTGCCGAACGAAAAAAGATTGCTGATGTCCCCTGGCGTTCTATTCAAGCGACTATAAGAATTGCTTCACAACAGGAATGGGGCGTCGTTGAGCGGCTGATCTGGGAGACATTGGAAGATGATTTGCCGCTGATGAAACGGGCACTGGAGTTATTGGTCAAGGAAATGGACTACAAGTAGAAGTGACGCTTCACGCTCCTATTCTGCGATATGCGAGAGAATATTGTATAAGCGATGCGTTGAAAATCTAATATATTCAATACACGAATATATACCAATTTACTTAATAATAGGTCAAACAATGGGACTTACAACAGTTAAACTTGAGATTTGTAATCCGGATAATCAAGAAGTAACCGAGTTTTGCGAGTTTCTTGTTGATTCCGGTGCAATATATTCTGTTGTTCCTTCACAAGTGTTGAATCGGCTTGGGCTTAAACCCTATTCAGAGCAGGAGTTCAGCCTTGCTGACGGGACGATTATTGTTCGCAAAAAGGGTTACGCGATGTTCAAGTACCTGGACCGAATTGGAGTTGCGGATGTGATCTTCGGGCAACGGGGTGATTCACTACTTCTTGGGGCGTTTACACTTGAAGCTCTGGGATTGGCTCTCGATCCCCTTAAGCGGCAACTGCGTCCGTTGCCAATGGTTATTTGAACTAATCAACCCCAAAAAACAATCAATGCTGAAACTCATTAGACTTCTCCTCTACACCAAATGGTATAAGTGCCAGGAGTAGCGATGGATTTAAGATTTATGATTTAAGATTTAAGATTTCAACCAGCCTCGCGGCGGTTAGAGCATCTTAATTCTAAATTCCAAGTTCTAAATTTTAAATTCATAAGGAACTACTCCCATGGCCAAAATAGCCCCTAAGGACGTCATTTCGACGATCCGTAAACACTTGATCGGCGACGGCTTCGAGTTCGTCGTCGATATGAAGAAGTCGCAAGGATCGGTGATCGTCGATGCGATTACCGGACGCGGTTTGCTTGACTTCTATTCCTGCTTTGCTTCCAACCCCATCGGCTTCAACCACCCGAAGATGAAGGATAAAGCCTTCCTCGACAAACTGATGTGGTGCGCCGTTCATAATATCACCAACTCCGATCTGTTCACCGAATACAAAGCCGAATTCGTTGATTACTTCTGGAAGACGACTGCTCCCAAGCACATGAAATATATGTTCATGGTCGCTGGTGGAGCGCTTGGTATCGAGAACGCCCTCAAAGCGGCGTTCGACTGGAAAGCCCAGCTTAACCGCAAGCGCGGCGACACACGCGGAACCGGTTCCAAAGTCATGCACCTCTCGGGCGCATTTCATGGCCGGACAGGCTACACAATGTCGCTGACCAACACCGATCCCGTCAAGACGGAGCACTTTCCGAAATTCATCTGGCCACGCATCGATGCGCCAGCGATCCATTTCCCCGATGCGGGAGCCGCTCACGATGATTTGCTGAAGCGTGAAGCCTTCGCTCTTCATCAGGCTAAAGCCCAGATCGTCACCAATGGCCACGACATCGCGGCATTCATTATGGAACCGATTCAGGGCGAAGGCGGCGACAACCACTTCCGACCTGAATTTATGAAAGCCATGCAAGACCTTTGCCGCGAAAACGACATCATGTTCATCGTCGATGAAGTCCAGACCGGCGTCGGGTTGACCGGCAGGATGTGGGCGTTCGAGCACTACGGCATCGAGCCTGACATGCTGGTTTTCGGCAAAAAAATGCAGGTTTGTGGGTTCCTTTGCAGTGACCGGATCGACTCAGTCGAGAAGAATGTCTTCAACAGCTCGGGGCGGATAAACTCTACCTGGGGCGGAACGCTGATCGATATGGTGCGGGCGCAACGCTATCTCGAAATCATCCATGAGGATAAACTACTTGCCAATGCTGAGACGACCGGCGCAATCCTGATGAAAGAAATTGAGAACCTCGTCAAGAGCCACAAAGACCTCCTCTCCAACCCCCGCGGTAAGGGGTTGATGTGTGCGTTCGACGTCAAGACTCAGGAACAACGCAACAAACTGCGCAACGTCTGCTACGACGAGGGGTTGTTGGTGCTGAATTGCGGCGAGAAGAGCATTCGCTTCCGTCCGGCGCTGAACCTTACGCCGGAAGAGGCGAAGAAGGGCGTGGCGATGATCGACAAGGCGATTGGGAAGTTGTAAGTGTTGAGTTCACTGTGGTGTCACACGTCTCGTGTGACACCATTGTGCTTTGTAACGCGTCACACGAGACGTGTGACGCCACATAAACACGAAGAGACGAAGGGACGAAGAAAGATTTTATATCAGGTTCTCGCGTAAGTTAAGCGTCCCCGCTTGACAAGGGTCAAGTTAAACACAGAGAACACAGAGAGACACAGAGGGCACAGAGAAATTATGTACTGTGCCCTTTGTGCTTTTGGTAATTTGAGTAACTCGTTGTATATTGAATTGTATTGGGACAGGCTGAACAGACTGTCCGAGAACGCCAAGAAGCCCAAAACACTCTCATACCGGCGAAAGCCGGTATCCAATACATCCTTAAATATCTTTGAGATATGTGGATCCCGACTTTCGTCGGGATGAGAGCACTTGGATTTTATTGTATTCTCAGACAGCCTGTCAAGCCTGTCATACCGAAAGCGAAAGCAGAATTGAAAGGACATCACAATGTGTACGGCTCCACAGGCCGGGATGATACTCGCCGCGGTCGCCAACCTCTTCATTGCCCTCGACGATGCCGAAGCGCGAATTCTCAACGTCCCGGAAGATTTTCAGACGATAGAAGCAGCGTTTAATGTGATCCGGGAAGGAGATACAATTCTCGCTCAGCCCGGAGTCTATCAAGTCCACTTGGAGATTGAGGACCACAGCTTTACACTTGCCAGTAATTATCTGATGGATTTAAACCCGGAATCAGTGGACTCTACTATTATTGAAAGCACAGGGAATTCAAGCGCATTACTATCTGGTTTATTTGATCGTGGAACGCTAACGATTATTGGCTTGACTTTTCAGAATTGCGAGGGTTCAGCAGGAGGCGCCATAGATATTGACGGCGGACATCGAATAAAACTTGAAAATGTCAAATTTAAGGGTAATCACTCGAACTCCTATGGAGGTGGAATCGGAATTCAGAATTGCGACACTGTCGAAATTCGCGATGCTCAATTTCGAGGCAATTCAAGTGGTGGTTCTGGCGGAGCGGTAACACTCAAAAATATCGAAATTGCACTGCTTGAACGTGTAGATTGCATCGATGATTCTTCCAGTTCTGCAGGCGGTGGTATCCATATTGGCAATTCGACTGTCACCATGAATGAATGTGTTGTCTCAGGAAACACAAGTAGATATGGTGGTGGTATTTTTGTTGATATTGAATCGACAGTGGAGATAAACCACTCTAAAATTACTAATAATCGAGCGATTCGAGACGGTGGAGGGATAATGCACGATGATCGAGGCTCAATTCGCATGGATCAGGTTCTTGTTGCAAATAACTCTGCTCATGATCGGGGGGGCGGTATCATCGGTCTTGGGGCTGAGATGATCTTGACCCGTGTGACTTTAATTGGAAATACCGCGCGAACGGCTCAATCGATGCGAATCGATCTTGGCTCGGAAATACTGCTTTCAAACAGCTTGATTCGCGACGAAGGCGAGAGCCTTCTATCTTGTGAAGAAGGAGGGATGCAAAACACCTTGCGTATTTCCTATTGCAATTTCTCTGGAGGGCGCGAAAGTATTGTTGATAATGGTAATGCAGATGTTTTTTGGCTCGACGGCAACATCGACGCCGATCCGCTTTTCCTTGATCCCGAAAACGGCGACTACAGTTTAACCGCCGGCTCCCCCTGCATTGATGCTGGTGCCCCGGACTCGCCGCACGATCCTGATGGGACAAGGGCGGATATGGGGGCGTTTTACTTTAGGCAGAAGGATATCGAAGTCTATCCGCCTGAACTTGCCTTCGGAGCCCTGCCCTTCGGCGAGGTGGATAGCCAGCTCGTCATCGTCGCTAACACCGGCGGGACGCCGCTAACCTTCCGGATCACTGAGAGTCAGGAGGGAAGCAGTATCACGATCCGTCAAGCTGATGGTCGTGAAATCGTCGTTGAACCTAACTCTGGCAACGCGCTTTGGGCATTTTACCGTCCGGCGGAAGGAGCCGTGCCCAATCAGACTTTCACAATCAGTAGCGACGATCCTGACGAGCCGGAAATCACCATCGAGGCGACTGAAGTTCTTGGCGTCCCTTCCGACATTCTTTACTCATCACTCTTCACTCTGCACTCTGCTTACCCCAATCCATTCAATTCAATGACGACCATACGGTATTCGGTGGGCTCGCAAGCGGCCCCTACGCGGCTGGCGGTGTATGGGCTGGATGGGAGGATGGTGGCGGATTTGTGGGCGGGGCAGAGCGCTTCCGTCAACCCCCTGCGGTTGACGGAAAGTACGAACACTGCCGACCGCAGGGGGGCGGCAGAAGAACGGGTTGTCGTCTGGAATGCTGATGGTTTACCGGGGGGAATTTACATTGTCAGGCTTGAGTCAGGATCAGAATCCCGGACGACGAAGGTTGTGTTGCTAAGATAGGAGTATAACACGAAGAGACGAAGGGACGAAGATTCTTCTTAGATTCTTCGTCCCTTCGTGTTTAATTAGAGCATCTAAATAATCTCACCTTGGGAGTCAATTGTTTCATTTTCCGATCAGCGGCGTCGAAACCTACTGGTGGTTGCCGATAGTAGTCGCCTTCTTGATCTCAACCTTTACCTCAATGGGAGGTGTATCGGGTGCGGTGCTGATACTACCTTTCCAAGTAAGCTTTCTCGGCTTCGTCAGCCCATCGGTCAGCCCCACTAATCTTATTTACAATATCGTCGCCATACCGAGTGGTGTTTTGCGTTACCTGCGCGAAAATCGCATGGTCTGGCCGCTGGCATGGATTATCCTTGTCGGGATAATTCCTGGAATCATAGTCGGAACTTTCGTACGGATTCGCTACCTGCCCGATCCACATAAGTTCAAGCTGTTTGCGGGGATTGTATTGGCGTATATCGGGTTCAGATTGATCGGCGATTTATTCAACAAAAGCGCTTCAAATGCACCAGTCGGAAGTCAGTTCGAGGTAAAGGATATTCGATTCAGTCCTTCGGCGCTACAGTATAGATTTAATGATACCCAGTATGGTATAGTGGTCTGGAAGATAGTTTTGCTCAGCTTGATTGTGGGAGTCGTAAGCTCGATCTACGGAATCGGCGGTGGATCGTTCATCGCGCCGCTGTTGGTGGTGATGTTCGCCTTGCCCGTCCATAGCATTGCCGGAGTGGTGCTGTTTAGTTCGTTCGTGAGTTCCATCGCGGGGATTCTTTCCTACGCTACGATTGCCCGTTTTGTCAATCAAGGTGGACCACCTACCTCGCCAGATTGGATGCTGGGAGTCCTATTTGGGATTGGTGGCGCGGGAGGGATGTACGTTGGCGCTCGACTTCAACGGTTTGTACCAGCAAAGGCAATCAAAGGGATATTATCTGCAATGGTACTATTTGTAGCATTGAAATATATCGTAGATTTTTTTCGGGGTTAGTCTTCAGGCGCAGGCCATTTTGCGCACTCTCTGCAATCCTGCCGGAATGATTTTTGCGGGATAATTTGATACATTAGTTATCATGCCTTTGCCGAGTTATCATGCCCATTGTTTGGAAACCATTTATCGTGGCTTTGACGCGTGTGTTTCCGCTTGTTTCCTGCCAAAGCCAGGGACCATCGTCCCCAACCTCTCCCCGTCCGTCGACCGTGCAGATTGCCGGGCCATCCCGCGCATACTTTGCGCTCCAAACCGCAGACTGCGTCATTCAAGCGGTTGATTCCGCTTGCCCTTTTCTCCAAAAACTAATTTACATACATTTTCGACTGCCAAATCAGGACGCAACTGCGACCTGTTTGTCGTTTTTGGGAGTGAGAATTCACTACTGATTGAACAGATTGCAGGCAGACGAGCGTGTCTGACTGAGGGGAAAAGTGTCGAACCGACCTACCGGTGGAGGATATCCCCGGGCAGGCGGTGAGACCGAATAGATGTGGCAGTGGGGCGGATTGCAATCCGCCCTACTGATCAACATGAAAACAATGAAAAGTCAAAAGAGTAACTCATGCGAAATCTAATCACTTTCGTCATCAGCATCGTTTTGCTGATAAGCCTCGGTTGCGAGTCGGACAAGACCACCAATCCTGTCGCGCCAGCCGAGTACCAAGTCATTCTCGAAAATCTTCCCGACAGTCTCGTCTGGATGGTTGGAGAGGAGATGTCTATCCCCGTCAGCGCGCTCGTGCTTACTGCTGAGGGCAGTCTCGCGCCGGGAGTCAAGGTCGAGTTCGCCGTCACTTCGGGTGAGGGATCGTTCGACGCACACAGCTTGACCAGCGACCAGCGCGGGAGGGTCAGCGCTATCGCGTCGCTGACTCCGGCAGAAGGGTGGCAGGAGTTCGCCGCACTGTTGATCGTTCCGGGAGGAGCGAATGGCGGCAAGGTGGCCATCCGGGGAGTCCGGCAACCGGCACGAATCTCGTTCGATGCGCCGAATACGACGTTCAAGGTTGGAGCGGGAGCGACGGTCGAGACGACGTTCAAGGCAATCTTCAGCGACTCCAATGGGGTGGGAATTACCGGATTGCCGATAACGGTCGGTTTGCAGAAGTACGATGATTCAAATCTGATTTTCGGGACGGTTTCAGCGGAACCCATGACAAACGAGACAGGCGAAGTAAGTATCCGGTTCAGCTCAGGAGGGAATTTTGGCAAGGTGAATGTGCTCGTTGAAACAGAATTGCCGGGAATGAATGAGCAGTTTGGTTCAACGCTAACGCTAAATGTTGAGCGTTTGACGAACGACGTCGGCAGTTTGACTGTGCGAGCTTTCCCGATCTATATGATTATCCCTGCCGACTCTTCCGGGTTGGCCGTATTGAGGGCGCAGGTCAGGGATGCGCACAATAACGGTATCGCGTACGTACAGGTCAACTATACAACCGACCTCGGCTCGCTGTCAAAGATAACGGCAACTGACTCAAGCGGTGTATCGACTGCCGAATTCCGGAGTAACTATGAAGAAGGGATAGCGCATATCACCGCCTCAATTCCGGGGACTAACTACGATGCGACGACTCAGATAGTGGTTCAGATAACTTCAGAATCGGGAGGATTGCTGGATCTAATGTCTGATAAAACGCAAATTACCGTTAGCAACGGGCTGGAAGTCGTCAATCTAACAGCTCACTTACAAGACGGGGATGGCCAAAGACTTGCCAACCGACCTTTGGTCTTTACTTCGACTCATGGGGCGGTCATGAGTCCGATTTTCACCAATGCTCTCGGTATTGCTTATGCCACTTTCACTGATATAGGACTGCCATCGCTCGATAGAAATGGGAATGTCGTCCCGGCAAAGATTTACGTTAAGTACGATCCCCTGCACCTGATTGATTCTTGTGAAGTGACGATCTTGCCGAGAAATCCGATTGCATCGATTACTTTGACCACCACGAAGAACCAGATGGGGGTAGCGAGCGGTGACACGGCGATCATCCGGGCAACTGCAATGCTTGCAAACGGGGCATTTGCGACAACAGACTTGCCATTCCATTGGGAAATAAGAGACGACGACAGCACCTTTATCGAGGAATGGACAGATACTTTGGGGCACTTCGGAACGTCTTCTTTTACTTTCATTCCGAGTCAATATGCTGGTCGAATAAGAGCGGGTCGGATTCGGCTAAGAGCCTGGATTGATAATGAAGACGGTAGCCGCATTTACAGCAACTATTGCACGTTTACGCTCCTGCCCGGGCCGCCGGGACGAATCCGTCTGAATGCCAGCCCCAACGAGTTGATGACCAACGATCTCGGGGCTTACTCGACCATTTCTACGCTCATCACGGATACGGCAGGCAATCCAGTAGAACCAGGAACATTAGTACGCTTTCGGACGACATTGGGGCAGATCACTCGCTCCAATATCACCGATGATGGGGGGCAAACTGCTGTCAGATTGATCCCCGGAGCAACGGCGGGGGTGGCGGTCATTACCGGAACGGTGTTTCTGGCGGGAGGAGACTCAATAACCGGCGAGACGACGGTTACGTTCGTCCCGGGTAATCCGCATTCGATCACCCTCACCGCCGACCCGGAGGAGATTTCGATCAGTGAGACAGGTGGTACAGAAACAACAACATTGACGGCGCGAGTCTATGATCCGACCGGCAATCTGGTGAGTCGGCCGACGACGGTGGTTTTCCGAACTTTAAATCAACCAGATCCGCCGCAAGGTTGTGCTTTCTCCAATGGGACTCGAACTGATTCAGCGATAACCGAAAATGGGATTGGATTGATGTCACTGAGCGCGGGTTTCCAGGTCGGCGGGGTTCTGGTCAAAGCCTATACCTGGCGCGATCCCGACACCGTGTGGGCTAACCCAGAGCATACTATTCCCGGAGTCTGGCGCAGAGATACCATTTCGGTAATCAATGCTCGAGTACAGGTGATGAACGGGCCTCCTGCCGCGATCGACATCGACTATAACACTGCCGGAATCGACGCCGGAGGCGGCATGTGGATGATCGAGGTTTCGGCGCGGGTCTATGACTCGCATCTGAACCCAGTTCGCGACGAAATTGCGGTTGGGTTTACGGTTATCCCGGACGACGTTGCTACGATCACCAATGGCAGAACGGTGAATGGAATGGCAACGGTGAACCTCTACTATCACAGCTCTACGACTTATGAGCCGATGACGATTGCCGCCGAAGTTCAGGTCGCTAACGGACAGATAACCGCCCAGAGACGTGCAATTTTGCCACTTCAGCAAGGGCGGCTGGCGTTTCATGCCGATCCGCAAAACTGGCGGTTTGACCGTGAAAATCCAAATGATACCTGCCGGATAAGGACGTGGGTGATTTTAACTGATGGGCACGGCGTATTGATAAACAACGCGCCGATATTGTTCACGACGGATCGGGCGCGGTTTTACTGGTACAATCAGGTTGGTGGCAGGTATGTGGCATTCTATCCGGAACCAGCGCGGAAACATACTGGTGATATTCAGCATCCTAATGAAAACATTGGAGTTGCTACCGTCTATCTACGCGGTGAGATGAACGACTTCTTCCTTGACGATGAGACTCTTGAGACGGAGTGTTCGGTCAGGGCTCAGGTCGAAGGGACGGAGGTTGAAACTGAGCCGATCAGGATTAATTTTACAAGGCGGTAGTGCGAAAGTGCGAAAGTACGAAAGTGAGCAAGTGCGAAAGTGCGAAAGTGCGAAAGTGGACAAGTGGACAAGTGGGCAAGTGGGCAAGTGGGCAAGTGGGCAAGTGGCAAGTGGGCAAGTGGCAAAGGCGGGTAGCCCGTCCAGCTTTGCTGGGCGGGGAGGGAGATAGGACAGCAGATTATAGGAAGTACTGCCGACAGATGTCGGCAGTACCAAGATGGACATGTCGAGCCCACCTGCCGGGGAGGATATCCCCTGCATGCGGTGAGACCAAAGTTGTGGTAGTAGTGCCGATTTAAATCGGCACTACTGAACCGATGACAAAACCTATGAAAAGTGAAGAGAAACCAATGCAAAAGAAATTCATCATCACCATCGGCATCGCCTTACTGATGAGCCTCGGTTGTCAGAGCGACAAGATCGTCGAGCCGGGGGTGCCAGTCGTGCCAGAAGAGTACGACGTCGTATTCGTCAACATTCCGGAAAATGTCAGCCACCTGTCAAACCAAGCGTTTGACGTTCCGATTGAGGTCGTTGTCCACAAGAAGAACGGTGATCTCGGAAGTGGCGCAAGAGTTGAATTCTACCTGACGACGCAGTTCGGAACGTTCGTCTCCAATGTTGACAGTGCTGACATTGAAGGCAGAGCCTCGGCAACCTTGCGGCTGGACCCCAACAAGTTCGGCGTCTGCAAGATATTTGTGCTTGTACCGGGCGGGAGAGTGGACGGGGAATTCCAAGTTCGACCCATTACTTTGCCAGCAAGAATGAACATCATCGGAGATGGCCATATTAAAGTAATGCCTGGACGGAATGGGACCATTCAATTCGGTGTCACCATAACTGATTCCAACGCGGTAGAGGTTCCGGGTGTGCCTCTGGTTGCGAGACTGAGCAGTTACGAGGGAGGCGCTCATTTCGGAGTGATTTCCGCCGATCTTCTGTTCAATTCGCTCGGAGGGTTCGGCGGGGAGTGGCTGGTGGTAACGACCAACATGCCGGAGCTTGGAACGCAGATATCGGATTCTGTTGAGATTATGGTGGAACGCTTGAATAATGACATCATGTATTTGACGATAAGGGCTTTTCCGAACTTTATGAATATCCCACGTGATTCAACCGGGAGATCGGAAATTAGAATGCAAGTCCATGATAGTAATAATATTGGAGTGCGTGATGTGATAATCGATCTGATTACCGAAATGGGGACGATTACAACTCCAGTGATTACAGATTCATCCGGTTTGGCAAAATCATTTTGGGAAAGCAATGGCGAAAGTGGCACCGCACACATTACGGTTCGGATCAGAGGGACAGAATGGGAGGTGACATTGCGGATTATTGTCATCACTGGCCCTGCGGCAAGATTGACCCTCCATGCGGTTCCGAATTTTCTCATTTTGCCTGCGGACTCAATTGGTATGTCAATGCTCTATGCTCAAGTCACCGATGAGAATCACGTAGGAATCGCTGGTGTTCCTGTCCGATTCGTAACAGACCTTGGGTCTTTGAGCCACATAACACCTACAGATTCTTCTGGAGTGGCAACTGCAGAATTCAGGAATAATTACGAATTTGGTACCGCACACATCATTGCTTCGATCCCCGGAACGGAGTTTGAAGCGATAACGCAGATTGTTGTGGAACATGAACCGTACCCTCCCACTCAAATCGACCTGACCATCCATCCGGATACGGTCATGGTAGGAATGGGGACCCCTGTCTCAGTGACGGCCCTGGTCACTGACAGCCACGGCAATCCGGTCGAACAAGGCACGCTCGTCCGCTTCAGTGTCGAGCCTGGCGGCGACATCACCCCCTCGGCAGTAACGGATGAATTCGGAAGAGCAGTTCTTAGATTGATTTACGACGACAATCGGGCGGGTATCGTCGTGGTACATGCTTACAACGGTGAAGTCTCCGACTCCGATACGCTCTGGATTTTGGCAGAGGGGATAGGTTTGAGTGATTTCAGGATTGACCCACCAACCGCACAGCCGGGGGATTCGGTCACGATCTCAGTGAGGTTGGTATCGCCAGACCACCCGCTTGCTGATTCATTGACGGTCATTTTTGTTGCATTAGGGAGCGAACCGCCCGGAGGAGCATCATTTCCCAACGGGGAATCGCGAGACTCGGCACGCACGGTGGACGGGGTGGCAAGTATCAGGATGAACGTCGGTGAAAATGTGGGTGGACGGCTCTTAAAGATAATAACCTGGCGCGACCCGGCGACCAGATTAGATACTATCAGCGTGATCCTCTCCACCTTTCAGGTCGTCGCCGGGCCTCCCGCCGCGATCGACATCGATATTAACGGCAACGGCGAAGACGCTGGCGATGGCAATTGGCGGATAGCGGTTTCGGCACGAGTTTATGACCGTCACCTCAACCCGGTCGGTGACGTCGATGTTATCTTCAGCGTGTCGCCGGATAGTATTGCCTCTGTTGTGCCGGGAAGGCGTGGTTCGGCGTGGATTATCTATCATGGTGGGCGAACCTTCAATCCGATTACCATCACGGCAAGCGTCGATACCGGCAATGGCGAAGTGACTGCCAGCCGCGAATACCGTCTGCCGCTTCAGGGTGGTCATCTTGAGCTGACAATTGATCCTCAGAACTGGATGTTCGACCGCGGACGACCGAACGACACGTGTCTGGTCAGAGTGACGGCTGTATTGGAAGACGGGCAAGGGACTCCAGTCAATAATATGCCGATCCTCTTCCGCACAGACCGGGCAAGACTGTATTGGCGCGATGAGATTAATGGACGATACAGGGCATTCTACCCCGAAGCAGTGCGAAAATACACCGGTATCGTTAATCAAAACCACAACGAGCCTCCCGGCACGGCAACGGTCTATTTACGTGGAAGGATGGAAGATGGTTTTCTTGATGACTTTTCTCTGGAGGTGATTGTCCACATCGAAGCCTCCGTCGAAGGGTATGACGTTTCCACTGATCCGGGATTCGTCTTCTTCACAAGACATTAAGGGCAATGCGCGTAGGTCGGGCAGCCTGCCCGACGGTAGGAACAAAAGACCAACGCGTGTAGCCCGGCGAGCTTTGCTCGGCGGGGTTGTAGGACAGCAGATTAAGCAGATTAAGCAGATTGGCTGCCGACCACAGGGGGTCGGCAGAAGAGCTTTGGGTCATTGGCATTACAAATTTAAAATCACGGAGATTCACATGAACCGGACTCTGAAATTGCTGGTTGCGACGCTGGGGCTGGCTCTGCTGGCGCTCCCGGCAAGCTCGCCTGCCCGACAGCCGACTTACTACCAGCATTTGACTGATGTAGAATGTATCTATGACAATGGCGGCGGTTGGGGGATTGGCTGGTGGGTATTCTGGACGCCTGACACCATGACGGGGCCGGTCAGATCGAATGACGTCATTCTGATTAAATACCGTCCGACCTTTCTTGATCGCGTGACTTCTTCCGGACAGGTTTTTCGGTTGACAAGCGGCGGCCCCGGGCCGAATCTTCGTTACCCGCCATTCTTCAATGCGCCGATCTTCCCGATACCGGAAGACCTGCCTCATCTCCGTGAACGGGCGACTGAGACGTATGACTCTGACAACGGCAGATTCATCACGACTATAGTGTTCAACAATCGGCAAGGCGCTAATGTTTATCAGCGCCGATTGGGGATCATCGCTGATGATGCGTTGATCGCAACCTTGAGCCCGGACGATCCGCATATCGTCTGGGTCGATGGAGCCGTCGATGTCAAAGGAATCGTCTTCGGCCAGTACACAATTTTTGCCGATGGGCCGATAGGGTTGCTCGACGATTTACTCTATCCCGAAGCGAGCGACCGCAACGCATCCTTCGACGAACGACGGACGACTTCGATGATCGGTTTGGTCTCGATGGGGGATATTCTCGTCAGGAATACGATTGCGAATGGCAGACACCACGAGGAGAACGACAATGATTTTGCTCATCATTCTATCATGGTAAACGGGGCTTTGGTAGCCTTGAATGGTTCATTTACAATCGACGAACCGAACCGACGGGGAAACGGTGGTTATCCGTACATGCGGGGAAGTGTTTTTTCCAAAGGGAGCGTAGTGCAACAAACGCGCGGGGCGCTTAAGTGGAATGGGGAAGTTAATACGGGATATTATTGGAACAAGAACTACGACGAACGCCTACGCAATTCAGGTCCGCCCGGACTCGACCCGTCGGATTACCCGATCATACGCGAGGATTACGACCGGCTGAATCTAAAGCCTTATGAGTTCGACGTCTATGCCTCGCAGATGCGCTCGCTCATCATGCGGGAGGGTGGAAGTCTTCGCTTTAAGCCGGACGCGATTATCGACGTGAAGGATTCGCTCGTGCTTCGAGGTGAACCGGATCGTCCTCTGGAGATTACGGTCGAGAATGGCGGGGGGAGGATCATGCTTTCTAATCCGCTCGGTTATGTCAGCCTCGAAAATGTGCGGATTGGCGAAGGGATAACGCTGGAAATTACGGCTCCGATGTGCACGATTTCGGGGTGCGACATTCGGGATCGGGTGTCGGTCGATGGATCGCTGGAAGTCAGATCGAGTCGGATTGGGAGCCTGGTGCGGGTGACTTCAGCTTCGCGGGTGTTGCTCGACCACGCAGTTCTTGAAGACGGGGTGACGATCTCGGCGAATTCTGATGACGTACTCCTTTCCCACTGTACAATTGCCGGTTCGAATGCGATCGGAGTGCGTCTGCGAGGAAACTGCCGAGCAACGATTGTCAATTCGATAGTGGCGTTCAACGGGCAAGGGGTTGTTGCAGAAGGGAATGCTGAAGTGGATATCAAGTATTCTGATGTGTTTGGCAATGCACGGGAGGATTTAGTAGGTTTGGAGTTGGGAACGGGGTCGATCTCGATTGATCCGCAGTTTGTTGATATTCAGACGGGTGATCTGCGGTTGTCGGCAGGCTCCCCCTGCATCGACGCCGGAGACCCGGACTCGCCGCGAGACCCGGACGGCACGAGAGCCGACATCGGATCCTTCTGGTTCGATCAGGGGTTGGGAAATGATGATGATGATGATTTCCCCCCCTGCTCGCAGGAGGGGAATAGAAGGGGGGGTCTCTCTGCCAGCCCCAATCCCTTCAACGCATCGACGGT
This sequence comes from uncultured Caldithrix sp., assembly GCA_964355675.1. Taxonomy (GTDB): domain Bacteria; phylum Electryoneota; class AABM5-125-24; order Hatepunaeales; family Hatepunaeaceae; genus CAMBDS01. The sequence continues at coordinate 23,815 of CAYHEC010000041.1, forward strand.
GATCAGGTTCAAGGACGGATACGGAGCCCCGTCCTCCTTGAGGATTTATGATTTGAGGGGGAGGGAGGTCTATTCTTCCGCCACCCCCCTGCGGGTGGCGGAAAAGGCAACTGCCGACCACAGGGGGTCGGCAGAAGAAGGCGGAGGCGGGTACGGAGCCCCGTCCTCCTTGAGGATTTATGATTTGAGGGGGAGGGAAGTTCCTTCTTCCGCCACCCCCCTGCGGGTGGCGGAAAAACTATCTTCCGCCACCCCCCTGCGGGTGGCGGAAAAGGCAACTGCCGACCACAGGGGGTCGGCAGAAGAAGGCGGAGGCGGGTACGGAGCCCCGTCCTCCTTGAGGATTTATGATTTGAGGGGGAGGGAAGTTCCTTCTTCCGCCACCCCCCTGCGGGTGGCGGAAAA
>CAYHEC010000042.1:0-23400 GCA_964355675.1 uncultured Caldithrix sp.
TTGTTTTGATCCGGTAGGGGCGCAAGGCCTTGCGCCCCTACATTGCCGCAGGGTGTGGTTCTTCCGTCAACCCCCCGTGGTTGACGGAAAGGAACTCTGCCGACCGCAGGGGGTCGGCAGAAGAAACGAGTAGCGCTACCTGGAACGCCTCTTCTGTCCCTGCCGGAGTCTATCTCGTCCGCCTCCAAACCGGGCAGGAGGTTTCGACCAAGAAGGTTGTTTTGATTCGGTAGGGGCGCAAGGCCTTGCGCCCCTACATTGCCGCAGGGTGCGGACACCCTGCAACACCGAAAGGGCGGGTTAAAACCTCGCCCTCCAAGAGAATAATGGAGCCGCTCTCGAAAGAGCGGTTCTTTTATTTTTGCCTGAAATGCCTTTCTTTTTAACCGGCAATTATTGCCCCCACCCTTGATCTTCCTCCAGTTTATACCCTTCAATTACAATACTATACTACACATGGCATAAGCGTTGCATCTGCTGAAGCCAGCCACAAAAGGGAATTTCAATGATAAAAGGCATTTATAACGCCGCGGCAGGTATGATTCCGTCAATGAATCAGCAGGAAACGGTCGGAAACAACCTCGCAAACGTGAACACAACCGGATTTAAAGCGGATCAACGCTATTTCCGGACAGCTCTGAACAGCTCCCTGCTTCAGGGTGGAGGATTCGGACAGCCCGTCAAGATGAACGAAGACCAGATCAGTCTGAGGACGGACTTCACACAGGGCGCGTTCAGCGAAACACGTAACCCACTCGATTGTTCGATCGACGGCGAAGGCTTCTTCACGATTGAGACCGGCGACACCGTCAGCTACACGCGCAACGGAAGTTTTGCTCTCAATGCCGAAGGCGAGCTGGTTAGCAATCAAGGCTACCGCGTAATGGGCGAAGGGGGCGCGATCAAAATAATTGGCAGGGATGTAACCATTCGATTTAACGGCGACGTGATTGTCGATGGGAAAACCGCTGGCACGTTGAAAATCGTCGATTTCGAACAACCTTATGATCTTCAACGAAACGGTTATGGCTTGTTTCTCCCTGGCAATGGTGACGAAGGATTCAAACCGGAAAAGCTCGAACTGCGCCAAGGATTTCTTGAAGACTCCAACGTCGATCCGATTTCAGAGATGCTTCAGATGATCGAACTGAACCGTAACTATGAATCGTGCCAAAAATCGATCCAGTCTCAGGATGAAACGCTAAAGCTGGCAGTAAATGAACTGCCGAAATAAGGAATTCCCGCCCAGCGAAGCTGTGCGGGCTACACGCAAAAAGTATAAGCTCTGTCTTGCAGAGTCCAGGCGGACGCCCTCGTCCGCCCTTCTCTGGGATTGATATTGCGGCGGACGAGGGCGTCCGCCTGGACATCTACTTTTTCTGTACCCCTAAGAACCAAACGATTTGAGCCTTTTGCTCTAAGGAAAACCAATGATTCGCGCTTTACGCTCTGCGGCATCAGGAATGTACGCGCAGCAACTTTACATAGACACAATCGCCAACAACCTGTCCAACGTCAACACGACTGGTTTCAAGCGTGCCAAGATGGAATTCCAGGACCTTGTCTATCAGACGTTGAAGGGAAACGGCAATACAGCAGAGCAGGGAACGATCCTGCCTACTGAATTGCAGATCGGACACGGCGTCAGGCCTATAGCCATCCAGAGGAGCTTCGAGCAAGGCAATATCCTGCCTTCAGGTAATCCGCTCGACATCTCTATCGATGGTGAAGGATTTCTGCAGATAGCCAAGCCCGATGGAACAGTTTTATTCACGCGTGACGGTTCGTTGAAAATGTCGCGCGATGGAGCGATTGTCACATCAGACGGCTACCCAATCGAACCAGCCCTGACCGTTCCGCCCGACACGACTCAGGTAATGATTGCCCGTGACGGAACGGTATCGGTCATTCTGATCGGTGAAACCGACCCTCAGACCATCGGCCAGATTGAGCTTGCCCGCTTCGTTAACCCAGCCGGCCTTTCGAGTCTTGGTCAGAATCTTATGAAAGAGACTGTCGCCTCAGGACCTCCGATCGTCGGTTCGCCCGGCACTGAAGGGATGGGGCAGGTATCGCAGGGATTTCTTGAAAGTTCCAACGTTCAGATCGTCGAGGAGATGGTCGCGATGATCGTTGCACAAAGGGCTTACGAAGTCGCATCCAAAGCAATTAAAGCGGCTGAGGAGATGCTCTCCATCGCCAACAGCCTGAAGAGATAGTAAAACCTTGACCGTATCGGCAATACTCTTACTCACAGCATTCGCAGTATCTTCCCCCACATCCTCAGCGGATCTGGCGGCAAAGATCGAGAGCTATTACTCATCTGTTCTGAGAGGGCAGGTCATCCGCTACGATCTGGAAATACGTCGCCTTCCGGAATTAAAACCAGGAATGGAAGTAATTTCCATTCATGGTGAGGAAAACCGTTCCGAGCCACCTCGCGGTGCGAGGGTCTGTTGGGTGAAGGTTAGCGAGAAGGGTCGTTTTCGGGATCTGCCAGCCACTTTGACTATCAAACCCATCGAGTTAGTTCCGGTGGCGCCGCGGGATATTCAACCCCGTACACCTATCACGCCGGAGTTATTTGAGATGCAGGAAGTAGCAACTCAGTCATTCGGAGCAACTCACATCCCTGGACCAGAGGAGCTTCATGGGGTCTGGGCAAAGGTCAGAATTCCAGCTGGAACGGTCTTCTCTGAACGACGGATTGCCACGATCCCGCTTGTAGTTGTTGGACAGTCTCTTAAAATAGTTTTCAGGATAGGCCAGATCGAAGCTATTGCAGAGGGGAAGGCTCTTGAAGACGGCAGACTTGGAGAAAACATCAGAGTTTTAAACCTCGTCAGCGGATTCCGGTTGAAAGGCCGGGTCGAGCGCGAGGATATGGTAAGTGTGGAATGAACAAAATGAAGACACAGATCAAAAATAACAGGCTTCTTCTGGTTCCGCTTTTTGCTGTTCTGATAGCGTCGATAGCGTCAGCCCAGATTTCGGACAAGATGATGCCGCAATCGATTTACACTGACCGTCGCGCCATCAACGTCGGCGATATCGTTACGATCTTGCTTATGGAATACTCGCAGGGCTCAAACGAGTCTTCAACCAATACCGGCGTCGAGAACGTGTTCGAAGGAACCAGCGCCGGCACAGGATTTGCCGACATCATTCCTACTTTTGGATTAAAAACCGGGTTTACTAACGACAGTAAAGGCGGCGGCGGAACAACAAGGCAGGGATCGCTTAAGGGAAAATTGTCGGCGCGAATCGTTGAAATTTTACCAAATAACAACGTCCGACTTGAAGGACAGCGGAAAGTTATCATCAACGGCGAGGAGCAGACAACTGTTCTGACCGGTCTCGTCCGGCGCAATGACATTGCGGCTGATAACTCGATTTACTCCTACCTGATTTCGGACGCCGCGATCAGCTACAAAGGCAATGGAGTCGTCGATTCGGCGGCGAAGCCGGGATTCCTTACCCGCTTTATTAACTGGTTGTTTTAGGGAAGTTGAATTACAACATGAAAATATATCCCTTACTGATCAATCCGTTCGACTCTAGCCAGTACCGCGAGACTACCAAATTTACCGGCTCGTTTCACGAAATTACCAGCGCCAAAATGCGACACGAACACTTAGAAGAACGATACCGTATTACGGGAAATATCGGCGCTTATCTTCTGTATATACTGCTGATTCTGCTTGTGGCAGGCGCCGCCTCGGCCGCGGTACGGGTCAAGGATGTCGGACAGCTTGCTGGAACGGGCGACATGCGTTTGATGGGTTATGGTTTGATAGTAGGTCTGGAAGGAACGGGCGACTCGCCCAAGAGTCTATACACCAATCAGTCTCTGGCGAACATGTTGGTACATTTCGGCATCACAGTTGATGGCGAACGTGTCAAATCTGCCAATGTTGCCGCTGTCATTGTCACGGCTGATGTACCGCCCTTTACGAGGGAGAATGGTCGAGTCGATGTGATCGTGGCATCACTGGGAGACGCCAAGTCCTTGCAGGGTGGGATGCTTCTTCAGACGACACTTATGGATATTTACGGGAATGTGTGGGGAGTGGCCGCTGGTCCAATTTCGATTGGCGGGTTCAATATCGAAGCCGGGAATGTCTCAGTCAGACAGAATTATGCCGCAGTCGGTCGAATTCCCGAGGGGGCAATTCTCGGCGCGGATTATGTCGCGGCATTAGGTAATGGAAACAAACTGACCTACTCGCTTCGCCATGGCGACTTTACAACTGCTAATCGACTTGCTGACGCGGTCAATCTGCGCTTCGGCACAGGCGTTGCCAAGGCGCTCGATGCAATATCAATCGAAGTCACCGTACCCGACTCCTTTGCGGTGATGCAATCATTGATCCCATTTATCTCTGAGTTAGAGATTATCTCATTTGAGCCCGACGTCACGGCTAAGGTCGTTATCAATGAACGCACCGGAACTATCGTCATCGGAGAAAATGTCAGCCTTAAAACTGTGGCAGTATCGCATGGATCGCTATCGATCACTATTAAGTCAACACCGATGGTGAGCCAGCCCCAGCCCTTTTCGCGTGGCGAAACGCAATCTACTCAAGTCCCGGAGGTCACAATCGAACAGCGAGGGACAGGGGTAATCGTTATCCCCGGAACGACCTCGGTAGGCGACGTCGCCGCGGCAATGAACAGACTGGGCGTATCCCCGCGCGACATCATCGCCATATTTCAAGCATTGAAGCAGTCCGGCGCTCTTCAAGCTGAATTGGTAATTATTTAAACCTTTGGAGTCCCGACTTTCGTGTCAGTCAATCCCGTAAATACTCAACTTAGGCCTCCTCCCGATCCCAGAGCAGAGGCGGAGAAGACAAAGAAGGCATGCGCTGAGTTCGAATCGCTTTTTCTTGCGCAGATGTTGAAAACGATGCGGTCATCCAATGCGATTCTGTCGGAAGAAGAGAAGCAAGACGGTCTTGGGCTCGGTACGGACAATCCCTTTCAAGATATGTTCGACTGGCAACTTGCGATGAAGCTTTCGATGGGGAGTCCGCTTGGTATCGCCAAACAGCTTGCCAAAAAGTATGCCCCAGAATCGGCAGATGAAACTTCACCTGAAAGTTTGGCAGGTCCACAGGAACTGCGTCGGTACACCGGCAGGCAGAACCCAGCCGTGTTGTCGCGGGGTGAGGAGACTCGACATCATCGTCTCAAGGCGTCCCGTCTCCCTACCGACATCGACCAGATAGTCGCCGATACGGCTCGCACCTTCAACCTCGATCCGAACCTGATTAGAGCCGTGATCCAAACCGAATCAGCAGGCAATCCTCGAGCTTTATCACCCAAAGGCGCTAAAGGATTGATGCAGTTGATGGACTCGACGGCATCAGATCTTGGCGTCGATAATCCATACGATCCCGCCGATAACATCGCAGGTGGATCGGCTTATTTACGCAAACTTCTTGATCGTTATGACGGAAACCGCAAGCTCGCTCTGGCGGCATATAACGCCGGTCCCGGTGCAGTAGATCGTTATGGCGGTGTTCCGCCCTATCCCGAAACAGAATCATACGTCCGAAAAGTGTTGCAACAGTTATCGCCAAAAGCACCCCCGGCGCATACCGAACCGCAACATGGTGACAAGGAAAACAAATGAATGACTTAATTGAAAAACTGGTCGATCTTATCCGCGAAGAAGAAGAAGTGCTTGGGGATTTTCTCGATTGCCTTACGCTTCAAAAGGAAAGCATTATCGCGAATAAATTCGATCAGTTCGATGAAACTGTCCTGAGTCAGGAAAACCTAATTCGACGCATTCGCGAACTCGAATCGGGACGAATCGAAGTTGTCGGATTGATCGCCCGCATCGCCGGGACCGACGCCGACCTGACAATAACCCGACTGATCGAGTTAAATCTCGGGGAATCTTCTGAAGAACTTCGTTCATTGAAGAAAACACTGGCCGGGCTGATTGAGAAAATCAAGAAAGCCAACAAAGTCAATCAGTACCTGATCAAGCGCTCACTTTCATTTATTCAGCGGAATATCGATATGTTCATCGATGAGTCCGACACAACCGAGATGTACTTGCCTAATGGTAGCCGCCAGCAACGTGGACCAAGCCGGCTTTTGATAGACAAGGCGTTCTAACATGCCCGGTATCAACGGTTCTCTCGAGATGGCACGTCGTGCGTTGATGACTCAACAGTCGGCGCTGGGTGTTACTGGCGAAAACATTGCCAACATCAACACTCCCGGGTATGCTCGCAGAAGAGCCAATGTTGCCCCAGGTCCGACGCTGACCACTCCGGAAGGAACTTACGGAAGCGGCGTCATGATCAAGGATATCATCTCTATCCGCGATCCATTTGTCGAGCGACAGATCCGCCGGGCTATGGGAGACGCCGGACGTTATGACGAATCCGACCGCCAACTTCAGATGATCGAAGGAATGATCGATGGAATGGGCGCGACCGGGTTGACCACTTCGCTGGACAGATTCTGGAATTCGTGGCACGATCTTGCCTCCGATCCGACGTCACGCGGAGCGAGATCTGCGGTCAGAGAAGCGGGAGTCGGGCTGACAAACCGTTTTCAAGCCCTTAATGCCAACCTTGCCAATCAAGAAAATGAGATAAACAACCTCATCATCGTCAAGATTGACCGCGTCAATGCGTTGACTACTCAGCTTGCTCAATTGAATGGTGAAATGGTCAATAAAGGTGGGGCAGGCGAGATCGACGATGGCCGCGCGGGAGTGCTCGATGAACTTGCCAAACTTACCGGCGCTACCTACTCTCAATCAAACGACGGTTCGATTTCACTACTGATAAACGGGGTTTCGATGGTCGAGGGGCGGCAGTCCCGCCGATTAACCTTCGAACAAAACAGCCATGGCCGACCCCAAATCCAGCCATTAACCGTCGGGGGCGCTATACCACGCATTGCCGCCGGGGAGATTGCCGGATTATATTCGGTACTTGATAGTGATCTCGGAAGCCTTAGAACTAATTTGGACAGAATTGCGGTTGTTGTTGCAAGCGAAGTCAACCGCATCCATTCCTCCGGCGTCGATGCAAATGGCGAAACCTCTAGAGCGTTTTTTGCCGAGAACATCACAGGGATGGGAAACTTTAATGTCTCGCAACGAATTCTTGACAACACAAACAAGATTGCCGCCGAGTCAGAAGTGGGTTCAGGAGACAATAGAATCGCGCTGGCGCTTGCCGAACTGCAAAATGAGCCTTTGATCGAGGGAGAGACTATCGGTGAGGCGTTCCGAACGGTTGTGATCGAGCTTGGAGCCAGTATCCAAGAAAACAAATTAATGTCTGAAGCCGCGGCCGGTTCATTGAGCCAGATGGAATCGTACCGTGAATCGACGAGCGGAGTTTCCATCGATGAGGAAATGTCCAATCTATTGCGTTACGAGAATGCCTACAATGCGGCGGCAAAACTGACCCAGGTGCTGAGCAAGATGATGGATACAATTCTCACTATATAATAGAAAATAAGGCGGATTATTTGTGGTTGACGAAGTGCCTTGACTTGGCTTAAGACTCATGGAGGGCGGACTTTTAGTCCGCACTAATTTCGTAGGATGAGCGTCCCGCTTGTCAAGAGCGGACTAAAAGAGTTCGTTGATTTATTCGTTCGAGTAGAGATTTGATCCTCTTGGAGGGGGGGCTTCAGCCCCCCCTAAAGGACGATCAAGCACAAACAAGGGCGGGCTGAAGCCCCCCCTCCAAGAAAATCTGGTCCGAATTGGCGTCTCAAGCGAATATTTCAGCGAACTCTAAAAGTCCGCCCTCCAAGAGATTGCTCAATATCAAGATAAATAGTTAACTACCATTTGTCGCTGTGCTAAAGGAATCTTATGATCCGGGTTACTCACAACAGTCTTGTCAATCAGTCAATCGACGCCGTCCTCGACCGGTTTCGCAAACTCTCCGAAGCTCAGCGGGAAGTCTCCACCGGTAAGGCAATCGACCGGGTATCGCAAGATCCCCGGCGCGGTGGCGAGATTCTCGGACTGACCAGCATTGTCAGCCGTGGCGAACAATATCTCCGCAACGCGCAATCAGCCAAACACGAATTACAGACCGACGAGGCTGTGGTTGGGCAAGTTAACGACCTGCTGACTCGCGTTCGATCACTTTCTCTGCGAGTTTCCAACGAATCGCTTAGTGAGAGTGACAGAATGGCTATCGCCGGGCAGGTCGATCAGGAGCTGAACGAACTGTTGCGCATTGCTAATCAAAAAACAGGACGTCGTTTCGTTTTCGGTGGCAGTGAAACTCCGTACATCACCGATCAGGATGAGTCGGGAAAAACAATTTCAATCGAAGCGTCCCTCGCCACCACGAGGGAGCCTAACGAAACGATTCTGGGAGATGGTGAGCGGATGAAGGCAGGAATTGCCGCTAATGAAATCTTCAATTTCGGCGATAACCAGAACCTGTTCGATATGGTCATGTCGCTCAGGAATTCCATCACAGAGGGTGATCGGGAGGGAACAACACAAGCCGTCGGAAGCCTTGACGACGCACTCGATAATCTCGAAGCCGCAACAGCTCTGATTGGAACGAGGATTTCCGCCGTTCAAAATACGACCAGCCGACTGGAAGCCGCTCAACTTGAGTCAACCAAAAGTCTATCCGAGCTTGCCGACGCTGATATAGTCGATTCGATCAGCCGATACAATCAGGAAGAAGCCTACTATCAGATGTCTCTGCAAGTATCCGCACGGATCATGCAGAAAAGCCTGCTGAACTTCATCCTCTAAAATTCCTCTTATGGCCAAAGATACGATAACCCTCGTTCAATTGGCGCGTCTGGGCGACCTTGCTCAAACATGGTTATTGATTTCACGGTTGCAACGAAGTGGCCGCAGGGTTCGACTTTTAGTGGAAGAACATCTGAGTTCATTAGCCGAACTAATGGTAGGCGCTCAAAACACGGTGGGGGTAAACACCTTCCAGCTAAGGCGGCTGGCAGGTGAGAAAGCGTTCTATCAGGCGATCAGTCAAACGTTGGATCGTCTCAGCGAAACCACTGTCGAATATGTAATTAATCTCAATTTTCATCCAGCAACCGCCGCGCTTGCCGAGGCAGTCCCAGCTTCCAAACACGGTGGCGCGCTGTGGCGGGACGTCGCTAAGGGGATCCCTTCAGATGAGGTTTTCAGAGAATTATTTCTTCACTCATTCGGCAAGGGCAGGCTTACGGGAAGGCACCTCAGCGAAATATGGGGAGGGTACTGCGAGCCGATAAACGGCAGGGCTGATTTCAATCTGTCTTTCGTTTCGTTGCCCGATTCGGCAAAAAAATCAGCTGAAGAGTTATTATTCAGCAGGGCTGACATCTGTCCGCCCTACCACTCTGTCAATCGACCGGTCGCCATTATCGTCGGAGCGGGGCTTGACGTCCGAGCTTACGGGGTTGACCTTTGGCTGAAATTGATCGATGCATTGACCGTCGAAGCGCCAATAATTTTAGTCGGCTCGAAAAAGGATTATCCCCTCGGCGAAGAAATTGTCGTTGGGAGCCGGCGTCTGGCGAACAAAGTTTTCAACTTATGTGGGGCAACAGATCCGGGTGGGCTTGCCGGGTTACTTTCCTATTGCCGCCTTGTCATCGGAACAGACACCGGTCCGTTGCATGTCGCGGCGATGGTAGGGACAAAATGCCTCGGGTTGTATTATGGATCGATGTATTACCGTCAGACCGGTCCCTATTGCCTGGGATCTTTTGTCATTGCTCCCGATCAAGGTGACTATCCATGCTCGGAAGAAGAAATGGATCGCGGGGGCGCATTGCACTTCATCCCAGCACCGCCGCAGTTCGTGGCTGAAGTTGCTTCGGCGATTCTATCCGGAGGAAGATTTGGCGAACTGAACGGCTGGCAGGTGTTGAAATCGTCTCCCGGCAGGAAGGGTTTGAATTGGAAGCGTTTGCTGTAATTAGGACAAACCAGATTGTCCGAGAATACCAAAAGCCAAAAAAGCGCTCTCATACCGGCGAAAGCCGGTATCCAGTAATTTCTTAAATTTCATTGGGATACGTGGATCCCGACTTTCGTCGGGATGAGAGTACTTAAATTTTATTTGCATTCTCGGACAGACTGAAACAGCTTGCGCAAGGGGGGCGAAATTATTGCCGCCGACCGTAATGATGAGTCTGTTAAAAAAAGTCTGAAAATGAACTGAATTGTTCAGGCGGACGAGGGCGTCCGCCTGAACTCCACAGACTTTATCAACGGACTCAATGAACCGTTTAGGAAAGTAAAAGGATATGGAAAACGACGTCCATCGGGACAATCTGAGCTGGTTACGGGCGACTAATCCCGACCTTTTCAGCGGGGCGGATTACAATCCACCCTACAGCAAGGATTCTGAAACGGTGATTGTTTCAGCGTCCCGAAAAGGCGTGCCTACTCTGTCTGTTGCAGATAACCAGCTTCATAGCACTTACGACCCCGTTTCTGAAGCAGACCGCATGGCAGAAAAGGCGCTGGAAGCTGTTCCGGTCGGTAATGCGATTATCCTGTTGGGGTTGGGATTGGGCTATCTGGCGGAAGCGTTGCGTAATAAGCGCGATTCCTCGCTTGCTATTGTAGAAGCCGATACTGAGATTTTTCAAGCGGCGGTTCAGCACGGAAGACTTTCCTTATTAAAGGATAGTCGTCTCATCGTTGGGTCGCATTGCTCAGCACCCCTGCTTGAGTCTCTCCGCAAATTCGCTGATCAGGCTGGAGGCTGGTCGAAAGTCTCATTTATTTCTCATCCTCCATCCGTCAAACGGTTTCCAAATTTTTACGCCGAACTCGAGGCTGTGGCAAAGGCACAAAGCACTTTGCAGACCGGCTCGCTGGGAATCCTCGTAGTGACCCCTATGTATGGTGGTTCGCTTCCCATCGCAAGGTATTGCGCGAGCGCTTTCAAACGGCTTGGGCATCGTGTCGAAGTACTTGATAATTCTATCTACAACGATGCCCGACGACAGATTGAGACCGTCTCCCGTGACCGACGCCACCGCGGGACATTAGGCGAACTGTTGGCTACTCTGATGAGCGAGACGATCACCGCCAAGGCGCTCGACTCCGCCGTCGATCTTGTCTGGCTGGTCGCTCAATCTCCGATGAGCGCTCAGGTTGCCGGAACACTGAAGAAACATAAGATTCCGACTGCCTATTGGTTCGTCGAAGAGTGGCAGTACCGCGAATACTGGAAAGATTGCGCTACCAGATTTGATTATTTCTTCACAATTCAAGATGTTGGCTTTCACAACGCGCTCTCCCGCATCGGGGTTTCCCATGCGAAAAAGCTCGATCTTGCCGCTGACCCTGAAGTTCATCGGCATTTGGAGCTGACAACCGGGGAACTTGCCGAATTTGGAAGCGATATTTCTCATGTCGGAGCTGGTTTCAGGAACCGCCGACAGGTCTTCTCCGGGTTGACAGGCTACGATTTCAAGCTATGGGGCAACGATTGGGACGATCCAGGACTGCTTCGCAGACATTTGCAACGCGATGGGGCACGAGTTTCCACTGATGATATGGTGAAGATATTTAACGCGTCAAAAATCAATTTGAACCTCCACTCATCGCAATTTCACGATGGCGTTAATCCCGACGGAGATTACCTGAACCCGCGCACCTTTGAAATAGCCGCGTCGGGAGGCTTCCAGCTAACCGATCGACGCACTGATCTATCCGGGCTGTTCAAGCCCGAAGAAGAAATTGCCGTCTTCGATAATGCTCGCGACTTGGCTCCGATGATTGAGTACTATCTTCAGCGCCCGGAAGAGCGCCAAAGGATTGCCGGCGCAGGTTATCGCCGCGTGCTTGCCGACCATACCTACGACCTGCGAATGAGCGAAGCGCTGAACTATATTTATGCCTTCGAACCCAAACGTGCGTCAACCCAACACCCAAATCATATCGAAAACCTGATGCGCGACGCTGAAGGTGACGAAGATCTGCTTTCCTTACTAAGACAGTTGAAAGATGAAGGCGTCGTCACTCTCGATCAAATCGTCGGGCGCATTCAAAAAAGAGATGGTGATCTGACCAGAGCAGAATCGATCTTTTTGTTGATGTTCGAGTTTCGCCGTTGGATGGCGGAAAAGGATATTGCGTGATGGTAGTGATCCTATAATGTCGCGCCACCTCATTATTCAGTTGGCGCGCTTTGGCGATCTGATGCAGACTGCGCCGCTTGTTTCTGCGGCTTGCGAAGCAATGCATCTAAGCCTGACCAATAAAACGAATATCAGTGTCGCAGGGTGTCCCCACCCTGCGAAAAGTGAAATATCGACTACGCCGCAGGGTGTGGACACCCTGCGGCAGGATAGCTGTGCGACCGGACAGGCTTCGCCTCCCGTAGATCTGCATCTGCTGGTCGATTCCTCTTTGGGAACTGCGGCACGGCTTATCGACGGCGTAACGCAAGTTCACACATTCGACAGAGTCGCGTTCGCGAAAGAACTCTCACATAACGATATCAGCCATGCCTTCCAAAGAGTATCGGCGCTTGCTGATGAATTGGAAAAATGCGAATTCGACAAAGTCTCAAACATTACTCACACACCCGAAAGCGCTTATCTGACAAACCTTGCGAGCGTAAAACTGAGTGGGGGAATGGTCGGTGGACCCGAAGGAGCTTATTCGAAAGGTAATTGGAGCCGTCTCTTTCGCGCCACACTCACAAGGCGGAATTTGGGATCGTTCCATTTGGTGGACCTGCATCTGAAACTCGCTGAATTGGGCTTTCCAAACCTCACGACGAGTTGGCTTAAACAGACAACCCGTATGCCGCTTGGTCTGAACGAAAACACTCCCCTCTTAACGATCCAGCTTGGAACCAACAGCCCGCTTCGGACTTGGCCAATCCAAAAATTCGCCGCGACGGCGAAGCTGATCACTGAAGCGCTTCCCAATCTGACAATCGCACTGGTTGGGAGTGCCGGCGAAAAAGCTCTCGCGGCGGATTTCGAGCAAGCCTTTCCCATGAAGGTCATTAATCTGGCAGGCTTGACCGATCTTGAAGAGCTTGCTGGGGTGATTTCACAAAGTTCCGTCGTCTTGAGCGGTGACACCGGCACAATCCATCTCGCCGCCGCTTTGAACGTGCCGACAGTGGGCATTTATCTCGGCATGGCTCGTGCTGATGACACGGCTCCTTATAGAGCTGGGTCGGTCATATTCGAATCCCGCCGTGAGTGTTACCCCTGCCCGGAAAATCATCGCTGTGGGCATGTTTCCTGCCACGACGATATTTCCCCTTCTGCGGTGGCGGGAGCCTTATTCCAAAGGATTTCAGGCGAAAAAGTCGTCCCAGAGCAAAGCAAGACCTACCGGAGCCGAGTCGTTGAATTTGATAGAGATAACTGCCTTAATCTGCCTGATGATCCTAATATGGAATCGCAGAATCGACGACAATTCCTGCGAAAGTTCTGGTTGGAGGAATTCACTCTCGCACGACTCAGTTCCGTTCCGTCGTTAAATTCAACGACACGAGAACTTGTGGATATTACCGGGGCCGCCATATCAGCTTCACGTCGATTTGAATTAGCCTTGATAAATGGGAGTCAAATTACCCGGGCAAGGGAAATACTTAAGCGAAATCTCATTGATCTTGAAAAAGTTGCAAAACGAAACGACGAATCAGGCCTGCTTGCCCATTTGTTCCAACTCGAACTTGAAAATCTACCCTCTGATCCTCGCTTGATTGCCGGTCGCATCAAGACGTCCCTCGACACCCTTCATCGCCGAGCGATACAGTTCCCGGTTCCTTCCGCCAAAATGTCACAGCCAATGCGAGTCGCCAGCTGATGAAAGCGCTTGTAATCAATACTACACGCATGGGAGATTTGATTCAATCGACGCCGCTGATGCAGGGACTTCAAGCAGATGGTTATGAGGTGACCTTGCTTTACTCCGATGGGTTCAGTGAAATTGCAAAACTACTTGCCGGAGTAGATCGACTTGTTCCGTTTTCACTTGTTGATGCGGTCAATCCATTGATTTTACCTGGCAACAGATTTATCGAATCTTATCGGTATTTATCGAAAGCGTTGGAAGGTTTAACAGAACAATCATTCGATCTGGTCGTCAATGTGACGCATAGCGCCTACAGCGCGATGATGACGGGAATAATTGCCGGAAAGAAAACGTCCGGACTGACGTGCGACAACCGATCAAGACGCCTGAACCAAAGCGAATGGGGTCGATACTATATCACCAGTCAATCCTGTCGTGAATCGAACCGTTTCAATCTCGTCGATATCCACCGGATGATGGGAGGGAATACTAAGGCTTTTCCGGTTAAGTTGAACATCCCGGATGGAGTTCTTAAAATTGCGGGCGAATTATTGGCTGAGGATACCTCGACAGACAGGAATGTCTATCCTCCCCGACCCGGTGGAAGCGTCAAATTGATCGGAATAGTTCCGGGCGCATCGACGCCTGAAAAGACCCTCCCGACCTCATCGTTCGCCGAAGCAATCAAATACCTTCGACAGACAATACCGGTGAAAGTAGTTCTTTTCGGCGCGAAAAGTGAGGCAAATATTGCCGAAGAACTCAGCCACCTATTGCCTGATTCCCTGAACCTATGTGGCAAGACAGACGTTGCAACGCTGGCGGCACTTATTTCCCGATGTGACCTGTTGCTATCGTGCGATACAGGCCCAATGCACATCGCCGCGGCAGTCGGCACAAAAGTTGTGGAAATATCTCTCGGCAGTGCATTGGCAAGCGAGACTGCTCCTTATGGAGATGGTCACTATGTAATCGAAGGACGTATCGGCTGTCACCCCTGTTTGCCAAGAATGCATTGCAATCATTTTTCGTGCGGCAAAATCATTCCCCCGGAAATTATTGCGCAGGTAGCTGAAGCGGCGCTAAAACCAGAACGACTGGGTGCGGACGCTTTGTGGCAATCGGAAGTACTGCCGCGGACGGATACGGAGATCCGTCCTCCTGAGAATAATACACGGCTACGGACGGATACGGAGATCCGTCCTCCTACCGCTAATGTGAACATCTATCGAACCGACTTCGATGCAGATGGTTTTCTTCAGCTCACACCGTTGTTGACGGATACGGAGATCCGTCCTCCTGAAACTGCCGAGATACTCTTTCAAGCGATGAAGGAAGTATGGAAAAAAGCGCTTGGTTTCACCTTTTCGACAGACAGGAATGTCTATACTCCCGGCTCCATGACAGACAGGAATGTCTATCCTCCCGGTTCCATGACAGACAGGAATGTCTATCCTCCCGGCACCATGACAGACAGAAATGTCTATCCTCCCGCTTCGATGGTTGAACAATTCAAATCACAATTTATCCCCAGGCAAGTTGTTCTGAGATTAGATTTACTACGCGAGAGTTTTTCCCGAATCGAAGAAATTGCCAGAATTGGGGCTTTAAGTTGTGAAGAATTAGTCAGACTGGCGGACGACCCATACCAAACGGAAACTCTTAAAAAGCTTGCTGACGCCATTCAAAATATTGATCGCGGCATCGCCCAGATCGCTTATGTCATACCGGAAACCATGCCTTTCGCGGCACAGTTTACGTCTGCCAAAGAAAATATCAGATCGGCAACTCTTTCCGATCATGCTGAAAAAACCGCACGGCTCTTTCGAGGGCTTGAAAATTGGTGCAGGTCATTGAATCAACTGATATTGGATATTACAGTCGATAAGGAGAGAGTCGATGCCGCCTAAGCAACAAGAAAGAACTCCACTTGCACTCTCAGCAAAACTGCTTGCCAAAGCCCGCAGAAAACGGTTGTGCGGTGAAACAGGTACCGTTCTAATGATAGGCGCAAATTACTTTGTACAGCGAGAGGTTGCCCGGGCGTTCAGAGGACATGGTTGGAAGGTTATTATGGTTAATGTCGAGCCAGCAGGTGAATACATTCAGAAACTCCTTGAAACTGTTTTGTTTGAAGAACCAGACCTGCTATTTACAGTTAATCACTTTGGCTTCGACGCCGGAGGTATCGTTTCCAGTTTGATCGAACAGGTGGAGCTTCCGGCGGTATCTTGGTTTGTCGATAGTCCAGCCTATATTCTACTGAATCACTTGAACGCCGTATCGCCTTGGATAATGGCGCCAGTCTGGGAGCGAACTGAGATGAAAACGCTGACAGACCTTGGATTTGAGGACCCATTTTGGCTTCCACTCGGAACAGATCCCGAACTGATGGGTATTGGCAGAGAGAAATCAAAAAATGGATTAGTCGGATTTGTCGGGAATTCGATGGTGGCTCCCTGTGTTAAATGGACAGGTAAACTACCCACCGGTCAAGATATTCTCGAATTATTAAATGTTGCGGTCGAAAGAATTTTGATCGATCGGTCATCTGATCCGTCAGGAGAGGCAATTCCTGCCGATTGGGATACTTTGACAAGACTCAATTTTGCCTCGGCAGTAGTCCTTGAGGCTACAAAAAGGTATCGTCATGAATCCTTGAAATCACTATCTAACAAGCCTTTGAAGATATGGGGGGATGATGATTGGAGAAATGTCGCTCCTTTCGGCGCGATAATTGCAGACGGGGTTGAGTACTATCGGGAATTGCCTTTGGTATATGGGGCAAATTCTATCAACTTGAACTTTACAAGCTTTCAGATGCCAACAGCCGTGAATCAGCGAGTGTTCGACGCTCCGGCGGCAGGCGGTTTTTTATTGACCGACGATCAAGGGGATCTGCATGAATTGTTTCAACGGGACGAAACGGCGCTGTTTTCATCCGCGCTGGAGCTGTGCGATAAAGCGGACTTTTACCTTCGTCACCCGGAAAAAGCAGAACGTATTGCCCGTCGTGCGTACCAGCGAATACTGCGGGAACACACGTATTTTCACCGGATCGGAACGATATTAGCTGAAACGAAGAGGCGGTTTGTGCATAAGGCGCAATTTACTTCTTTAGAGTCATGCTGAACGAAGTGAAGCATCTCTGTTTAAGAGTATTAACTTGTGCTGAATTGAGTTTTCTTTGAGGGCGAACACTATGTAGTGTGTTATCAAGGGAATAATGATCGGTAGCGCAGCGATTTATCGCGCCTATACTTGCTTGGGACGAAGAGCGCGATAAATCGCGGCGCTACCTGAACTACCCAATAAATCGCGGCGCTACCTGAACTACCCAATAAATCGCGGCGCTACCTGAACTACCCAATATTATTGCCGTGACACAACTCCTGTTCGCCCAAAACCAAAATAGCCTCGTTTAAAGGCGGACAAGAGTGCCCGCCTTCCCAAGAACTACTTAATGAATCAAGGTACCGCATGAATGTTACAATCGATGGAAAACACCGTGAACTTGGGTTGCATCCCGAAATCACGTTTCCGGAAATTATGGCAGTAATAGGCAGATTGGACCCCGCTCCCGGCATCGGAATAACCCGAGTTAAACTCAACGGAGATGATGTAACAGGATCGGATTGGAGTCAGCTTTCCACTGTTGCCGCCGCCACGATACATGCGCTCGAAGTTGAGACCGGGGAAGTTTCAAAGTTAGCGCATGATTTGATTGACTCCTTGGAAGATTTCTCCGGTCGTTTGGTGACGGAACTTGCCAGAACGGCTGAAAGCTTCCGGATGGGCAATCAAGAAAAAGCAATCGAGCAGTACACTCGCGCCTTGGATGGTGTTCAGCTTTTAAATCATACAAGCGAGATGGTCGCTCGAAATATCAGTTTCGACGCCGAACAAGTACTGTTCGAAGGTAAGCCCTCGACCGACCACTTTAAGAAATTGGCGCCGGTACTTGAGGATATGATTTCAGCGCACAAGCGTGACGATATAGTTCTGCTTGCCGATTTGATCGAATACGAGTTGATTCCGCAGTTCGAAGATCATCAAAAAATCCTTAAGCTATGGAGAGAGGCTTATGCCGCCGGGCGCTAACGAAGCCGGAAAGCTCGATTTCATTTTTGCTCAGCTCGATTTGACTCGACGCTATGCAACCGAAATCGAACGCGGGGAATACCAGAATGCGAAAGCCTTGGGAAATCAATTGGACAGAGGCTCTCGTGAATTGGCCATGATCATGGCCAACTTCGACAAGGAAGTCGATTTTGATACGATGACAAAAATCAGCGCCGCACTTAAAGAAATGAAGGATGTTCAGGAGAGATTGCTGGGCTGGCTCGAACCCACTCGTGACAGAATCGGCGAGCTCCTCATGGAGTTGCATCGCGGCCGGACGCTTATAACGAATTATCGATCCGGTAGAACGGCCAGCGCAAGAATGTTTGAAATGTCTGTATAAAAGAATTTGGGTCAGTTGAAAAAAGTCTTAGGGATCTGGTAGGACGGGGCTCCGTACCCGTCCACCTAAGCACGAAATCCTTGAATGAACGGGTACGGAGCCCCGTTCTACCGGGCAAAGGTCCAACTTTTTTAACTTTTCAGCAGACCTAAATTAGCCCTGCTGTGATTTTTTTTCGCGAGACGTCATTTCCTCGCTCAAGTTTTTCCAACCCCTGACGATAACTAAGGTGCAAGGGGTTTTACGGAAACTTGGAGGTAAAGGGAAAATGAGTACACGAATCAATCACAACATCCTGTCGCTCACGGCGCAGCGGAACCTGCAGACGACACAAGGATCATTGGACCAGGCGGTCAACCGCCTTAGCTCGGGTCTGCGCATAAATAACGCTTGGGAGGACCCGGCCGGTCTGGCAATTTCTGAACGTTTCCGCGGACAGATCGTAAGTATGCAGGAGGCAGAACGCAATGCCAATTATGACATCAATTTACTCTCAACCGCCGAAGGCGCATTAAGCGTAATCGATGAAAAATTGGTCAGAATGCGCGCACTTTCAGTTCAGGCGGCAAACGGCTCCGTCACCGATGACGACCGGGCGATTCTTGATACGGAATTCCAGGCTCTCAAGAGCGAAGTCACCCGTATAGCAAGCGTCACCAACTACAATGGGATCGAGCTGATCGACGGCGCCCATTCAACAAGCGGAACCGCGATCAGGTTCCAAATTGGTACTTATGCGACCAGTGGCGAAGATTACTACGACGTCACCATCAATTCTATGACAGCTTCGTCTCTCGGTTTGGGCTCTGTAGGCATCACTTCGACCACAAATGCTCTCGCGGCAATCACTGCCATCGATAGCGCTGTCGATTCGAAGGACACCGAACGGACCAGAATCGGTTCGTACGTCGAACGTCTGCAGAATACGGTTCTCAATCTGCAAATCAGCCATGAAAACGCAGTCAAGTCCGAATCAACCATTCGTGACGCAGACATAGCGGCAGAAATGTCGAACTTTACCAGGAGTCAGATCCTGATGCAGTCCGGCGTGGCAATGCTTGCACAGGCGAACCAAATTCCGCAAATGGTCGGGCAGTTGATAGGGTAAACGCTACTCGCTTCATAAGCGGTTCGCGACGAAATGGCGCGGAGCGGGGGCAAGTAACGCCCCCCGCTCCGCGTCGCCAATTTTGGGGTGTTCAAGGGAATGACTGACACAGCAGTTTCAGATCGCCGACCTCAAAAGGCTGGCAATTTTTCGATAAAACTCAGGCTTAATTAAATGCCGGTAGGAAATATTACTGGACTATCGTCCGGATTGCAGTGGGCTGATACGGTCAAACTCCTCATGGGTTTGGAAAATAGACCTGTTGACTCGCTCAAAGCCCGCAAGACGACCTACCAGAGCCAATTGACCAACTGGGGCGCCATCGAGTCGAAACTCGCGGCATTAAAAAGCGCCTCTGAGTCGGTCGATACTACTGATGAACTATTAGTCAAGTCGATCAAGAGTTCTGACAGTGATATCCTTAGCGCCACAGCTGATTCAACTGCAATTACCGGCACGCACGACGTTCTTGTAAATCAACTCGCCACCAGCAATGTTATTGCCCATAAAACTGGTTGGGCAGACGCTGATACAACTGCCGTCAATAGCTCCGGCATCTCTAAATCTTTTTCTATTGATTACGCTGGCGATGCGTACACTTTTGCTATTCCGTCCGGTTCGACGCTTACCGATCTGGTAAACCTGATTAACAACGATCCCGACAATCCCGGAGTCACCGCCTCGATCTTGAACGACGGTTCTGGAGGAGCGGCCGCGTACCATTTGATTTTGTCTGGAAACGATGCGGGCGCGACCAATACGGTATCAATTATCGACACGGGTCCTAACCCGACCAATCTTGGCACTGGGACCGAATTCGACGCCGCGGAATGGGATGAGACTCAAGCGGCTCAGAACGCTGAGATTCGCGTCGATGGTTTTCCTGATCCCGCATGGGGCTGGGCGAACCCTTGGATCGAGAGCGAATCTAACGAAGTTACCGACATCATACCCGGCGTAACATTAAACTTGAAAGATATTACCGCCGGCACACCGATCAAGATTGAAATTTCACTTGATAAAGACGCCGCCAAGGCAAAGGTCGATGGGTTGATAAAAGCCTACAACGACGTCGTCGGTACTATAAATATGTTGACGTCCTACAACACTGAAACAAGCACCGCAGGGCCATTGGCGGCAGACTCCACTGCTAAATCACTTCGAGCCGAGTTGACCTCCATCCTCGGCGCCAATATTCCTGGAACAACTGTCTCAGACAGGTTCCGAAGTCTCGGTGAAGTGGGCGTTGAAATTGAAGCGGGGGGTAAAATCAGTCTTGACAGTACCAAATTCAAGGAAGCCTTGACTACAGACGCCACAGCCGTGGCGAGGTTGTTCGCCTTCGATGCGGTCAGCTCAAGCTCCTTTGTCAGCGTCGCCGGGCATTCCGATTCGACGGTTGGTGGGCAATACGCTTTTACCTTCACCTATGACGCCGCTGGAAATATCGACTCAGGCGGCACAAATACCATTGGTGGTGAGAACGCTGTCGTTCACGGAACCAGCCTGCTGGGGGGCGCTGTCGATTCCAGTGTTGAGGGTCTGCTGGCATTATTGTCTAATCCGGGAAATGGCCCCTCAAGTATTAGTGGAAATCTGACGATATATACTGGACTGGGCTCCCTTCTGACCTCGAAAATTAACAAATTCACCGAATCGGAAGAAGGACGGATTTCGATGACCAAAGAGAGTATCAATGACTCAATTGAAATGCTCGATGGTCGTATCGATTCATGGTCGCTTCGCCTGAAGACCATAGAAGATGCGTATAATCGTCGCTTTTCCGCGATGGAAACATTGATTGGACAATTGAAGACGCAGAGCAACTATCTCGCCGGTGGACTCTGATCGTTTCCATTCAATAGTTCATTTTGAACTTTATAATTTTATTGTTATCTTGTTAGAGGCAGAAGATGACCGCCGCCAATCCTTACCAGAATTACCTGAACGTTCAGTTTGAGACTGCCGATCAGGGAACTTTGATCCTGATGTTGTATGACGCCGCTATTCGTTTTTGCAAGGCAGGAGATCAAGCTTTGCTCGATTCGGAGAATGCGGTTAAAGGCGAATGGCTTAATAAAGCTTTCGGTGTGGTCGGAGAGTTGCGTCGGAGCCTGCGCCCTGACGTGGGTGGGGATGTGGCGAAACAACTCGACCAAGCCTATGCTTTTATCACCCGTCAGATTACTTTGGCAAATGTGACCGGCAAGCGCGAACATATTGAGCACGCGGTAAAAGTTTTGGAAGATCTTCGAGAGGCTTGGCGACAGATCATCAAAGAAAGTCGCAGTCAAAATTCACCAGCTTTTGCCGGATAATTCTGCCGTCACTTTAGGTGCTGACAAAATTTCCGAACTAACAAATCTACCGTCTCTTGAAATAAAAGATTCGGAGAGGAACTTCAATGAAAATCAATGATATTTTGCAATCTGGCGTAGTCCAGCCCAATCGCGGGACATCCTCGCGGACTTCGACAACTGGCCCAACTCATGCCGCCAAAGCGGCTGACTTTGCCATTGATCGCGCGGAATTCCATCAAGAGGCAAAAGTTGAGGGACAACTGCTTGAAGGCGCCAAACTTGTCTTCGAAGCGCTTCCGAACATAAGAGCGGATCGTGTAGCTCAAGCCAAGCGCCGACTCGACGAGGGCTATTATGATCGTCCTGAAGTTATCGATCAGATCGCTACACATCTGGCGGCTGATCCTGAAGCTCAACCGTCTGCTCCTTTAAGTCTTGCTCAGCAGGACAGTATCAAGCGACGCCTCGCCGAAGGATATTATGACACTCCCGAGGTAATCGACAAAATTGCCGGAAGTCTTGCTGAAGAAGCAAGTGTTTGATTATTGCTTGTGTCGGTGGTCACAACTGATAGAAAAAGAAACTCTTATAATATTAGTGAGGCAGTCTAATACCTAACTCATTGGTTTGGGGTTAGACTCACGGAAGAGTCATTAGAGGTCGTGATGAAAATGTGGTCGTTAGGTTGGAAGCTTCGGATCGTGTTCTTGCGAGTCCGAGTAATCCTGCTGACTCTGGGAGTTCGGCTGAAGTTGGTTGAGCGTCATGCGGTCACGCCGTCGCCAATGAACGAGAACGGGATGGTCTGAACCGATCAATAGGTTAGGAATGCGATTTATCCGCTCACTGGGCGGATATTTTCGTTTTTGGATGGGTGTAAATTGGATCAGGGTGTCCACTTTGCCGCAGGGTGTCCGCACCCTGCGGCAATGTAGGGGCGCAAAGCCTTGCGCCCCTATCGGATCAAAACAACCTTCTTAGTCGAAACTTCTTGCCCGGCTTGGAGGCGGACGAGATAGACTCCGGCAGGGACAGAAGAGGCGTTCCAGGTAGCGCTACTCGTTTCTTCTGCCGACCCCCTGCGGTCGGCAGAGTTCCTTCCCGTCAACCACGGGGGGTTGACGGAAGAACCACCATCCACCAGCCTGACAACCTCCCGCCCGGAGACGTCGTAGATGGCAAGCCGCGTAGGACGGGCCGCCGAGCCCGTCGTGTACTTTATCGTCAGCATTGAATTGAACGGATTTGGCGATACATTCAGTAGGACATGCGTCCCCGCTTGTCCAACCTCTTCGTTCCCAACCCCTAACTCTCTTGCCACCACCTCCCACGTCACGGTATCCGCCTCAACCGAATCAGCCACAACGACCTGCACGAGGTGAGGCGGACAGCTGTCCGCCTCACCGAAGAACCGCCACTCCAGCATCGTCTCGTCAAACCGCGCAACCTCCCCATCGACAAGCCACGTTATCGACCAGCCGGCTGAATCAGGCTCGCTCGGCACAACCTCAAACCGCACGAGGCTGTCAGGCAAGACTTCAAGCGTAATGTCCTCCGGCGCAAAGCTCCAGATTGCGCCTCTGACGGCTACATTCCAGACGACCTCGTCGCTCGATTGCTCCCGATAAACAAGCCCCTCGACGGCATAATTCCCCGACTGAAGGAACTCGATGGTAGCGCGGGGCTCCGTACCCGCGTCCTCGGGTGCTTCCTGATTATCAAG
>CAYHEC010000043.1:0-23181 GCA_964355675.1 uncultured Caldithrix sp.
CGAAGATGTTGGTTTGCGTTCATTACATCATGCGGGATATTCTGTCTTCGAAGCATCCTCGAAAGAGTCTCTGAGACTTCCACAGAGGTAGTTCCGACAAGAACCGGTAGTCCATCTTCGTGCAACTCTTTGACTTCATCTACAATTGCATTGTATTTTTCGCGTTTAGTTTTAAAAATAACATCATCATGATCAACACGTTTGACCAAAACATTAGTCGGTATAACGACAGTTTCAAGCTTATATATATCCCAAAACTCTCCTTCTTCAGTCTCGGCGGTTCCGGTCATCCCGGCAAGTTTAGCATAAAGACGAAAATAATTTTGGAGTGTAATCGTCGCGATTGTTTGGGTCTCGCCTTCAATTTTCACGCCCTCTTTTGCTTCGATAGCCTGGTGGAGACCGTCGGAATACCTTCTGCCGGGCATCAATCTGCCAGTGAATTCGTCAACGATCAAGACTTTATCATCTTGAACGACATACTCAACATCTTTTTCGTAGAGCGAATAGGCACGCAATAATTGAGAAATATTGTGAATTCGCTCGCTTTTTGAGGAGGAGCTGGTATGTAACTCATCTTTTAATTTGAGTTTATCAGCAATACTGACATCCTCGAGCGAATCTATCTTATGAATTTCCTCAGTTAAGTCAGGTAAAAGAAACAAATCTGCTTCGCTTCCTTCGTACTTCGCGAGCAACATCCGGCCTTCCTCAGTCAGATCGATGGTGTGTTGCTTTTCGTCGATTACAAAGAGAAGCTCCTCGTCCAACTCATGCAATCGCTTATCGGCCATATAATCATGCTCGGCCTTACGCATGAGGGCCTTAGTTCCCTCTTCGGCGAGTAATTTACCGAGGCGTTTATTTTTCGGTTGGGCTCGATAGCCTTTCAGAATCAATATACCAGCTTCGACGGCATCAGACTCAGTACCGGTAGCTATGTATTGTTCAGCCTGAGAAATGAGCTCGCCCACTCTGTCCCTTTGGACCTTGACCAATCGATCGACGGAGGCTTTCAGTTTGTCGTACATTTGTGTCGAATTACTGACAGGACCGGCGATAATGAGGGGGGTCCTTGCTTCATCGATCAGAACAGAGTCAACCTCATCGACAATCGCATAATTATAGCCTCGCTGAACCATGTCTTCGGGATGGATAGCCATGTTGTCGCGTAAATAATCGAATCCAAACTCGTTGTTTGTGCCGTAAGTAATATCACAAGCATACTGTTCGCGGCGTTCGCGGGGGGTCATTTGATTCAGGATACATCCAACAGACATTCCGAGCATTTCAAAGATCAATCCCATCCATTCGCTGTCACGCTGAGCGAGATAATCATTGACGGTAACAAGATGAGCACCCTTCCCAGTCAGGGCGTTGAGGTATAGCGGCAGTGTCGCGACAAGAGTTTTTCCCTCACCAGTGGCCATTTCAGCGATTTTGCCTTGGTGCAGAATTACGGCTCCAATGAGCTGAACGTCGAAAGGTACCATGTCCCAGGTGGTCAAATTACCTACTACATGCCATTGTCTGCCGAGTGCGAGCTTGCAGGCGTGTTTGACGAGAGCGAATGCTTCGGGAAGGATGTCGTCGAGTGATTCCCCAGCCAATATACGTTGTTTAAATTGTTCAGTGATTACGGGAAGGTCATCAACGGAGACAGATTTGACGTAGTTTTCGAAATGGTGGTTGATTTCAGCGATCAGCGGTCGGACGGGCTTGATTTGCCTTTCCTTTTTTGTACCGAAAATCGACGAGAGCAATTTGGTCAACATATTTTCAAGTAATCAGTTGTTATAGAATGACAATAAATTCCCGGAATTTTCAGGGAACCGCAAATCTTAGAAAATTCGCTTCAGACTCTTTAATCGTCAAGTACCCGTGGCGAGCCGTTGCGCTAAATAGGGCGGTAACCCGGCGTCGATAATGTGTTTGGCGGCTTCTGCAATTGGATACTCGACTCTCACCCAAAGAAAATCAGCCGTCGAAGTGTTGTAAATGCCATAGCAGGATCGTGAATCATGATCACGGGGTTGACCGACTGATCCGACGTTAATCAGACGACGACCATCCGATGGATTGGTGAAAATCACCGGAAAATGAGTGTGACCAAAAAAACAAACTAACTGTGAAAAGGAACGGAAACCAGCCGAAGTGTCAGAATTTTTAAATAGGTAGTGCCACTGCTCGGGCTCATCCGGCGAAGAATGTACGCATAAGATGGTTTCGAACTCCAGCGTCAGAGGCAAACTTTTAAGGAACTCTATATTTATCTTGGTGAGCTGTTCGATAGTCCACTCTGAGGCAACGCGTGCATTGGAGTTCATAAACGATGGAGACAGCCGACCAATAACCGTAGCGTCATGGTTGCCCAAAATAGAGGGTATGTTCTCATCCTTGAGTAACTCGATGCACTCATTGGGACGAGCGCCATACCCGACTATATCTCCAAGGCAAATAATCGAATCGACTCGTTCATTCTTAATCGAGCGAAGAACTGCTTCGAGAGCAGGTAGATTGCCATGGATGTCCGAAATCAGCGCCAGCTTCAATCGGGGTCTTGGTAGCCTCCAGTTAGGAGTGAATTTTCGCCACGACCAATATCGCCGTAAACCGAGTCGAGCACTCCGTTTATGAAACGGCCACTATTATCGGTTGAGAATTTTTTTCCAATTTCAATTGCTTCATTGATTGACACCTTTGGTGGAATCTCTTCAATATAAAGCATTTCTGCCACAGCCATTCTTAAAATAAGGCGATCGATAACGGCAACTCTGTGAAACTCCCACTTTTCGATTTTGTTACGAATAATCTCATCGAGCTGTTCTCGATGAGTGCAGGTAAGGGCTACCAATCGAGCGGTGAAATCGCTGACAATTTGATAGTCAGTTACAAGCGAATCTTTCAGGCTCTCTTCGACTGTACAATCCCTCATTTCGATGACGTATGCGGCACGAAGAGCCATTTCTCGTGATAGACGCCTCGAAACGGGAAGTCCGAGGAGACCATCAGCGAGACTATCGGGAGTCGTATCCTTTTGAGTTATGTCATTGATATTATTATCGTTGAGTAATATATCATACTCAAGATCTGACATAAGTTAACCAGTTATATTTATCGGGCATTTCGCCATTGACAATGGCAAAGAAACGATCTTGAATTAATTTAGTGATCGGTCCTCGTTTTCCCGTCCCAACAGTGATACGATCAATCGAGCGAATGGGTGAAACCTCTGCGGCAGATCCGGTAAAGAAAACTTCATCGGCGATATAGAGCATCTCGCGCGGAATAAGAGTTTCCTGAATCTCATGATCGATCAGGCCTTCATTACGCAAATCTTTCAGAATCGAAAGCACAGACTCTCGTGTAATGCCCGGAAGAACTGAGGCGCCGAGCGGAGGCGTCATGATTTTATTATTGTAGATCACGAATACATTTTCCCCTGATCCTTCAGAGACGTATCCGGAGGCGTCTAAAGCGATTCCTTCGACGTATCCATCGGCGATAGCATCGAGTTTGATGAGCTGGGAGTTCATATAATTCGCCGCAGATTTGGCAAGAGCGGGGAATGTGTTTGGAGCCATGCGCGTCCACGAAGAGACTTTCACGTCAACGCCGTTTGCGAGGGCTTCTTCTCCCAAGTATTTGCCCCAGTACCAAGTTCCTACTACGACCTCGATCGGGCAATTTCCAGGGTTAACTCCGAGGCTTTCGTATCCTCGAAAGATGAGAGGACGAAGATAGGCTTCTTCAAGGTTGTTGATGCGAATAATGTCCAGACAAACTTGATTAACTTCGCTTTGAGTGTATGGAACGGCCATGCGATAGATTTTTGCGGAGTTAAAAAGCCTTTTGGTATGGTCATTCAGACGGTAAATTGCAGATCCTTTGGGCGTTTTATAGCAACGCAAGCCCTCAAATACGCAGGAACCATAATGTATCACATGAGACATTACGTGTATATTGGCGTCTTTCCAGTCGAGCCATCGACCAGAAAACCATATTTTTGTATTTTCGTTGAAAGCGGACATTTTTCTCCCGACGGATTATCGTCCGTCGCTATTCTGATAGGTTGAATCTTTGTTGTAGTTGAGTTGCTAATGACTCATTTCAGTTGACTTGAGTTACTCGGAGCGCCCCATAATCTGCTCGGCAATAATCAAGTGCATGACCTCGTTTGTGCCTTCGTAAATAGTAGTGATCTTAGAATCTCGCATGAAGCGTTCCACTGGATATTCTTTTATGTAGCCGTATCCGCCATGGATTTGGACCGCTTCGAGGGCGGAACGCACGGCAACCTCCGAGCAGAATAATTTTGCCATCGCGGCTTCTTTGATGAAAGGCTCATGTCTGTCTTTTTTGGCGCAAGCCTTATGGATAAGTAATCTACCGGCTTCGATTTCCATTGCCATGCGGGCAATTTTGTATCGTGTTGATTGAAATGATCCGATCGGTTTGCCAAACTGCTTGCGTTCCAAGCTGTATTTGATCGATTCGTCAAGAGAAGCCTGGGCGATTCCTAAAGCTTGAGAAGCGACGCCGATTCGACCAGAATTCAAGGTAGTCAGTGCGAGTTTGAATCCGGCTCCTTCATCGCCGATTCTGTCTGCAACAGAAATTCGATAATCATTCAGGACAATTTGAACGGTATCAGATGACCTGATACCGAGCTTTTTCTCTTTTTTGCCGACTTCAAAACCTGGCTTTTTCGTATCGACAAGGAATGCGGAGGCGCCGCGAGACCCTTTACTTGGATCGGTCATGGCCATAACGATAATTATATCAGCGTGGGAGCCGGTGGTGATGAAGTTCTTGACCCCGTTCATTATATAATGATCGCCGTCTCTGATCGCAGTGCATTTCATAGCGCCTGCGTCGGAGCCTGATTCCGGCTCGGATAGTGCGAAAGCGCCAACAAATTTACCTGAGGCGAGCGGTTTGAGTAGGCGTTCTTTCTGATCGGGAGTACCGAATACTTCCAGCGGATAGCAAACAAGCGAGTTATTAACTGATACGATGATTGCGCAGGAGGCGTCAGCACGCGCCAATTCCTCAACGATAATCGAGTAACTGATCATGTCGAGGCCAGCGCCGCCGTTTTCTTCAGGAACTGTTACCCCCATAAAACCGAGTTCACCCAATTTTTTGATCTGTTCTGTAGGGTAGATTTCGTGTTCATCACGTTCGGCCGCGCTGGGAGCGAGCTCGGTTTCGGCAAAGCTTCTGACGGTTTGTTGTACCATCAGCTGTTCTTCGGTTAATTGATAACTCATTGAAGTGTTCAACTCTTAGTATCTAATTTCAAAGCGATTAATTGTATGAAAAGAACCCGCGGCCACTCTTGCGTCCAAGATGTCCGGCATCGACGAGTCTTCGTAGTAGTGGGCATGGCCGGTATTTGCTATCGCCTAACCCATGATGCAAAACCTCAAGAATGGCAAGACAGACATCAAGTCCGATTAAATCCGCGAGCGCCAAGGGTCCCATCGGATGAGCCATTCCGAGTTTCATGACCGTATCGATAGCCTCAGCGTCTGCAACACCTTCCATCAAACAGTACACCGCTTCGTTGATCATTGGCATTAAAATTCGATTTGCGACGAATCCGGGAAAATCGTTTACGAGTACGGGCGTCTTCCCCATCATTACGGCGAGTGCAGTAGTATTCGCGACACATGCGTTGGATGTTGATTGACCTCGAACTATTTCGACGAGTTTCATCATCGGAACAGGATTCATGAAGTGCATTCCGATAACAAGTTCGGGACGCTTCGTGACCGCGGCTAAGGCAGTTATGGAGATCGATGAAGTATTGCTGGCAAGGATAGCGCCGGGCTTGCAGATAGAATCGAGATTCGCATAGAGATTTTTCTTAACAACTGGATCTTCGATTATTGCCTCTACCACAATATCGGCAGAGGCGATTGAGTTAAGATCAGTCGAAGTTGAAATATTTGCAATTAAGGCGCTCTTAGCCTCTTCGGTCAGATTTCCCTTTTTAATCTGTCGGTCGCAATTTCCAGTGATGTTTTTTATAGCTCGATCAAGAAATCCCTGTTGGACGTCAACAAGGATCACCTTGAACCCAGTTGCCGCGGCGACATGTGCAATGCCATTACCCATCGTCCCGGCGCCGATAACGGCGAAAGTATTTACTTCCATTTCAATCCTTTGTAATTTTATTTCGTTCTAGTGCGTTGTCATGGAATAACGATCGGTAGTGCAACGATTTATGGCGCTCATTCGGTAGCGCAGCGATTTATCGCGCTCATTCGGTAGCGCAACGATTTATCGCGCTCATATTGAGATTAAGACGATAGGCGCGATAAATCGCTGCGCTACCGGAACACATCATTACTGCTGTGACACGACACTAATCTATTTTGTCAATTAATTAGAATACTGTATTGTGTTCTTTACGGGCGGCCAAGAATGTCCGCCCTCCAAGATAACACTCTCCCACTACAATCGTTCGATAACCATAGCGACAGCTTCGCCGCCACCAAGACAAATGCTGGCAACTCCCCATCTCATCTGTCGGTCATGGAGGGCATAAGCGAGAGTCGTTAGAATTCGAGCGCCTGAGGCTCCAATCGGATGACCGAGCGCGACGGCTCCACCGTTGACGTTTACTTTATCGGCACTGATTCCAAGTAATTGGACATTTACAAGGCCGACGACAGAAAAAGCCTCGTTGATCTCGAATAAATCGATGTCTTCTAATGTGAGCGGTGATCCGTCACTTTTGCGCGACTTGGCTATGGCTTGTTTTATAGCCCCGGCAGGGGAGGTCGTGAACCTGACAGGAGCTTGAGCGAAAGTTGCGTAGCCATGAACTCTGGCAAGCGGTTTCAGACCGCGACTCGTGGCGGTGGAGGCAGACATTAAGACCAAAGCACAAGCGCCATCGTTCAATTTTGAAGCATTTGCCGCAGTAATAGTTCCATCCTTCTTGAATGCAGATTTCAGGGCTGGAATTTTATCGAATTTGACGCTTCGTGGTTCTTCATCTTCGGAGAAGATGATGGGATCGCCCTTTTTTTGAGGAATTGTGACCGGCACGATCTCGGAAACGAACTTTCCGGCTTTCTGGGCATCAAGAGCGCGCTGGTAGCTTTGAATCGCAAAGTTGTCCTGTGCCTCTCGGCCGATACTGTATTCATCTGCACATGCCTCGCCACACATTCCCATGTGCATATCGTTATAGGGGTCCCAAAGCCCATCGTGGATCATTCCATCGACGACTTTGTCGTGCCCCATTCTGAAACCGTTTCTGGCGTTAAGTAAATAGTAAGGGGCGTTCGACATCGATTCCATACCACCGGCAACGACGATATTGCTGTCGCCGAGACGGATCGCCTGTGTGGCAAGCATAGCGCTCTTCAGTCCCGAACCACAGACTTTATGAACAGTGGTTGCGCCAACTTCGTTGGGAAGTCCGGCGAAAATTGCCGACTGCCTTGCGGGAGCCTGTCCTGCTCCACCCTGCAGAACCATCCCCATCAAAACCTCATCGACCTCTTCCGGCTTAACGCCAGCTCTTTCGATTGCGGCCTTAATAACTACAGCGCCAAGTTTAGGCGCTGAAAATGAAGCCAGCGATCCGCCAAAGGAGCCGATGGCGGTGCGTGCGGCTGATACTATTATGACGTCATTCATGGATACTATCCTGTTATTTTGTAGGGTCGTCAGAGATATTAATTTATGCTATGCTGTAATCAAGATATACCACGACAGGGTGGGACACCCTGTCGAAACTCAATACCTACCGAATACAATTTAGCATTTCAACCAGTTCAATATATTGTATAATTATAAATTACGAGTTTATCGTGCCGACCGGATTACGGATTGCATGGCAGAACACAACTTTCCATCTATCCCTGATTGCGGATTGGATCCATATCTGGCGATGGTGGAAAATGGTTTCGCGATCGTCGTCATACACCATGGTAACTTGAAGATTTGCATGAGATCTGGTGGAGATCAAATCCCCTGCAAACAGGAGCGTTTCATCTGCCAACTCGATTTTGACTACTTGATGTCCGGGCGAGTGGCCAGGAGCATGGTACAAAGTGACGCCGGGAACGACTTCATAATTTCCGGTAACTGACTTCAGAATGCCTCGCTCCAGCAACGGAAAAAAATCCTCCTGACGGTAATCAGATTTTTTCTCAGGTGTGGGATTGCTTGCAATTTGAAGTTCTTCATAGTTGACGTAATATACAGCATTAGGAAAACTTGGCGCAACCCTATCAGCGACTCGATACGTAGCCCCGCCGGAATGGTCATAATGAAGATGGGTTAAGATTACGATATCGATTTCGTCTGGATGAACGTTAAGCTTTGCTAATTCAGATATTAATCCTCGAGGCCGTTGATAATCGAGCAATCCAAGCTCTTCCTGTTCCCACTTGGAACCCAGCCCGGTATCGATCAGAATATGTTTACCTTCGATGAAGAGTAAAAGCTGATTCAAACCAAGTAGCATTCGACCTTTTGGACTACCGGAACTACCGACAGCATAGTCCTTGCGATCTATTTTTATCCAGCCGTCGGCAATAACATGATACTCACCTTCACGCGTCAAGCCCACCTATTTGATCAGCTCACGAGCGATGACAAGTCGTTGAATTTCGGAAGTTCCCTCGCCGATTTCGCATAGCTTCGCATCGCGCCACATTCGCTCGACCGGATAATCACGGCAGTATCCGTAACCTCCATGAAGTTGGATAGCCATTTCGCAACATCGTGTCGCTATTTCTGACGCAAACAGCTTTGCCATAGACGATTCCTTCACGTAGGGCAACTTCGCATCCTTCAGACGAGCGGAATTATAGACAAGGTGACGAGCGGCCTCGATCCAAGTTCCCATATCGGCAATCTTAAACTGGGTTATCTGGAATTCAGAAATAGCTTTCCCAAAGGCTTTCCTTTCTTGAATGAACCGGACAGATTCATCGAAAGCTCCCTGGGCGATTCCCAATGCCATAGCGGCGATAGAAATGCGTCCTCCATTGAGGGTTTCCATGAAATATCTGAATCCTTCACCTTCCTTGCCAAGGATGTTTTCTTCGGGGATTTGGCAATCTTCGAAAACGAGTCCAGCTGTGTCGGAACCCCGTAACCCGAGCTTATTTTCCTTTCTGTCGATGGAGAAACCGGGTGCGCCTTTCTCGACCAGGAATGAACTGATACCTCGCGTCTTTTTTTCTTTATCGGTGACTGCTGTTGCGGAGTAAATGGTCGAAACAGAGGCATTGGTAATGAAGCGTTTCGTACCATTTAACACCCAAGAACCGTTTTCGTGACGCGCAGTGGTTTGGGTACCGCCGGCGTCGGAACCGGCATTTGGTTCAGTAAGTCCGAATGCACCAAGGATTTCGCCGCTACAAAGACGTGGGAGCCATTTATCCTTTTGTTCCTTTGAGCCAAAAGCGGCGATAGGAAAAACGCCAAGCGAGACATGCGCCGCGAGCGTAATTCCAGTTGAGGCGCAAGCACGAGATATTTCTTCGACGGCAATAGCATAGCAAACTTGATCCATTCCAGCGCCGCCGTATTCCTCAGGGAAAACTATGCCCATCAGTCCGAGTTCGCCCATTTTTTCGACATTTTCCAATGGAAAACGGCAGGTTTCATCCAATTCAGGTGCGAGAGGCTTCACTTCATTTTGAGCGAAATCTCGCACCATATCGCGCAACATCTGCTGTTCTTCAGTTAGAAACATTGAGACCCCGGTTGTGATTATTTCGGATAGATAATGTTGAAAAGTTCATTTCTTTATTCGGCACTTTATAGTACTTGGAGGGCGGACTGAAAGAGTTCGTTGATTTATTCGTTCGAGTAGAGATTTGATCCTCTTGGAGGGGGGGCTTCAGCCCCCCCTAAAGGACAATCAAGCACAAACAAGGGCGGGCTGAAGCCCCCCCTCCAAGAGAATCTTGTCCGAATTGGCGTCTCAAGCGAATAAATCAACAAACTCTGAAAGTCCGCCCGGTGACAAGCGGGCAGGGCGGACTGAAAGTCCGCCCTCCAAGAACCAAAATTACATTGCCATTCCGGCAATGAGTTCCAATGCCATGCGAATCTGGGGTTGGTTCTCCCCTTGGGGAGTCGATTGAAGCCTGATCTGACATCCCGGAGAGCCAACTACGACAATCTCGGCTCCTGTCGAACAAGCGTTGTTCATCTTACGGGCGGCAATCTTGTCAGACGATTCGCGATGCATAACGGAGTAGCTCCCCCCGAAACCGCAACAGAGTGTACTCTCAGCCATTTCACGAATTTCTATACCGGGAATCGCTTTCAATAGATCCCGCCAGCGATTACCTTGTCCGAGATGAGTGGAGTGACAAGAGTCATGCACGGTGATTGTAGCCTTAAATGGATTGAAACGTATCCTACCTTCGTCGAGCGCCTTTCCGACGAGATGGCTAAGGTCGATCGTCTTCGCGGCGATTCGATCCACGCTGAATCCGGCTGTCTCCTCACCCAAAAAGAGATTAAGATAGTCGTGCTTCATGGTGGCGTTACACGTGGCATCAGGACTAGTAAGTGCTTGAATATCGAGATTATCGAACAAATTCAGGTTGTTTCGCGCTAATTTTCTGGCGAGTTTCCATTGACCATTATTAATTGCAGGTGCACCACAACAGCCTTGTTGCTTTGGAATAACAACAGTCCACCCGCATTGCCTTAACAATGTTATCGCCGAATCGACCGCCCATGGGGCGGAAAGATTACCACTGCATCCCAATAATAAGCCGACCCTCCCTATTTCATTTCCAACGGCAGGATAGAAATCTTTTAGCTTATCAAGATACGGAGCGCCTTTGAACAGAGGCAACCCATAACGCGTTAATCGGGCAGAGGAAGGACTTTTTCTGTCGAAGCCTTCAACGAGGTTAAATCTTTTTACTAAGCTGTTTAAAACCTTTGGGCGGCCAATCGTCCAATTGAGGATACGGCCTTTTTTCTTAGAAGTCGATGATAAGGAAGCAAGATCCTGCCTCATCGCAGTCCAAAGCAGATCGGTTTTGACGCCTGCCGGGCAAACTGTTTGACAAGCGTAACAGGTCAGGCAGTCGTCAGCCAGATCAGCAATAGAAGCAGAAGGTTCGATTCGACCTTCCAGCATCCCTTTTAAAAGAACAATTTTGCCTCGAGCCGTTTTCCCCTCGTGACCATCCTCGAGATAGGTCGGACATACTGCCTGACATAGTCCGCAGTTGACGCATTTTTGTAACTCGTCTGCTCTTGCAGTTATTTCAGGTAAGTTTGGTCTGCCCACCGTCTTCCTGCGGCGGAGCCAGCTTCAGTAATTCATGTCCAAATCCGACTCTTTCTCCAACCGAAACCATAATTTTTTCAACCACAGCGTCAGCGGCTGAACGAACTTCATTTTCCATTTTCATAGCTTCGACGATTACCAAAGCTTGACCTTTTTTTACAATCATTCCTACTTCGACCAGAACTTTGATAATTGTACCGGGCATAGGGGCGATGACGCGAAGATCGCCGGAATGAGAGTCTCCAAGAGCGGCGACGTCATCGGAAATCTCCTCAAATCGATGCGAACGACCTAATCCATGAAGAAATATTTCATCCTTGACTCGTAAAGCGACACCGTGATAGATAACGCCTTTATTTGAAATCAAATACGAATGTCCATCTTCAGCTTGCAAAGAGTATTCAAATGAATTATCGCCGACAGAGACGGTTATTTTGTCATCAATTCGCTTGACATTCGCCTCAATCTTCCCGGTTTTTCCTTGAAGATGAAGTTTCATCATTTCCCTCCAGAAGCGATTTGCCAAGCGCCCATAGTCTGCCAAGGATCAGGGATTCCAGCATCCAAAGCAGAGCCTGCAGATCCCCCTCGGTTTGAGCGGCAGAGAAATGTCAATGCGGCAAGCATAGCTGATTCTTCATCGGAAATTGGGGCAGGACTCCATTGGGGAATGTTTTCGCCGAGGAAATTAGTCGTGAGATTGCCGGAGGCGAATTCAGGGTGTTCAATAACGGTTTTAAGAAATTCGATATTGGTAGTCAAGCCAAGGACGACTGTTCGATCCAGCGCCTGTATAAGCCTGACAAGCGCTTCCGTTCTATTTTCACCGCTCGCGATCAGTTTGGCGATCATCGGATCGTAATACAAGGCGACCTCGTCTCCCGATTCGACTCCCCCATCCCAACGAATGCCGGGTCCATTAGGCGTTGATAGAAAATGGACTGGACCTGGAGCCGGAAGAAAACCACTCTGGGCATCTTCAGCGTAGATTCGGGCTTCGATGCTGTGGCCGCGTCGCACAAGATCGCCTTGCGACCATGACAGCTCGCGACCGCTTGCAACGCGGATTTGCTCTTTGACAAGATCAATACCCAGGACCTCTTCGGTTACTGGATGCTCAACCTGAATTCGAGTGTTAACTTCGAGAAAGTAAAAGTCCCGGTTTTTGTCTAATAGAAACTCGACAGTTCCGGCATTAAAATAGCCAGCAGTTTTGGCAACTTTGACCGCGGTTTCGCCCATTTTATGTCTAAGTTCATCATCCAAAGCAACCGAAGGGGATTCCTCGATGATTTTTTGATGGCGTCGTTGGACGGAGCATTCGCGTTCAAAAAGGTGGATGCAGTTGCCGAAAGTATCGCCAAAGACTTGAAATTCAATATGTCGCGGCCGGACGATGAATTTCTCGACATAGACAGAGGCGTTGCCAAAGGCATTTTGTGCTTCGCGGCTGGCGCTTTCGATGGCAGTTTTCAGGTCGGCGGGATCATGAACAATGCGCATACCTTTGCCTCCGCCACCACCGGCGGCTTTTACGAGGATTGGGTAGCCTATACGTTCAGACTCGCGGATGAGGAATTCGGAGGAAAGTTCATCATTCGAGGTAACGCCGGGAGTCAATGGAATACCGGCTTTAGCCATCGCCTGACGGGATTCGATTTTATCACCGAGTAATCTGATGCTTTCAGGCGAGGAACCGATGTAGGTGAGCCCCGAATCGTTCACAAGTTTGGCAAATGAGTGATTTTCTGCCAGAAAGCCATATCCCGGGTGAATGGCGTCAGCGCTACATTGCCGAGCGGCTTCGATCAGCCGCTCTTGCACAAGGTAACTTTGCGAAGCGACCGCCGGGCCGATTAAAATGGCTTCGTCCGCTTCACGGACGTGCATGGCTTTGCGATCGACTTCGGAATAGACAGCGACTGCCTTGATGCCGAGCTCATGGCAGGCTCGAATAATACGGATTGCGATTTCGCCGCGGTTGGCGATGAGAATTTTGGAAATAGCCTTCAGTCGGGACTCAAGTTATTGAAGTGGCTGCTAATGCTCTGTCAAAGTTAGCTAACAAGTCCTGGAGGGCGGGATTAATCCCGCCCTCCAAGTCGAGATTGCACTGGTTACCTTTGCCGCAGGGCGCCTGGTAGGGTGGGGCTCATACTTTCGAACTCTCTCGGAGAAACGCCCTGAAAATTGACCTGACGGACGGGACGAAGATTAGTTTTCAGCATACGAGGAGGATCCCAGGCTCGTACAATGGTAATATCATCGATAAACATGTTGTTCCAAGCGTATGCCTCCCAAGCAATTCCACCTACTAACGCTTGACCGGAAGCCCGATGCGCTGAAGGATCGCAGACAACTTCATCATTGATAAACACTTGATATGTGTTTTCTCCCATATCAAAGACGATATCCAGCTTGAACCATTCATCGACGGGATACGCACCCCACTGATCGAGAGTCGCTGGGCCGTTCCAAACCTGAAGCGAATCATTAGCGCCAAACCGGACTTGGAAAGTGAATTGGGTTGCCGCGTTTGCTCCAAAGAAATCGAAGTTGGTTCCGTGCGGGAGGTATAACCAGGCAGTAACAGTACCTTTTGAAATGGCGCCCGCATTGGCAAACGAATAGACCCGATTAAAGCCGGAATCGGGATCGTTAAAATGGAGGCTTTTATCACCGCCGTGAATGAGCGAGTCACTTACGTGCGCCCACGAAGTGCCCGTCGCTACGGTCGTCCAGGGATTACCAGGGGAACTATCGAGATTATGACCTTCGAAATCTTCTGCGAAAAGTTCAAGCGGCCAGGTTTGCGCCCCAGCTGTGTCACTGATCTCAGATGCTCCTGCATTATTTTCGGCATAAACTCGGTAGGTGTACCAAGAGTCAGGTACACAATCAACATCCTGCATGAAATTCACGTTTGCTTCGAAGACGCCAACCATGCGAAAATCGTCATCGTCGGGCCCTTTTCTTTCGACGAAGTATGACGTTTCATTTATGGCGCGATCATACCAGCCAAGCTCGATTTTGTCGATATCGATGGCGGTAACGGTAAGGTCAGTAGGGGTCAGAGGCGGATTCGGAGGAACATCTACGGTAACCTCGTTTGTCGCATCGGACTGGCCCGCGTCGTTATATCCTCGTACCCGGTAAACA
Organism: uncultured Caldithrix sp.; assembly: GCA_964355675.1. Taxonomy (GTDB): domain Bacteria; phylum Electryoneota; class AABM5-125-24; order Hatepunaeales; family Hatepunaeaceae; genus CAMBDS01. The sequence continues at coordinate 14,453 of CAYHEC010000043.1, forward strand.
TAGCTTCTTTCAGGAGCTACAGTGCTATCGACAGCATGGATGACGCCTGGTTGTGTGGTCCGAACGAGCCTCCAATAGAAGCTTCCAGCATCGCGTCGTTCGACTTGAAAACCGAGCTCAGACCTGGAATTATCTCGCCAGTCAAGGATGACTGCGCGATAATCGGGCGCGGAACCAACCAGACTCGACGGGGAGGGAGGAATGCCTACGATTTCAGCCGAAGCAGTATTTGCATAGGCTGATCGACCAGCGGCATTGCGAGACAGGATTCTGAAAAAGCGGGTACTCTCGACGGGCAAATTTCGCACAATCCAGGTAGTACTATTGCCAGCTATGCTGTCGTGCATCGTCCAGCCATTATTTCCATTCTCGCTGACGTCGATAATGAAAGCCGTCTCGCTTAACGAGTTGTCGGTCCAGCGAAGGATGGCTCCTCCTGGCGCTAAAGCGCTACCTTCGGCAGTCAAACCGCTTGGCGCTGGTGGCAAGCCCGCGATCACGCACGACGCGACATTGCTGAAGGCAGAAATGCCGTATTCGTTGAAAGTCGAAACCTGGAAATACCAAGTCGATTCAGAAGAAAGGTTCGTGACTGCCGCTGTGGTTACATCTGCGGCAATGGTATCTACGAAGGTCCAGTCATCGCTTCCATTTGGACTTTTCTGAACAACAAAACCTCGTTCGTTGCGTTCACCAGAGGAGTTGTCAGTCCAAGTTAATCTCGCTTCATTGATCCAGCTAAAGTTGCCCTCGGCTACTAAACCAGAAGGAGGATTAGGCGTTCTGAGCGTGGTGTGTGCCGATGCTTCATTAGACCAGGCTGAACTAACCGTATCGCGAACGGCGCGAATACGGTATGTATAGGTCACGTCGCTGGTTAGATTAATATCAACCAAAGCCTCAGTGCCGGCTGAAAGGGTGGAACCGATATTCTGGAAAGGATTAAGACCTAATCGTCTCGACACTTGATAGCCAAGCTCGGCGACTGATACGTCTTGCCAACTGAGCGAGATACTTGTTTCTGATTCGCGGGCGGCAACGAGATTTATCGGCGAGTACAAGGACGTCACGGCGGTTACTGGAGCGGTGAAAACAGAATTCGATCCGCCGATAAACGAACAGACCCGGTATTGATAAGAGGTACCTTCTGCCAGCGCGGTGTCGGAGTAGGCTGTAGAAGCGGAGGCCAATTGGGCGATTACCTGCCAGTCGATGTTATCGGCTCTGGTTCTCTCGACCTTGAATCCTTCTTCGTCGAGGCTGTTATCGCGCCAGGTGAGTTGAACAGTGTTCACATTGGAAACATTTGCTCGCAATTGAATAGGACTGTTCGGCGGAAATTGAAAGGTTCGCGTTGTGGCTTCATCAGACCATTCCGAGAGCAGGGAATCTCTCGCGGCGCGGACGCGGTATGTGTAAGGTGAGTTTGCAACAAGTCCGCTATCGTGAAGGACTGTAGAGTTAGGTGGTAAGTTAGCTACTAACACAAACCTTCCGTTGCCAGCTTTTCGTTCGACACGGTAGTTTGATTCCACGTTCGACATATCCTCCCAAGTTAGCGCTACAGAGAGGACAGATTCTCCTGAAGCAAGAATATTCATCGGACTCAGAAGTCGAGTTCCTGCATTAAGAGTATCCGTTGCCAGGGATAGGTCTCCCCCGTCAAAGGCGCGGACATAATAAGAATAAACCGTCCCCTCAACCAGTCCAGTGTCGAGGAAAGTCTCGATGTTTTGAGCAACTGTCGCGACTACTGCCCAATTGCCTCCCCCAAAGAGGACTCGCTCAATTCTGAATCCATCTTCGTTTTCACTGTTGTCATTCCAATTCAGTAAGTTAGAAGTTGAATTCTGTACGGTTACTGTAAGCATGTCAGGTGCAGTAACTATGTTTGGAGCGGTAGGCGTTGATTTCTTTGAAGAGCAGCCCATTGTCATTAGCAAGGCCGCGATAATCAAAGCGGAAAAAGTGCGATTCATAGATTCCTCCAGTAAATGGGCATTACCGATCTTATTAGAAAGAGAGAGTGGTTGGAAAAAAGAGATCGTTACAAAATGCACTAAAACGAGCCAAAATCCAAATCTAATCGTTCAAAGAGTGACTAACTTTTGATTTCGAGCACAACATGACATAATCAAATCAATAGGAATCACTTCACCCAATGGGGTTTTCGTTTCTCAAGAAACGCTTTCGTTCCTTCGCGTCCTTCGTTGCTGGTTCTGAGCTCGGCGATCAGTGTTGCGGTGTATTCGATGTATTCGTCGCGGGTCATTTCTGGAACGGCTCTGGCGAGACGTTTAGCGGAAGTTACTGCGGCAGGACCAGACGAGACCAGTTGCATTAACAATCCTTCAACTTCTGCGTCAAGATTTTCTGAAGTAACGAGGAAGTTTATCAAGGCGTAGTCGAATCCTTCCTTTGCGGTAAGACGTCTTCCGGTGATGAACAGTTCGCGGGATCGGCCCTCCCCTACTTTTCTAATTACATAGGGTGCGATACAGGCCGGAACCAGACCGATTTTCACTTCAGAGAAACTGAAAAAAGCCGTATCTACTGAAATAGCAATATCGCAAGCGGCTACCAAACCAGTGCCGCCGCCAATCGCGGGGCCGTTAACTCTGGCGATGGTCGGCTTGGGGCAGGAGGCAATGGCGTCGAGCATGTAAGCCAAGCCGAGGGCATCCTTGTAGTTGGCGTCGAAGTTCTCCTCGCCCATTCGGCGCATCCAATCGATGTTAGCTCCAGCGGAGAAGGCCGTTCCTTCTCCGGTAATGACGACTGCACGTATCTCGTCCGTCCCGCCAACAACGTCGATTGCCTCATGAATCTCGGCGATCATCACCTCGTCGAAAGCGTTGCGAGTTTCGGGACGGTTGAGAGTTATTATGGCAACATCACTCGTCGAAGTAACTCTAATTGAAGTAGATGCAGTGACTACCATAATTAATTTGTCCCCATTATTGCTGGAATTGTGGCAATCGCGGTTTTGTTTGAACCTGAATAGAATTTGAATGAGTAATAACCGTCCGGTGAGAAGATCAGGAAACCTTTATCAACCTTGAGTGTAACTGAAATATCCTTACCGAAAAAAGTATCAAGAGTATTTTCGGTAGTCTCGATGGAAAACTCGGTTTTAGCGCTTGGTTCAGGATTCCATGCTGGAAATGGTGGAATTTCCTCATGATAGAAGGTGCTACCGTTTGGATAGAGGACTTCCAGCTCGAGTTTAGCTCCGACTTCTACACGGGGGCGCGCCCACTCGAAAATCAAGGCATCAAATTCTTGAGGGGCCGGTTTTGTGGTTGTAAACGTCACGGAGTTGGAGGGCTTCCCGGATTTGCAACCGGAGAATATCAAAAGCATCACAACAGCGACGATTACTCTGAAATTTATTTTGTTCATTATTCTCTGACATTACATCCTGAAAATGCCCATCTTGTAATCTGGAATAGGCTTATTCAAGGACATCGAAATGGCTAAAGCCAGTGCTGTTCGAGTATCGACTGGATCGAGGATTCCATCATCCCAAAGCCTTGCGGTAGCATAGTAAGGACTGCCTTCGTGCTCGTACTTGTCGAATGTCGGTTTTTTGAAGGCCGCCTGCTCCTCAGCAGACATCGGAGGCAATCCCGCCGCCGCCATCTGCTCCATTTTTACTTGAAGCAGTACTCCAGCCGCCTGTTCGCCACCCATGACCGAAATGCGCGAGTTGGGCCACATCCAAAGCAGCCTCGGCAGATACCCTCTACCGCACATAGCGTAGTTGCCAGCTCCGTAAGAACCACCAACAATCACTGTAAAGCGCGGGACTTGTGCATTGGCGACAGCGTGAACCATCTTGGCGCCGTCGCGAGCGATCCCGCCGTGCTCGTATTCCTTGCCGACAATGAAGCCGGTGATGTTCTGCAGAAAAACCAATGGAATCTTGCGCATCGAGCAGAGTTCGACGAAGTGTGCGCCTTTCCTGCCAGACTCACCGAAGAGAACGCCGTTATTGGCGACGATCCCGACCGGATAGCCCATGATTCTGGCGAAACCGGTCACCAGAGTCACCGCGTGAAGCTCTTTGAACTCAGAGAATCGACTGCCATCGACAATGCGGGCGATGACTTCGCGGACGTCGTAAGGCTTGCGAATGTCCGCCGGAATGACGCCGTAAAGTTCCTTGGGGTCGTAGTAAGGGTCTTCAGGGTTCTCGCGGGCGAGCTTGAATTTATCCGGGCGGTTGAGGTTTTCGACGATGTTGCGAAGGATGCGCAAGGCGTCATGGTCGTTCTGAACGTAATAATCACTGACGCCAGAAATGCGGCAGTGAACATCAGCTCCGCCTAATTCTTCAGGTGTTACTACAGCTCCGGTGGCGGCTTTGACAAGCGGGGGGCCTCCGATGAAGATCGTACCCTGATTGCGGACAATGACGGTCTCGTCCGACATTGCCGGGACGTAAGCACCTCCGGCGGTGCATGACCCAAGCACTGCCGAAAGCTGGGGGATACCCTCGGCTGAGAGGCGCGCCTGATTGTAGAAGATCCGCCCGAAGTGCTCTTTGTCGGGGAAGACGCCGGCTTGTTCAGGGAGAAAGACTCCGCCGGAGTCAACAAGATAAACACAAGGCAGACGATTGTCGAGGGCGACTTCCTGAGCGCGACAGTGCTTCAGGACGGTCAGCGGGAAGTAGGTGCCGCCTTTGACGGTGGCGTCGTTGGCGATGACGAGACACTCCCTGCCATGAACGACGCCGACGCCGGTGATGATGCCTGCCGAAGGGGCTTCATTCTTGTAGATGTCCCAGGCGGCGAGAGGATTCAACTCAAGGAAGGGTGTGTCGGGGTCACAAAGGCCCTCGATACGTTCCCGGGCGGTAAGCTTACCGCGGGCTTTGTGGCGCTCGACATGTTGCGGGGGACCACCTTTTTTTACGAGGTCGAGACGTTCCCTAAGCTGTAATACGAGCTTCTCCAGCGCGGCTTTGTTAGTGGCAAATTCCGGCGAGGAGGTGACGATGTTTGATGTAATTCGGTTCAATGATTTCTAATTTCTGATTTCTGATTGTTGATTATTAATGACTGATGACTAATACTAAAAGGGAAAGACAGTTGGTACGGCGGAGGTCTGTACCCGCCTCGTCATTCCCGCGCAGGCGGGAATCGAGTTGAGTAAATCACTCGATTGAATCAGCTTTCAGTTCCGATGGTATCAGGGGATCAAGATGCAAGATCAACTCCGGAATCTGAACCGATGCCATAATCCAAACTTTCTCGATCAGCATTTCCCCATATTCGTGCGATAAGATGTTCCGTTGCGCGACAATACTTTTCCAAGGGAACTCAGGATGCGTTCGTTTGAACACGTCGGAAATTTTCTTGGACGCTTCACCAATAACGACGATCTGCCTTTCGACTGCGTAGCGAACTATCTTCTGGCGTGCGAATCGGTTCAGGTTAAATCCGGATGTGAACTCTACTATCTCCTTGGCGGCGTGATACATGTCCCAAAGGAAGCTAAGATCGGCCTCACCCGGCTGCATATACAACCTGCAAACTATTCATAATGTTCCTTTTCCGAATCGGATTGATGATCCCTTCAACTTCGACGAGGTCAACCTCGCGCCCGAAAAGCTCCTCCAACTCCTCTTGAAGGGTATAGAAATCCCAAAGGCTCCAGTGCGAGTCAGGTTCGAACTTGACGGCGAGGTCAACGTCGCTGTCAGGCGCAAAGTCGTCCCGGAGCGCCGAGCCGAAGAGGGAGAGTTCGGCGATCTTCCATTTGAGGCAGATAGCGGAGAGCTTACTTTCGTCGAATGTAAGCGAGGCGGGGAAGTGTTTCAGCACTCAGACTCCAGACGGATGTTTGATTGCAATCATCAATTCTACTATTTTATTCGTTTTGTAGCTCTTTGTAAATATTGGGACAACACTCACATCAATAGGACATGAACATTTTATCATCTTCCAAAAGTGCGTCTTCGAATTTCACAATCTCTTGTATTTTAGGTATGTCCAATCCATGACCATATTCTCGATCCCATTTATCTTTAGGATATTCTCCGTGAAATTGATCATACATCTTTCGGAAATTTGCTGGTTGAATGGCTCCAAATGCAGCTCCTTCCTCTGCAAATTTAATACTAAGTTCAATAGAGAAGTCAGGCTTCATTTTTTGAAAACCATTTGCTGTGAAATACTCGAATGCATTGCCGGTATATTTAACACGTTCGACAACTGAATTTCCAATATACTCCATAAATGTAATCGCGTTCTTAGTGCGTGAAAGCACATAATCTTCAGCAAGTTCACTCAGATAGTGTTTCATAGCTCCTGGTTTTCCTTTTAAACCAAGAAAGGCATTTCCGAAAGCATCAATCCGGTCGGAGTACTTTAACGCCAAAATCCCTCCTAATTGGAAAAAGTATGTCCAAAGAATCCAGCATTGACCAAGCTTTACGAAGGGCTTGCCGAAAAAGGGCTTATTTAGCTGTTGGTCAACCCGAATTTGAGCAGCTACTTTTACAAAACTCATGAGTTCTCCCGATTCTTTGATCTTAAATGTTTGGCTAATTTAATAATTTGTTTCTTCAATAATTACGTGTTATCGCTTGGCTTTTCGCATAGGCTCAGATCTCCTTCTCCCTCTATTCCATTCAAAAGTTTTACTGGTTACCCGTGGCTGAATAGTGTTCACTCCAACGCCTCGATCTTCCGAGCTCTAAGACCGTTCCGCAGTCTATCCCAATTCTGGAGTAACTCGTCTCGATGCAACTCCGCCCACTTAGTCGTTATCTTGATAGCCCACTTAGGCAGGCTGCCTTCAAGCAATTCCAGTGATTCAATGGCGAACGACGCCTTTTTTCGACCGTATCGCACTTTGAAACGAGGACAGATTCCTTCGGAGTAGATCATCGAAACGAACATTCCCATGAATCGGCTGATGTCAGGCTTTCGCAGTCGAAGAGGTCTGAAGGGCACGAGACCGTCTGGAGGATACTCATACGGAATCGGATTGAGTTCCCGGGTGCGGGGAGTGTAAACGACTTCGCCACTCCAAATAATCGGGTGGCCGGTTGCTTCAGCCCAAAGCATATCCATGTCAAGATCAAGATTGCCGGGCCAGCTAATGGTAAAGTCCCCCCTCTTAACCCGGACTTTCCGGAAAAACTCCAAGTCCTTGAGAGGAGCAAGAATGCCAGTAAATCTATGCTCAAGAAAGCGAGCGATATCAACCTCTCCTTCTGTGCCGTCGGCAAACCAAAGATGGACGAGGTATCCTTCGCCCGGCTTGGCTTTGATGATTCGGTTGAAGTTAGTCAGATGGTCATTCTTTCAGGAATGTTTCCGATTATTGAATCTCAAAATCACTCCTCACCAGCGTTGTTCCAATCCTTTTCCGAAACTCCAGCAGCCTTTAGAATCTTCTTCATCAGATCGACCGTAAGATCTCCGCCATGAGGATTCGTCACGCTTATGTTTTTGGTTCCTTTGTGCATTTGTGGATGCTTGCCGCCAGCTTCGGGACCCTCATAACCGAGAATTCTCAGGCGACGAATGAATTCACGCCTCGAAACAGGCTTCATGCCAACGCCGCTATTGTTCGTTCATCAGGTTGAACTCTCACACCATTGCAAGGTGGAACCTCAACACCGTGCCTGATATGCGCCCAGACCCAGTCCTCGATCACTTCGGCAAGCATCTGTCGGCATTCCTCTATCGTTGCGCCTTCCGACCAGACGCCTTGCAAGCCGGGAACTGAAGCAAAGTACGTCTGGGCGTCTTCAACGAATTCGTAACGCGCGATTCGTAACGCGGCATTGATGTATTGTTGTAGCATCGAAAATTCCTTCAATTCTCTTATAGAAATTCCTCCGTCCTTCAATATACCACACCCTTGCCAAAAAGCAAGAAGCGCCGCCCTTCCAGAAGAATTGCGGCGCTCTTCGATCATTGCGAACACCATTTGACTTTCGACGAGGAATGTCGTATATTGCATACATGTATGATGTCTATTAAGCGTCATAACACATATAAGCAACAATCCACATTTCTACAAAGAAATTTCTGTTGATGGTTAACTCTGTAAACATCCAAATAAGTGACGACCTGACGGTTCTGACGAAACCTCTTATCAACCGTCAGGGTTCAATCCCCCGTCAGATAGGTGCTCTGACGGTTCTGACGGATCTGACGGAGTTTTGTTTTACTCACTTATTCCGGTACGACCTTATAGCCGTAGCAAAGCAAGCCTTCATGCCCCTCACTGCGAATCTTGCGGAACTCAATCCGGACTCGCATACCGGTCTTGACCGTCGAAAGCTCGACATCGACCAGCATCGACGTGATGCGCGAACCGTCGTCAAGCTCCACAATCGCCATGGCATAAGGAGCCAGGTCAGAGTACTCGGCGGGGCCTGTCTGAAGGATCGTCCAGGTCAACACCTTACCGGTATGGGCGAGGATGTGCTTTGTGGCAGTCTCGCCGCCCGGATAGACCAGTCTCGGCGGGAAGAAAATCTTGCCGGAAGTGGTCTTGGCGGCTTCGTAGCGATAGCGCTGGGGTATCTCGCGTGCGTAACGCGGGGAACGTATTTTCATTGGTTTTCTCCTTAAGATTCAGTACATCAGACATTTCTATCTGTTTCTTGGGAGACAGGCAGGAATGCCTGTCGTACTACAATGTTTTTGACAGGCAGGAATGCCTGTCGTACTACAATGTTTTTGACAGGCAGGAATGCCTGT
>CAYHEC010000044.1:0-23108 GCA_964355675.1 uncultured Caldithrix sp.
GGAACGGGATGGTAGCCCGGGGCTCCCTACCCGCGTCTCCCCGCTCGCCGTTGTCAAGATTGAGCGTTGACCATTGATAACTGATGTTCTCATTTCCTCCGACTGCCCAGACGCTATCGATGGAAAAGTCAAGCTCGCCCTCCCGCCTAACTGACAGGTCAAGCGTATTTGGCGTCTGCGCGGCAATGAAGAAGTCGGTGACCTCGACATGCCAGACGACCTGCGCTGAGTCGCCGCCACTATAGGCGCGACCGGTGATGTCGAAATTGCCCATATTGTTGAACTGCACCGTGACTGAGCTATCGCCAGCGATCTGTTGGTCATCCTGAAAGAAGGCGTAGGTGATTTCATCGTCCCATTGGTTCGTCGCCCGTATTACAAAGAGGATGGAGTCTTCGGACAAAACTATCTGGTCGATAGTACTCGGCGCATGAAAGACGATTGTTGGACCGACAACTTCGGGTTCGATTAAGACCATTAATCCATCAGCACCAGCGCCATTATCTTCAGGCTCAATGCGTCCACCTCCTGATGTTCCTGCCATAACGATAAATCCATTTCTCCCGAGAATAACTCCGCCAAGTTTGATGGTCGGATTCCCTGCGATCTCTCTTGTCCAGAGAATTTCCCCTTCATTATCAAGTCTAAATGCTACACCTGTGTTTTGTTCAGACGGACCAGCAAAAAAGAAACCGTTATTCCCATTACGTGCCAGTTGCCACTTCAATCCAAAATCATTGTAACCAGGTGAATCGATCTCCCCAACCAGTAAAGACCACTGCCATTCGCCTTGTCCGGATATCTTGTATATTGATGGGCGAGAAGGATGACCAACCACATTGATGCCACCTAACAAAAAACCACCGTCAGAGGTTGAAACAATTGTGCTACAGAAGAAGCCAATGTCGTTTTCATGCCCATCCCCAATAAAACGAGTGGTTCTGCTCCAGACTCGATCGCCTTCCAAATCCACCTTTAACGCCCAGCAATTCCATGAATTTGTTGATGTAATTCCCCCCAGCACAACACCTCCTTCCGTCTCACGACAGCCAAGAAAAGCGTTATTAGTTCCTTCAAAATGCTCGTAGGTTCCCTCCCAAATCAAATCACCATCAGGATTGATCATTGCAGCTTTACCATCTCCTCCTAAACTCCCACCATTAGTCTGCCCTGCCAGTAAAAAGTTTCCGTTTTTCAACTCTAAGACCGCGTTACATAATCCTCGATCATCGTAGTTTCTTCTCCACCGAATATCGCCATCGGCATCGGTATAAATTGCCGTGAAACCGCTAAAACCACCACCTGCCAAAAATCCTCCATCATCGGTCTGGATAATACTAATGAACTTTCCGCCTTGGTATGTCTGAGACCACTCGACTTGAAGTATCTCGTTTGTTTTCAATATCCAACCATTCTCGCCTGATTTTCCGCATGCCACGTAACCTCCATCTGTGGTGGCAAATATGTCAAAGAACGACTCTGGGCTGCTACCTCCGTCAAAGACGACAATATCGCCAACTTCTGGTTGGGCAGATACTTGGGTAGCCATGCATACTAATAGCAGGAGTGTGATGATGAGTTGTGCCATTGTTGAGTTCCTTTATCGTTGTTTTGGACTCTGTGTCGCAGGGTGCGGACACCCTGCGGCAAAGTGAATTCGTTGATAGACTCGGCTTTTGAGTCTGTCCGAGAATGTCGAAAACGCTCGGAATGCTCTCATCCCGACGAAAGTCGGGATCCACGAATCGCAATGATATTTAAGAAATTACTGGATACCGGCTTTCGCCGGTATGAGAGCGCTTTTTTGGCTTTTGGTATTCTCGGACAATCCGTGAAGCCTGTCGTGCCGGAGACAGAGCGGCTTGAAAAGCCGCTCTCCAAGAGAATCTGACCAAGCGGACGAGGGCGTCCGCTTGGACGGAGACTGATTACGAAAAGCAGTTGCCGGGAGGATAGACATTCTTGTCTGTCTCTCGAATCAAGCGTCATGACAGGCGGGAATGCCTATCCTCCCGGTGACTATTCGACAGGCAGGAATGTCTGTCGTACTGGCCTTGTTACCTAATGACAGGCAGGAATGCCTGTCGTACTGGTCTTGTTACCTATTGACAGGCAGGAATGCCTATCCTCCCAGTGACTATTCGACAGGCAGGAATGCCTATCGTACTGGCCTTGTTGCCTATTGACAGGCAGGAATGCCTGTCGTACTGGCCTTGTTACCTAATGACAGGCAGGAATGCCTATCGTACTGGTCTTGTTACCTAATGACAGGCAGGAATGCCTATCGTACTGGTCTTGTTACCTAATGACAGGCAGGAATGCCTGTCGTACTGGTCTTGTTACCTAATGACAGGCAGGAATGCCTATCCTCCCGGTTGCGACTTCAATCGCAAAACAGCAGTTTCCGCACCAGCTTGTGTTGCTCAGTCACTCTTCTGGTGACGATCACGGCTATATTCCGCATGATCTTGTAGCCAATCAGCGGATTTTTTAAGAACAACAGATGCAAGTCATCATACTTGAATTGAAGAAGGCTGAGTTTGGTCTCGGCTTGAATCGAGGCGGACCGCGCCGAACCGCTGACAAAGGCAAACTCGCCGAATATATCGTTATCATTCAGACGGGCAACCCGCTCCTCGAGCTTCTGCACTAAGGTGATGTCCATCATCACGGAAACCTGACCTTCCTTGACAATATAGATGTCGCGGGACTTCGATCCCTCTTCCAATATTCGAGCGCCTTTTTTGAACTCAAGCCCGACCGCGAGCGCTACGAGTTGCCAGAGTTCCTCATCGGACAGGTCAACCCCCAGACCGGATGCGATCAGCGCGCCTTCTACGGTGTTAGGGACGTTGTTTTGTTCTGCCATTTTTGTTGTTCCTTTTATGGATTGAAATGGATTGACTTGCACTCGTGGGGTGATGTAACTTCCGGAGAGCAAATCGGAGTGACGTTTCGTCGATAGACCTCTCGTCATGAGAGAATTCCAGGTAATCATTTTGAACTCCGCAGGTTAAGAAGTAATTATATTCGTGGGACGCTAATCGCGTTTGCCGCAGGATGTCCCCATCTTGCGGTGTATTCGGATGTCAAGCGACAGGGTGAGGACACCCTATCGCAAAACGCCTTAATCGACGCTTGTAATAGATTATTGCAATCGTTGTGCCAAACCTACGCGGATCGATATTTAAGAGAGGAGTTCTTTATAATACAAGGATTAACAAGAGCATAAATAAGAATATATAGAAAGCAAGGATGCTATTCGAGTGGTTGGAAAGGATGGACATAGTGTACCATGTTACAGTATGCAACATTATTTGGTAACAGGATGCGGTAGAGTATGAGTTTGTTAAAAAAGTCTCATAGGTCGGTAGGACGGGGCTCCGTACCCGTCCACCTAAGCACGAGTTCCGAAACTTCGGGATGAACGGGTACGGAGCCCCGTTCTACCGGGCAAAACACCCGACACGAGCTTACTCGCCTCGCGAAATAGAGTATTTCGTTATCAATCGATGTAAGTGGGTACGGCTGACGCCCAAGGCACGCGCCGCATCTGACACATTCCATACGGAGTTACGAAGCGCTTGAAGAATCGACTGCCGATTAAGCGTCTTCTCGACTTCGATACCATCCTTATGTTTTAAGGGCGCTGAATGAGCGGTAACTGCCGACGCACTTTGCCCGTTAATCGCGCTGGTGTTTGAAGTAATTTCCGAAGGCAGGTGCCTTGGTTGAAGAATTGACTCCGGGCAGAGGATCATCGCGCGTTCAATCACATTGCGCAATTCACGCACATTACCACGCCAATTGTTAGCTGTCAGTATTTTCAGCGCTTCGGGAGAAAAGCTTTCGACTCGCCGGTTGAACTTCCTGTTGAAATGCTCACGGAAGTGATCGAGCAAAAGCGGGACGTCCTCCTTGCGGTTGCGCAATGGAGGCGCTTCTATATTCATCACATTCAGGCGGTAGTATAAGTCCTCGCGAAAACTCCCTTCGACAACTCTTTGCTTGAGGTCCCGGTTTGTCGCGGCTATGACCCGAACATCTGATTTCAAAGTCTTAGATTCCCCCAGCCTTTCATATTCTCCAGTTTCAAGGATTCGGAGCAGGTAGGCTTGCATTCGTGGAGAGATATCGCCGATTTCATCGAGGAATATCGTTCCGCCCTGCGCCATCTTGAATCTACCGACACGATCTTCGATTGCGCCGGTGTAGGCTCCTTTTTTGTGACCAAAAAGTTCGCTTGCAAGTAGTTCGTCACTTAGAGCTACGCAGTTCACACTGATGAATGCTTCGCGCTTTCGGTCGCTGAATTGATGGATTGCCGCCGCAATCAGCCCTTTACCGGTGCCTGTTTCGCCAGTGATCAGAACGGTTGTCGTTGTCTGCGCAAGGTCTTTTATCAATGCGAATATGTTGCGCATAAGCGAACTTGATCCAACCATGGGACCAAATGACTGTGCAGGATCTATTTCATATTGTTGCAGGTAGAGGTCAGTGAGGTGCTGTCTGGCCTGCTTCAGTTCATCGGTACGATCAGCCAGCGAACGATCTCGTTCGTCAAGGCTTTTTTGCAGGCGATCGCGTTCCCTCTTGGCTTCTCGTCCCAACATATCCGCCTGCCGCTCACTAAGAAGCTTCAATCGACGGATCAGATTCCTCGAACAGGACAATAAAAGCTTGACATACAGTTCGTGTGGCATCGCGACACGACGTGAAAACGCCAGAACCTTGCAGTTGTTTTTTGCCCGGACGGTCGCGGAAACGGGCTCGCCAGTCAGTTCTGACATCTCGCCGAAAAGCGCTCCTCGGCTCATAATATTGATCAGAAAATCTGCCTCACTCTCCTTGTCAAACTTCAGGACTTCTGCTTCGCCTTCGTAGAGAAAGAAGAACGAGTCGTTTTCTCCACCCTCAATGATGATTGGCTCACCCGTGGAGAATGATTTCACTTCGACCATTTTTACCAAGCGAGCAATTTCGTCAGGCGAGTAGTCTCTGGTCAACTCGAGCTGTTGGAAGAACGTGGAGAGGTTATTGGTCATTTTATTGTTGTAATATGGGTTGGACTCCGGCTTTCGAGCCTGTCCGAGAATGCTAAAATCGGTGTCGCAGGGTGTCCCCACCCCGAGAACGATCATTGATTATTGGTATAACTTAGCCGTCGGGTGAGGACACCCTACGGCAGAAACTGTTGATAAGTCTTGAAGTTGGGCGTTTTGCCCGGGTAGTGACTGTCATTAAAGTCGAGCCACGTACCTTATATGTAAAGGATCCTTCTTTTGTATTTTACAATTTGAACAGACTTCAACTCACTTTTCCGAGGCAATCTTCCCATCTTGAGTTTCCAGTATTTGCCAAATCGAGTCTGCCTGCGATGCAAAGCGCTCGCCATTAGCTTTCATCTCACCTCTGATGGCATCGGCTTGCTTCAGATTGCCGGCCATCAAATGACTCTGAAAGATATACCAGTGCAACTCATCCTTTAGGGCAAATCGGGTCAATTGGTCTGCTTTGGTTAGCTCGTTCAAAGCCTTGCGCGGCTTCTTAAGCATGAAGTAACTGACTCCAAGGTATGTTCGGTAACGGAAATTAGCTGGAGTTTGTTTGACCGTTTTCTCTAAACTTTCGACCGCCGCCCGGTAATCTCCGGTCGCATAGGCGGCCATTCCCTTCTGAAACAAAGTCTCTGCTCCATCGTCAGTATCTCCGCGGACGATCTCGGTCTGATAAGGCAATGCGCTCATCGTGACGAATTGATCGTAATTGTTCCCGCCGTTCAGCATCACCACTAAGAGGAGAGCTACCGCAACTCCTGAAAGTGAAGGTACGAGTATCCATGGCTGAAGTACCGGGTCCAACCACTCTGAAATCAAATTCTTGATCCGAGTTCCGATTCCTTCCGAAACTAATCTCTTCTGTGCTTTGAGCGCAGTGGCAATTTCTTCCCGGTGCTCTCGCAATAGTGATGCCGTTCCTTGAAAATACGAAAGCTCATCACGGCAGAATTCACACTCGAAGAGATGGACTTCAAATTCTTGTCGCCCAGCTTCGTCGATGAGATCCAACTCGTATTCGGAAATGAGGTTACCCTTACTTAGGTCAGTACAACCTCGCTCGATTTCATTCCTTGACTTCATTGTGGTTGTCTCGACTTAAGAGTTAGAAAGTGAGAATGCACTCGCATTGGTAAGGCCTGTAACGGTTTTCATTGAAATCTTTGAAGCTTTGCGCGTCGTCTGGCGTAGATTAAGAACTTCTGACTTCATTGGGCAACCCCTATCATCGGGTCTTCCGTTAACTTGATTTGCAGGTGGACGTCTCCTCCAGATTAAGAGAAGACATATTATGGTTCCTGAGTAGACTAAGATTAATGGCATGGCTTGTTTTCCGGTTGTTCCTTTTAATCAGATAATGGAATCAACCTGCCAAATCTTACATCGATGTCAAAGTTTTTTTTCAGAGCCTAATGATTTTCCCGTTAGCTCTGTGGGACAATACCTCTTGCCTGCAATAATTCCTGTAATCCATGTCGGCATCTATGTATGCGAATATTGAAGGCAGATTCGTTAAGTTCCCATTTTTCACGAGTTTGCTTTCGCCACTCCCGATCATCAGATTCTCTATACAACGCTTTGAAGTACTCCTTACAAAAACCCGATAGAGAATTCACGGCCTGTAGTATCTTTTCAATTAGGTCACGCTTTTCAAATTCCTGGTCCAATTCGTTCCCTGAAGCCAGGCGTTCGATCCCTTTCAACTCCTCCTCTTCCGATGTATCCTTTCTATCCAGATCGGCAAATCGCTCAAACGTCACCTGAGAGGTCCGGTGCTTTTCTTTCAGTTTAAAAAGAATGATAGTCTTGAAATACAGGTAAGGATTAGTCTCAAGCTTTGACTGCAGTTTTTCGAGAAGGATCAGGCTGGCATCTTGCAGGAGGTCATCGTCAAGTCGCCCCGTCTGGATCTGTTCATAGAAGGCTGAATCTTCTTTCAGCTTCAGCCGGAGCAGAACCATCAAATTATTTAGTGATCGCCTATCGCCAACTCTTGCGAGAACTAACAGTTCATCGCAGATTTTACTTAAAAGTACTGAACGAGCATACCCGGCAAAAGAGGAACGGACGTTCGAAAGGTGTTGAAGCGTCAACTCAATCGTACCCGCTACGATTCTCTCGCGTACTTCAATTGGGCAATCAGGAAAATATATCGGAATAACGACCTTTGCAGTCGCTTCGATTCGCTCGGACAAATCCTTTGCTTTCTCGATTTGCGAATCTGCGTGCAAGGCTTTTTGATCGGCGTTATTAGCCAATGGCACCAGCCTTTTTTTGTTTTAAGATCAAACTCCCTCTCCAATGAGAATAAATGGCGCCCAATTGAATAAATTTGGGTATTTTTTGCGAGTGCTAAGTTGTGCGAGACGTAGCGCTTCGGCGCGACCATGACTGGTTATGTTGCCATAGAATTGCGTCATCAGATAGCAAGTAGATTCATCGGCAACCTGCCACAATGACGCTACCAGTGCGGGTGTTCCGGCAAAAATGAATGCTCGTGAAAGGCCAATAAGGTCATCCCCTCCAGACAGATTTCCCATGCCTGTCTCGCAACCTGAGAGCACTACCAGATACGCATTCAGTTCGAGTTCGAATACCTCTCCTACCTCAAGTTTGCCATCCTGACCTTTTCCCGGCGACAGCAGAAGCCCTGCTTGCATTGGAGCGTTGGCTTTAAACTCATTGTGGCAGGCAAAATGCAGAAGGTCATAGCGGACGGCAAGGTTACGGAAATCAGCTTCGCTGGCGTCTTTCCCCAGTAGAATATTACTGGCGGGTAATAGACTTCCTATGGCTCTCACTTCTTCAGCGGCAAAGGGCAGAGCACCATAATCATTCCTTTCAATGGCTGGAGCGCCCAAAGCCAGGAGTTTACCCATAAACTTACGATGTTCTGGATCAAGATAACCCAGAACCGATGCTGAAGGCAAGTAGCTGATGTTATACAGTTCTAAAAGGCACTGATCCTCTTCGTTGCGCAAGGCTTGGAACGGAAGATAATGCAATGTTCCATGGGGTACTACTACCAAATTCTTGCTTGAAATTCCGTCTAAGGCAGTACTGACAACGGTACTATACAGACTTGACAGTAACTCCTCATGCCCTCCCGGCGTTCGCACAACTTCCCTCAATTCTCTCACAAGTGCATCTACTGCTGTCCTTGGAGCCGGCAAACGATAGGCTTTGAAGCTTTCTTGGTTGATTACCCAAAGAAATAATATACTGTCTGATTGATAGTATTCCAGCAGTGTTGTCTCTTTAGGTAGCATTCGTTTTAAGTCTGCTATTCCGTACGGTGTTGCCAACTGCGAACGTAATAACTTATCGACATCATCGGTTTTAGACTGTTCCTCCTTACCTTCTAACCAGCCTGTGGCCATTAGATCCAGAAATGCACGAGATTTACCTCGCTCGGCGGATTCAAACGCCTCATTATCCTGGCCAAGCAAGGAGTGGCAATATACCTTCTCATCGAACAGTAGAGCTACCGTAGATGCGTAATTGCGTTTGTCGCGATCGAGTTCAAGCTCGCCTCGCACTGTTTCTGACTGTATCATGGCAATATCAAATACTTCGAGCGCAGAACGATATTTCGTTTGTCGCACCTGACATCGTCCCTTAAGAATTAGCATGAATTTGCCCAATTCCTCTGGGAACTCAGTGGTCTTTGCTTTCTGAATTGCCCGCTCGGCCAGATCCAAGGCTGTCCCGACGTCTGAACGTTTCAACGCAAGCTCACCGAGTCGATAGAGCACCCAGCTTTCACGAATTGGGTCGTCTATCTCACGAGCTAATTTCAATGCAAGCTGGTACTGATCGTCCGCTTTTTGATCATCACCGAGTGACTCGTATGCGTCGCCGGTTTTCCAAAGCGCCTCGCAGACCTGAGAAAGTTTATCTGAGTCGGTGAGAGGTTTAATACTTGAGGCATAATGCTCGATAGCTCCCTGATAATTCTCTTCCATCTCATCTACAGATCCCAGCTTCAACAGGCTAATGCCAATCCCCTGGTTGTCGTTCAGCGACCTGCAAATATCGAGACTTGTCTGTAAGTGTTCACGTGCCTGCTCTGCGTCCCCCAACCAAATATAGGTAAGTCCAAGATCGATATGCGCATCAGATGCCATGATGCCGTTTTCAATCGCATTTCCAATCGCAATTGCTTCGAGGTTACACTCGATCGCCTTAGTAATCTTTGTTTGATTTAAATAGGCTTCGCCGAGATTATTAAGTACACTACAGATCACGAGTGAATCTCCCGTTGCACGGGCAGACTCGAGTGCCCTATGCATGAGCGGCATTCCTTTTTCGACCTGACCTTGATCGCGGTAAGCTCCACTCATCCTTTGTAATAGTGCTATTTGCTCTCTAATCTGGCCACGATCGGTGTAAATAGCGAGTGCGGCTTGATAGCATTCCATTCCATCCGCGAATCTTCCTGACTCCTTATAGTTTGTGAATGATCGTTCTAACACTCCGGCTTCCAAAGATTTGTTGCCAAATTTCCGGCTCAACTCCAACACGATTACATTTTGTGCAATTGCCCCTTCGTAGTCCTTTTGCGTTGACTTGATCGAGGCCAGATTGACGTATGACTTTATCAGCGTTACGGTATCGCCATTTGCGCGTGCTAATTCGAGAACCTGATAATAACAGGTCTCAGCACGATGATTCTCGCCCGATAGATTGTAGTTTAATCCGAGATTTGCAAGAGCATCCGTAAGCAGGGCGTATTTACCTGTAGCTTTTGAGTTCTTGATAGCTTCCAAGTAGAATTTTTCAGATGCTTCACTTTCACCCAGACGGTTTGTAACGAAACCCAAGGTATATGCTGTCTCGCTGACACCATAGGCATCATGCTTTTTGCGGTAGAACTTGTATGCTGAAAGGAGGGGTTGCTTGGCCTCCGCTTCACGTCCCATGCGGGTGAGTGACTTGCCCAGACGAAATTGGATATATGCTATAGTTGGGGGGATTTTTTGGTAAGCAGTATCGGCCAATGCCAAGCGGAACTCCCTCTCAGCATCAACATAACGATTGAGTGCAAAGAGGGAGTCCGCCGGTTGGAGAGATTGTCCTAAGAAACTGGATTGGTCCGGATCGACCCAAAGATAAGATAGCTGACCTGATTTCAAGAAAAAAATCGCTGCAATGACAGCAGTCGTAGCTATACTAACTATTGAAATCGACTTCAGGCTCCTGCGTTTATTCATTCGCCTCGTTCTTTGACCTAATCAATTAGACCCTTTTCTTGCAGGTATTTCCTAAGGTTAACGAATCCTTTTGAATCCAAAGAGATCCCGCGCCTCGATACAGTTCCGTACTTCTTAACTCCGGGGATGTTTGGAGAACCGGTGAATACGTCTATGGCTGTAGTGTCTCCGGAGGGATCAGGGAAACTGTCTGCCGACAACCCTTTTCGAGTTTCCGGATCGGTGATCCAAGCCAGAGGATCGTTCGTCCACTGATCGATGTAGAGTTTCGTGTCGATGTGGTCAATCAGATTAGAGCCTGCCTCGTTCCAAAGGACAACCAACGCCTCTGGATCAGGCAAGGATGTGGTCATACGCAGTGCGATGGTGTCACGTATAGCCTTGAGAGCAGAGAACCCGATCTGCCAACGCTTAAAAAAAGGATTTGCAGACGCGCTGTACTCTTCGTTGGTGTAGTTCGGATTGGTGAAGTAGGGAATGAAATTCTCAGCCTGTGGAAACGCCGCAAGAAGAATGTGGGTTCCGCTGTCCGATATAGCATTTGTTGCCAGTATAGGACTTACCGTCTGATTGTACGCTACAAAATAGACGGACTGCACTTCGTTGCCGAGCAATTGCAGATAGGTGATCGCCCAGTCTAGATTGGATTTTCGAATAGTGCAGATTTTGCTGTTGGATGCAGACATGGCTTTTGTTCCTTCGTGTGGTTGGCTTAAGTTTTCGGAACGGGGAATGAATAAATATAAACGAAAATTCAGAGAGTCATATACCCCTCTGCCATTTTTTGTGGCGTAACTTGTCAAACAAAAAAATCACGCATATATTAAAGTTCGCACCGCGTTCCGAGTATCTTTTGACGAACCCGATAAGCGTCACTCCGCAATTACACCAGCAAAGTCAGCGGAGACTCGACCCATCTCATCATCTTATCTGGATAATGACATGAAGTACATCATTATTACATTGTGCTTGCTCCTTGTTGCGATTCTCATCTATTCTCTTTCTTGCAACAACCAAGTTGCATCGCTCCCTCCGAACATTTCCGGCACGATCCCCAGCCAGGACGGTGCTTCCTTCCATTTCCGCATCGAAGACTCAGCCACCTCAACTTATGGCCCGGATCAACGAAGAGCCATTATTGATGCCATTCTTGCTGGATTAAAATGGAAACGAGATAAAAACGAGATAAACCTCGACACCGTTACCGTTATCCCTCCAGTTGATCGATCATTCGGAGATGCGGAGTTGACTGCAAGTCGAGACCAGTTGCTATCTAATTTCTCCGCTGGCGGTGCACCGACCAACGCTTCCTACCGTTACGTTAATGATTTCATTAACGGCGTGCGTACCTATATCTACAGGGAACAGAAGGTCTATCATTATTACCAGCATTTCGCCGGTCATATTGTGGAAACGGCTGGGATCAACCTTCAATGGAACAATATCAATGGCATTATGGCTATTTCCGGCCGAGTGTTCAATGATATAACCGTCAATAACGACACAACCATAAGCGAGCGGGAAGCAAGGGCGATATCGGAAGCACTCATCGATAGTATCGCGGCTCTCGATTCGTCGAAAACCACTCTCGCCGAGCGGTTGATTCACCCATACAATAACTACTATTTTTATACATGGCGAATAGACGTTTCCAATCCAAACGGTCCGTATCGCGTTTGGGTCGATGCGGGAAATGGTCAGGTTCTTCAATGCAAGCCATTATTTGCAATGGCTGAGGCCGGCGCTTGGGTCGGCTCACCAGGACCCAACAAGCCACGTTGGATGACATTCGAAGTGGAAGAGAACGACCCTATGGCGCTCATTGTTAATAAGCCTGTTCAGATAGAAGTAAAAAATCTTCAATTCACTGATTACCCTTTTGAGGAACTCCTGAAACAAGAAGAAAACGCTCCTGAAGAAATTTGCGATCCTCATTCACAGCGCTTCAATCCCCGTTTTTTCGAGGTCAACGCTTTTTGTTGGTTTTACAACTTTTATAGACGAATCGACGAACTTGGAAAACCCTTCGATGAGCGGGAGGGAAAGGTTATCCCTAAAGTACGCTTAATTGTAAACTGGAACGCAACGCATTATGAAGATTACGCTTATGTTACACAGAATTTGTCGAGTATCCAATTTGGGATTGGTGGCCGCAATATAGTCCCAAATTCCAATCAACGAACGGGAAAGTACTTCAACTTGGCCGGTGACGCAAGCATCGTCGTTCATGAAGCCGCGCACTGGGCGAGAGGTTTTAGAGGAATAAACCTTGGCGGCGCCCTCGATGAAGGACTGGCCGATTTTTGGGCGATGTCCTTTTTCAATACGCCGGTGGTCGGTGAATGGGCAAGCTTGGGAGGGCAGGCGTCTTCGGAGACGAGTACTCCGCAGGATGGCACTTTACCTCGTGAGGCTGATGAGAGGGATATGTATTGGAACTTGCATAATAGCGTGGAAGGACGCCCTGAATCCCACTCCCAGGGACAGACCATCGCCTGGGCTCTATGGAGTTCGCTCGCCGGTATGAAGGCACTCTGTGGCACGGCTGGTGACACAGACGAACCGGATACCCTGGCACGCTTCCTTATCGAAGCGGCGTTAATCAGGGCACTGCCAGTCTTAACTACATCAGAAGTGAGACCCGGGCTTGAAAATTACGTTGCCTTTGCGTCGGTATTGGATGGGATGCTTGTACAATTGAAGGATTTACGTCTCTCTTTGCCATCTGAATCCGGCATAGACGTCGGTGAGAATAAGATCACAACCGGCTTCGCTCGAGCGGGAATTTTCTCCAGAACGCATCCGACTATCGCCGCAATTGATATCAGTTCAGATCGAATTTCTACTGCTTCAAATGCAAGTATACCGAAGTTTACAATTTATAGAAGGATAAATGATGAGAATATTGATCCGCACGGAAACATCACGCTCCCGAAGGTAAAATGTAAGATTGAGGTCTCGAATGATCAGGATTTCGATGTGTCATTTGAAAGCGAGGCGTTTGAAATGGTAAAGGAGGTAATTGTGGTGCCTTGGACCATCGAGCGGGAGGATTGGGAAAAGCTGACTCAAGGAGTTAATACGGAACGGAACAAGCCGCTTTATTATCGTGTTTTGATCAAGGAAGCGGGACATGGGTGGCAGAAATCAACGGATTCAGGGTCCCCGGCTCCACACGCTACAATTGTTGCCGGTTGAGCGGACACTTGAATTTCCAATTCGATTTAAAACTCGCGGTCATCTTTGCTGGGTGGATGGGATATTGTGTGGACCCTCTTGGGATAAAGATATTGCCTTTTCTCTCGTGTCCATAAATTGGGGGGGAGGGTCGAAGACCTACCTCAGAAGAAGGACTGGTCTTGAGATTTCATTGCGCCCGCATCTCGCCACGATAAAGTACATCCCTGATGACAATCCATCTGCATTGAAAGTAATTCCGCCCGTAACGCCTGTGATCACTTTGACTTGCTTCCCTTGAATACTGTAGAGGGCGAGGGCCGTCGAACCACTAAACCGAGAATCAACCCTGACGGTCAGCTCACTGTTGAAGGGATTCGGAAAAGCAATAAATGAAAGATCCCTTGGGATCACATGCCGTTCCTGTTCTATCTCAAGCCTTCCCATCAGACCCGCGAAATCACGAACCACGTTGGTAAATGTGTAAAGCGAATCCTCCGGCAACGCCATAGTGGGACGAGGATACCAGCTCATGAGCAACAGGTTGTCCGGGTTGCCACCCGAATCTCGGTAAGTAGTGTAATAGTCAAGCGTTATCTGGTGATAAAGGCTGTCTGACCCACGCGGGCCCTGCCCGGCTCGCTCATCGTTATAGATCAAGCCAAATCGGAGACCGTGATCCTTGACCCAAGTTTCAAGAGCCCGCAACTTACCCCAGCCATCGTACTGAACATAGTTCGTATATCCATAAGGACAATCGGCATGGAAAGCTTCGAGTGTCAATTCCCGGGCGCTGAGCGTATCAATGAAAACCTGTAGTATTTCTGTTAAATCCCCACGATCCTGACCGGGATAAGCAGGATAATCCCCCACATGGTACCACGGAACCGGCTCAATCAGTGCAAATCTCATATTTGGGTGCACAGCTAGAACCGCCTCCATGTAATCGGCAGTTTCCCGCGCAGACGCCGGTGGATCAAAGGCACAGATTGTATCGCCGCCACTGGCGAGCGTGTAACCGATCGGCGAATCCATCTGCAGGATCGAAACCTCACCGCCGGCACGGTAGATATTCTGAATCTTAGCGAGTTCGTCTATGGCGGTAAGCTCCCCAACTTGATCAAGGGGAGCGCCATGAAGATTGTGAGAGCGGAGCCCTCCGACTTCCAGCGCTAATCGGATACCGGTTCGTTGAATGAAGGGGACGATGAGGTTTTCGAGCGAGTCGCGACGCCCACCAAGGAAGTTCTCGTGTGTTGAAAGTATATTCACGGCGCTACGAGCCTGTTGCCAAGAGGCATCCTCGCTAAAGAGCTGTCTGAAGTCCGCCGCCGAATTGTTTGGGCTAAACCAGAGTTGCTGTTCTTGAGCACTCACCTGAAGTGCGCTAAGTGAAAGCGCAAATCCGAGCATGGCTTGGATCGAAAAAGACACTCCTTTCATCGAATCAACACCATTTGGCTATGGCGCGTCACCCCCCCAGCCGACTCCAGTTTCACGAAGTAGAGTCCACTGGGGCGACCAGTAGCATCCCAGACGATCTGGTGTGTTCCTGCTTGATTCCAACCTCTGACAAGTACATCTACGATTCTTCCCTGAAGATCGTAAACCCCCAAAGATACCGTTCCGGGACGATGGAGCGCATATCTCAATACCACACTTGAATTAAATGGATTGGGATAAGGCGATGCCAGTTCAAACTCCGAGACGACTAAATCGAATTCCTTTACGTCCTCCGCTTGTGTGATGTCCCAGCCAGCGTTAATGAATCGCTGGTCTGTCATCATCTGCGCCCAGTTTTCGCGGAGGATCACGTTGATCTCGAGTCTGGCGTCACGCCATCCTTGATCCGCGTAACTATTGATCGAGCTCCAATTGATGTCAATATAATTCCAGCCTTTGATGTTGGGATGGTTATCGACGAACCGGAAGAATGGAACAAAAAATGAATCCCAATCCGATCTCCCATCACTCGAATCGGCATCGAGGGAGTCCGGTGTGGAGGATGTATGAATACTGGAAAATTCGCTGAGATAGACGGGTTTACGGCGAACTTCAGCGAAGCGAAGAAACGCTTCCGACTTCCCCTTCTTGGTCAATCCTCCACGCCCCGAATCTGCCAGCGATGGATCGAAATGCTCTACTTGAAAGACATCGAGCCCGAACCAGTCAACCACATCATCGCCCGGATACCATTTCCAACCAGCATCGGTGGAATCGGCGAAGGTCCCATCGGCGTCCGGTTCATAACACCAGACAGTCGCGAAGTTATTAATCCCGCGATGACGTAGTTCGAGCACAAGTTTGCGGAAGGCGAGAGGATAAATCCAGGGATGATAAGGATTCCAGTTGCCATTGAACTCGAAACCAATGCGGAAGAAAAAGGGGCGATTCACCTGCCGGAAGGCCGCTTCAAGCGAATCAACGTAGCTGTCCCACTGGTCGGTATAAACGTAAACGGAGTCCAACATTTGGGTTGCGTCCCTTCCTTGCCAATGCATGCTGAACTCGACATACTGGCTGTCGGGATGGACGACCGGCTGAGTCAAGCTTTGAACGAGACGCGAAACGGTCGTGCCTCTCATTCCAGGAATGGAAGTGTTGATCTGAAGGATCAGTGGTCTGCGATCACCGGGAAAGATTCCCTCATAGATTTGCTGGCTGTTTTGATAGTTCCAGCCCGACCCGTGGTAGATCCGTCCGTCTGGAGGTTCGAAGCGTGCGCCGTAGTGGGCGAACGCGGTTGAAGTGAACAGTAATGCCGTCAAGAATAGTTGCCAGAATCTCATATCTAACCTTATGGAAAAACTTCATTCAGGTAAATCGCCGATGAGCTCAATACAGGCGTCGGCGCTCGGCAGAATGGCACTCCTGTACGCTGAGATTTTGCCTTGTGCCTCATCAAAAGTCCGTCCAGCCATGAAAGGGCATGGTGACGAGGTTGTCCCTATACTGCATTAAGGCATGGTGCAATCGATTAAATTCTCGTCATAGCTATCATGGCTACGTTCAGGAGCCATTAGATGCCTGACTTTGAGAATCAACTCCTGTGACGGAAACCACTCGTCCTTCAACGTAATAATTTCAAACCCCGTTTCCAACAATTTACGAAAAGTCCGGTGGGAGGTGGTATAATTACATACTGTACCTAACCATACTCTGAAAGTTCGCTCACATGCTGGCAGACTCGAAAGTCAGCGATCAAAAAACTACTTTAGTTTGCTATCTCAAGCGAATGTCATTAATTCCTCGACCCGCTTCTTAAAGGCATACTTGGGTATCTTGGCATACAGACCCTCATAGAGCCGGATGGCTTCGAGGCGGTGATGATCGGCTTGGTCGGGGTTGTTCAGGGTGCGGTGCATGGAGACGAGTTCGTAGTGGATGTCGGCAAGAAGCTCCTCAGATTCCGTTTCTTTCCCCAAAGTCATTAGTTCCGCCACAGCCGATTGCATTTCTAATTGGGTCGCACCGGAATGGAAAGCGATCCTTATAGCGAGGGACTTGATCGAATGAATTAACTCGTGATCATCAACTTCAGTGGCCATTCTCAAGGCAATCTGACAAGCTTCATGGGCACAAGTTCGATCATTTTGAGCCAATGCTGTTTTCGCTCGAAGGTAGTATGAACTTGCCAGCTCATGTTTTAATTGTAACTCGCCGTAAATTTCAACAAGGCGTTCGAGCGATTTCTCTGCCTGTTGGTAGTCACCTGACTCCATAAATACATTGACCATATTGCCTACGGCATAGGCTGTTCCTAATTTATCACCAAGTTCTTCGGCGATATCAAGACGGCGCTTTTGGCATTCCAGGGCACGCGATAAATCGCCCAATTCGAAGAATACCAATCCCATGTTACCTTCAGCCTCCGAGATTCCCAATCTATCCCCAACTTCTTCGGCGATAGACAATCGTCTCCGCTGACAAGCCAGAGCAAGTTCATAACTGCCCTGCTCATAGTACACGTTTCCGATATTCCCCACAGCCAGCGCAATCGCTTGTCTATCTTCCAATTCTTCGGCAATGGATAAGTTTTTTTGGAAATATTCCAGAGCTTGATCAAAGTTGCGACGACTATAATGCACAAATCCGATATTGCCTGATGCGAGAGCAATTCCCCTCCTATCCCCTAATTCTTCAAAAATTGCAAAGCAATTTTCGTCACACCTCAAAGCATCGTCATTTTCGCCCCGTTCAGCATACACGCCTCCCATATTACCCAAGGCTTGAGCCATGCCCCGCTTGTCACCAAGCTCTTGAGCAATGAACAGCTTCCTATTGAAAAGCTCAAGCGCACGATCGTGCTCACCGCGGCGGTAATATACTATTCCCATGTTCGAAACAGCGGCAGAAATTCCTCGCTTATCTCCTAATTCCTCGCTGAGCGCCAGACTCTTCTGTTGCACCTCAATGGCTTGGTCGTAATCGCCGCGACTATAATGAACCATTCCCATACTGCTCAGAACTTGAGATATTCCGCGAGAGTCGCCGATTTCTCTAACTAAGGATAGCCATATTTGATAGCATTCGAGGGCGCGCTCATAATTACCACGATTATAGAAGATATGCCCGATCAGACCATTGGCTCGCGCAATCTCTTGCTTGTTGCCCAATTCGGTGGCTATCGATAGTGACAATTCCAGACACTCAAGTCCCTTACTGGGATCGCCTTTCAAATGCAGAAGGTTTCCTCGAAAGCTGAGCGCTTTTGCTAATAGGTATTTTCCCCCCTGATTTTCAGAGATGGTTCGCGCCATTTCATATTGTTCGGCGGCCTCACCCCACTTTCCGACCAGCTCTAATACATTACCTTTCCCCAACAAAGTCTTGATAATGACCTCGTTTGTTAATACGAGCTCATGTGATTGGTTTATGTACAAAAGCCGATTGAAGAGAACTATTGCATTTGTGTTATCGTACCGATCTTTAGCATCTTCAGCGGCCTTGAACAGATACTCCGCCGCCTTCTCCCAAACCTCCCCTTTCTCATAGTGATCCGCGATGTCAGCAAGCTTCGTCTTGTCTTCGGGATAGAGCTTCTCCATCGTTTCTCCGGCCAACTGATGCAAGCTCCGAATCTGCAGTTTCATCTGCATCTCATAGACTGCATCCCGCAGGAGCGCATGTCTGAATATGTACCTCAGCTCCGACAGTGCCGACCAGATACGTTCCTTTTCAGCGCCGGAAACCAGCGACTCGATTCCCCCATCCCGGTAGGTGTGCCAATAATGCACCTCTGCCTGATGAAGCAATTCGATCAATTCCTGCAACACCCGCACCTCAAACTCCCGCCCTAACACTGACGCTACTTGTACTGTCCGCTTCAACTCTCCCGAAAGCCGGTCGATGCGGGCGATCATTATAGCGTTAATACTGATAGGAATAGAGGAATTTAAGATTTGAGATTTAAGATTTAAGATTTGGGAAGGGGAGAGTGTCAGCAGGTCATTTTCTCTCAGATAAAGGCAGAATTGCTCGGCATAGAAAGGGTTGCCCTCGGTGCGGGATTGGATGTATGCAGCAAGTTCAGCATCTGCAGGAGCGCCAAGCAGGTTCGCTATCAGACTTTGCAGATTATCGTCGGAGAGCTCAGTTAGTTCAAGTCCATTCTGGAGAATCTCCTTATCTACCTTCAGAATAGGCTTCGACCCATCATCATTGAAACGCGAGGAAGCAAGAATCACGATAGGGAAATCCTCGACCTTGCGCGTCAGAATGGCAAACAGCGCCTGCGACTCGTCGTCCAGCCACTGAATGTCCTCGATCAGCAGGACAATCGGCTCGATTAGGCTTAGTGCCTTGAAGAACTCCTTGACCGCAAATTGGATAGATAGAGGACGGTTCTTCGGCTCGATTTGATCGTAGATAGAGCCTTCCCAATACAACCCCACCAGCGATCCGATCAGCGGCTCGACTCGCTTCAGTTCTTTCACAACCTCTTGTAGGTCGGACACTCCAGTCCTCCCTTTAGTTAAATCAACTTCTGACTCGGGGCGGACCGCAGTGTCCGCCCTCCAAGAGCCATGAGATGCGACTCTTCCGCTTGACAGGTTGGAAACCTGTCCTACCAGCGCTTGATAGATTGCCGCGAACCGCGCTTTCCGCTCCTCAACCGACCCAGCTTCTGCTTGCTCAAAGTAATGATTGAAGAAGTAGCTTATCGGATTAAGGCTCTTCTTTAGGATGCTGTCGGTCTGCATCAAACAGGTGTGGAAGCCGGCGGGGTGGGCAGATGACCGCGCTACCTGTCTTTCCTGCCGATTGGTGACTTCATACAACAACCTTGACTTACCAATTCCCGGGTTGCCATAGACTGTGACTATACCACCGAACTTCCCTTCCTGGATCGGCTTCAACCACTCGACAAGTTGCGCCTTCTCCTCCTCACGTCCGACCATCTCACCAGCAAAGATGGATACTCGCGCAGAGGTCTTGTTATCCAGCAAGCGATGCGCCATGACCTTACGGTCAAACCCCTTGAAACTCATTGGCTCTAATGGCTCAGTGTCATGCGCCGTTTTTAGATGCTTCGACGCCGCATCATCAAGCCAGATTTCGCCCCAAACCGCCTTCATCATAAAACGAGCAGATAGGTTTACAATGCTCCCTATAACCCCATAAATCGCCCGTCGGTTACTCCCTTTCAGGCCAGCGAAAACAGTTCCGAATGTCACACCTACGCGCACGGAGTCCTTGAATTCAGCTCGAATTGCCCCAGCAAAGTCAACTGCTCTTTGAGTATTGTTCTCGTACGATACCGGCGCACCGAAGATCACCAGACAGTTGCCACCTTTGTCACCGAAGTTCAATCCCTCGAAGTAGCCTCCAAGTTCGTAAGCTTTCTCCAGCACGAATCCTGCAAAGCCATTGACGTCTTGTTCTTTGAATGAGATGAATGCACAGGATACATCCCTGAATTCGCCTGCGTGCTGGAAATCAATGACTGATTCGGGAAGGAACTGGAGGGCTACTTCGCGTGGAAAATTCTGAATTACAGACGGTACTCGTTTGGGTTCTTTGGGGATTACGCGGATAAGCCGACTGAAGCTCACACTGGCCGGTGCGGTCTTGATTTCGTCTGATATTCGTTTGGCAAATTTTGAGGTAAGGATAATCTGCATTCCTTCACACGCCTGCTCAGCCTTGGCGCAATCATCGATGGCATTGCCGCGGAAGTAGTAAGTCTTGTGGAGTTTAGAGCCAATTATTCCCCATTCGACATCTCCATTGGCGAGTCCAATCTTGATCGAAAGGTCGAATGCTCCGAATCTGGTCTCTTGATGGCCGATCTTCGCAAATATCTCAGTGATGTTCAGAGCCGCATAGCAGCAATCCAATGGCGCTTCAACACGAGGGAATATCGCCGTGAACGCATCCCCCTCGAAGCTCGAGATGAATCCGCCTCGATCATACACGGCGTCGATGACCGGCTCGAAGGTGGTCTTCAACAAACTATTGAGCGCCTCAGCACCTTCTTTACCGTTGGCCATCAAGGCCTGGGTCATTGCGGTGAAGCCTGTGACATCAAGGAACAGTACAGCGGCAGAAAACGATCCAGAAGTCTCGCCGGTTGAGTATTTATCGGCAATGAAGGATGGAATGAGTTTGTTCATGAATCTTGCTTTGTATTGTGGTGTCGCAAAGTGGGATTAGTTATTTTGCGAGTGTTAACTTAGTAGCGATTCGCTTGGAGAGCGGCTTTTCAAGCCGCTCTTATGAGTTTACTGCCGAACGCGGCGGGTCGGCAGTGGAGAATCACTTGATAATCACACCTTTTGTCACGCGCACACTTCCCCCCGACTCCAGCCTGAGCAGATAGACTCCCGCCGGGAGATCGGCTCCGTTCCACACGACCGAGTGCCGGCCAGCAGAGAGGCGACCGCTGATAAGCACTTCGACCAAACGACCCTGCAAATCGTAAATCCCTAACCGCGTAGGGGCCGATTTATCGAGCCCGAACGCTATCGTCGCGGAGGAAATGAAAGGATTGGGGTACGGCGCGGACAGCTCAAAGGAGGACGGATCTCCGTATCCGTCCCCGCCACCCACTTCACTCGGCTCCACCACCGTCAGATGCACCGGCAGAACGTCCTGCCCGCCCTGCCCGTCGTGCGTGAAGACAATCTCGCCTTCGTACTCGCCAACCTCAAATACCCAATCCCGATTCCAACTCTCGGTGCTGATCCTGATCTCGACATCAGCCTCTCCGCCCGACGGAATCTCGCCGCTTTCAGGGCTCACGGTCAACCATTCGGTATTGGGTTTGAGTTGTAAAACCCTAAGCTGATCGCCGCCAGAATTGGGAGAAATGCTCGCCACTGTCATCAGTACTGTGCCTTGGTACTGGTCGAAGTTCCTGCAGATGAAAGCGCTGTTAAATGACCCGGTACTGTCACGAGGAATGGTGGTGACAAACTGCATCTCGCCGGTTTGTGGATTGAATTTATTGATTTGAGTCGTATCGGCATTGGGGGTGTTCAGGGCGTAAAGCGAGGCTCCGTCGGGATCATCGGCGAACCAGCCGAGACCGTAGATTCGCAATCCCTGCTGGTTGATCTGTCGGTCGAGGTAATTCCCGTCGCGGTCATAAGCTTTGACGTCGGTGGTCGTTGTATTTAGCCAAAGGATATTCTCATCGGGATCGTAAGCGATATTGTTGGTCGGGCTGTATGGCGCGACCCAGCGGTGAACGACATCGCCATCACGATAGACGGCATAGACCGTATCCTCGCCACTCCCCCAGATCAGCTCGCCATCCCATTCCATATCCTTGAACCCAAAACGGCTGTGACCGGGCTGAGGGAATGAGCGAAGCAGTTCGCCGTCGCGGTCGAGGTGGTAGATCATATTCGGGTCGTTGCCATTTGCTCCGGCGCAGAAGTACGACTCGCCGTCGAAGATGACGCTTTCGATTCGGTCGTCGCTGGTGATTTCGCTGACTTGGAAGCGCTGTCTTAGTGTCCACGGCTCGCTTCCCGCTTCGCCGCGAGTGTTGGCAACCGCCTCCCAGTGAAGCGTATCAGCCTCGTCGTTGTAAATAGTTATCGGGAGGCGGGCGATCTGACCGGACTCTATATCAAGCGTAGCGTTCCCGATGTCGAGGACACCCGCCCTGACGCGCACATTCCAGACGACATGGTCGGATTGTTCGCCCCGGTAAGCCAGCCCATCGACCTGATAGCGCCCTTCTTCGGGAAACTCAATGGTAGCGCGTGGCTCCCTGCCTGCGTCTCCGCGCTCGCCGTTGTCAAGGTTGAGCGTTGACCATTGATAACTGATGTTCTCCTCCCCGCCGACTGCCCGTATGCTGTCGATGGAAAAATCGATTTGTCCTCCGGGTCTGAGTCGTAGATTGAGGGTATCAGGACTCTGCGCGGCAATGTAGAAGTCGGTGACTTCGACGTGCCATACGACTTGTGCCGAATCGCCTCCTGAGTAGGCGCGGCCGGTGATATTGAAGTTCCCCATGTTGTTGAACTGAACGGTAACCGAGCTGTCGCTCGCTATTCGCTCATCATCCTGAAAGAAGGCGTAGGTGATTTCGTCGTCCCATTGATTGTCGGCGTGAATGATGAATTGGAGGGAGTCTTCGGGTAAAACTATTCGGAATGTCCCATTTTAAGGAAGTGAACTATTTTCGGGACATGTGAAAATAATT
>CAYHEC010000045.1:0-22604 GCA_964355675.1 uncultured Caldithrix sp.
ATCTTGTCCGAATTGGCGTCTCAAGCGAATAAATCAACGAACTCATTCAGTCCGCTCTAAGGGCGGGTTAAAACCCACCCTCCAAGAGGAATTCGTCTGCGTGGACAAGTCAGTGGAACTATTATATACACCTTGTAATACGAATCGCCGATGATAAAAGAGGAACGCATTCGCGTTCCTCTTTTATAGAAGTTGGTTAGTCGATCTACTAATTTTACAAGTAGTTCAAGAACCTGACGAGGCTTTCAATCCCCGTGAACATGGTCGGAAGATGAAAATTCTCATTTGGTGAGTGGGCGCGGTTATCGGGCAGGGCAAAGCCGATAAGCAGGGTGTCGATACCGAGAATTTCTTTGAAATCGGCTACGATTGGGATGGATCCACCCTCGCGAATAAACAATGCATCTCTCCCGAACGAGGCTTTGAATGCCTTCGTCGCCGCATCGACGTACGGTGTCTCAAGAGGCGCTACAACAGGTTTACCGCCGTGATGACGGGTGACCTTCACCGAGACCGACTTAGGAGCAATGCTTTCGAAATACTTGACGGTCAAGTCGGCAATCTCATCGGGATCTTGATCCGGAACGAGACGGCTGGAAATCTTGACGGAGGCTTTCGCCGGCAGGACTGTCTTAGCGCCTGTCCCCGTGAACCCACCCCAAATTCCGTTAATCTCAAACGTCGGTCGGATCCAGGTTCTTTCATTAGGAGAGTACCCTTCCTCGCCCCACAATTCCTTCACGCCTAAGCCATCCATATATTCAGCCTTGTTGAACGGGACAGATCCAAGTAACTCTCGTTCAGTGGCGGGAATATCTCTGACGCGATCATAGAAGCCGGGAATCTGAATGTGACCCTGCATATCTTTTACCGAAGCCAGCATCCTTGCAAGCACTTCGGCCGGATTGGCAACTGTCCCACCGAATGAGCCTGAATGTAAATCACGGTTAGGCCCAGTCACCTCAAGTTCGAGGTAAGTCAATCCCCGCAAACCGTAGGTTATTGCCGGAATACCCTCAGCATACATTTGTGAGTCTGAGATTATTACTACGTCTGCAGAGAAGTCAGCCTTGTGATCGCGAAGGAATTGGGCGAGATTTGGGCTACCAATTTCCTCTTCACCCTCAATGATAAACTTTATGTTAACGGGAAGTTTTCCGTTTGCCTTCAAGATCGCTTCGACGGCTTTCAAATGCATGAAAACCTGACCTTTATCGTCAGCAGAACCGCGAGCGATGATGCGATCGTTCTTTAGATGGGCTTCGAACGGGGGATGCTCCCAAAGGTCAAGCGGGTCAACGGGTTGAACATCGTAATGGCCGTAGATAAGAAGTGTCGGTTTTCCGGATGCGCCAAGCCATTCGCCTGTCACGACCGGATGACCGGCGGTAGGCGAGACCTTCACATTGGTCATACCGGATTGTTCCAACAACTTTGCCGTATGTTCAGCGCAGAGTTTGACGTCGTTTTTGCGTTCGGGATCGCTGGATATAGAAGGGATCGCGAGGAAGCGCGTCAATTCTTCCAAATATCTCGATTTTGAGTTCCGAATGTCTGTTAAGATTTGTTCCATTTACTTTCCAAAGTTACCTTACCTTAATCTAAGCTAATTCCTCTTTACCTGCAATCGTTCGAGTGACAAGGTGCAGGTTGAGGTGATTTTACCCCTTCGATGGTAGCGCAGCGATTTATCGCGCCAAAATTTCGTTCAAGCCATGTTTCTTTGATGGTAGCGCAGCGATATATCGCGCCTTTGCTGGAAGTGCTCGTTCAAGCCACGTTTCAAGGACGAAGTCCGTATCGTGGCGTAAATTTATCTCCGACCGGTTACGGGCTTCGTCCTTGAAACCTGTCGGCAACGAAATCGAAACTGTCGTGAGTAATAAAACAAAAGTGGTTTCCCAATGAAAGACAACATCCTTATCATCGGCGCGGGAGGCATGGCGCGAGCCATTGCCTACGACCTCCTTAACTTTTCACCAAGGCACAACGTCACCATACTTGACAGGGATTCAGATGCGCTTAATCGCTTGGCTGAGTATCTCGGTAATGAGAACGTGCGGGTCGTCAAGGGCGATGCAACTGATCATGATCTATTGACAAAACTGATGTCCACGGCAATCGCGGCTATCGGCGCGGCGTCCTATAACCTTCACTTCGACGCCTGCGAGATTGCCATTGGTCAAGGAACTCACTGGGTCGATTTAGGCGGAAATCCGACGGTTGTTCAGAAGCAATTCGCGCTTCATGAGAAGGCAGTCGCGGCCGGTGTAGGCGTCGTGCCAGATTCAGGTTTGGCTCCGGGATTAATCAATGTCGTCGGAGGATATATCGCCTCACAATTTGACGAGATAGACGAGCTTCACTTCCGGGTGGGAGGGTTGCCTCAAAATCCTCAGCCGCCATTGTTTTACGGACTTGTCTTTTCGCCGGAAGGACTTGCCAATGAGTACCACGAGCCTGCCTGGGTGATAGAGAATAGCGAAGTGAAGACGGTAGAATCTCTTACCGGCTGGGAACGAGTCTATGTCGGTTCACCGCTGGGGAATTTAGAGGCTTTTCATACGGCTGGAGGCTCTTCGACGATGGTCGAGACATTTGCGGGGAGGGTGAAGGCTCTCGACTATAAGACCTTGCGCTATCCGGGACATTTGCGGAAGATCAAGCTGTTGGGTGATTTGGGATTTTGGGGAGAGGAGCTGGTCGAAGTGAAGATTGAAAGCGGAAAGTGTAAAGACGGTAAAACAAAAAACGGAAAACTGAAAACTGAAACAAATGCGGGGGATACTCGGGTGATGGTTGCGCCTCGAAATGTGATGGGGGCTTTGCTGGTGAGGAAGGGTATTGTTTCCGAGGATTTGGTTGTACTTATGGGCTGGGGAATCGGAAGGAAAGCCGGCAAGCTCTGCCGGGTCGAGGTCAAGATGATCGACTATGCTGATACGGCGACGGGTTTGACGTCGATGGCTCGCACGACCGGTTTCCCCGCGACGCTTGTAGCGCGAATGTTAGTCGAAGGGACGATCAAAGCGACCGGAGTTTTACGGCAGGAGGTTTCGGTTCCGGCGGAAGCGATGTTCAAGGCGTTAGGGGATAGGGGGGTGGGGATTGACATTTCATAACAATTTTGCTATATTGAATCATGCCACCAACTAAAGTCAAATTCTTCACATCTGATGGCAAAGTTGCGCTGGTCAACCAATGGCTCTTGACAATGCCTCTGAAGGTTCAAGCTAAGGGCTTTGCCCTAATAATACGGCTGTCTGAGCTTGGATACGACTTACGACGACCTGAAGCAGATTATCTTGAACAGGGAATTTACGAACTTCGATGGAGGGAAGGTAGCGTCAATTATCGGATTCTCTATTTCTTTCATGGACGTGATTTAGTGGTTTTGGCTCATGCCCTAACGAAAAGAGATCAAATTCCATTAAAAGATCTCAAATTGACAATTGAGCGTAAACGCCTTTTTGAACAAGATCCTAAATTTTATACTTATCCAGAGAAAATCTCCAATGAAAGCTAAATTCACTACCGATGCAATCGAAATCATTCGTCATCATCTTGCCCAAGACCCAGAATTGGCTGCTATGGTCGAAGAGGAGCGTGAGCGCCTTGCGATAGCAGATAGACTTCGCTCCGCTCGCGAGAAAGCTGGGTTAACCCAAGAAGAGCTTGGCCGACGTATAGGCACAACTCAATCAGCCATTGCCCGGATGGAGTCGGGACGCTACGAGCGGTTAACGCTTAATACGTTGCTGAAGGTGCGAAGCGCGTTGGGTCGGGGGTTGGGGATTGAAATTTAAGGACACAGACTAAAGCGGGCGACCCATTACAGATCGCCCGCTCTTTACAATATTCGCCCGCCACTCAAGCTTTCTTGATTTCCTTCTCATTCCCGCACTCGCACTCCTCGTCATCGCAGTCTTCACCACAGCAGTCTTCCAGCTCGTCGGGATGTGTGTTGAAGTAAATCAGGTTGCCGTCCGGATCCTCAAGCGTGCAACCCATACTGCCGTCAGGCTCGCTCTCGACCTCAGTCTTCAGCGTCAAGCCTCGAGCTTTCAGAGTGTCGCCGATCTGCTGGACGTCGCCGCCGCGGAAGTTCAGGACGTTCCCCTCCAGATGCCCTTGGTAAAGCGAGAACCTGCAGGCGTCATTTTCCATCACCGCCCAGCCGTCCTCAATTTCCCCGCCGACATGAACGAAACCGAGCTTTTCGTAGAATTCAATCGAAAGTTCTATATTTTGAACATTCAAGCATACCTCTAACCAGCCGGAGTCGAGGTAGTTAGGCGGAAGCTCGACTGGCTCATTGTGGTCGTCGTGGTTGTGCGAATGTTCGTGATCGTGATGTTCGTGGCTCAAGGGACTCTCTAAAAAAGATTTACTGGGCTCATGGAGGGCGGACTTTCAGAGTTCGTTGATTTATTCAAAATTCACTTAGATCTGTTCAGGCGGACGTCCTCGTCCGCCCGAACTTAGTGCTTGTTTGTCGGCGGACGAGGACGTCCGCCTGAACAAAATCAGTATCTTCTCGAATAAATCAACGAACTCTTTCAGTCCGCTCGGACAGGTTTGGAAACCTGTCCTACCCGAACGAGGGCGGGTTAAACCCCGCCCTCCAAGAGGTATATGTGTCTCTAAATATAACCTCGCAGAGCGTCGCTCTCCAAGTGAACAGAGTAACGAGTGAGAAATCTCATAACAAGAGCCCTAACTATTGACTCTACGCCTCATGGTTACGATATTTTGATTCAAATTAAATTTCGGGCGAATCGCCCAATATATCGGAGGTAGAAATGCACTACCGATGGAAAACCGGCATGCTTGCCTGGGTGTTGTTCAGAGTCACCGGGCTGGCGCTTGTCGGTTACCTCGCGATGCACTTAATGGTCATCAGCAATCTGCATGACCCAAACAAATTTGATGCGACGATGCGATTCCTTGGCTCTTGGCAGTTTAGAATTCTTGAGCTGGGATTGTTTTTTGTCGTACTTTATCACGCGTTGAATGGAATAAGAGTCATTATCGTCGATTTCTTCAATGGATCCGTTCATCAAGCCAGATTGTTCTGGGGGTTGGCGGCATTGGGATTTGTTCTCTTCATTGCCGGAGCTTATCCGATGGTCTCGCATGCTCTTTACTGGAAAGACGTTCAGCAGGGCAGAAAAACTCATCAGGAAGTTGGCTCTGGTACAACCAATACCATCAAGGAAGAGCCAGCCGGTCGCCCCAACAGACCAGGTAGATCGAGGCGGTCAGACAGAGCGAATCGACCAACGCGACAGGGAATGTATCAACCTAATCAGGGGGACAAGGACTACAATCCCAACGCGGTCATAATTCCCCCTCCACCGCTCACATCTTCGGGGCTTGCTCCGGACCCGGCAGACGCCCTGATTAAACCTGTGCCTAATTTCGAACCCATTGAACAACCTAAGAGGGGAAAATGACCGAACGCGAACGTGGACTTCACTCAGGAGGCGCATTTCAGTGGTTCTTTCAGCGAATCACTGGAGTCGTGTTGCTGATTACCTTGCTCGGGCACTTCTGGGTGCTTCACTTCTTCCCGCCCAATCATGGCAGTATCACTTATGAAACAGTCATGTTGCGGTTGAGTCACCCGCTCTGGAGAACTTTCGATTTACTTTTCCTTGTCTTTGGGCTTTATCACGGGATGAACGGTGTCACGATGGTACTACACGACTACATCCGGCACAAAGGCTTGCGCATGGCGCTGGTAGGAATTCTATGGGTGGCCGTTATCTTTTTTCTGATTATCGGTTCGATGACCATACTCGGACTGGCTGGAGGTAAGGCGTAATGAAGCAGGCTAACTCAGGAGGACGGATCTCCGTATCCGTCCATGATTTGGATCGTCCAGGCGGACGCCCTCGTCCGCCATTTAAGGCGAAAGTTCAAAGTTGGCGGACGAGGGCGTCCGCCTGGACAGGAACAAGGAATACCAATGGCTGACATCACACTGCATAAATTTGACGCTGTCGTCATTGGGTCCGGTCTTGCCGGTCTTCGAGCGGCGTTGGAACTCTCCAAGACCTACCAGACCGCAGTCGTAACCAAAGTATTCCCTACCCGTTCTCACTCAGGAGCCGCACAAGGCGGAATCGCCGCCTCGCTCGGCAATCTTGACGACGATAATTGGGAATACCACATGTTCGATACCGTTAAAGGGTCGGACTACCTCGGCGATCAGGACGCAATTGAACAAATGGTGAGAGAAGCTCCCGACGTCGTGTACGATCTTGAGCATTTGGGGACGCCTTTTAGCCGCACATCAGAAGGTCGAATCGCCCAACGCATGTTCGGCGGTCACACCCTGAACTACGGCGAGAAGCCGGCGCTTCGTGCCTGCTACTCGGCAGACTACACCGGCCATGTTATTCTCCACACTCTCTATGAACAGTCCGTCAAGAATAACGTCCGCTTTTTCAGCGAGTTTCAGGCACTCTCGCTGATTATCGAGGACGATGTCTGCAAAGGCTGTGTCGTCTGGGATATTCGTGGTGGTGGGCTCCATGTTTTCCACTCCCGCGTACTGGTTATGGGAACCGGCGGCTACGGGCGTGCCTTTAAAATCACCTCCAACGCCCACGCTAACACTGGCGATGGACTTGGTTTGGTGATGAGACAGGGCTTACCTCTGCAGGATATGGAATTCGTTCAGTTCCACCCGACCGGTCTCTGGAAGCAGGGCATTCTGGTCACAGAAGGCGCTCGTGGCGAGGGAGGCTACTTGAAAAACAAGGACGGCGAACGTTTCATGAAGCGCTACGCCCCCAAGTTGATGGAACTTGCCCCGCGAGACATGGTCTCGCGCTCGATGCAACAGGAAATAAACGAAGGGCGGGGCTTGCCGGGTGGTGACTTTGGCGATTACCTCCATCTCGACATCACTCATTTAGGCAAAGAGAAAATCCTCGAAGCTCTTCCGCAGATCCACGATCTTGCTTTCAATTTCTCAGGGGTTGACTGTTTCACCGAACCGATCCCGATTCAGCCGACGGCGCACTACTCGATGGGTGGAATCCCTGTCGATAACGGGTGCCACGTTTTGAAGAATGGTGATCTTGACCGCATCACCGGACTCTACGCGGCAGGCGAATGTTCTTGTGTTTCGGTTCATGGAGCCAATCGGCTCGGCTGTAACTCACTTCTTGATGCGGTTACATTTGGCAGGTTTGCCGGACGTTCCGCGCTTGCCGACTTGCCGCAGATCTCTTGGAGCGACCTACCGAAGAATCCCAAGGCGACAGCCATCGAGGAAGTGGACAGGATGCTCGCCTCCAAAGGTGACGAAAAAGTTGCCAACATTCGCATGGATTTACAGCGGACGATGACGAATCGTTGCGGCGTCTTCCGTAATGGGAAGGAACTCGAAGAACAGCTCGCCTACGTGATCGAATTGCAGGCGCGGTTCAAGAAAATCAAGCTTGACGACAAGGGGATGATCTTCAACACCGACCTGATGGAAGCCATCGAGCTTGGTCACTTGTTAGAGTTTGCCGAGCTGATCGTGTCAGGTGCACTTGGTCGTGAGGAGAGCCGTGGCGCTCATTCGCGCAAGGACTTCCCGAAGCGCGACGACTCAAAGTGGTTGAAACACACGCTTGCTTGGCGCAAGCCCGGCGGCGGTGTGAAGTTCGACTGGCGGAAAGTGGTGATTACGAAGTATGAACCGAAGGAGAGGGTGTATTAGTGCCAAGTGGGCAAGTGATCAAGTGGGAAAGTGGGAAAGTACAAAAGTAGGAAAGTGGGGCGGACATTTTGTCCGCCCCATTCCCGCGCATGGCGGGAGACGAAGGCCGCGAAACAATCCATCCGTTTAATCAGTTTAATCCGTTGTGAATAAAACACCTGAAACTTTCGACGCCCGCACACGCGCCGACATCGAACCGATCTTGAAAGAGATCGTCGAGGTGCTGCAATTATTATCCGTTTGGCGCTACCATGACCAAATATGACAAACTTATTCAACGGATAAAAGCAAATCCTCATGATGTGAGGTTTGCTGAACTCCAGTTAGTTTTATTTCGATACGGTTTTGTCCGTGCTGAATCGAGAGGCAGCCATGTTGCTTTTCAGCATCCCGATGGCCGGACTCTTATTATCGTTAAACCTCACGGCGTGCGTAAAACCTGCCTTGAGGCAGACGTCAACAAAGTTATGGAGCGACTTGAACTATGAAGACGACTCACGAGTACCGCGGCTTCGTCTTTACGATAGAATTTGCATTTCGCGAACCTGCCTATATCGTTGACTACCCCGATATACCCGATATCATTACCAGCGGCGTGAGTCTGGACGAAGCATTTCATAACGCCTGCGAGGCGCTTGATCTATATCTTGAGATGCGGGCAAAGTTCAATAACCCGCCAGTAACACCCAAGAGAAAGCTTCAAGTTGTTGCAGCCTGATTCAGATGCCCGCACCCGCGCTGACATCGAGCCTGAACACTTGGTTTGGTTTGAATCGGCGACGGACTATCTGAGGAGTGCTCACCTGCTTTATGAACATTCTGGCTCGTCACAAGTGACTGCTGGTTTTTTGTATAGGGCGGTCAGGCATCACCTTAAAGGCTGGCTTGTTCTGCAAGGTACGGACGACAAAGCGCACGATCTGAACGCCTTGCTTCGACTGGCATCGAAGATAGATACGGAATTCAATGCGTATTCCGGTTTTGGAAATGAGATTTCCCGCTATAAACTGGAGAAGAATTATCCCGGACTTTCAGCGGAAGCGCCTTCGCGCGACAAGATACGCGAGCTGATCGAAACCGGGGAAAGGGTTATTGGGATTCTAAATGAAAGAGATATACAGTGAAGATTTGTCCAAATTGTACTTCGCTTCAGTCAGTGGATATAAAACAATGTGGTTGCGGCTATGATTTCTACTCACGTAAAGTAATTCCATGGCTAGATCTTAAAGAAGATAGCAAATCCGAGTTAATAACTGCCGAAACAAACCCACATGATGGTTATCATCCAGCAACCGGATTTCTCATAACAATTGTCTTGGCTGTGTTTGTACTCATTTTATATATTGGCATAAAATCTGGTGGTAAAAAAATTCCCTTACAAGAGTTTTCTGGGGAAAGAAATATGGCATACGAATCTTTGCCAGCCAAAACTGACCTTGAAGTTGTTAGTTATGAATTGAGTGACGGACAATATGATACGCGATATGTTGTTGGGATTGTTAAAAACAATTCTGATAAGAAGTATAAATATGTCCAGATCGAAATAAACTACTATAATTACTTAGGCGAACAAATTGGGAGTACAATGGATAATGTAAATAATTTAGAACCTAAAGGCACTTGGAGGTTTAGTGCAAGTATTGACAAATCCATCGATTCTGTGAAAATCATGGAAGTATCAGGATGGTGAAAATAAACTACTAACTCCATCTATCGCTTCTCAGAGGCAAGTGTCTATGTTATCGTCACCTGCCAAATCCTTAACCTTCGGAAGATTACACTTACAGCAACCATGTCAGCCAATCTAACAGAAGCCAAAAACATGATCTGGTTCAAAGACATCTTCGGGCACGATGTCCGCCTGACCGACGAAAGACGCTTCCATCTTGAGACGTCGCATCCGGAGATGGTCGGACAATTAGAGCGGGTTGCGAAAACACTTGAGGCTCCCGAAAGAGTGGTTGCCTCGTTAAGCGATGTTAGCGTCGATCTGTTTTACAGATACTATTCCGTAACACCTGTCGGGGGGAAGTATTTCTGCGTCGTGGTGAAGACTCTGGCCAACGACGCTTTCGTGTTGACAGTATATTTTACAGACTCTATCAAGAAAGGAGATATATTATGGCCCAAGAAATAACCGTCTGGTTCGACTCCGAAGGCGACTTCCTCGAAGTCCTCTTTGAGAAGAAAGAAGGCTATTTCCGCGAGACGGCCAGCGACTCTGTTATGGAAAAAGTTGACCTTCAGGGCAACATCATCGGCTTCTCTATCCTGAAAGTCAGCGCTTTGCAGTCGCGGCCGTTGTCAGTCAGTCTAAACTAAGCTTGTTTGGATTCCATCCGAACGGGAATGACGCAGAGATTGCTTCCCTTCGCCTACGTGAGGGTCGCAAACACGCGGGCGAGACGCCCCCGCTACCGAGGGATACGGAGCCCCGTCGTACCAGATCAGCATTAGTATTAGTTATTAATTATTAATCATTAAATTTCCTTTAATTATAGAAATATTCCATGCAAATCACCTTCAAAATCTACCGCTTCGATCCCAACATAGAAGGAGCGAAGCCCGGCTACAAGGAATTTCCAGTAGTCACTCACCCTGGAATGACCATTCTCGACGCCCTGATTGAGATCAAGGGACAGCAGGACGGCACTCTTACCTTCCGCAAGAGTTGTCGCTCAGGCATCTGCGGCTCGTGCGCGATGCAGATTCACGGTCTAAATCGCCTTGCTTGCGAGACCCAGATTGAGCCTCTCAGGAAGCAGAGCATCGTCATCGATCCACTGCCCGGCTTCAAGGTCATCAAAGACCTTGCGGTCGATATGGATCCCTTCTACGAAAATATGGCGCGCATCAAGCCCTATCTCATCAATGACGAACCGCCGCCTGACCGCGAACGCATCCAGTCCCAAGAGGATTTCAAGGTCATGGAAGATCCGGTCGCCTGTATCATGTGCGGAGCCTGCACTTCAAGTTGCCCATCATTCTGGTACGACAAGGAATACATCGGCCCCGCGGCGCTTGCCAAGGCGTACCGTTACACCTTCGACACCCGTGACAAGGGAGCCGCCGACCGCCTCGAAGTGCTTGACAACAAGCACGGCCTATGGCGCTGTCACACTATCTTCAACTGCATGGACGCTTGCCCCAAACGGATTAAGATAACTCAGCACATCTCGAATCTGAAGAAAAAAGTGATTGCCGAGAAGTACTGATCACTGTCGATCGTATACAGGAGTGACTCGCCATCCGGCGAGCCACTCCTGTTTTCGCACTGAGCCCTGAGCCCTCTACTTCACCAGTGTTAACTTCATGCTGACAGTCTTTCCAGCCGCGTCGTTCCCCGCCAAATTTCATTCTTCATTCTCCATTAGATCACTAATCGATCACGCCCGTACCGCCTGTCAGACGGGCTTTACGAAGAATCGGTGACTCAGTGATCGATTTTTTACCCCCTCCATCTTCTGATATACGTGGGTCTATCGAATGATCGTGAGTGCGTGCGATTTACCGCGCCGCATGTTTGCCGGTAGAGCGCCTGAACACCCGAAAATCAAAGAGGATTTAGAGAGATCGTTACAAATGATAAGATTTCGTTGACAACGGTATTTTGGTGTATTATTATTGAATCAACGATTGAGGAGAAGCCCTGCTTAACCTTAA
Source organism: uncultured Caldithrix sp. (assembly GCA_964355675.1). Classification (GTDB taxonomy): domain Bacteria; phylum Electryoneota; class AABM5-125-24; order Hatepunaeales; family Hatepunaeaceae; genus CAMBDS01. Next base: position 11,384 of record CAYHEC010000045.1, read on the forward strand.
CCTTGACCTTGACCTTAGCCTTAACCTCAACCTTAATCTTCAGTGAAGGAGTTTTATGCCGCGTATTGCAATTATTCCCGGCGACGGAATCGGTATCGACGTCACTCGTGAGGCGGTCAAAGTCATCGCCGCGATACGTGATTCAGGAGTACCGCTTGATTTGATCGAATTCGATTATGGAGCCGATAAGTATCTAGCTACCGGCATTACCCTTCCTGAGGAACAAATTGCTGATTTCCGCGCCAACTACGACGCGATCTATATCGGCGCCGTCGGAGACCCGCGGGTTCCCGACATGAAACACGCCGCTGATATCCTCCTCGGTCTTCGCTTCAAGCTTGACCTTTACGTCAACTACCGTCCCTGCCATCTACTCGATGCTTCGCTTTGCCCGTTGAAGGATAAAACTCCTGCCGATGTGAACTTCACTGTATTCCGCGAGAATACTGAGGAGATGTATGCCGGTGTTGGTGGGCATCTCAAGAAAGGTACACCGGACGAGGTCGCTATCCAGACTGCGGTCAATACTCGGAAGGGTGTCGAACGGATTATTCGCTATGCTTTTGAGTTTGCTGAAAGAAATCATCTGGCCAGCGTCACTATGTCGGACAAGTCAAACGCTATGCGATACGAAGGGGATCTTTGGCAAAGAACATTCTGGGAAGTTGCAAAAGAATACCCCGCCATCGACGCAAATCACTGGTATATCGACGCATTGCTGATGCAGATGGTCAAGCGTCCTGAGCAGTTTCAGGTGATCGTCACTTCGAACATGTTTGGTGATATTGCTACCGACATGGGCGGGCAAATATGCGGTGGGCTGGGACTAGCGGCGTCTGGGAACATCCATCCGGGGAAAGTCTCGTTGTTTGAGCCGGTTCACGGGTCTGCTCCGAAGTACGCCGGAAAGGACGTTGCCAACCCTTTGGCGGCGATTCTGACCGTAGGGATTATGATGGAACATCTTGGTTATCCAGAATGGATGCCGAAGTTGGAAGGCGTTGTCAAAGAGATGATTCAGCGGGGAGAGGTTCCCAAGGATTTGGGTGGGAAGCTTGGGACTGCGGCGACGGGTGACAGGGTAGTGGCGGGGCTGAGATGACCCTATCTGAAAAAATATTCGCCGCCCATTGCGGTCGCGATACCGTCAAAGCTGGTGACCTCGTCATGGCAAAACTCGACATGGTGTTAGGGACAGACGTCACCGTCCCATTGTCGATACAGGTGTTCCATGAGATGGGAGCCGAGCGCGTCTTTGACCGAAACAAACTCGCCCTCGTCAACGACCACTTCGTTCCCGCCAAAGACATTCAAGCCGCCACGCTTTCCCAGATCATGCGGAACTTCGCCTACGAACAGGAAATCCCTAATTACTTCGAAGTCGGCAGGTCGGGAATCTGTCACTCGCTCCTACCCGATAAAGGACTCGTCAAGCCGGGCAACCTCGTCGTCGGAGCCGACAGTCACACCTGTACCTACGGCGCAGTGGGAGCTTTTTCGACCGGGATAGGTTCGACCGATATGGCTTGCGCCTGGGCGATTGGCGAGCTTTGGTTCAGAGTTCCCGAGACACTTAAAGTGATTATCGAAGGGGAATTCCGTCCCTATGTTGGCGCGAAAGACTTGATCCTGCATATCATCAACCGACTTGGTGTCGATGGGGCTATCTATCAGGCGATTGAATTTGCAGGCTCAACCATACGCAACCTCAGCATGGATGGCAGGTTCACCCTCTGCAACATGGCTATCGAAGCAGGCGCGAAGTCGGGTCTTGTTGAGCCGGACGAGACAACTTGGGCATACATCGAACATATCGAGCGAGTCAATGGTCAGAGCATTAGCCATTCTTCCGTCAACCGCAGGGGGTTGACGGAAAATAAGAGGACTGCCGACCACAGGGGGTCGGCAGAAGAGCATACGGTCAGACAAACTGATTGGCTAAAGAGCGATCCGAATGCTGTTTACTCGCAAGTAATCGAAGTTGACGCGGGGGCGCTCGAACCGATGGTAGCCGCGCCCTATCTGCCTTCCAACGCCATTCCAGCAAGCTCGGCAAAGGATGTGAAAGTCGATCAAGTTGTGATCGGTTCATGTACTAATGGGAGGATGGAAGATTTTCGAATGGCCGCGACTGTTATGGCTGGACAACCTGTTCATCCAAAGGTCAGGCTGTTAATCATTCCCGCCACTCAAGAAATTTACCAATCTCTGATGAGCGAAGGACTCGCGGCGCAGTTTGTCAAAGCCGGAGCCGTAATCACACCGCCGACATGTGGGCCCTGCATCGGTGGCCACATGGGTGTTTTGGGGGCAAACGAGATCGGTTTGTTCACGACTAATCGCAATTTTCACGGGCGTAATGGCCATGCGACCTCGCAAGTCTATCTTGCCGGACCGGCGGTAGCGGCGGCAAGCGCAATTAAGGGGTCTATTACCGATCCGAACAATTTATAGCCATCTGGTTGCAGAATTCTTGAATCACATATAGAATTTAAGAGAGTATAAATTGTAGCGACTCTTGGAGGGCGGACCTTCAGAGTTCGTTGATTTATTCGTTCGAGTAGAGATTTGATCCTCTTGGAGGGGGGGCTTCAGCCCCCCCTAAAGGACAATCAAGCACAAACAAGGGCGGGCTGAAGCCCCCCCTCCAAGAGAATCTTGTCCGAATTGGCGTCCCAAGCGAATAAATCAACGAACTCTGAAAGTCCGCCCTGCAAGAGGTTCACTACTTGGTTAACACTTACGAATACATCACTCGCTGGATACCTAAGTATGGATGAGAAAAGGGCGACAAAAAAAGAGAGATTTGAGCCGTTGAAAGACAGCCTCGGTTTTCGAGTCAACTATTTGGCAAAACTGATGCGAAGTGAACTTGAGTTTCGCTTACAGTCTTTCGGTCTTAGCTCCACGCAATGGGCGGTGCTTGTGGCATTGTTGCAGGAAGATATGATCTCGCAGCGCGACGTCGCCGAGCGAGTATCGCTCGATAACGCTACAACCACAAGAGTACTTGACGTTTTGGAGGCGAAAGACTTCATCAGCCGCAATCGCATCGACGACGATCGTCGCGTTCAGATTATCGCGCTCAGCCCGGAAGGAAGAAAGTTTGCGTTAGAAGCGGCCAAGTGCGGTGAAATAATTAATCTTGCCGCTCTCGAAGCCTTAACACCTGAAGAACGAATTAGTTTATCAAGGATCATCGACCGGCTTACCCAGCGTACGGAAGCCATAGCCACGGAGAGAAACAGTTGACCTCGAAGATCAAATCAGCGACCGCATTTAAATATGGGGATTCAATTGACACAGACGTCATCATCCCAGCCCGGTACTGTACGCGCTATGATATGGAATATCTCGCCCTGCATTGTCTCGAAGACCTTGACGCCACGTTCGTTAATCGAGTAAAGGCTGGCGATGTGCTCGTTGCCGGGTGGAATTTTGGGTGCGGTTCGTCCCGGGAAAATGCGCCGATTGCCATAAAGGGCGCCGGCGTCTCGTGTGTGATAGCCAAGTCATTTGCGCGGATATTCTATAGGAATTCAATCAATATTGGATTGCCAATTCTTATATCGCCGGAGGCTGTCGATGGAATTGACGAAGGCGATACCATAGAAGTCGATCCTGACTCAGGGTTCGTCAGGAATCTGAAAAGCGGAAAATCGTGGAAAGCGAGCGAGTTTCCGCCGGAGATTCAGGAAGTTATTCAGGCGGGGGGATTGGTTGGGTATGTTAGGAGGAGGTTGGGGAAATAGCTTATAGGCTGGCAGACGAGGGTGTCTGTCGGCGGAAGACGACTGTCAGGTGAGGGCACGTGACAGCACCCGCCCAGCAAAGCTGTGCGGGCTACACGCAATTTAGAACTTTTACATCACTGACATCTGATGACAGGTGACAGCACCCGCCCAGCAAAGCTGTGCGGGCTACACGCAATTTAGAACGAAATCGGCGGTCGGCTTTTCGCAGTCCCGTGAGAGCACGTGACAGCACCAAATATTACTAAGTTTCTTCGTGCTATAGTGGCACAAATATTACAAACGGAGGATTAAATGAAATCAGTTTCTTCGGCATTTCCGGAGGCTTACCTCCCTTATGGGGTGTGGGGCGGGAGCTGGTTCCCTGCTTGGCATACCAGCCCACTCGCCGAGGTCGATATTGCTCGTTTCGCCGCCGAGGCTTTTGCCTTTGTTATGGGCAAGCGAAAAGTCCCTCTCTCAGAATTTGATTATCTCATCAGCGGGTCCACAATTCCTTGGTTGTACAAGTTTTGGACGTCACCCTATCTGTCGCAATGTTTCGGGAAGAGATTACCCGGATTTCATCTCGAACAAGCTTGCGCGACCGGACTACAAGTGATCGTCAAAGCGGCCGGACAGGTTCAAAGCGGCTCACATAAGGTTGTCGGAGTGTTGGCTTTCGACAAAACCAGTAACTCACCAGCCAGTGTTTTTCCCGAGCAAGGAACCTATCGACGGACGGAAGTTATCAGCGACGTTTGGGACAACTTCGGCTACGACCCATCGACCGGACAGTCGGGTTTCAGCCAGGCGAAGGGCGAGACATCGATGATCGCTTGCGCGGGAAGGGTCGCTCGACAGTACAAGCTCGATTTTAACGAAGTCGCGGAGCTTTCCTTCCACAGGTATCAACAGTACTGGGAAGCCAAAAATTCGGGAGTTTTGAACAAGTATCTTTTCCCAATGGAAGTCCTCGACGTCCGCGGTCAAAAGCGCGGTCTCGTCGATGGGGATTTCGGTATCAGGCAGTATCATTCTGTCGATCAATTGCGAAGCGAACGTCAGCTCGATACCTGCGTCGCCGCAGGTGGTCAGACTCACGCCTCCGACGGGATGTTTTCGATTATGATGACAACTGCTGAAAAAGCTCGTGAACTTTCCTCAAAACCTGAAATTCGCATTCAGGTAATCGCCTCAACGGAATATCGTGCCGGAGCCGGGATGATGGCTGAATCGCCTTCATTGGCGGTAGAGCAGTTGCTTCGGCGCACAGGGCTCGCAATGAGTGACATTGCCGCTGTGTACAATCATAATCCTTTTGCCGTTAACGATGTGATCTTCAGTAAAAGGCTCGAGTACGACTGGCACAAGATGAACGATACTGGTAGCCCGCTCGTATATGGTCATCCGCAAGGTCCAACTCTGGTGAGGGTGACGGTAGAAGCGCTTGAGCGCACGGTCGAGTTAGGTGGAGGCTATGCCCTCATCTTCGGTTGTGCGGCAGGCGACGTCGGTATTGCGGCAATATTTCGGGTCGATGAGTTCAAAGGAGGGTCAATCTGATGAAAACGATGCGTAAATCTACGTTGGAAACACTCGGACTTGGCACGCCTCTCGGCATCTTCAAAACCGGGCGCCTGCCCGTCGATACGAGTGAATTGGTTGACCGAATATTTGGCCACGCCGGTAATCGCGGGTCTCTCGTCATTTCGGGGGGGAATGGGATTGTCGGAGCTGGCAAAGCGATGCAACTTGGATCCCGTCTGCAATCCTATGATATTCCAATTGTTACACTCGACCTGCCTGATGCACCGTCCGGACTCAGGGCGCAGTATGATGGTCTCAGGAACTCATTTAGCCCTGCCAAGTCAGCCGAGATCATGTCGAATGTTGTGCAACTCAACTATAACGGAAAGAATCTTCCGCCCGCCCTTGGGAAGTTCAACCCCCGTTTTGTTCTTGAAGCTATCCCAGAAATCCTCAGCCTGAAGCGCGCCCATTACGACATGTTGCGCGCCTCCTATCCGGGTGTCGAGATTCGTTCGGTGACGTCTGGTTTTCCGAGCGCAGAACTCGGCGTCGGAATTCTCCATCCATCCTTTCCTCATCAGATCAACAAAGTATGGGAAGTGATCGAAAAGGAGCCTTCCGATATAACGAAACTGCTCTGGAGTCTGGGGCTGATTCCGACTCCGGTCGGCGACTACTGGTCGTTCGTTCTTGATGTGTTGTTCTGCGGAGTTACGCTGGCCGCTGTGCGTTATCACTCAGCGACGAACATGCCGTTCTGGAAGATCGACAAGTTCGTGCGCAGGTCGGTAGGCCCCAATCCGCTTCGCGCTCATGACGCCATCGGACCCGGCGCTTCATTCCTTACCTGGTCGTGCCTGCATCATCTCTCGCAACACTATGGAGGTTTATTCGATCCAGCAAGTGAGCTTGTTCGCCGCAAGAATTCAGGTGAATCGTGGTACTCATCCAATCGGGCTATCGTTGATTGGACGATGGACGATCCTGATCTGTTCAACAACTGGATCTTTGGCCCCCTGTTCCAGATGACGGGGCTATTGCTTCATGAAAAACGCGCTGATCTTGTCTATTTGAACGCCATCGGTGAGCTTTGTGCTCAGTTCAACAGCGGGATGCTTGCAACGATCAGATCGCTCGGATCGGAAAAGGTGATTGGCACTGTCGAAGCTTATCACAAGCTTCATCCGGAAGCCGCCAAGAAAGCATGGTATTCTGAGTCATTCGCGGACATGACCAGCCCCGAGTGGCAACAACTCTATGTCAACGCCGAACATGACGGACAAGTTGGCGTAATCACAATCAGTCGAGAGTCACTCAACTGGCATGTCATTCATGAGCTGAATCGTGCAATCGACTGGTTGAAGCGCGAGGGAATCGACCGGGTAATCCTTAGCGGCGATTTCCATCTATCAACTCAGATGGTAGGCGCGGACACATCGGAATTTTACCCGGCATTAGACGACGCAGGAGTTGGCTTCGATGTTGCGGCAAGCTGGACGAGAACGGCGCGGCGTTTGCAGAGGGAATTCGCGGTGTCGGTTGGTTTTGTCGGTGGTAAGCGTTGTCTCGGTGGGATGCTGGAACTGATGATGCACTGCCATTACCTGACGGTGGTCAACGACGCACAGCTTGGTTTGCCGGAAGTGACTTTGCCGGTCGTACCGGGCATGGAAGGCTGTCATTTACCTTTCCGCCGCACGAATCAGGCCGATTGGGGTAAGGTTTCGCAAATGCTGATGACTGGTAAAGCCGTCAAGGCTCCCGACTCGGTTGGCTGGCTGAGTGATTTCGCCGGATCGACTGAAGAGACACTTAGCGCGGCTTGGGGACTGGCGACTGGAACGAAGAGCACCCGTCTGCGTGCCTTTAACGAGGGAGCTTTCCCGGTGACTGTCTCGACCAACTTTCCGGCTGGAACGATGGCGATGGAAGCGGGCCGGAAGGCGATTGTGAAGTGTGCGGTTGAGGCTTGCGCCGTGCCTTACAACGAGGCGTTGGACATTCAGGCGAGACACTCGGCGGAGTTCATGACTACGAAAGCCTGCCACAAGGGGGTGATCGGGTCGGCTCGAAGCAAGGTGATGGAAGTGTAGGAGTGCGAAAGTGCGAAAGTGCGAAAGTACGAAAGTACGAAAGTGCGAAAGTACGAAAGAAAAGTGCCGCCGTGTGTGGGCACGCGGCGGCACTTCTTAAAAGTGTATAAAAGTTTTAATTTAGAACGGGATTAAGTCCCAATTTTAAGGAAGAAAAGAAATGGCAAGTAAATCAAAAAACACGATCCCTGAGGAAGCAAAACCAGAAACTAACATTACTTCTGAGGAGATGCGGAGCGATTTGAAAACTGTGTTTGATGAGACGAATCTGGTTGTCAACCAATTTGCATTAATAACAGAAGAAGATAGGACAAAGGTATTTGAGAGCAGTCGTTATAAATGCTCCAATTGTGGTAGCCAGAAATCACTTGAAGTGGCACATATACAACCACGTAGCAAGCGAGGAGTTAGCAAACCACCAAATTTGTTGTGTCTTTGCCACCAATGTCATCAACGGTCACATGGCTCAGAGGGAAGCGTCTGGACACTCGAGAGATTACGAGACCTTAAGGCTAAACCGTGGGCAGTTTTGGAAAATAACGCTAATGAATTTTCTAAAATTGAGATTGTGGCTAGTATGACGTTTACCGATTTCGATGAAGTGAAAATTGAATGGTTAAGGAGAGGACTTGCGAATTTCTTAGGCGTCAATGTTGAACAGATCCGGATCGGAATTAATCGTAAAGGTAGCATCATAATTCCAGTATTAATTCCAATTTCAACAGTATCCGTCTTGCTGGTGGGCCTGAATGATGGTAAAGAAGAATTAATGATTGTGTTTCGTGAGATAAGGGTATCATGTATTCGTATTGGAAAATTGGAAATATCGCTACTCGATATGGCATTGAACAAACAAATACGGGACAAATCGAAGCATGATCTTATCAAAACAAGCTATATATCGCACTATGCAGTTGTCATTTATTTTGATATTGTTGGATTTACAAAGGGTGGCGACTTACATCGACAGGCGGAAATTATCATTCAGATGGTAGAACATTTCCGTAAAAAGTATCCCCACGCAGGACGAATGCTTCATCAAATACGGTTGTCGCCTCCTGATATGCTTTTCTCACCAAGTGGTGATGGGATGGCCATCGCGATTTATGGAGACAGATTATCAGGAAATGTAGCGCTCGATGTTCTCGATGACGTAATGGAGTATGCTAAAATTATTAAGAAGCAGATTCGTTGCGGCATTCATGCTGGCGCGCTTCTTGTGTATGAGGACATCAATAACAGCGCCGGGTTTTGCGGAACCGCGGTCAATATGGCAAAGAGAATAATGGATATTGCAGAAGACCAAATTTTATGTAGTAACACAGCATATAGGGAAGTCCTCGCCGATGCAATAGATAGGCATCCTTCTTGGGAATGTTCACCTTCAGAAATCTACTATGTGAAACACGGTGACAGGGTACATGTTCGCAATCTCTGGCGTTCTGCCTCATCTATTACAACGGATAAATCGATCCCTGATCGTAGCAGCCAAATAGCTGATACTCAAGTTGGAAGCGATGGCAGTGAAGAAAATGAGTCGGGTACTTCTGAAAATTCAGTAGCTGATCTGAACAAAAAGGAATCGAATCTATCCGTAAACTTTTATAAAGACAATAGTTATGGTAATGGAAACAAGAAATCTCCTTCGCATTATCTCAGTGGGAAGTTTGAATTTCATCCAGACGGATATCCTGATCCAAGGGAGGATTTATTGAATGCAAAGAAAATTGTTTGCATCGCACTTAAGGCGGATAACCTGAGCAAGAAATTAGTTGAATATTATAATGATGAAAACTATAGACATCAAATAAAATGGAAATCGATTGAGTTCTGTCTTCCCGAGTGGAAATTTATCGAGCATCTTCCCGAACGAAAACCCCAAACTGAGCAATATGCAGGGTTCCGTGCTTCTATCGAAAATATATTAGAATTGGAACAAATAGGTAAAAAGAGTGGATTTGATGTATTTTTCAGAAGTTTGCCATATTTACCGTTCTTTGGAGTGTTAGGATTAGATTGCGAAGATCAAAGCGTCGGAGTAATAAGGACTACTTTCTTTATTCCCAACAAGTTTGCTGATGATTCTCCTATTGCGGTATTTAATCATCCAACAGAAAGTTATCTTCCGCATTCTGATTATGGGATATTCCTCGAATCAATTAAATTTGCACAAAAACACAAATCTGAGGTTATTTCAGATTACTTGAATAAGATAGAGGCAGACGCTCCTCCTCCAGAGAATTCTGAGAAAACTGATATCCATCAAAAGGCGAATCCTTCAAGGAAATAAATGGAATTTCGTGAACCGCTCGACAAACTAATCATCGATCCGCTGACTTTCACCAAGGGACTGAACTTCGCACCGGTGGAGCGGATCAAAATCTACGACTCAACGCTCCGCGACGGCGAGCAGATGCCGGGCGTAGCCTTCTCACCCGGTCAGAAGTATCAGATCGCAAAGGCGCTCTCCGAGATCGGTTGCGATATTCTCGACCTCGGATTTCCTTACGCCGCGCTCTCTGACCGCCACGCCTTGCAGATGATCGTGCAGGGCAAGCGAATGGGTGATATTCGTCCCGACGTCGAACTGCTTGTCATGTGCCGCTCAACTAAGTCCGATATCGACGCGACCATTCAGACCTTGCGCGAGATCGACGTCAACCTGAACGAAGTGACTTTCTTCATCTTTACGTCTGGTTCAGACCTGCACCTGAAATACAAGATCGGCAAGACTCTTCTGAAACGCGAGAAAATCGACAAATCGAAGTGGCTTGATCTGCCGGTTGAATTCTACCGTGAAGCTAACCTCCGTATGCAGTCCGAGTCGATCAGCTACGCTCGCGAACAAGGCGTCGAAAAGGTCGAGTTCGGCGGCGAAGATGGCAGTCGCGCCGATCTCGAATATACCATCGAACTCGCCAAGGCAGGCTATGCGGCAGGAGGCACACGATATAGTTTTCCCGATACCGTCGGTTGTTTCACACCGGAAGGCGTCGATTACTACATTCCTCGCATTGTTAAGGAATTTCCCGACAAAGACCTTGTCTGCCATTTCCATAATGACTTTGGTCTGGCGACTATAAACACTCTCCGAGCGATGTCGCATGGTTTGAATGTACCCACTTGCACGGCAAATGGAATGGGTGAACGAGCCGGCAATGCTCCGTTGCATCAGGTGGTAGTTGCCCTGAAACTGCTCTACGGAATAACTCTTCCGAATTTCAGGTATGAGAAGCTTCGCGAACTGCGTCAATTAGTCGAGGATGACTCGGGGATTCCAGTATCAGCCCACGAACCGATTATCGGGAAAGGTGTATTCACTCACGAATCGGGGATTCATACTGCAGGACTGTTAATCGATGCGTCTATTTATCAGGTGATTCCACCGGAATTAGTTGGCGCCCGGATCAAATATGTGTTTGGCAAGCATTCGGGAGTCGCGGCTGTTAAGGCGGTTCTCGAACGGGATGAGTACCGAGCGGGTCTGGAACGTGATGGCGTCGAAGTAGATGACCATCTCATCAAAGCGGTTACCGAATTCGTCAAGGACGCCCGCCAAAAGAGAACCAGAAGCGATCAGTTTACTTCAGTCACCGAAGCCTACTATCGTGAATATGATCGGCTTGGTATATCAGAGTTAAGGCTTGTGGAACTTGCATCGACCATTGGGCGGCTTCTAAAGGAAGGTTATCTACCACAGGTTGTCGAGAAGAATAACACATGAGACTCTTTGAGTGTGGACTTTCCGTTCGATTTTGACAAGCGAGACGCTTATCCTACGCGAGCGAGACGCTTATCCTACGCGAGTGAGAGCGGACTGAAAGAGTTCGTTGATTTATTCGTTCGAGTAGAGATTTGATCCTC
>CAYHEC010000046.1:0-20811 GCA_964355675.1 uncultured Caldithrix sp.
CTTCTGCTTGCTTACGCGCAGTATTATCCGTGCCGATCAAGAGATAGCCGATGATAGCGCCCTGCTCATCTCGCAGAGCCGTAACCGACACAACCGCTGGGAACCGGCTTCCATCCTTCCGGATATAAGTAAGCTCGTAGATGTCTTCGATCCCGCGCGAAGCCTTGAAGACTAACGCTTCAAATCCGGGAGTAATCTTGGTTGCGAGTTCGGTACTTAAGGCCTTGGCGCGTGCGATGACTTCCTGCGGATCGGAAATATCTGCCGGAGTGATCTTGTTCATCACTTCGGCGGCGGTGTAACCCAGCATCCGCTCAGCGCCGACATTGAAAATTTGAATGACGCCCTTCGCGTCTGTGGCGATGCTTGAGAAGTTGGCGCTGTTGAAAATTGCGCTCTGGAGTGCTCCAGCCTTGAGTAGTGCTTCTTCTGCTCGCTTGCGGGCACTGTTATCAGTACCAATCAAGAGATAACCGATGATAGCGTCCTGCTCATCTCGCAGAGCCGTTACCGACACCACCGCCGGGAACCGGCTTCCGTCCTTCCGGATATACGTAAGCTCGTAGATGTCTTCGATCCCGCGCGAAGCCTTAAAGACCAACGCTTCGAAGCCGGGAGTAATCTGGGTTGCCAGTTCGGTACTCAATGCCTTGGCGCGGGCGATTACTTCCTGCGGATCGGAAATGTCTGCCGGAGTGATCTTGTTCATCACTTCGGCGGCGGTATATCCCAGCATGCGCTCGGCGCCGACGTTGAAGATTTGGATGACACCTTTAGCGTCGGTAGCAATACTGGAGAAGTTGGCGCTGTTGAAAATCGCACTCTGCAACGCACCCGCCTTGAGCAACGCCTCCTCGGCTTGTTTACGCGCAGTATTATCCGTGCCAATCAAGAGATAGCCGATGATAGCGCCCTGCTCATCTCGCAGAGCCGTAACCGACACAACCGCTGGGAACCGGCTTCCATCCTTCCGGATATAAGTAAGCTCGTAGATGTCTTCGATCCCGCGCGAAGCCTTGAAGACTAACGCTTCAAATCCGGGAGTAATCTTGGTTGCGAGTTCGGTACTTAAGGCCTTGGCGCGTGCGATGACTTCCTGCGGATCGGAAATATCTGCCGGAGTGATCTTGTTCATCACTTCGGCGGCGGTGTAACCCAGCATCCGCTCAGCGCCAACGTTGAAGATTTGGATGACGCCCTTGGCGTCAGTGGCGATGCTTGAGAAGTTGGCGCTGTTGAAAATCGCACTTTGCAACGCACCCGCCTTGAGCAACGCCTCTTCTGCTTGCTTACGCGCAGTATTATCCGTGCCGATCAAGAGATAGCCGATGATGGCGTCCTGCTCATCACGCAGAGCCGTTACCGACACCACCGCCGGGAACCGGCTTCCGTCCTTCCGGATATACGTAAGCTCGTAGATGTCTTCGATCCCGCGCGAAGCCTTAAAGACCAACGCTTCGAAGCCGGGAGTAATCTGGGTTGCCAGTTCGGTACTCAATGCCTTGGCGCGGGCGATGACTTCCTGCGGATCGGAAATATCAGCTGGAGTAATCTTATTCATCACTTCGGCGGCAGTGTAACCCAGCATGCGCTCGGCGCCGACGTTAAAGATTTGAATGACTCCTTTAGCGTCGGTAGCGATGCTTGAGAAGTTGGCGCTGTTGAAGATCGCACTTTGCAACGCCCCCGTCTTGAGCAACGTTTCTTCGTGTCGAATCTCCAAGACTTCCCCGAGTACTTTAGCACCGTTGTGTTCAGCCGTTGTAAAACGATCTAATTGTGTTTTCATTGTATATTCTGATGATACCTCTCTGTTGTCATGGTGGTTTGGAACCAATTGTAAAAGATCCCTCTCACGAAGGAAGCATAACTATCTATTGTTGAGTTTCAAACTACGCGTGATATATGGAAATCTTATTTATATGTCTATTGCAATAGTCATACGACTATGGCATTTGATAATATATATAGTTCTTCTTCACTTTCAAATATTTTTCTCAACTTTCACCAGATCCTTTAAAATACACCGCTCGCAGTTTTGAGAATTAAACGTAAAAATTTGCAACTCCCATATCGATAGAGTTGCTAAGATTATAGCAACAAATGCCTCCGAACATACCATTATTCGATTCAAACAAACACTTATGCCTTGGAGACTGTACCACAACATAAGTCCCTCCCTACCCCTAAATACACCGGGATAAAATACAAGGAATTATAAATGATCAAGATACAATCTAAGAGGATTTCAGCGACGAATAGCTATCTCCTCTTTTCCAAATTCGGTTTCGGTTTGCTTGCCCTGACAATCGTACCACTCCTCTTTCTGGCTGGATGCTCAGATGACGATCCGGTCGCAACGCACCAAACCGACGAAGTTACTATTTTAGTTTCACCGACTGATGGTGCGACCAACGTACCAGCGAGCGCTGTTTTCTCGGTCACATTTGACCGTGCAATGGAACGAAGCCACACCGAGTCCGTCTTTATGCTACACCAAGGATGGGGTGTAGGGGGAATGACTCGTCCAGGCACGTTCAGTTGGGATCAGCAGGGGAAGATCATGAGTTTCCACCCTGCATCGCCGCTCGACTCAGGCGCGACATTTACACTCCACCTGATGGGGATGATGCGTGGTATGGACGGGATGGGTTATCATCCGATACTCGACACAATGAGGATGGGTGGCGGGGTGATGAGCGGCAGAATGATGGGAGGCATGGTTGAAGATGAGATTAGAGTCGTCTGCTCTACCGGACCAACCATAAGGCGACAACTTGATCTCGACCTTGTCGGCGATTTGGTCTATGTTGCGGACGGTCGATCCGGCGATATCGCTGTCATTGATCCAACCACATATTCCCTCTTGGCTGTGCAACCAGTTGAGAATATAAAGTTTCTGCATCATGTCTCCCTCTCGCCAGACAGGACGAAGTTGATCGTCTCCGACGCTGACGAAGACATGAGTAGCGGTGGTTCCGGAGGTCACGGCGGACATGGTGGAATGGTAATGGGGCGGTCGCAAATCATAATTCTCGATTCGAGGACTTTGTTGGAACTGAATCGAATTGAAATTGAAGGGATTGTCCACAACGGTCGTGTTACGCCCAACGGCCAAACGCTTCTTTTCAACAATGCCGATCACAATATGCTCCACCGGTACAGCTTCCCAGCACTGGTGTCCCAATCGAGTTATTCAGTTGGCGCCGGACCTTTGGAAGTTACGGTGACTCCGAACGGTGAATACGCATTGACCGCGAACAGCGGCAATGGAACCGTTAATCGTATCCACCTCACCATGGATATGCCCGCAGACGTTCTTTCTGTTGGACAAACCCCCGTGGGAGCTTGGATCACACCTAACGGAAGAACAGCCTGGGTCAACAATGAAGGATCGAAGTCGGTTACTATATTGACCATAAGTCCTTTCGCGGTTGACACGACAATTGTACTTGGGTTCACTCCCGGTCAGGCGATTGTAAATCCAAATCGTGGTGAAGCCTACGTGGCTGATGAAGACAACGGAAAAATCGTGGTAATCGATACCCGAACTTACGCTCGGTTATCTGAGATAACAACCGGCGCTGGCGCTCACGGCATAACTTTTGCTCCAGATGGTTCGCGTGCCTTCGTCACTAACGAACATGCAATGTCGGTGTCGGTAATCAATACTGAAACCCGAACAGTTATCGCGACGGTCAACGTCGGAATGATGCCCAATGGTATTGTCTATCGGGCGGCGCTCTAATCGCTTCGATTTCAGAATAATAGACTGGGCGACTGAGCTAACAAATATCAGGGCGAGCATCACAACATCTAAGATTGTCGATGCAAACAAAGTATCACCGTTTATGCATCGCCATTTTCTTCAACCATCATCGCCAAAGTTCTGAAAGGGTGATTCCTGCCTAAGATGCGTCTCATATCGTTGCGTGTCAGTGTAATCATCGGAATAGTTCTGCTGGTGGCGCTTCTGACGTCTGCCGTGTTCTACCTGACGGCCATCCGCTTTCACCACCTGATGGAAGGCTCATTGGCGGCTCAGCAATCCGTACGCACCGACATCGCGGCTCAGATGTGGGGATATGGCTCCTCGACTTCGAAGATTGCCGGACTTTGGCTCGAAGATTCTACTACTCAACAGCTTACTTTCCATGCACTTGATGGTCGTATCGAGAAATACTCCAAAGATGGATATTCGCAAAGTCTTGAGAAGGTAAAATCGTTTCCCCACGACTTTGAGCATTTGAGCGATTCGGTTAGTGAGTTAGGGACCGCGGAAGGCATTCTTCATCTTGACGGTCATCACCTTATTGCATCGGCGGTCGGTGACAGCGGTCGAATTGAGGTTGTTTTCAGCACGGAGACAATTAATTTTGCTGTCGCCAAACTCGTTCATACAAGTCATTGGTTTCTAACCGGTATCGTGCTATTAACCGGCTTGGGCGTCTTCTTGATTGACCGGCGGTTAAGCCGAACCCTTAACCGGATGATCAGCACCGCCAATTCGATTGCTTCCGGTGGTCAGGGTCTTAAGCTGGACATCAAAACCGGCGATAAGTTAGAAGAGTTAGGCGAGGGATTTAATAGATTGGCGGCATCACTCGCCTTACAACGCAAAGCGATCGATCGTGACCAAAAAGAGCTTTCCGCAATAATTGCGGCTCGTACTGCTGAACTTAGCGATGAGCGAGATCGCCTATCCCGCATTCTTGACAACCTTCCCTCCGCTTTCATATTGTTCGATAATGATCTGAACATTACCGCCGCAAGTTCTGCCGTCGAGAGGTTGACCGGAGTGATACCGGCTATCGGCGGGAGCCATACTTGCATCTGCCCCCAAGTTCTGGAAGATGGTGAAGGCTGTGTTGTGAACCTTGCGAGAAAAAGGGGAACAGCTATTACCAGACGTCAATTCCAAACCTGGACGGGTGGCGAGCAAAAGACTTTGGAACATTCGGTATTCCCAGTCCATGCAGATACCCAGATTGTCGGGTGGCTTGAGACGATCACCGATGTTACCGAGCAGGTTCAACAATACGAGAAATTAATTCGGGCTGAAAGATTGTCAGCCGCAGGGCAAACCGCCGCTATTGTGGCACACGAAGTACGGAATTTGCTGACTTCCGCAAAAATGCTTTTACAAATGGATATGGAAGCCAGCAATCTGACGGAAGATCAAAAAGAGAATGTAACCGTCGCAGTCGATTCAATTATCAATATTGAGCGGAAAATTGAAGAACTGTTAGCGTTTACTAAACCATCACCCCCGATGAAAGAGATAATAAAAATAAATGAGTTGGTTTCGCTGGTCTCAAATCAAGTCAAGCCAATCGCAGAAGACGCTAAGGTGAAGTTGGAGCTTGTCAATTTGGTAGAGGAGGTAGAAGTATCGCTCGATATAGAAAAGACCCGTCAGGCTCTTGTGAACTTACTGTTGAATGCTATTCAGGCCGCCGGTGAAGGTGGAGTCGCACGTTTCACAGTCGGTGGGATTTATCAAACCGACCCAAGTAAGAGCTCACCAGCAATCGAGAGTTCTTTCCTTGAGCGTGTCGATTCCTCTACAGGATACCTGCAATTTACTGTTGATGATACTGGTTCAGGCGTGCCTGAAAACATCCGACAGCAAGTATTCAATCCCTTCTTTACTACCCGTGCAAGAGGAACCGGACTGGGACTCGCTACCGTGAGTCAAATTGTAAAAAGCTTTGGCGGCAGTATCTCTATCGAAGAAAGCACCCTTGGTGGCGCTCAGTTTATCATGATCATTCCGGTTTAAGAGTTATATGAACAATCCCAAAATACTAATCGCAGATGACGACAAGAATATTCGTTTTGCCTTTAGAAAGTTACTTTTGGCAGATGGATTCGATGTAATCGAAGCTTGTGATGGCAGGGAGGCTCTTGCCAAGGTTGGAAACGAACATCCCGACCTCCTATTCATGGATGTCTCAATGCCTGTACTCGATGGACTTTCAGTCTTGGAAGAAATGAAGAAGACCGGGATCGACGTTCCCGTGATCATTATAACAGCTTTCGGAACGATGGAAACAGCGATCAGGGCAGTTCGCGCGGGAGCATACGAATATCTCACGAAGCCTCTTGATGTACATAAAATTCGACTCCTGCTGAAGCGATGCCTTGACGAACGGCGCATGACGAGTGAGTTGGACATTTTACGTAAAAAGCTTCCGGCATCCGGCGATCTTTATGAATTGGTAGGCAAGAGCCCGGCGATGGAAAAAGTCTATAAAGCTATCGGCGCTGTAGCCGCCACACCAAACCTTGCGAATGTACTTATCCTCGGCGAGAGCGGAACTGGCAAGGAACTGGTCGCCCGACAAATTCATCGCTGGGGTAGTTATCCCAAGGAGCCATTTGTTCCAGTTAACGTGACCGTACTGCCGGACGCACTTATTGAAAGCGAACTATTTGGGTATGAAAAGGGCGCATTCACCGGAGCCAACACCAGCAAAGCGGGCAAGTTCGAGCAGGCAGGCGATGGAAGCATATTCCTTGATGAAATTGGCGATCTCTCTCCTAACTTGCAACATAAACTGCTACGTGTGCTACAGGAACGTGACTTTGTCCGAATAGGCGGACATGAAAACCTGCAGATTAGAGCAAGATTTATCGCGGCAACTCATGACGATCTCGAACGTAAAGTCGCTGATAAAACATTCAGGGAAGACCTTTTCTATCGTCTCAACGTCGTGACCATCCATTTGCCTCCGCTACGTAACCGTAGAGAAGATATACCGTTGCTCGCACACCACTTTATCGCCAAATTCTCCACTCAGATGGGGCGTAGCGAGCCGAGTTTAGCTACCGAGGCAATGGATCTGCTCTGCCGTCTTGATTGGCCAGGTAACGTGCGGGAACTCGAGAACACGATCTCTCGCGCACTGGTTCTCGCTCGCGGGGAGCGACTCCTACCAACCGATTTCACCATACCCCAGGTTTCTCCCTCCAATCAACAAGCACCTTCCTCAACCCAAATTGATCCTCCGGAGCTTCACCGCAATTTGAAACAGGCTCGACGGATATTGAACGAAGCTTTTGAAAAGAAATTTCTCGAGTTACGCCTGAAAGAGTCAGGTGGTAACGTCACAAAGGCGGCTGAATTCGCTGGCATCAATCGGCAAAGTTTCCAACGCCTCATGAAGAAGTATGGCGTCTTATCTGGGCGTCTAACAGACGACTGAACCACTTAAAGGTTATTTTATACAATAATCCTCGTTTCATCGATATTTTAGCTTCTTCCGCCCTCACCCCCATTTCTCAGATCCCAACAACTTCACCATTTATATCAAACCTCAGACTGTAAGTGCCTCTTTTCATGAGGCACTCGTGTCGCTTATTGCGAGTCACTTTAGAAAGCACAAGCTTCACATGTTATTAAATATCAATATAAGATCTGATGGTATGATGTTTGTAATATGCTTAAGAAGTTGCGAGACTCATTCCTTGAGAGTCTTTAGATCACGAATTACAACCAGAAGGGTAGAATAATGAAATTTCACCGCATCTTCTCCGTCATGTTGGTGGCAGGTCTCATGTCACTTTTTGCTGTGAGCGCCGCCAAAGCTATCCCCTCGTTTTCCAGAAAGTATAAAACCAGTTGCTCGACCTGTCATTATGCCTTGCCGTTGCTGAATGGATTCGGCAAAGCGTTCAAGAATAACGGATACCGCTATCCCGCCGGACAGGACGCCGAAATGATAAAAGAAGAGCCGGTAAGTCTTGGTTCCGAAGGTTACAAGAGGGTCTGGCCTGATGCGATCTGGCCGACCGACATAGCAGGCACCTCCCCCATTTCGATCCATCTTATCGGACAGATTCTCCATAGTGCCAACTCTGAGTCTGGCGGTGATCCTATGGGTCATGGACACGAGGAGGCAGTCGTCCACGATGATAAGATTCTCAGTTTCAAGATTCCTCACGAAGCAAGGCTGGTTTATGGTGGAACGCTCGACGATAACTTTTCCTACTACGGAGAGTTCAATGTAGCTGGGATGTCCGCTCTCACTCAGATGTTCTCGGTCAATTACGACTATAAACCGCAGTTGCACCTGAGGCTGGGAATGTATGGCTTGCGGTTATGGCCGGAGATGCACCGACTCGCGACTGATCACTACAATGTCGAAGCGCTCGAAAACCAATCGGGAACGTGGAGCCTGCATGACGGGTCGGGCGGTGGCGCTGAGCTTTGGGGAGCCGGTAACGGTTCAGGCGGAAGAGGTGGATTCACCTACACTCTCGGCCTCGCCAACGGTCAAAGCGACATGGATATGCTCGATATGAACTCAGCTAAAGACGTTTATGGAAGAGTGACCTACAAGTTAGGTGGTCTCGGCGAAATCGGCGGTACTGAAGGTCAGGCAACCGAAACCTCCGCTTTCTACCTCGATAACTCGGTTCGTCTGGGAGGTTTCTTCTATTCCGGAGAAGCCAGCGACACTGCCTCACTCTCAGACAAGTTCAGTTTCGTCGGTGGAGACATTGACTGTTGGTATGGAAGACTGAATGTACTTGCGTTGGCAATGTCGATGAACTCCAAGTACAACAACATCGAACGTAAGTCACTCGCCTGGTTCGTGGAAGGCAATTATGTGATTTACCCCTGGATGATCGGGGAAATTCGTTACGAATTCACCGACGAGGATATCGACGACGATACCGAAGATCCAGCTACAAGTATCATCCCCATGCTCGTCGTGATGGCACGCGCCAACGTCAGGACGACACTTGAGTATATGATCCCACTTGACGAGGCTAACAAAGATTCCGACCGATTTACGCTCCAATTCAACATCGCTTTCTAAAGGGCTTAACCCTATGAACCGCAACACAATTATCACAATACTTTCGCTACTGCTTGCTCAGAGCCCGAGCTTCGCTGGGGACCTGACTGGAATCGTCACGGCAAAAGGCGCTCGCGATAGCAGAAATATCGTCGTCTATCTAAAGAGCGTTCCGGGAAAGTTCACGCCGCCATCCAAGCACCCGCAGATGGATCAAAAGAACCTTCAGTTCATCCCCCCTGTTTTGCCGATTCTGACTGGAACAACTGTTGACTTCCTCAACAGCGATGACGTCATGCACAACGTCTTCACACCTGCCAAAGAATGCGACAAGTTCAATCTTGGGTCGTGGCCAAAGGGCGAAATTCGCAGTCAAATCTTCGAATCTAAGAGTGATGAACCATTGACTCCAGTCATTCTCTGCAACGTCCACCCGGAGATGGAAGCTTATGTCGTCGTGTTACAGAACCCATTCTATGCAGTCACCGATAAAGAAGGGAAGTTTGCCATTTCTGGTATCCCTGCTGGAGAATACGAGATTGGTCTCTGGCATGCGAAGTTGAAAGGCGAGGCGGCAAAAGCCGTTATTCCAGCAAGCGGAAGCGCTACCGTCGATCTCAAGATGCACCGATAGGTCTTGAAGCAAATGCCCAAAGCAGTCAATCGTGAGTGGCTCACCGCGAACTTCCCTTGTTATGCCGCCTGCCCGGTCAGGACTTCAAGCGGGACTCTATGTTGTGGCGGAAGCGTCTGTGCCGCGCCTAGGGGGCTCTGCGCTAAACGCTGTCCGGTAGGGATGATCACGCTCGAATCTTATAGGATATCCGCATGAAATCACCTGATCTAATCGAAAAAAACAGCATAATACCTGAGGAAAAAATATCCCCTGACCGGCGGGCGTTCCTTGCCAAATTGGGGCATACAACGCTCTTGCTCGGCGCTGGAGCAATGGGATTAATTAGCCTCGATTTTCTCTCGCCCAATGTCCTGCTTGAACCTCCTTCGGAAGTTAAGATTGGACGTCCGGAAGATTTCGCACCAGGCTCCGTTACTCTGCTGGCGAAGCAAAAGGTATTCATTGTCAGGACAACCGAAGGCTCGATCCATGCCCTCTCGTCCGTCTGCACACATCTTGGATGTATTACGGGTTATCGTGCGAGCGAGCGTGTTATCGTCTGTCCCTGTCATGGTAGCAAGTTCAATCCGGCTAATGGTTCAGTGGTTGGTGGACCTGCACCTCAGTCACTGCCGTCACTCGAATTGCACCTCGCTCATGACGGATTCCTTTGGGTCAATAGAGCCGTCACAGTCGAGCCCGGAACAATGATGAGGGCTTAAGGGTAATGTCATCTCTTTACCAGCGTTTGACCGAGACCGAGGTCTGGCGATCAGTGTTCCGTAGCGGAACTGGAGACAGTCCACTTCGACGCAGTCGCCTGATCTTCAACAATCTGGTTCTACATATTCATCCGGTTAAAGTCCGTCCTTGGACTCTGAATTTCAGCGCAACGTATTATCTAGGAGGAATTTCGTTTCTGCTGTTCATTGTGCTCTGCGTTACCGGAGTTCTCCTGATGTTTTATTATCGCCCTTCGGTTCCAGAAGCCTATACCGATTTGAAAGACCTGCAATTCGTCGTTACATCGGGCGAATTTATGAGAAACATGCACCGTTGGGCGGCGCATGGGATGGTGATTACAGCGTTTCTTCATATGTTGCGGGTTTTCTTCACCGAAGCTTACCGTCCTCCACGCCAGTTCAACTGGGTCGTTGGAGTCTTCCTGCTGATCGGTACTTTACTGCTCTCATATACCGGTTACCTGTTGCCTTGGGATCAGCTTGCCTTCTGGGCAGTTTCGGTTGGAACGAATATGGTTCGTTATGCGCCACTGATTGGTGAGAAATTCAAATTCTATCTCATCGGAGGCAATGCCATCGGTCCCAATGCCCTGATCCGTTTCTATGTTCTGCACTGCGTCGCTCTCCCGCTCGTTGTTTGCTGGCTGATTGCGGTTCACCTTTGGCGAGTCCGTAAGGATGGCGGCTTAGCGGATCAGAAGGAGGTGACTTCAGATGAATAGTGGAAAAACTGAAAAGGATTATCAGTTACAGTTTGTGAAGAAGGCCGACAACGCAAAGGTTGTCCGGACAGACGAAAAGCACTTGACCACTGTCCCGCACCTGCTTCTGAGGGAAGCAGTAGGTGCAGAAGTGGTAATTATTGTCTTGTGCCTGGTTTCGCTTTTCTTCAATGCGCCTCTGGAACAGATTGCCAATCCCGACCACACACCAAATCCTGCTAAAGCGCCCTGGTATTTCCTCGGATTGCAGGAGCTTCTCCACTACTTCCCACCCGTTGTAGCGGGAGTCCTGATCCCCGGTCTGGTCGTGATTGCACTCGTAGTTATCCCCTACTTTGGCGTCAATGTTAAACCACGAAGTCTGTCGGCACTCGATTCGCGACATACCAGGCTCAAGATCACCACCTTTGCGGCAATCATCACCTTAGGTATGCTACCATTTGACTGCTGGCCCGTGGCTGGTGTTACGGTATTGACCTGGGGATTAATAATATTCTCTCTTGCGGGAAAAGGAAAATCAGCAGGTTGGTTGAGAGAGATCACAATCCCGGCATGGATAATGATCTGGTTTACCGCTTGCGCTACTATCCTCATCATTATCGGAACTTTTTTTCGGGGACCCGGTTGGGGTTGGGCATGGCCTTGGGTAGAGGGGATATACTAAATGGAACGCTGGTGGCGTGCATATGCAGTACTTGGGGTGATCACAGTCGTGCTCTTATTGCTGAGTCCCGCGAAATCACATTTCAGAGAGTGGCGCTTTTATCAGGAGCGTTACAATTTGTTGCTTAAAAACTTACCAACCGGAAGCACGGCTACAAATACAGGACTGCAACAGGTTTGGGTAGAGACTGCCGATCGGATTGATCGTTGTATCAGTTGCCATGTCGGCTTCGACAATCCTTCAGCGGGTAATCTCGAACAACCCTTCAATTCTCATCCAAAAATTCCACACGATCCGCGCGAATTCGGTTGCACAGTCTGTCATCAGGGACAAGGGCTCGCAACCGATTACATTTCGAGTATCGGACTTGTCGAGCATTGGGACAGACCGATCTTCCCGCAAAAATATACTGAAGCCGGATGCGGACGTTGTCATAAAGAGACACAGGTACCGGACAGCCCTATCCTGAATGCCGGGCGCAGAATGATGGAAAAGTATAGTTGCGCCGCTTGCCATGATTTACCCGGTATCGCAAAGAATTATATCGTCCCACTCGATGGCGTTGGAGTGCGGATCGAACGCATTCAGTTATACCGCTGGCTCAGTAGCCCCCGGAGAGTGAAGCCAACGACACGCATGCCGGAATTCCTCTTCTCAAAAGAGCAATCAGCCGACCTAACCGATTATCTACTATCCTTCACAACTCTGGCGGATGGTTCGACTCTTCCAATCCCAACGAGTGAGTTTGAAGCCGCTCTCGCCTCTGATATCCGCATCGAGAAGGGTGGCGTACTCTTCAGGGAGGCGCGTTGCATCTCGTGTCACTTGGTAGAAGGCAAAGGTGGAACTATCGCTGAGGAGTTAGGGACTGCCGGCACATTCTATTCCGCGACATGGATTTCACAATATATCTCCTCGCCAAAGCGATTGCTCACCGGAGTCCCGATGCCCCGTTACGGATTTAGTGATGATCAATTGCTCGATCTGACGGCCTACATTTCGGGAGAGCTACGAGACTGGGAATTTGATCCGGGAGAGATTGAATTGCCTGATCCTCAACCCGGTTTTATGGAGAGGGGTAAAGCTCTTTGGACGATCAACAACTGCGTCGGTTGCCATTCGTTGACCGGGGCTCCGATTGAGGGTGAACGAGGTCCCTCATTAGCTGAAATCGGCGTAAAACCGACCTACAATCTCGATTTGGCGTGGCGCAAAGATGTTCCGCCGGATATGCCATTCTATCTGAAAGCAAAATTAACTGCGTCGCGCGCATTTGGCCCGGGTCTCCGTATGCCACAATTCGGTTTCAAGGCGGAAGAGATAGACTCGTTGGTCACGGCGTTGCTTGCCAATGGTGGAGGGGAGGAGCTCCGCAGTGAGATGCCTGCGCCCCCGATAGCGCCGCATCAACCAAACCTCAATGGCCCGATTGGTCGTCTCTTTGACCGATATAGTTGCTTGACATGCCATTCCTTACAGGGTTACGGTGGAACCATTGCCCCTGATCTGACAGCTATCGGGAGCCAGCTATCCTCTGAATGGATCAGAGGATACATGCAGGTTCCTTTTTCTCGAAGGCCGATTCTGACCGAACGAATGCCGAATTTCTTCATATCCAACGCTGAGATTGATACCCTTCTCGACTTTATAAGACTAAATCTCGTTGACGATGAAATCGACAAACAAACTGTTCCGACTGGAACGAGCCATCAAATTGAGCTGGGAAAGTCTTTGTTCTACGAAAAGTTCTCTTGCCAGGCTTGTCACCAGATTAAGGGTAAAGGTGGCTATGTTGGACCGCCTCTGGATGGTGCGGCAAAAAGACTTAAGCCAGGTTGGGTAAAAGTTTGGCTGGATAATCCGGAGTTGTGGCGTCCGAGCACCGTTGAGCCCCACCTGCCTATGAACACCCAAGAGGGTGAAGCTTTGGTCAGTTATATGATGTCTTTATGAGGATAAATGGACTTGCCCTGTTGCGAAAAACTGCTGTTGGGTGGCTTTCGATTCTGATACTGCTTGGGTGTTCAGACCCAAAACAGGATCCTGTGGGGGCGCTGAGGTATTACGGCGATGGAAAGCAATTAGGCTACGAGGCTCGTCTGGGGGGAATGTTGTTCCAACGCTACTGTGTCGTTTGCCATGGGAGTACAGGGAAAGGCGACGGATTCAATGCCTTTAATCTGACCCCTCGACCCCGCGACTTGTCGGACGGGGAGTTTCAGGCATCAGTGGCTGACAGTCAGCTCGTTGATATCATTAGACATGGCGGATCATTTCGCGGTGGATCGCGCAATATGCCAACTTGGGGAACTACCTTCGATCATCAACAGATTTTAAATATCGTTAGCTACATCCGACAATTGAAAAAGACCGATGAAGCGACTTTAAAGCCTGCCGAGGCTGAGTAGTCGAGATGATAATCGATAGCTTTTAGTATTCAAATAGATACCCGACCAATTCACCAATAAAGGAACAAAAGATGAAACTACTCCTTTCTGCAATTCTATCGCTGGTCATTCTCGCTATGCCTTTCGGAATGACCGGTTGCTCCAGTGATTCAAAGTCCAATCCAACTGGTCCCGATCATCACGCAGGAGATTGGATTCCGCTCGACGAAGGTATCACCGCCGTCTGGGATCATATCGATTATGACGAGATGGACATGGAGGAGACGTACACTGACACCACCGTCGCCATGATGAAGATGCGAGGCATGGATATGTACTACATGGACGGAGCTATGCTTGCAGTGCATAGCGGATCGCCCGCAGATTCAATCTGCCTCATGATGCGACATGATAGTCTCTTTGCCCGTGACTTTGCCGCAGTGACCGAGCCGCGTGAAGTTTTGGTGGCGCTTTTCCCACCCAGAACCGGATCGGAATGGAATGGCGGCTGGGGAACCATGCCGACCCGCTGGAGCAGACTTGGCCAGGACGTTACCGTACCGGCAGGCGCCTTTCACGACGTAGCATTACTCCAGGTTGGCCCGATGGGCGCTGACTCATCCTACAATGAGTTCTGGTTTGCCAAGGGAACGGGTGTCATCAAGTCGGCGATGCGGGTCGATCGGATGAATGGCGACCAGCACAATGTGATGATGTCACATTCGATGCAATTGCGGAAGATAACGATTCCGTAGATATTCACATTAAAGAACCCCAAGATTCAAGGGGGAGTGAACGCCATTCCCCCTTCAAGCATTATATTTCAACATACTGTCCGAGAATGTTGATTTCTTGCCGCAGGGCGTCCTCACCCTGCGGCAAAGATTTCCTCAGAAAGCTAACTGATCATTCGGTCGTTTGTAATTGACTGGATTTTGGCAGGCAGTAACCAAGTAGCGCGTTCCACTTGCTTCTGATACTTCCAACACTTATCTTATGGGTTCATTAAGCTTTGAGCATAATGATTTCTGATTTCTGATTATTTATTTCTGATTCAACCAATCAGAAATCAGAAATTAATAATCAATAGTTACCCAGGGCGATTAGCTCAGCTTGGTTAGAGCGCTTGCTCGACACGCAAGAGGTCGTTGGTTCGAGTCCAATATCGCCCACACTAAACTCCCGTCACCTCTCCTAGGTGACGGAATAAGCGTCAGGATGCCGTCACCCGCAGAGGGGCGACGGCAGAACAGAAAAATGCCCGACCAAATCATCAATATAACCGTCGCTAATAACGACGGTCCGGGCGTCTCGTCAGGCATATCTCTGAAGGGGGCGCTGGGTAGCCTTCCGAAAGGCGTCATCGGCGCTGAGTCAGCGGGCAAACTCTATGGCTTGGAAGACCCGGTTCACGCGAGCGGCGAGTTCCGACTACTCTCGCTTGACTCTCCACGCGCTATGGAGCTGTTCTGGCACTCTGCCTCGCATCTTATGGCGCAGGCGGTACAGCGGCTCTATCCCGATGTTAAACTCGGCATTGGGCCTGCGATCAAGGATGGCTTTTACTACGACTTCGATTTCGGACAGCAAATATCGTCGGATGACCTTCCCCGCATCGAAGAAGAGATGCAGAAATTGGTCGAGGCTGATTACCTGATAAGCCGGAAAGAGGTTTCTCCTGACGAAGCCAAGGCGCTCTTTGCACTGAAAAAACAGAATCTTAAGCTTGAGTTGATCGAAGGACTGAACGAACAGATCTCGACCTACACGCAAGCCGAATTCACCGACCTCTGCCGAGGTCCTCATGTCCCTTCGACGGGCTGGCTGAAGCATTTCAAGCTCCTTTCGCTCACCGGAGCCTACTGGCGCGGCGATGAGCGGAACCCGATGTTGCAAAGGATTTACGGCACGGCTTACCCAACCAAGGAACAGCTTGAAGCCCGTCTAAACCAGCTTGAGGAAGCCAAACGCCGCGACCACCGTGTCGTCGGCAAGGCGATGGGGCTGTTCAGCTTCCATAACGAAGCTCCCGGCGCGCCATTCTGGCACGACAAAGGGGTCGTTCTGTTCGATTTGGTTCAGCGATACGTTCGTTCGACACTGCGCGAAAGCGGTTACACTGAAGCCATGACTCCCATCATTCTGGCGAAAGAATTGTGGGAGAAATCAGGGCATTGGGATCACTACAAGCGTGCGATGTACTTCACATCGCAGGAAGACCGGGACTACGCCGTCAAGCCGATGAACTGCCCCGGACACGTGCTGATGTATTCCGAGCGTCAGTGGTCATACAAGGAACTGCCTGTCCGCATCGCTGAGATGGGTCTCGTTCATCGTTACGAAAAGTCAGGCACACTGCATGGTTTGATGCGCGTCCGGCACATTACCCAGGACGACGCGCATGTCTTCTGTACTCAGGAACAGATGGTTGAAGAAGTTGTCAAAATGATCAATCTGGTCTTCCAGATTTACAGTCATTTTGGGATGAATGAATTCATCATCGAACTCTCGACCAGACCGTTGGATAGAATTGGTTCCGATGAAAATTGGGATATTGCTGAAGCCGCTCTAACCGTAGCTTTGAAGCAAGCCGGACGCGAGTTCCATATCAGCGCTGGCGAAGGGGCCTTTTACGGGCCGAAAATCGACTTCCATGTCACCGACAGCATTGGTCGCACCTGGCAATGTTCGACCGTACAGGTTGACTTCAACTTCCCGGATCGCTTCAACCTTGAGTACATCGGAGCCGATAATCAACCTCACCGTCCGGTGATGCTTCACAGGGCAATACTCGGGTCGATGGAGCGGTTCCTTGGAGTCTTAATCGAGCATTACGCCGGTGATTTTCCACTCTGGCTGGCTCCGGAACAAGCTGTCGTACTGCCCATTGCGGAAGGGCAGCAAGCCTATGCTGAAGAAGTTCTTGGAGCTTTGAAAGCCGCCGGATTGCGTGGCAGGATCGACGGTCGCAGTGAGAAGGTCGGCAAGAAGATTCGCGACGCCGAACTTGACAAAATTCCGTACATGCTGGTCGTTGGCGGACGAGAAGCAGAAAATCGCACCGTATCACTTCGCAGACGCGGCGTAGGCGATCTCGGCGTTAAACCGCTGGACAAGGCAATCGAGGCACTTATTGCAGAAGCGAAGGGTTCTTCAACGATATGAAACCTTCCGTCACCGCCCCGTCGGTGACGGGGATTTCCATGAGGAGTTTGCTGTCACCGGCGGGGCGGCGACAGAAGAAAAGTTAAATTAACAGGGGATTGCGCCATAAATTTGGTGATACAACTTTGAACCCCCGACCTCAAACGTCGGGAGTATAGCCATTAACTCAAATCAGACACGCGCTCCGCGCGATTTTGGAAAAAATCCGCGCGTTAACGACGAAATCGTCTCGCCTGAAGTTCGCCTGATCGGCGCTGATGGCAAGCAGGTCGGAGTCGTTTCAAATAGTGAAGCCCTCAAAGCGGCTGAAGACGCCGCACTTGATCTGGTGGAAATTGCCCCCACGGCAAATCCACCGGTCTGCAAAGTTATTGACTATGGCAAGTACCGCTACGAATTGACCAAAAAGGACAAGGACAACCGCAAAAAACAGCATATTGTTCAGGTCAAAAAGATCCGATTCAGCACTAACATCGATAGCCACGACTTCACTACTAAAGTCAACGCCGCGCGCCGTTTTCTCGAAGAAGGCGACCGTGTCAAGGCGACCCTGCAACTGGTCGGAAGGCAGATGACTCGTAAGGAGCGGGCGGAGGAGGTACTCCACAAGATGGCGGCTGAACTGGCTGACATTGCCAAAGTTGAAGATGGTCCCCGCATCGAGGGAAACACCTACTCGATGCTTATGGTGAAGAAGAAGTAAGAATTTATCCTTGGAGGGCGGACTGAAAGAGTTCGTTGATTTATTCGTTCGAGTAGAGATTTGATCCTCTTGGAGGGGGGGCTTCAGCCCCCCCTAAAGGACGATCAAGCACAAACAAGGGCGGGCTGAAGCCCCCCCTCCAAGAGAATCTTGTCCGAATTGGCGTCCCAAGCGAATAAATCAACGAACTCTGAAAGTCCGCCCTCCAAGAGAACAAAGAACTAAGTGCAGTTAACTACTGCCCCCTCGCGTCCTTGGGAGTTTGGGCGCCATTTTCCAAAGCGGGCGATCTATTCGCCCACGAGCTCTGAATAGCACAGAGAACACAGAGGCAACTCAGAGTACACGGAGATATTGTATCTCTCTGTGAACTCTGTGGATCTCTGTGTTAGAACGAGACTCATCCAAAATCAATATCTGGATCACAGTAAATGCCGAAAATGAAGTCGAATCGAGCGGCGAAGAAGCGCTTCCGTCTCACCGCCTCGGGTAAAATCAAACGAGATCACATGGGAACAGGCCACCTGTTTACCGGAAAGTCTCGCAACCTTAAGCGAAGACTCGGCGCCTCGGGTCTGGTCGCCAAGGTTGATGAGAAGCGCATCAAACGTCTTTTAGCAGCGTGAGGAGATAAATAAATGTCACGTTCAGTCAACTCTGCCGCCTCACACGCTCGCCGCAACAAAATCCGCCTCGCCGCACGAGGCTACTATGGCGCTCGCAGTCGCTTGCTCCGCACAATGCGGTCAGCGGTTCGCCGGGCAGGTCAAGCGAGCTTTGCTCACCGCCGCAGACGTCCGGCGGTATTCCGCAAACTTTGGATCGTCCGCATCAACGCGGCGGCTCATCTAAGCGGCCTCAGCTACTCCAAGTTCATACACGGTCTCAAGCTGGCGGGAATCGAAATGGATCGCAAGATGATGGCAGAAATTGCCGTCAGCGATCCGATTGCGTTTGCGGCACTTGCCGAACAAGCCAAGGGAGCTTTAGCCGCGGCGGCATAGCCCGGTAGGGGCGAATTCATTCGCCCACCTTATTTGCTGTGCCGTCATAGGTCTCCTGTGACGGCAGATAGTGTCACACGAGACGTGTGACACCACAAGCAGTCAGCCCTCTGCGGCTGACTGCGAATGCCTTGGAGGGCGGGGTTTCAACCCGCCCTTCTTCTTTTCCTACCTCCAGGCACTAATATTGCAACGAATGCAGTCAGGGAATCCTTTCCCCTTTGACAGACACACAAAGTCGTGCAAATCATGCAATTCATACGGCAACACTTTCACAAGGAACCGGAAAAATGAAGACTTTTCTCACGTTTACCTTTCTCGCACTGATTCTACTTTCAACGCTGACAACAGTTAATGCTCAGCCGGATTCGATCTCATCCATTTTTATGGGCGGTGACAGGTATGACAAATTTGAAAAAGTGATTCGTACTCGGGATGGGGGATATGGATTTATAGGAATATTTAGAAGTGAGATAGAAAATTCTTCGCCTGCATTCTTAGGTAAACTAAACTCAGAGCAGGACTCGCTATGGACAGTCCAAACAATTGGATCTCAGTTTACAGCAAAATGGCTCAAAGATATCGTCGAAGTTGATGACTCGATGCTCATTGAGATGGGGGTAATAGCTCCACAACATATATCAGCAGGATTGTTCATTACAGGCTACTCTGCTCAAGGCGATTCCTTATGGGGAAAGGTCTATTTTGACACATCTCGAGGAATGTTGGGTTCGACTATAATAAAGGGCAACGAAAATACTCTGTACATATTTGGGGGGAATGTCGATGGTGGATTCATGTTTACAATGTCATTAAATGGCGATTCTTTGAACTTTACGCAATTGGATGGAGTACCGAGTATAAGCAATGCTAAGCTCACATCTGATGGCGGAATGATTTTGTTCGGCGACCGCGTCACTAATCAACAACCGGAATGGTACGACCTCTTTCTGGCAAAATTAACCAGTGAACATGAAGTTGAGTGGTATCAAGAGTATGGCAATGAATCTCGCCAGATGCCTGTTAAAGTCGTCCAAACAGAGGATGGCGGGTACCTCATTGGTAGTGCATTCGTCGATAGTAACGACTATACTCGTGATATCCAACTGCGCAAATTAACCAACGATGGTGAATTGATTTGGTCAAGCATTTATGGTCGAGACGATTATGGTTTTATTGGAGACTTTTATGAACTCCAAGACGGGACGATTCTTATCTCTGGATCTCAATCAAACATTCAGTCCGGTCAAAGTGATGGATGGCTCGCACAAATCGACACAGAAGGGGAAATTATTTGGGAGTGCAACTTCGGTAGAGGAGAAGAGAATCACCTTGGGTCGATCTGCGCAACTGGGGAAAACAGTTTTGCTATTGCTGGCTGGACCACTTCTGCAAGGGGCGACACGGATGCGTGGATTCTTAATATCGCACTTCCCTTGGAAACATACTTCGGCGATTTCATCCTTCATCCTTCAGCCTTCAGCCTTTCTTCCTTCCCGTCTCCATTCAATTCCTCGACAGTCGTCAGTTTTTCTTCACCGTTTTCCGGTGAGGTGAGAGTAGCGTTAGTTGATTTAAGTGGCAGAAGGATAAAAGAGTGGATTCCCGCTTTTACGGGGATGACAGACCATCGATTCGCGGTCGATGGGGCCGGGCTTTCGGCGGGGACGTATTGGCTGAAAGTCGAGCAAGGCGGTAGAGTGGCAAGCACGAGGTTGGTTTTAGTCAAGTAGTAGTATAGCAGGAGCTTCCAAACCTGACTTCTGAACACAAACAACAAAGGCGTCAACCCTCTGAGTTGACGCCTTGCGTTTTTAATAGTTAGAACGGATTTGATTCTGCCTTGCTACAGACCAGATACCCGCTCCTACCGGATCAGAACAACCTTCCTGGTCGAAACGTCCTGCCCGGTTTGGAGGCGGACGAGATAGACACCGGCTGGGAAAGAAGAGGCGTTCCAGGTAGCGCTACTCGTTTCTTCTGGCGACCCCCTGCGGTCG
>CAYHEC010000047.1:0-17741 GCA_964355675.1 uncultured Caldithrix sp.
GCCCCCCCTCCAAGAGGATCAAATCTCTACTCGAACGAATAAATCAACGAACTCAAGAGTGTCCGCCCTCCATGAGATTACTTGCATGTCAAGATAAATAGTCAACAGCCAAAAACCAGTCCCCCCAAAGAATCTCACGGTGCTATCCGATTCTCTTTCATAAGCATCTCAGCAGTCTGATAAACCACTTTCAGACGAAATGTCATTTCTTCCGCAATAGACTTCTCAACGCTTAACAAACCTCCCCCCGTAACATCAGGAGAATCTATTTTGTAGAGACCCAAATTATGAGTGATCGTGCTGACCAGAACGAGACCACTCTGCCGATAATTAAGCTGGTTCGATTGGTAATGGATACTCCATTGAACGCTGTCAGGGCGCTCCATAAGGCTTCTGCCAAAGGCGGAATACTTCGTTTCCATACCACACAAATCAAGAATCGTCGGCATTAGGTCCATTTGCTCAGCAAGTCTATCATCAATTCGCGGGGGAATTCTCCCCGGCGCAAAAAAGATCGATCCGATATGAAATCTCTCTGACTCATTCGCATGAGTGGTGTGATCGCCGACGAGTACGTAGAGCGTTCGATTAAACCTCTCTCGCTTCGATTCCCGGCCGAAAAACTCACGAAGCGCTCCGTCGAGATAGGCAAAAGTATTGTAAATTTCACTGTTTTCGGTTTCTACTCCGAATGGAGGAAGGAATCCTTCGGGTAGCGTCCAAGGCGAATGTGTACAAAGTGTGAAGACGCCATAATGGAAAGGTTCGGACATCGCGTCCATATCTTCGGTCATTCGTTTAAGCGCCAAATGATCCCAGATCCCCCACGATCCATTGGTCTGCCCTGCTGGAAAATCTTCCTCGCTAACGAAATCCTCATAACCCGACATTCCGCAAATGGCGGTGATCCCCATTGAGTTTTCCGGCGCCGCGTGCATGAAACGTACCGCGTATCCGTACTCGCGCATGATTTCCCCTAATCCTCGCATCTTAGGTAACAGGGATGTCAATCGATAGGAATCAACCGAAAGATTTGGATACGATGCAAGTATCGCCGTTACGCCCCGAAAGCTCCGCGTGCTGATCGAATTGAAATTTGTGAATATCAAACTTTGCCGCGAAAGTGAATCGAGAAACGGCATCACACTTATCTTCCCGCCGAAGGCCTGAAGATACTCGGCATTAAGTGACTCTATGATGATAAGTACGACATTAAGTGGCTCACCTGGACTCGCAATCGATGCTTTTGAAGTGGCATTGCGAAAAAGAGGATATTCTGATGATTTAAAGTCTGTATCAGGATCGATCATCCGACGTATTTCCGCCACAGCCACGCTGTCATCCATAAAGTGGTCAGGCCGTTTGGTTTTAACAGCCTCGGTCAGAAAACTGTACCATCCGTTCAGCACTATGTTGCCGAGAATTGTCGAGCTTCCCACGATCGCGTCTGCGCTTTTAAGAGGTTCTTTTTGCAATCCTCCTCGAATGCCAATGACCGTCACCATTAGAAATGGAAGAAATAAATACAACCTCTTCCAATCCCATCCACTCCGTGATGCATCTGCTTCGGCTGATTTTCGAAAAACTCGAACCGTAATCCAAATCAGTCCGCTCAACACAGCACAAGCCAAGAGCGTCGCCATGAGGTAGCCGTCATACAGCATTTTCGCGGCTGGTCTCAAATCTCTCAGCATATCGACTGGCTCAAGCGTAATATGGTGACTGCTCTCAACAAAAAAGAAAACGTCACCAGTCAGAATAATTCCCGCTGTCGTAAAAATTGATACAGTTAGCACACAGGATACATTGGAGAGCCAACCCCTGACACGACTTACTGCTGGTATCCAAAGAAGCAGAGCCGGCGCGGTGATGCTCAGCAGTATCGTGGCGATGTCGAAACGAAATCCGCGGAAGAAAGCTTCGACGATCTCCAAAGTCGTTGTATCTTTGAAACTGGCAAAATTGACCGTCAGGAATGCAAGTCTCGCCAATACCAGTATCACCAACATGATGATGAACAGATTTATCCACACCGTAAGCGGTGGAGTTATTAGTGATCCAGTATTTTGGCGATGAGAAATCAGCTTGGTTTCGATTTATTATGTGGTGAGCTTAAAGCGATATCTTCTTGGAGGGCGGACTTTCAGAGTTCGTTGAAGTATTCGATAGAATGCCGAGAGTGTCCAGGCGGACGCCCTCGTCCGCCGATTAATAGCGATATCTTCTTGGAGGGCGGACTTTTCAAGCCGCTCTTTCCGGCATTGTAAACTTACCTGGAGGGCGGACTTTCAGTCCGCTCTTTCCGGCATTGTAAACATACTTGGAGGGCGGACTTTCCAGTCCGCTCTGAGTTCTTTGAAGCATTAGCGAGTCGGCTTGATTTGTCCAGGCGGACGCCCTCGTCCGCCGATTAATAGCGATATCTTCTTGGAGGGCGGACTTTTCAAGCCGCTCTTTCCGGCATTGTAAACTTACCTGGAGGGCGGACTTTCAGTCCGCTCTTTCCGGCATTGTAAACATACTTGGAGGGCGGACTTTCCAGTCCGCTCTGAGTTCTTTGAAGCATTAGCGAGTCGGCTTGATTTGTCCCGGCGGACGCCCTCGTCCGCCGATTAATAGCGATATCCTCTTGGAGAGCAGCTTTTTAAGCCGCTCTTTCCTGCTTAGAGCCACAGGCGCTCAGTCTTGACAACCTCCCAGAATACAACTGCCAGATTCTATTATAAAGTGTTATATTCTAAACACTTCCAATCCCCAATCTCTGCTCTGCGGCACTCAAAATGCTCAACAGCATTGTCGGGTAGTCTATCTTATCGATCCCCGCCATTTTCGCCAAATGACCGTCCCAGCA
Source organism: uncultured Caldithrix sp. (assembly GCA_964355675.1). Lineage (GTDB taxonomy): Bacteria > Electryoneota > AABM5-125-24 > Hatepunaeales > Hatepunaeaceae > CAMBDS01. The sequence continues at coordinate 2,852 of CAYHEC010000047.1, forward strand.
CCAGCCCGGATTCGGATTCACTTCTAACAATTTCGGTTTTCCTTCACCGTCGAGTCGCCAATCAAATCGGACATAGTCGCGGCATTCAAGTCTTTCGAACAGTTTAAGGCTTCCCTCGATGATCTGCCGCTTTGTATCCTTGGGTAGTTCAGCCGGTATAGCACGGAGATTCCAATAAGGCGAATCTGGCATCCATTTCGCTTCATAACCGCATATTCTCGGCAATCCTTCCGGCAATAGCGAATAGTCCTCTTCGATCACCGGCAGTATCGTATAATTTTCAGGCGAATTGCCGATAATTCCTATCGAAAGGTCTTTGCCCGTCAGGAACTCTTCCACAAGAATTGGCTTATCGTATCCAAGCTTGTCTCGGATCATAATCAACGCGTTGACCAATTCTTCACGATTGGTGGCAAAACTCTCTTGAGTGATACCGAAGCTCGAATCACCAAAATTGGGCTTGGCGATCACCGGAAAGCCGACCGGCAGTTCGTAAAGACTATCATCTGGATTGACAAAAAGAGCCGCAGGAACTGGAATACCCATCTCTTTGGCTACACCTCGAACTGCCGATTTATCGTAGCAAAATGCGAGACACTGCGGCCCCGAACCAGTGTAGGGCAAATCCAATTGTTCGAGTAACGCCGGAACATGCAACTCCTTGCGAGGATCGTTGTCGAAGCCCTCATCGCAAAGATTGAACACCAGATCGAAGCGCCCATGAAGCCTTTTGAGATCCTGATACAACGTCGAATGGTTATTGAGATAGGTGAACTTATAGCCTTCCAACCCAGCGAGAGCTACCCGCAACTGCTCAATAGTGAAAAAATCATCCTCGTCAAAAATACGAAGCGGTTTTAGAGGGTCTGGACGATTCGGATCGCCAAGCAACACCACGACATTTTTCTGAGTAATCTTGACCTTGCTTCGACTCTTTGTCCATTCCTTTTTCACCGCCGCCGTCGCAACAAGACGCTGTTCCATCATGCCTAAATCTTGGTTGCGTTGAGAGTTGGTCGAAATACCGCCGTGAACCGCAAAATTTGAAAACCCTGCCAGTTTCATCAACTCGCCAAGCGAATCTCCCGAGTAAAGCCTCTCTGCATAAAATTGATCGACGATGACGCCTTTCTCAACATGTGTGATTACTTCGCGTGTTATCAACCGATCCCCATCACCCGAAATCGAACGCTCACGACAGACAAAATGCTTCTTGTCGATCCATTCCCATGATCGAGGTTGAAACTTCTCTCGAATAAAACCCCCATCTGAAACATCGATGAGCAATCGCCCTTCCGGTTTGAGTACCCGACGCACTTCTTTCAATACCCTTAGATCATCCCGAACCGATTCGAAGTAGCCGAAACTGTTGCCGAGGATACTCACAACATCGAAATAATCGTTGTTGTAGGGAAGTTTTCGAGCGTCGCCTTCACGGAATCGCACTGGCAACCCTTCATTACGAGCCTGGCTCTTGGCGCGATGAATCAGAAAATGCGACCTGTCGAGCCCTTCGACGTGCTTGAAACCCAGTCTGGCGAGCTCGAGCGCGTGTCTGCCCTGACCACAGCAAAGATCAAGGATGAAATGATCCGGAGATAACTCCAGAATTGTTTTGAAAAGCTCTACTTCATTCTTTGTTATTTCGTGATCATCGACAACATCGGCGTCCGTCTTGAGATAGAGAGAATTAAAAATACCTCGCCACCAATCCGGGTGAACATGTTCTTCAAGATTACCTACTGGACCAAGAAGAGTTCGCTTCTGAGGAGCGGGACGATTTTTGTGAGGGGGTTTTTCTTTTTCAGGCGGTTGTTTTCGCGGCATTTACGACTCAATTGATTGAGGGCTTGTTTGTATTAAGGTTCGACCTAATCTACATCGTGATCTGTTGCCTGTCAAGGATGTGATGAAGGATTGACAAGCTAAGGTAAGATTGAGCCTGTTGAATAAGTCATGAAGTTGGGCATTTACCCGGTAGGACGGGGCTCCGTACCCGTCCACTTGAGCACGAATTCCTTGAATGAATGGGTACTGAGCCCCGTTCTACCGATCCCCTGGACTTTTTCAACAGACTCAAGATTGTGATGAATCCATTTCGTATCAAGTATTTTAGTTTGTTCCTCATTGCCGAATGTAGTGAAAATTTCCTATCTTTAGGATAGACAAAAAGATTGATTTTAACGGGTGTTCTCTCCCGGCAAATCGACTATCTCATCTGATTTGTCCTTATGCGGCCCGCTCAGCCAATCCAAATCTCCCCCGAACCCAGAGGAACCTTTGTTTAGATTTCTATCGCTATTTTCCTTACTGGCATTTCTCTCTTTCGCTAATGCTATGCCGCCAGCGCCTGGCTTGATCGAACGCCTGAGAGATGAGGGCCGCCTTGAAACCCTCGCTTCGCTTCATTCGGATGCCAAAACGAACGGGGTTAACGCGCCATTCAAATTCGATCTTGAAGGTCTCGCACGAGACGATGCGGATGAAATTACCTATCATGTGATTTGCATTCTTGTCGATTTTGCTGATAATGAAGCTGATACAAATTTAGCTTCGCGGGAGCATTTTCAACAAATGCTCTTTTCTGAAGGCGATTATCGCACCGGGAGCATGAATGACTTTTATCTCGAAAACTCCTACGACCAAGTACATATTACCGGCGATGTGGTTGGCTGGTATCGCATGGAACGAGATTATGCCTATTATGTGAACGGTCAACAAGGTTTTGGTCAGTACCCACGTAACGGACAGGGACTGGCAAGAGACGCTCTGCTGGCCGCCGACGCCGACATCGATTATAATGATTACGACAATAACGGAAATCATGTCGCAGAAGGTGTTTTCATCGTCCATGCAGGAATGGGAGCCGAACAAACCGGATCCGACGACATGATCTGGTCTCACGCATGGGGTGTTCCCCGTGCCCTTCGCCTTGATAATATGTCCTTTCGCAGTTACGCTATGGAACCTGAAAACGGCAAAGTTGGCGTCTTCGGTCACGAACTGGGACATTCACTCTTTGGGCTTCCCGATCTTTATGACACTGATTACAATTCTGCTGGTGTAGGAATATGGTCGATGATGTCAGGCGGTTCTTGGGGCGGCGGTGGAGATCGGCCCGTTCATTTTGACGCATGGTGCAAGTCGCAAATGCGGATGACTACCCCCTTCCCCATCATCGAAGACAGCCCCGACTTGATCATGGAACCGGTAGAACGTTCCGATGAAGTGTTCCTTGTCTGGCGTACAGGAGCTTTGCAAAACGAATACTTCCTCCTCGAAAATCGACAACGAATCGGCTTCGATGAGTCCCTGCCAAATTCTGGACTGTTGATCTGGCACTGCGATGAAGGCGCCGAAAGTAACACTCATCCCTGGTGGCCTGGTCAAGGAAACCTGCATAATATCGTCGCCCTTGAACAAGCCGACGGTGACTACGCCCTCGAACACAATTCTAATGGCGGCGACGGAGGCGATCCATTTCCCGGTGATGCTTGGAATACGTTGTTCGGTGACGAAACTTCACCAGATTCAAGAGATTATGCTGGACGCGTTACAAACGTCACTGTCTGGGATATGGAACCAATCGAAAATTCACGCATGCGACTCAATATAAATGTCAATAACGCTCCCCAACCCATTGAGCCAAACCTCTTTCTATTAGAGCGCGTCCCTCCGGATCATGTTTTCCCACACCCTGACTTTCCCGGCGATACGACCGACGAAGTCACTATGGTAAGTCGGTATCTCACTTGGATGGGAGCGGAACCAACCGGGCATTCAGACGTACTCCCTGAAAATCTTTTCGATTACAACATAGTCGTTTACATCGAATCATGGCGAGATGGCGATGAACCTGCGCCAGGCTTATCGCTGGACGAACAATACGATTTGACTCTATTTCTCGAGACAGGCGGTATGCTCTTGATGATTGGTCCCGATATCGCCGAAAATCTTGAACCAGACACTCTTCTTTGGCCCTACTGTCATGCCGTTCTCAATGGCAATGGATATCCGCGGGAAACTGGCAACATCCGCCGGTTAACCGGAAATCCTGAATCGAGAATCGCCGGTCAAAATTTCGTTTATCGTCAACGGGGCATCACAGACCATTTCATCGATGTCATTGATCCCGGAGAACGAGCACAAGCGTTATTCTCGGATCAATCCGGCTCATCACGAGGCGTCATGCACGTCGGGGAAAGCGGTTACCGTCTGATCCTCCAGCCATTTCTGTTTGGAGGAATGGTCGATTGGGGTGGTAGCAAGGCCGACCTCTTGAGGACTTATTTCGAGTATTTTCGTTTTACTGTCACTGAAGTCAGCACATCACCGACTCCTCTGATCCCATCCCGAATGCAACTCACCGCGGTTTTCCCTAATCCTTTCAACGGTGTACTGCGAGTTGGCTGGGATAATGCCCCTGTCGATTCTTGGATCGATATTTTCGATACAAACGGTAGAACAGTGGGAAAACTCAATTTGTCAGCCGGATCCGGTTTTCAGGCATGGACGCCGTACGGAATTCCCTCCGGAGAATATCTGCTTCAACCTAATCAATCTGGCTCGATTGCCCGTCGGATCACATTTCTTCGGTAAAATTACCGGAACCGAAATTACCAAACGATAGTTAACGACTTGGCAACAGGAGGACGGATCTCCGCATCCGTCCCTTGAAAAACAACCTGGCAACAGGAGGACGGATCTCCGCATCCGTCCCTGTAAAAACAACCTGGCAACAGGAGGACGGATCTCCGCATCCGTCCCTAGAATCCATCACTTCAATTAATCCTACTCATCGAGTAATCAATGAAATTCAATATCTTATTTATCATTGCACCAGTCCTACTGGCGCTGAATGTAACAACACTTTCCGCCAAAGAGACCAAGCCGCCTCTTAAAACTTCACCGTCCGTAGCGGTTCAGCCTGCACCACTGATAACTTCGTCTGCCGAAAATGAAAAATTGGTGAAGAGTATTCTGGAAAGTATGTATAAAGGCGAACTTCCGATGATTTCGCCCTCATTTTCAGGCAATTTTATCGACCATGATGCCAATCGTGACTCGTCATTTGGAATTGAAAATATGATTTCTTTTTCCAATAACATCCGAATTGCCATCCCCGACGTAAAACTTGAAATCCAATCGATCCGATCTTTTGAAAACAAGGTCCTCGTCTTCAGCAAAATCGTCGGATCCTATGCAGGCCCTTTTCGTGGCTTCCCACCAAGCGGAAGAACCATCAGCTTATATTCAGCCGATCTGTTTGTAATTGATAACAGACTCGTCTCCGCCAGATGGAATGTTTGCGACCTTTCGCCACTTTGCAGCATGCCGGATCCGGTTTATGGCGCCAGTCCCACGTCCAACTATCTGGTTCCAAGCGTAAATACCTCAATTACAAACGAAAAAGATTCGATTCGCTCACCTGCTTCCTCTCAATCATCTGTTGGTAAGAAAAAGAGCACCAAATCAAAGGACTCTAAGGGAAAATAGTGACTCATTAGTAAGTATCCGACCAGAGCGCCTTCGAAATTGAGTCAGAATTATCTACCTCGAATCAACAAAATATCGACTCTATTTCGTTTTGGACAAATTCTTTTCATCATTCTACCTTCAAACACTTGACTTTCATCCTGAATGCCTTATCTTAAGACGAACCAGCTTTATTCCACTATTCAGCAAAGGAGGGTCGAATGGACGATATGGGATATTGCGTAAAGTGCAAAGCTTCACGCAAAATGTCCAACGCGCAACAGGTTACGATGAAAAATGGACGACCGGCAATGAAAGGGACGTGCTCAGTCTGCGGAACTGGGATGTACAAGATACTCTCCATAAAGAAGTGATCTGAATCCCGTTTCTTGGTATCGGAACCCCTCCTTGCGCGAGGGGTTCCGAATTTTTTGGTCACTCAAGTGAGTTTAATGATATCAGTGAAATAGTAACTATCTCCCCTGACGCCGCAGTAATCCTATGGGTATCAAATGAACAAATCAGGATTATGCACGAGGGTATTGAGAAAAAACTGACTCTCCCCGGTAAATGGCGAATGAGCTCCTCTGGGCAACGTCCTGTCGCCCCCGGAGACTTAGTCAGAATTTCCGGTATCGGTAAGAATTGCCGTCTAATCGACATTTTGCCCCGACGAAATGAATTTACTCGTAAAGTCGCCGGTCTCAGGACCTTGCCGCAAGTCGCCGCGGCAAACATCGATCAGGTGTTGGTAATGGCTTCGGTCGAATCGCCCAGAACCTCACTCGGTCTGATTGACCGTTTACTGGTAACCGCCTCGATTGGCGGCGTAAACAGCAGGCTTATCCTGAATAAGTGCGACCTCGCATCAAATGAACGCATCGACGAATTGCGAAATATTTATACGAACGCTCAAATCCCAGTCCATTTTATTAGTCTGGTCTCCGGGGATGGTGTTGAGCCCATAGCAAATCTCATGCGCTCCAAGCTCACTTTGCTCGCAGGACAATCAGGCGTCGGAAAATCCAGTCTCGCTAACTTTATCCAACCCAATCTCGACATTCGAACCTCAGAAATTTCTTCCGCGACTGGCAAGGGACGCCACGTTACTACTTCCGCTCGATTGCATCCATTATCTTTTGGTGGCTGGGTTATAGACACCCCCGGCTTGCGTGAATGTGCTCCATGGGGCATTACCAAACAAAATCTTCTCAGGGCTTTCCCTGAAATTGAAGCCAATGCCAACGATTGTAAATATAGAAACTGCTCGCACAAAGATGAAACTGGTTGCTCTGTCTTGCCTGCCGTCGAAAATGGCGAAATCGCCTCATCACGTTATGAGACGTACCGCAAACTATTGATTGAGGCCGAAAAAAATGAGCGGAAATACTGACCAAGATGTTATAGTATCGCTTGAAAGTATTTTCGTTGTTCAAAGCCAATCGCGTAGGTTAACCGTCCCGGTTGACGGCAGAAAAATACAGACAAGCGGGACGCATATCCTACGCGGATTTGAATAGACTTTCAAGCATTGCTATATATTCAATATCGCTCTCCGTTTAGTGTATTTTATAAAATTTTATTTATTTTATTCAGTCCTATTTCGTTGATTATATTATTGTTTCTCTCGGAGAGCCATCTTTTCCGAGTCCGATAAAAAAAAATCCCAAGGATCGGTAGGACGGGGCTCCGTACCCGTCCACTTAAGTGTCTCTCAATACCAGCGAAAACCGGATTCTATCCCTGTTTCTCAAAAGAGCTACTGGCTTTCCAGACTGTCCGAGAATGTCGAAAACGCTCGGAATGCTCTCATACCGGCGAAAGCCGGTATCAACTATTGCCTTAAATATCAATGTGATACATCGATACCGACTTTCGTCGGTATGAGAGTACCTTCGCAAAATTTGCATTTTCGGACAAACTCTTTTACTGATATGAAAGTAACGCATAGCCCCGTTCTCCGGGCAATATGCCCGACTTTCAGACTCTACAATAGAGTTAACTATGACGCAGGCTCCACCACTATCTCACTCAAATTTCTCTTTAAATTTCGAACCTTTCGGACAATAAATGCCGCACCATCACCACGAAGAATTTCTCCAAAGCGAAGCTAACTTTCGTAATTTGCTCGCCTCAAACGAAGACAAGATTTTTCTGTTGAATTTAAACGGAGAGGTAACTGACGTGTTTGGCAGGTGGCACGAGAAGATGGGACTAAAATTAGTCAATATTCTTGGCCTGCCAATGATACAACTGTTCGGCACAGAGAACTTAGCCATTCACAAAACTGCGATTAATAAAGCTCTGACTGGCAAATCGGTGGTTTACGAATGGGTATATCGAAAAAAAACAACACTTGTTCACATTCAGGAGTCTCTTTCCCCGATTTACGACGAGGATAGAAAGATTTCCGGAATTCTCAGCATCGGACGAGACGTAACTGCTCTTAAAAAGACCGAAGGTATCCTGAATCACAAAGCGCAACAACTCGAAGCCCTTTATAATGCAGGAAAATTACTGGGACGAACTCTCAATCTTGAGCAGAACCACGAAGCCTTACATCAGATATTAAGAGAAAATATTCCCTGTGACGGCTTCTTCATCTCAACCTATAATCCCACTCAAAACATTATCCGTTGCCAAGCGGCTTGGATGGACGGTGTTCGGGCTGATACAAGAGCTTTCCCGGAACTTCCATTAGAGGCGGAAGGTCATGGAACCCAATCGGTTGTCATCAGATCAGGTAAATCAATCATCCTGAACGATTATGAGGCGAGCCTGCAAACCTCTAAAAGCGTGCATCATGTCAATCCTGAAGGCTCCATGCGAGAGAGCCTCCCCGATGATGAGGATCGAGCGCGCTCAGCGATGATTATCCCTCTTAAGTTAGAAAGAGAAGTCATCGGAGTTCTCCAAATTTTCAGCTACAAACTAAACGCATTTTCTGAAGAACATTTGAAGCTTGCCGAAGCTATGGCATTCCACGGTGCCGCGGCGCAAAATAATGCCCTTTTATATAAAATGGCCGAAGAAGAACTTATTGAAAGAACTCGTGCTGAACAGCTAAGGAACGCACTTTATCGTATATCGAAAACCGTCCATTCTACCGAAAGCCTGTACGATATTCTCGAAGCTATATACAGCATTATCAGTGAAGTGCTTCCAGCATCCAGTTTCTATTTCGCCTTTTATGACCCGGATAAAAACCTCCTTACTTTCCCCTATTTTCATGATGAATTCGATACCCGACCCGATGACCGCACACCTGGCAAAGGATTAACCGAATATGTGCTGAATCGAGGTCAGACATACCTCTGGAGGTCGAGCCAACCTGACCCAACTGAAGGCGGGTTGATTGAAGTATTAGGTAGGGATGCGGCGGTCTGGTTAGGCGTCCCGTTAATCGATGAAGGAAGAACAATTGGCGTCATGGCTGTCCAACATTACACCAACGAAAACGCCTTCAGCGATAACGAACGACAAATTCTTGATTTTGTAGCCGCCGAAGTTACACGAGCAATTATTGCTATGCGAGCGGTAAAATCGATTCTGGAATCCGAAAATAAATACCGATCTCTAATCGAAAATACACGTGAAGGCATCTTCCTTTGGTCTGGTGGAAGACTTGAAGTGGTCAATCAGCCCTTCTGCGATTTGTTCGGCTATAGCGCCGAAACGCTTTGCTCCATTGATTTCGATTTATACCGCCTTATCGCCGAATCATTCCGATCGAGTTTTGTTGAACGGGCGACCAAGCATCGTGAAATCAACACCACCGAACCGCAAATAGAATTAATGTTGCTTGCGGCTGACGGCCGTGAGTTTCAAGCAGAAGTCAGCACTAATTATATTCAGTATAAAGGCAGATTTGCCATTCAAGGCATTGTCCGTGATATTTCTCAACGACGCAACATGGAAGCCCAGCTTCTCCAAACAGCAAAGCTCGAAGCCATTGGCAGGCTTGCCGGTGGAGTCGCTCACGATTTCAATAACCTCCTCACCGCTCTTTCCGGAACCGCTGAATTGATGCTACTGAAAATCACTCCGGACAATCCAAATCATTCCGATCTTGAGCAAATCCTTACCATTGCTCGAAGAGGCTCAAACCTCACCCAGCAACTCCTCGCGTTCGCAAGGTCTCAACCTCAGCAACCAAAGGTGTTTCAGCTTAATTCGATCGTTGAAGGTACTCAGCAAATGCTCCGCCGACTGATCGGCGATGCGATTGAACTCTCCTTGAATATAGATTCCAAGCTCCCTACCATCAAAGCCGACCCCGCACAGCTGGAGATGGCGCTGATGAATTTGGTCGTCAATTCTCGCGACGCCATGTCAAACGGGGGCAAAATCGTTATTGGAACCACTACTATAGATATCGATGAGGAAAATGCTTCTGACTATCCCGGCGTCGATCAAGGATATTATGTAGTCCTGACTGTATCCGACCAGGGAACCGGGATGCCTAAAGAAGTCCTTGAGAGAGCTACCGATCCCTTTTTTACAACCAAACCGATCGGCAAGGGAACCGGTCTGGGCTTAAGCACAGTGCATGGCATTGCTCGTCAAAGTGGTGGAGTTCTCCGAATATCCAGCGAAGTCGGTGTTGGGACTACCGTAAAACTTTACCTTCCCGTCTCTGGGGATGAATTTATTCCTGACACTATTGGAAGTTCAGCCAACGAATTAATTGAGGGAAAAGAAACAATTCTGGTATGTGACGATGAGGATACTGTCCGACAAGTGGCAGTTAGAATTTTACAAACCAAAGGCTATAACGTATTAGAAGCTTCAGACGGACAAAATGCCCTGGATGTTGCCGACGCATATTCAGGAAATATCGACCTGCTTTTGACCGATATGGCAATGCCGATAATGGGAGGACCAGAACTCTCACATCACCTGAAAGAAAAACATCCAAACTTAAAAGTCATTATGATGTCCGGGTATTCTCCTATGGCTTTTCCCTCCGATTACGATTTCGACGAGCCGAGAGACTTTATCCAGAAACCATTTAGAGCACACCAGCTTACCAGTAGAGTCCGCCAGATTCTCAACCGTAGCGATGAAGAATGTTGATTTCTTGCCGCAGGGTGTCCACTCCCTTAAATAGCTAAGGAGCCCCGTTGTGCTTGGAGGGCGGGATTAATCCCGCCCTCCATGACAGGTTAACTGCTCAGTTAATTACCGGACTGAACTCTTGCACCATTCTCCCCCCAGCCGATCAAAGGTGAGGATATCTATTCCTTCCCATTTCATGCTTGAAAATCCGCCCGCAAAAAAAATAACTTTCAAATGCAACCTCTGGCTCCTACAGAGCGTCTTGTGATTAGAAGCATCGCCGGCGATGTGACAATCGCTTCCTCAATCCGGAAGCATATTATTGGAATGCTATGAACTTCGAAGATGAGCTCCAGCACAATTGGGATCATTTCGTACGCTATTCTCGTGCCCTTGCCGGGTCGCGTGACCGAGGCGATGACCTGCTTCAGGAATCTCTCGTCCGGGCTTGGCGAGGTTTCGGAAAACTCGATAACCCTGAAGCGTTCAAACCGTGGGTGTTGAGGATAATCTCCAATACTCACAAATCTCAAATCAGACTCGGATGGATAAAAAGGTTGGTTGGCATCGAATCCCTCGAGAACGAACCCGCTCCCGAAGAACTGCCCTTTGAGGAAAAAGAGCTGGTTAGAATTGCTTTAAGAAAACTGCCCCCCAAACAACGCGAAGCGCTGATTCTCTTTGAAGTTCTCTCAATGTCGGTGATGGAAGTTGCCGAAATTCAAAATATCACATTGTCCGCTACAAAAAGTCGTCTTGCCAGAGGCCGTGAGAAATTGCAAAAAAGGTATCATGAGTTAAATGACGAAAGGAACGTCAAACTCATCTTGCCCAACAACAGGGCGATGGAGTTTTCTGTCGTCACTGCAATCGATCATTCTATCGACGATACAAACAACACGAGGAGTCCCCAATGACAGACCAACCCGATCCGCTTGATAAAGGTCTGCACGATCTGGCTGTCGAGCCTGTCGAACCTGGTCACTACGCTCGCATGATGGTTGCTATGCGGACGAACCTTGAAAGAAAATCCCCAATGAATAACTTATTCAAAAATGGCGCACTGGTCTCCGGGCTGACAATCGCCGTCGTACTGGCCCTTGTGCTTATCCCTGCAACCTACCGCATAAATGTCGGCACTCTGGTTAAAGCAGAATTTACTCTTCCCGATGGCGTATCGCCCGGTGACGTCGCTTCGGCGGCCTCTCCTCTAAGTGAGGGTCGGAAGATGTTAATGGTCGATAACGGCGTTGTAACCTTGACGCTTGCCTCCAAACAGACTAAGACAGAGGCGCTCCAGAGCGAGCTCCTGAGCACATTGAAAGCAAAGTTTCCAACCATTGCCAACATACAGATTTCTGCCGAACCAATTTTCGAGAAACACGGCGGCAACGCTCTTGCGGCGGTGACTGGTGGTCGGATCGAGATCGGCTGTGATGGTATGACCGATGCCGAGATTGAATCCGCGATCGTGCAGGCGTTGAATGCTCACGGAGTTAATGTCCAGCAAGTTTCAGTCTCGACGACCTCACCGGGTGAAGGTCAGGTCGAGCGCCGCATCGAGATCCGCGCCGAGCATGACTCCAGCGCCTCCTGCGAAGACATGCCCGAGCTTGAGCTTAATATCGGTGACGGCGGCCAAGGCAATGAAAACCAGCAAAAACGGGTTATCATTCGCGAAACACGGTAGAAATTCCCGGTATCTCCCCAGAACGGATGACAGTTTGAGTCCACTACTAAGTCTGAAAACTGGGTTTTAGCGGTAGAACGGGGCTCCGTACCCGTTCGTCTAAAACCATCTGTGCATAGTTGGACGAGTGCAGAGCCACTTCCTACCCACTGTACCAAAACAAGTGAGGGTCGATCTTTCGATCGACCCTCGCTTTCCCACTTTCCCACTTTCCCACTTTCCCACTTTCGCACTTTCGTACTTTCCCACTTTCCCACTCTTACAACTTATACGCCGCGATATTCTTCTTCTCGATGATGAATATCTTCGTCCCTGTCTTATCGAACGCAAAGTCCGCATCGCCAGACTCTTTGGTCTGCCAGATCAGCGAGCCGTCAGCTAACGACAGATAGGTCAGCTTTTTCTTGTACTGATAAACAATCCCGTTATCTGTCAACGTCGGCGCGAAGTTGATCTTCGTCGATTTCCAGTCCCACTCGCCCTTCCAGATGATCTTCCCGTCAACGCCCACCATCGCCGGGCCTTCCTTCGCCAGCACCAATATACGATCCCCACGCCAGATCACGCGATGCTCCATTGAGATGTCGTAAGTGGTGGTGGTCGTCGTTGTGATGGTGTAGCCTCCCGCTCCGTCAAGCGATGTCGATGATGATATGCTGACGCCGGAATTCTTGAAAATCACCCCATCTTCGGCGCTTATTACGCCGTTCAGTTGCTTATCAAGGTTCATTTCCCAGTCGTATTTGCCACTATTAAGATTAAGGCCCCGAAGCACTTCCCCATCGCACAGATAGACTGAGTTTGTCGCCGCGTCGTATTGATCGAAGTGAATCTGCAATGGGATCTTTGCCTTCTCGATAGCGAATACCTGCTTTCCCGTCGCGGCGTCAAGCACAAAGTAACCGACCCGCTTGGTTTTTGTGATATTATCCTCGGCAGACCCCCGCGCCGCATTGGCGGCGTAGTTCCATTTCGCGTAACCGATCGGTCCGAAGACTTTGCCTTTGTCAACCGTGTAGGAATAAACGAAGCTGTACTCAGGTCCCTGCCAAATCGGCTTGCCACTATTGAGATCGATTTTCACGACCGTGTTGTTGGCGGCAATATAGGCCGCGTCGCCCTCGAATATCGGGTCAGGAGCCGCGCCCTCGTCTCTGTAATAGTTTGGAGCCACATTGCCCAACTTCGGAGCCACAACATTTTTCGACCAGTTGTCGTACATAACCAGACCGGTCGTGCGCCACTTAATCTTCCCCGTCTTTGGATCGATCAGCACGAATCCCTCGCCCCCCTTTTGATCATATTTACCTTCTGGAACTGCCGCCTGCATTCCAAAAACGTAAAACAGCCACCCATCGGGCCGAGGATAAGGCCCCTTAAAAGTGACCATCTGTGGAACCATACCGAACATATTGAACGCCGCCGCTCGGGTGTAAGCCAGCACCGACGGTCCCCACTTCGGTTTGCCGGTGGCAAAGTCAAGTCCGTAAGCAATCTGGAAGCTCCCCGCTACGCCAAAGGGCTCGATTTTACTGGTAATCGATTTCTTGTAGCCAAGATAGAAAAGCGTTCCATCGTCAAGAAGTTGCGCCAGCACTGGATCCATTGCCAAATCTTCACCGGTCTCCCAGACGATTTTCCCTTCTTCGACGTTCAACAGCATGGACTTCTTCTTGAAACCAAAGAGTAAGTAGTGCGATGCCCCTTTCTCAAAAGACAGAAATCCACGCTTCTGATCGACCACTTCTTCGACTGTCCAGACGACCTTACCTGTTCTTAGGTCGAACCCGGAAGTCTGCTCCTCGCAGAAAAAGGTAGCCATGTTATCCCCGGCAAAGGATACCGGCTCCGGTACATCATCGCCTTTCAGATGCATTTTGACCAGATCACTATTCCATTCGACTGGAGCCGTGCCGAGCAACGTCCCATCCTTGCCGTCATAGAGGTAAGCATTTTTATCTCCCAACAACAGAAGTCGGTCGCCATAAGGTCGGCTGAACTGGTAGATATTGCTAAGGCCTGCCTCTTCAAGTGTCCCGCTTAGCTCAAACGCGTCATTTGACCAGGCTATCGCCCCGGTATTGGGATTGAAGCTCTGCATCTGCTTCTTGAAAAAGAGGATGAAGTTCGTCTTAAAATTGACATACTGCCTGAAGGTCTTCATCTTCACTTCGGTCTGAGTTTCCCAGTCGATCTTGCCGGTAGCAATATCGTAACAGCGCATTCCCTTCTTCATCGAAGTCACGTATTTTTCGCTATTCCATACCATATTGAGACCGTCATCGACATATCCGGGAACCTTATCTTCCCAGATTTTCTTACCGGTATTTCCATCGTGAACAAATATACGGTCATCATTGAAAATTAGTATGAGTTCACCATGCTGGCCGAGAATTTTGATTTCTTGGATTTTCTTATCGGTTTTGACGTCGAAGAGTACTTCCGGTTCCTTCAATGCAAAAGCCGACACGGCAAGCGAAATTATCAGCGCTCCAGTGAGCATTGTGATTGTTGTAACCTGTTTGAGGTTCATTCTGAGCTCGATTTGTTTGAGAATTTTGTGAAAGAGACTCGAAATAATAGTCTATTACGTCCTGAGAAAATGTGATGCGCATCACATTTTGCAGCAGATTTCGGAGTGCTGAGGCTTGCCTTCGCCCTCCGCGT
>CAYHEC010000047.1:17841-20737 GCA_964355675.1 uncultured Caldithrix sp.
AGGGGCCGTTCGCGTAGGGGCCGTTCGCGTAGGGGCCGTTCGCGTAGGGGCCGTTCGCGTAGGGGCCGTTTACGAGCCCCCCCACCCAGCCAAACCCGCCGCGTAGGGGCCGTTTACTAGCCCTGATCCGTTTACGAGCCCCCCCACCCAGCCAAACCGCCGCGTAGGGGCTGTTTACGAGCCCCGATCCGTTTACGAGCCCCCCCACCCAGCCAAACCCGCCGCGTAGGGGCCGTTTACGAGCCCCGTTCTACAGGGCAAAATGCCTAACCTTATGACTTTTTCAACAAACTCTTATCACAAACGAGTCGCCAATTATTGGCAAACAATAATTTGATAAAGTTTTTCACTCTCTTGCAAACACCACTTTTTCTATATATCTTAAAATTAAGACAGAATTCAATACGCCACGAACTCACTACACGGATAGAACAATGGAACGGATTGCAAGGATATGCTTCGGCTTTCTTCTCGTATCGGTAATCTCTGCAGGGTACTCTTCGGCTCAGGACATCGTCCCACTCGGACGGCTGTTCGACTATTGGGACAGCGCCACCGACGTCGTCGTCGAAGGCAACTATGCTTATGTAGCAACCGGCATTTCTGGCTTGCAAGTCGTCGATATCAGCGACCCGCAAAACCCGCGGGTTGTTTCTGTTTTTGATGACTTCAACGATGCGATGACAAGAGTCTTTTTGGTCGGAGATTTCATTTATGCCTCGACATACAACACAGTCAGCATCTTCGACATTTCTCGAGCGCCAAATCTACGGAAGGTCAGAGATGTTTGGGTCTGGTCATTTTTCGGAACTATTGATATCGATGGAACGATGATGCTTGCAGCTGGAGAAGAACCGTGGGAGTTAAGTAATCGTATTACGTTATTTGATATAAGCGTTCCATCGAATCCTGTATTAGTTGACACACTCCACTTGGAGAGCCAAACGATTTATGATATCGATATTCAGGGGAATTACGCATTCATTGCAACAGACAATATACTGACGATTGATCTGTCTGATGCTGAAAACATGAGCGTTGTCGGGAATTATCAAGGAGGCGCAGCGCAATTGATAGCAAATGGTGATTATGTCTATATTTCCGGCGGAGGATTCTTTGGAATACTTTCGATCGTCGATCCGCTTAATCTTCAATTAGATCACCGGGTCAGGCAAATTTATGGCGAAAATGATATGAAAATAAGTGGGGATTTGCTGTTTCTTTCAGGAGCACGACATTTGACCTGCTTTGACCTTACAACACCAGCAAATCCCAGAGAAATCTCTTCAGTAAGAGTGATGACAGATTATGGAAGGTTTTTTCCAGCCTTGCCCTTGGTGATTACTGCCAACGAGACAGACGGTATTTTAGTTATCGATTATTCAGATACCGAACATCCCGATTCAATTGGATTTTTCAATTCCGTTGGTGAGGTCAAAGATGTGCGACTGATTGATGGAATAGCATACATCTGCTCCAATAAAGCAGGTTTTCAAATAGTTGATTCGTCTAATCCACTCAATCCTGAAGTGATTTCATCTTTGCCCTTACAAGGTTATTCAAAGCATGCTGAAATACAAAATAACATAGCATACAGTGCTTCGGGTAGAAACGGAATCTATCTCGTCGATATCACAAACCCTTCGGAAGCAAGCGTGATCTCCAATTACGATCCTGATGAAGCTTGGATAAGTAATTTATCGGTCAGAGACGATTACCTATTTTCGATTAGTGGAAGTTTCAGAGTATTAAACATAGCGAATCCAGACTCAATTTACCAGACCGGGCAATGCGGTGGAGGTTATAATTCAGATGAGCTCGAATGCGCTCGCAGTGACACTCACATCTATTTTGTGACGCATTATTCGAATGATAACTTTGGGATCGTTGACATCTCAGATCCATATTCACCTCAAATAGTTTTCTCGGACTCACTTGTGCTTGGCAATGATGCAAATCTCTCCGACATCGTTCTTAAAGATACCATCGCATATATCTCAGGATTATTCGATGGTTTATTAGTTATGGATATATCCGATCCTTCCAGCCCGGAACAACTCGCCCAATACGAATACGATTTCACCGGTTTGGATCGCATGGTAATTGAGGGTGATTATTTAATTGGCGCTTCAAGGTATTATGGTGTATCAATCTATGACATCTCAAATCCCGTCACCCCTCGTTTCCTAAGGCGATTTGAAGACTGTTACAACCTGAACGCCATCTCCGTCGAAGGCAACATTGCCGCCGTCGCACAATCCACTTCCTTACGCTTCTACAACCTGAACGGCCAACGCTCCGTACCGATTTTCGAAGGCACAATCCCCTTTGATAACGATCTCATTTCCGCCTACCCCAACCCTTTCAACTCTTCAGCAACTATCGAGGTTAATCTGCCTTCCAATGCACCCATGCGGCTTGCCCTGTTCGATCTGAGTGGAAGAGCGCTTCAAAGCTGGAATTTTCCGGTAAATGTTGTCAATAGCCAAGGCAGGGTTATTTTGGATGGTGAAGGGCTTCCTTCCGGATCGCTTTATCTTCAAGCTGACAGCCGCGGCAATGTTCAAACTTTACCAATCCTGCATTTGAAATAGCAATTATCCTTGGAGGGCGGGATTCATCCCGCCCGTAACAGGTTAAAACCCGTCGTACTAAAAGCAAGGGCGGGTTGAAACCCGCCCTCCCAGTCCACCCGTACCGGCGACTTCAGTCGCCGTCCACGTTGTTTTCGGTACCGGCGATTTTAATCGCCGTCCACCGCGGGCGATTAAATTCGCCCATACCGACCTTCACTTGTCACTTGCCACTTGCCCACTTGCCACTTGCCCACTTGCCCACTTGCCACTTGCCCACTTGCCACTTGCCCACTTGCCACTTGCCCACTTGCCACTTGCCC
>CAYHEC010000048.1:0-20596 GCA_964355675.1 uncultured Caldithrix sp.
GCGATCCTCGTCTTCTACTTCAACGTGACCGATCCCGTCACCGGGCTTCACACGTTCAACATGTTGACAATGATGAACCAAGCCAACCAAACGGGCATCCTGCTGGTCAACTCGGTCAGAACGCTGATGTGGTTCGCGCTCTTCATCGGGTTTGCGATCAAAGTGCCGGTCTTCCCGTTCCATACGTGGCTTCCGGACGCCCATGTCGAAGCCCCCACCGCCATTTCGGTCATCCTTGCCGGTGTTCTGCTGAAGATGGGAACCTACGGCCTGTTGCGCATCAGCTACCCGATGTTGCCCGATTTGACGCGGAACTTCGCGTGGTTCCTGGCGATGATGGGCGCGATCAACATCATCTACGGCGCGTTCTGTGCAATGGCTCAGAAGGACCTGAAGAAGCTCGTCGCTTACAGTTCGATCTCGCACATGGGCTTCGTGCTGCTTGGCATGAGCGCCCTGACTCCCGCCGGCATGAACGGCGCAGTGATGCAGATGTTCAACCACGGCACGATCACCGCCATGCTATTCCTTTTGGTCGGCGTGATTTACGACCGTGCTCACCACCGCGAGATCAACGGCTTTGGAGGTTTGGCGAACGTCATGCCGCGCTATCTTGGCATAACGGCGCTGGCGTTCTTTGCCTCGATGGGCTTGCCGGGATTATCGGGCTTCATTTCGGAGACGATGGTCTTTGTGGGAGCTTTCCCGGTCTGGCGGACGCTGACGATCATCAGCATCCTCGGCATAATCCTGACGGCGGCTTATCTACTCTGGACGGTGCAGAGGGTCTTCTTTGGCGCTACCAACCCGAAGTATGAACACATCGCCGACATTAACGGGCGCGAGTTGTTCACGCTGATACCTCTTGCCGTGATCGTGATCTACCTTGGTATTTGGCCTCATCCGATTATGGGGTTGATGAATAACAGTCTGACATTTTTGGGGAAGGTGGTTAGTGGGCTGTAGGCCGATGTAGGACGCGTACGCGCCGGTTTCCAAACCGGCGGAGAAGAATTGAACTTTTATATCGGCGGATTGGAATCCGCCGGATACGCGTATCCGCCGGATACGCGAATCCGCCGGATACGCGGGAAGGTTGCGTAGGTCGGGCCGCTGAGTCCGACGAGAGTAGAGTTCAGTAGTGGGGCGGATTGCAATCCGCCCCACTGAACGCGCCGCAACGCGGCGCGAATAAGGTGGCGGGCACGGAGTCCCGCCGTACCGTAAATATTTAATAATGAACATTAACTTAACACCTTTCATACCAGAACTGATCCTTGCAGGCGGAATCCTCCTCCTCGTAGTACTGGATCTTTTTCTAATGACCAATCGTGGCATCGTCACCGCTATCGGCGGGTCGCTAATCTTGCTGGTCGTCGCGATAGTCGCGCTCAGCGCTGAACAAAACGGAGGCGAGTACCTCTTTGGAGCGGCCGTGCAGGACGGCACGGCGGTCTTCTTCCGGGTGCTGTTTGCCGCGGCGACGATCCTTTCGATTGCCATGCTGACGTTCAGCTTCCCCAACGAAGCCGAGCCGTACCTGCTGATGCTGTCGAGTGTGCTCGGCATGATGCTGCTCGCCGGAGTCAATGACGTCGTCAGCCTCTTTGTGGCGCTGGAGTTGGTCTCGATCCCGAGCTACGTCCTTGCCGGGTATCATCGTAACGATCCAAAATCTGCCGAAGCCGCGCTGAAATACGTCCTCTTTGGCGCGCTATCGTCGGGTTTGATGATCTACGGCTTCTCCCTGCTTTATGGCGTCACGGGCACGACCAACATTCCGAAGATGGCGGAAGGGCTCGTAAACGGCCACTACGCGGAAGGGCTCGTAAACGGCCACTACGCGGAAGGGCTCGTAAACGGCCACTACGCGGAGATGGGTATGGTGACGATGACCGGATTGATACTTGTTTTAGCAGGAATTGGTTATAAGGTCGCTCTTGTGCCGATGCACTTCTGGTGCCCGGATGTCTATGAAGGATCTCCGACGCCGATTACGGCGTTCTTCTCGGTGACTCCCAAGGCGGCGGGTTTTGCGGCGTTGTTCCGGTTGATGCCGGTGTTTGCGGCGGGAATGCCCGTCACCGGCGGGGCGGTGACGGAAGGAACTCTTGGGGCTTCTGTCAACGCCCTGCCGTTGACAGCTGTGACCCTCTTCACCGTCGTTTCTGCCGTAACCATGACCTTTGGCAACCTCGGTGCGATCTGGCAGACATCGTTGAAACGACTGCTCGCCTACTCATCCATTGCCCATGCCGGGTATATCTTGATGGGATTTGCGGCGATAGCGGCTTTCCCGGCTGGTGAGACGCGCGACCTTGCCGCGATGGCAGTGATGTTCTACCTCGTTGTCTATCTGTTTATGAACCTTGGTGCGTTCTTCGTCGTTGACTACATCGAACGCCGCGAAGGAAGTGACAATTTTTCGGTCATCAAAGGCTGGGGAAAGAGCCACCCGCTTCCTGCACTGCTGTTAGCAGTGTTCTTGTTCAGTCTGACCGGACTGCCGCCGCTTGCCGGATTTGTCGGCAAGTTCTACCTGCTTGCCGCGCTGGTGAAGGGGAAGCTTTTTGCGCTGGCGATTATTGCGGTGCTGAACACGGTGGTATCGCTGTTTTACTACATCCGCATCGTTCGGGATATGTTCCTGTATGACCCGGAGGAAGGCTCGGTTCCAGCTACGAAATCTACTCCGAGGCTTGCCGTAGCGATTGGCTTGGCGACGCTGATCCCGACACTGTTGTGGGGAGTGGCATTCGGAGGAATTGCGGAGTGGATCGAGAAGATGGTGAGGTAAATTTCCGAGTTTGGAAGTTGGAGTTTGGAACTAAACGACCCGGACATGCTCTGGGTCGTTTCCTTTTATGGATTGAAATTGTATATTGTGAAACGATACTATTTGTGAGACTGCCTAAAGTGGAATGAAAGTCCACCCTCAAAAAGCCAAATATGCGGTTGTCTCATTATTACAAATCGAATCAGCCACCGGGAGTTAGTATGCGCTTGTATTTCATTATCGGTTTAGCATTATTCTTCTTTACCGCTTGCACCAGACTCGATCAACCGACCGATATTAAGGCTGTCGCGGTGAACGATTCCACTGTAAAGATCGAATGGAAAGACTGGTCGAAGGGCGAGGATGGCTACCTTATATACGAAGCAAAAGAAGGCCGTAAGCCCGAAGCGGCTTCAAGGAAGCCTGCTGACTGCGAATCTGGCGAAATAAATGGGCGTGAGCCTGGGACGTCCTACGAATATTACGTTGTTGCCATCCATGGAGACAAACAGAGTCTGCCTTCGCAGAAGGTAGTGGTCGTGATGCCGAATTATCGTCCGCAAGCGCCATTAAATTTGGTAGCACAACCGGTCTCGGCTACCGAAGTGGCGCTGTCTTGGAGCGACAATAACTCGCGGGATCTGGGCTTCGAAATTCAACGGAGAGAAGACCGATCAACAAATTGGAGTACGATCAAGGTGGTTGGGGCAAAGATCAATCAATTCAGCGACCGTAACCTCGATCCGGGAAAAACCTATTATTATCGGGTTCGTGCGGCAGGGGGAGGATATTTTTCTGATTTTTGCAATGAGACGATGACTGTCACTTTTGAAAAGGGAGGCGTGAAAGTACTCTATCCGAATGGTGGTGAAGTGTTAAGCGGACCGGAGCTTAAGATAAGGTTTACAGCAGATCCGACATTCGGCGGACTAAGGGTCTATTTCTATACCGCAGATAATTACTGGTTCAAGGCTCGTGAATGGGCCAAAAATGACGGGCTGGTGATTTTCAATGATTTTGCTTCTCTGATACCTTCAAAAACCTACAAAGTACGGATTTCTTCGAGCGATCCAACCATCTATGATGACAGCGACGGTTTTTTCGAAATTGTGAAACCGGAAGGCGGGTCAGGTAAGTAACAGATACAGTAAAGTTGCCTACATCAGAAGGTCGGCAGTGGATTAAGGTAACTGCCAACCTTGGTGAGTCGGCAGAAGAACTTCTTTTTCACATCGCCCGCGCGATTCTTCCTGCTCGTCGGATAACATAAGGCCCAGTCACCTTGTACCTTAGCGGCGATGGGATGATCGCCGCGAGGCGGCAGGCTTGATCCTGATTCAGGTTGCGCGCTGAAATTCCAAAATGATAGCGAGCCGCTTCCTCGATCCCGAATACGCCGGGACCGAATTCGATGCAGTTGACGTAAAGCTCGAGAATTCGCTCCTTAGTCAACATCTTTTCCATGATGACCGTTATGATTCCCTCGCGAATCTTCCTGATATAACTCCTTTTCGGTGAGAGATAGAGATTCTTGGCGAGTTGTTGAGTGATGGTCGAACCGCCTCGCTTGACCTTTCCCGACTTTTCATTCGATAGACGAGCCTTCCTGATTGCCTCCCAATCAAAGCCACTGTGAGTGTAAAAGTTGCCATCTTCTGCGGCGATTGCGGCGCGAGTGACCACTCGCGGAAGTTGTTTCAGCGGGACGAACGTATAGCGAATCTTTAATTCCTTGCCTTCATCCTCAGCCTGATCGACGCGCATTCTCATCCAAGCGGTCGATCCGGGATTATGACTTTTCAACCACCAGACCTGAAGAAGAGTGATTCCAAGCGCCAGTATCCCCACCGCTACAACGGCAAGTATACCTTTCCATATCAGCCGACTCCAGCGGATCGGTTTGACCCGCTCTATTAGCAAGGTAAGGTTTTTGAATCGTCTTGGATTTGGGGTTTTCCTTTTCACCATGGAAAGATAGTCTTCGGAAGGGAAAAGTGCAAGAGGAAGTGACTGGTGACTGGTTACTGGTGGCTGGAAGATACAAAGGCGTCAACACGGGGATTGACGCCTTGCTTAGTAAAGTGACAGGCAGGGACGCCTATCGTACGGAGTAAGATGGACGGATGCGGAGATCCGTCCTCCTAAGCGGGGCTCGTAAACGGCCCCTACGCGAAAGCGGAGATCCGTCCTCCTAAGCGGGGCTCGTAAACGGCCCCTACGCGAAAGCTGAACTCTCAGGTTCCGTGTTGCCAGCTCTTCAGGTACTCGACTTGCTCGGGGGTTAAGACATCTATCGAAAGTCCGAATGCGGCGAGTTTCAGCCTTGATACGTATTCGTCGATTTCCGGGGGAACCGGATGGACGCCGATTTTCAGAGTATTCTTCACAGCATATTCCGTGGTGAGGGCTTGAACCGCGAAGCTCATGTCCATGACCGAGGCGGGGTGTCCCTCAGCGGCGGCGAGATTGATCAGGCGGCCTTCGCCGAGCAGATTGATGCGATGCCCATTGGCAAGGACGTACTGATCGACGTTTTCGCGGACGTTGGCTCGCTTCTCGACAGCAATTTTCTCAAGACCAGGAATATCGATCTCGACATTGAAATGGCCTGAGTTGGCGACAATAGCGCCGTCTCTCATCACGGCAAAGTGTTCGGGGCGGAGGACATTGATGTCACCGGTGAGGGTGCAGAAGAGATCGCCCCATTTGGCGGCTTCTACCATCGGCATGACTAGGAAGCCGTCCATAACCGCTTCGATAGCCTTAATCGGATCGACTTCAGTTACGGCAATGATTGCGCCCATACCTCGAGCACGCATGGCAAAGCCGCGTCCACACCAACCGTAGCCAGCCACGACCACTCGACGCCCCGCAAGCAACACGTCGGTAGCGCGGATGATGCCATCGATGGTCGATTGCCCGGTGCCATAACGGTTATCGAACATGTGCTTGGTCATAGCATCGTTAACGGCGATTACCGGGTATTTAAGTGCGCCGTCGGCATGCATCGCTTTTAGACGGATGACGCCAGTGGTTGTCTCTTCCATGCCGGCGCGCATTTTTGCCGCAAGCTCGGGGCGAGCCTTATGAACGGTGGTAACAAGGTCACATCCGTCATCCATAGTGAGAACGGGATCGTGGTCGAGCGCCTGACTAAGATGTCGGTAGTATGTATTATTGTCAGCGCCGTGCCTCGCGAATGTTGAAACGTCAAAATGTATCGCAAGCGCCGCGGCGACGTCGTCTTGAGTTGAAAGTGGGTTGGAAGCGCAGAGGCGCACTTCAGCGCCGCCAGCTTTCAGAGTGCGCATCAAATTGGCGGTTTCTGCAGTGACATGAAGGCAGGCCGCCATTTTGATTCCAGCGAGTGGTTTTTCCTTCTCGAATCGTTCACGGATCTGAGAAAGAACCGGCATATCGCTATCAGCCCATAGGATACGACGTTTTCCTTCAGTTGCGAGTTCTGCGTTGGTGAAATCGCTGGGGACCAAATTTGAAGTGTTGAAGTTACGATTTTCGGGTTGCATTTTTTTCCTGATTAGTAATGTAAAATTATCGAGACTAATTTAAGAATACGAATAGTAAGTTCAAAATGATTGCGACACCCTTTGATGATGTGTATTTTTAAAGGTTAAATATTTCATCAACAAAATGCAAGCAACCTGATTTTGACTATTGCAGAGAAGATCATCGCCCGACATTGCGGGAGAACAAGTACCCATCCTGGCGAGACGCTATTTGTGCGATGCGATTTAGCGATGGGCAGTGAAATTGTTTTCCCCCAAGTTAACAATTTGATAGCCGATCTTGGCTGGAAAGACCGGATCCAGCAGGATCGCATAGCATTGATCAACGGTCATCTTGTTTCAAC
The DNA here is from genome assembly GCA_964355675.1 of uncultured Caldithrix sp. Taxonomy (GTDB): domain Bacteria; phylum Electryoneota; class AABM5-125-24; order Hatepunaeales; family Hatepunaeaceae; genus CAMBDS01. The sequence continues at coordinate 6,648 of CAYHEC010000048.1, forward strand.
CAGAGAAGCCGCGGCGGAAACTTTGGTTGCGATAATGGATCGATTTGCCGCTCAAATGAAAATAAACAGTTATTATCAGGCGGGTAAATCGGGAGATTGCCAATCGTTGCTGGGAAGCCAGCGAATGGTTGGCCCTGGTGATCTGGTGGTTGGTAGCGATCAACATTTTACAACATACGGTGCGCTCGGAGCCTTGGCAACAGGGGTTGGAGGCGTCGATTTAGCGATGATTTGGACGACGGGCGAAACGTGGATTTCGGTTCCCCAGAGCGTCCAGATTCACCTGACCGGTCGATTTAAGCCTGCAGTAATCGCGAAAGATCTCGCTTTTCATATTCTTGGCGCTCTTGGGCCGGATACTGTTCATGGTATGTCCATCGAATTTATTGGTGATGGATTGAAACAATTGAGTATGCAAGATCGTTTCATGATATGTAATCTGGTTGTGGAAACCGGAGCGAAATTCGTTCTGATGCCGGTCGATGAGATCGCAAGACAATATCTGAAATCGATAGAATTCCCTCGAGAGGTAAATCCCGTAAAAGCAGACCCGGACGCCGAATATGCCCTTGAATTCGCGTTCGATCTTGGATCGATTGTCCCGATGGTCGCGGCTCCCTATATGCCGACCTCTGCGATGACAGTTGAGTCACTTCAGGAAATTCCCATCGATCAGGTCGTGATAGGAAGTTGTACGAGTGGTCGAATAGAGGATTTTCGCATGGTGGCGAATTTATTCGAGAAACATGAAATTTCTCACCAAGTACGAACCGGGCTTTACCCATCATCACACCAAACAGTAAGAGAAATCGTCGATGAGGGGCTCGCGCTTTTGTTCACACGACGTGGAGCGTCGATATCACCGCCTTCATGCCAGCCGTGTCTTGGATCTGGTCCCGCCCTTTTGGGTGAAAATGAGATAGGTATCTATACTACCAACAGGAACTACCGAGGGCGGCATGGACCGTCTTCGGCAAAAGTATTTCTTGCCGGACCGCTTGTCGCCGCGGCATCAGCAATAACAGGGGTGATTACCGATCCTCGCGAGTTTCTTACAAAATGACACTGGTAGTGCTGTCGGGCGAGGACACCTTGCGACACAGAGCTGAATTCTGGTGATAGCCGTCTATTAGAGTTCGTTGATTTATTCGTTCGAGTAGAGATTTGATCCTCTTGGAGGGGGGGCTTCAGCCCCCCCTAAAGGACAATCAAGCACAAACAAGGGCGGGCTGAAGCCCCCCCTCCAAGAGAATCTTGTCCGAATTGGCGTCCCAAGCGAATAAATCAACGAACTCTATTAATCCGATCATTTTCAGGACTACTTGGAGAGCGGCTTTTGAAGCCGCTCTCGCTCACAAATAAAACAATGAGCCATAAGAGCGGCTTGTAAAGCCGCTCTCCAAGAATTTTATATCTTTATGCTTCCGTAATAAATAACTTTTCATTTATCGATGATTGGACTTGTGTGCCGTCTGACTACGCCTCATTTTCTGATGAAGACCTTTATCGCAAATTTGCGGCAAGTGATAAGGCGGCATTCGAAGAACTTCTGATCAGACATCAGGAGCAAGTCTATAGGCTGGCTTGTCGAATAGTCGGAAACAGCGAAGAGGCACGCGATATCGCCGAAGAAGTCTTCATCAATCTGTGGGAAAATCCCTCCTCCTACAAACCGACGGCCAAGTTTTCGACTTGGCTTTATCGGGTTACAAGTAACCGCTCTATCTCCCACCTTCGAATTCGTAGGTTCAAATCACTTTTTTCATTTTCCGAAAACGATAGCTCAGACATTTTCTCCGACGATCCGGCTGAGCGACCCGACGTGATGGCAGAAAAATCCGACGATAGAGAACGGATCGCACGGGCAATGATGAATCTTCCACCACGTCAACGTGCCGCCATCCATCTTCGTTACCGGGAAGAGATGTCGGTCGCGGAGGTTGCGGAAGTGTTGAACTTGAGTTTAAAAAGTGTAGAGTCGCTATTGTTTCGTGGCAAGCAGTACCTCAGGAAGGTGTTGAAGAAACAAGAGTGATGGAAAATGGAAGATGGAAAATAATATTGGCTTAGGTGAGGTCTGCCGATATTTATTCCAGCTCCAACAATCCACCGGCAAAATATATATCCTTTTGGACTTTTGTCATCGGAATGCCACGGCAGATTTCTCGTCCATTTGCATCGGAAATTGCCCCTGTTTCGAGATCGACGCTGATCTCCTGCCCGGTTATCAACCCCGTCTCCAGAATGCCTTTTGCCTCGATCAAGGGAATTCCGGCATTGATTGCGTTACGTTTGTAAATCGCACCGAATGACTCTCCGATAATCGCGGCTATTTTTAGTGCTATAAATCCGTCCACCGCCTGTTGCCTCGATGAACCGCAACCGAAGTTGTGCCCGACAATCAGTAGATCGCCCATGTTTACTTCTGCTGGAAAGGATTCAAAGCCTTTCAAATTGCCGAAGATGTATTTTCCCATTTCTTTTGGGTCCGTTATATGTAAATAACGGTTATGAAAGATCATGTCGGTATCGACGTCCTTTACGGGGACGACATGTGCTTTTCCATGCAGGTGAACCGGTTTTGGTAAAGAATTCATTTGGACTCCGATCTGTTACCCTATCTCTGGACGGCGGGTTTAAACCCGCCCTCTAAAAGTCTATTTTGATATCGATAGTTTGTTTGAAGACGTCCGGATGAAGGCGTTACTTCGATGTTTCAATAATTTCGATTTTTATATTACCGATAGCTCCAGCAAGCTCACCTGCCGCAGAAAGGTCGCCGTGAGCAAGGGAAATTCGAGCCGCGTCGGCACGATGGTCCCCGAACGTCGGTTCGAACTCATCCCAACGTCCATCGAGCAAGCAGGCAGGCCAGGCGTGGTAATAGAAACGACCGGACTGATACACTGCGCCAAGTTGAATGCGTGTTGGGATGCCTGCTGAGCGAGCCAGAGCAGTAAATAATACCGCATGTTCGTTGCAGTCGCCCGAACGAGTGTTCAGAACAGCCAGAGCGGAAGGAATACCAGCGGATGGTTTTTTGGCAATCGATCTGAATACCCAGTCCGACAGTTTGTCCAGTGAATCGCTACGGTTGAATCCGCCAGCCATAGCCTGAGTCGCGGCGGCCTTGATAGCTGGTTCTCGCGACTCGATGTAGGGTGCATCGCGAATGGTGCTGGAATCGAAATCTGTTACTGCCTCGCGCCGTATATGGTCGGCATCGACAAGAATCGTGTCGATACCTGCCTTGGATTGTCTGCCACTTGCGGCTACCAGTTGTTCGATGGGGACTCCAGTCACCCGGTATCTGGCGCGGACGACATTTCTGGAATCGTCGATGCTTCCAGTTGGTTTTATCGCAAATAGATCGAGAAAATCGACACTGCCTCCACCATCATCCACGGCGAGGGCGTCAGCCATCGTTTCACACTTCAGGACTATGCCCAGCGGTCCGTACTCAGCGAGGCTATTGCCATGTTCATCAATAAAGAGACTGCTCTCGAATCCTCCCATGCGCGTGATGAGCTTACGCGCTTTGACCTGTTTGCCAAATAGAGTATGAGTTGCGGGTTCGGCCCCGATGACGATCAAATCCTGCATCTCCATCGACAAGGGATCAAAGCCTGAGAGTTTCAATGAATCGTTTGCACCAAGGCGGCCGGCTTCCAGCAAAGGTTTTATCGCCTGACTGAGGTAGATTGGTTCGGGGGCAGGAATTACTCGCGATGATGTTTTACCACCGGCTGTCAGTTCGATATGAAGTACACGGTCTTGATGAGTCCCTTTAAATGAAGTTATGTAAGGCGCGGATTCGAGACTGCCTTCGAAGGAGCTAAGCGCTAATGTAGAGTCAGTTGTGACAGTTATTTTCAGGCGCATTTGCTGATCGGTGCCCATCATGGCTCCGTTCATGCGGGAGATTTCCGAGATATCGTAACCGCCGTCAGGTCTTAAGGCAATTTCGCTGTGGATGTAGCCGACCTTGTTTCCGCCGAGGTAAACACCCATCCATGACGATTCAGCATCAAGCTTCAAGGATCCGAGTACTTCTTCCGCGCCTCGCAGTCCGCCGCTATTGCTGTTCGAACCGCTCCAGAACAGAAACACAACCATGCCGATCCAGACGATATAGATTCCCCACCAGCCAGCTCGTTTGCCGATATTTTCCTTAATAGAGTCCAGAAGGTGATCTCCCAATGAAAAGATTCTTTAGCTCTTTTACTTTGCTTGCTCCAAACCAACCAGTGAACCAGATTAGCGACGCCGAGAGCACGAAAATCGTCGGTAAACCCCACCAGATCGAAAGATTCAGTCGATGAAGGTAGTATGTAGCCAGAATTGAAAGCATGAACGGAATCACGCCTTGAGACAGCAGTGTCCAACAGTTTGCACGGGAAGATTTCCAGAGCAACGCTAATGGATAGATAGCGGCGTAGGTAATCAGTTTACCGTAGATAGCGCCAGTGGCTCCAAACTGAGGGATCAGGATCAGGTTAACGCCGACGCTTACAATTGCCAGAAAGAAATAGAGAATAGCGATAAGATTTTGTTCGTCTTCGACGATAAGGATTGCCGGGAGTAATGTACCGGCAAACACCAGTGGGGCACAAAAGACGCCGATTCTCAGGATCGGAGAAGAGTCACCATATCTGTCCCCCAGGAATAAGGAGGTGATTGAATCGCTGAACGGCGACATCGTGACAGCACAGACAATCCCGCAAGCCCAAAAAGCTCGTGCAGACAGTTTGATTGCTCGCTTGAAATCGACATTGTTTTCAGTTTTAAGCCTATTAAACAAGGGGATCAGAGAGCCAAGAATCACCGTGGGAATGATCTGCAACCCGTCTATTAGTCGAAGCGGGCCGGCGAATATTCCTGCTTCCCGAGCGCCGGTAAAATAATTGAGCAACAACACATCGAGACGAGTATAGGTTATAGTAAAAGCTTCGGCAAGAATCAACGGCGCGGCGAGTATCGTGAGCGTCTTGATGTTCACGAGATTGAAATTGGGGGTTATGGGGTAGCCTGATCGTGCGAGAAGACCTAACAGAATTGCGAACGCGATGGTCTCACCGACAATTTGAGCGGTTATTATACCAGTCAGCTTAGCACCGGCCAAGATACTAACAACAAATGCGGCAAGCAGAATCGATCGACCGAAGAAGTTTATTCCAGCGGCGCGATCCATTCGATAGTCAAGCTGTAAGGGTATGTCATAACTCGTGCGGAAGGAGGGCATTGCCAGGGAGGTGATCAAACTGACTGCCGAGAGGGCGATCAGCCCCAAATTCAATCCATCCCAGCCCATAAGCGGTCCAATCGAAACAGCAAAGAGCATTCCGACAAAGGCCAGCGAAAGCCTTAGCCCGTAACCAGTTCGAAGAGCTTCAGCACAGGTTCTTCGACCATTTCCATCGAGAATTGAAGAGTTCATCGCCTCGCGGATCATCAAATCATTAAGACTCGGTGCGAGAAAAATCGCGCAAAAACTGATGAAGATGGTAAGTGTTGAGAATATTCCGAACTGTTCGGGGCCAAGATAACGGGCGAGCAAAGCAATGATCAGAAAAGTAATCGCCTGCCCGCCGAACCTGAACAAAAGCATTCCGATCATCGAACGGGCTACGCGACCAGAGGTTGGCTGGGAAAATGGGATCGTCAAGAATTCGCCATGCTCAGAGATGGGCAAAATGTCCGTTTTTCAGGCTTTTTCAACTTATTCAGCAGACCTTCAATAAATTCAAACCAGTTTCGGGCCGGGGTACCTGACGCTCAAAAGGAGGATTTTATCGTTCATCAGGGTAAATGGATAGCTTTCATAACATCAGTACGACCACCACTGCTTACGCGAATTATTAGTACTCCAGATGGCAGTTGCCGGGCCGGTAGATCGATATCGAGAGTTCCAGTTTCTGATGTTTCGCTAAATTTTTCAGATAGATAAAGCCGCCCTGCGGTATCGAAAATCTCTACTTGAAGATCAGATGACCTATTAGCGACCTTAAGGAGTGTGCGGTCGTTGAATGGATTTGGGGTCAATTTGATAGAGAAGGCCCGAGGAAAACGGTAGGGCTCGCCAGCGAATTCGGCGACTGCGACATCTAATGAGCGCATTCTACCATCGCCTTCGAGCCACGTTGGGGTGGAAGGTATCCCGTTGATGAAAAGCTCGATCATGGCTCCCTCTGGGGCGCCGTCTAACTCAGAAGTTTCAGGATCATCTCCCCAGATCGGTAATCCGATTCGCCCAGTTTGGTCGGCGGATCCTGATCCGACGAGCAAGCCACCGTAGTATGCTGTCACCAATACTGCAGGATCAAGTTTGATAACAAGGAGGCTCATCGAACGATCATTTTGCGTTGCGGAATGTGGAACTGCGGAAATGTTAGCGGCGGCTCTTTCGTTTATGGCGGGGTAGGTCAAATCAGCGGCCCCTGAAAGCCTTATCTGGTAACCATAACCGGGTTCCATTGCTCCAATTCCATTCCAATTGAATCGAGGCAGGTAAAAAGCTCCGTCGCCGCGTTTAACGACCTGAAGATGGTCTTGCAATGAAGCCAAAGCTTCGGGCAAAGGCAAAGCCGATACCGGGAGGTAAGCGACGCTGTTCCAACGGTCATGTAATGAAATGGGTTGGGTGGCGTCAACTTCGGCGCCGAAAATAGTCAGTTCGGTGGGTTGGCGCACCTTGATCTGATAGGCCCCAAACTGATTCCATTCGCCAAGATTATTGAAATTTCTGGTAATATCCCAAAAGTGACCCTCCCCATCTTTTACCATCATCAAGAGATCTGCTTCGAGTAATGGCGTTAGAATGTCTTGCGGTGAAAGCGGAACAGGAGTTACATTAAGTGAGACGAGACTCCACCGTTCGTTTAACTCGAGGGTCAATTCATGTCCGCCACGACCATCCAGCGTAAATACTGAAAAACCGTCCGTTACAAATCTTGGATCGCCTTCGATCAAAGTTGCATTGACGGCAAGCTCACGCTGGTTCCAGGGAGTGTAAAGCATAAAGCCGAATCCTTCGTTCCGGCGAAATCCTTCGATTGCTTCGGTGGCAGGATCATCGCCTCGGACGGCGATTCCGAGCGCTTCATTCAGGAAGCGTCCGGCTCCGGCACAAAAGCCATCGGGTGTGAAAACGGCAACTTCAAGCCCGGCGCGGGCAAATTCTTCCTCGATGGTGATGTCGGTTATCAATAAGCTGTGGTCAATGCCGGTGCTTGGTGGCGAAGTAAAATGAGTCGGCAAGACTGCGAGGAGATGCAGTTCGATAGTATATTGAGTCGGAATGCTCGTGGGATCGTTATGATTTATGACAATTTGAGTTTCATAAACTCTCTCCGGATCAAGCCCTTCGGTTAAGTTAATGAATTCTACTTGAACAGCTTGACGTGAAGCAATTATGCCGTATGGCTCAGCAATGGATACGGGTGAACCGTCTTGCGCAGTCAGACGGTATTCGAGAGGACCGTCGCCGGTGTTTTCGATTGTGAAATTCAGTGGGTAAGCGCCGTCGATGGGCAAGTACTGTATGGTACGGTTCTCGGGTAGCGCGATCCGTCCTCGAGCGTCTCTATTGAGAAAAGTAAACAGAGTTAAAGCGAGGTCGGCATTGTCGGATTGGGTTAGCTGGTCATTTGTCCAAAGATCAGCATCGCCGATAACGATAACCTTACCAGCTCCCAATTCCTGCCGAGCAATACCAATACGGTTTGCTTCATCGTAAGCCAATGCAACAGCGCCGCCTTGTCCTACCAATTCGAGACTACTGCCCGAGGAGAAAGTAACTTCCTGTATTTCAGAAAGTAAGTCATTTTGGATGAATCTGGAGAGGTTACCGATCCTGTCATCGCGGGACGTCAGAACTCCGAATCGCCGAGTGAGTTCGATTAGATTTCGAGGTCTTGCGGCGTTGTTATCGGCAAGAATGATCAGACCGCCACCGGCTTGCACGAAATGTTCGACCAAAGTGATTTCGGATGACGAATAGGGGGTTTCGTAATTAGAAAGCGCGGATACGACGAAAATATCGGCGTTCCAAAGGCCCGTTCCGTCAAGACTCTCCGACAATTCGGTAAGAGAGTAACCGTTATCTCTTAGGAGAGAAGCGATTGCTCGGTAATTATGATTCAGATCGAAGCCTTGGAGCTGAGAATGGCTGACATCCCAAACCACTCTTCCCGAAGCTACGCAAAGAGTCGGCAAGGTTACTAAGATTGAAAATATGAGTAGTTGTCGAACTGACCGCATCAGCGACTCTGTTAGATTGGAAGGTGTGACAGGCGAATTGAAATTTCCGCCAGAATACATACCGATAATATAGTTCCAAGTTGAATGCACTCCAAATTCTGAGGCAGACCTATCTGTTTCAATAATACATTAACAGGAAGAAATTGTCGGAATGGACTGAATGGACGAAGACATAGGCCTTAACACCTTGCCTAAAGCATAGATAATTCTTATTTTCTGTTACACCCAACGGATTACGGTCAAGCGATCTTAACAATCTATAAAACAGATATTTAAATAGAATTCACATTTTGAAACCATTCATCATCATCTTTCCCGGTCAAGCTTCCCAGTATGTGGGAATGGGTCGTGATCTTTATAATAATAGCTCCTCAGCGCGAAAGCTGATGGAACAAGTGACGTCTCTCGAAGGGTTGGATCATCTTCCGTCAGTGATTTTTGAGGGACCGGATGAGTTGTTGACCCGCACAGATAACGTACAGCCGGCGATAACAACTGTCTCATTAATGGTTTGGGCGGCGATGGTCGAAATGGCTGAAAAATATGGCCAAATTCTGACGCCTTTGGCGAGTGCCGGCCACAGCCTTGGAGAATACGCGGCTCATGCGGCCGCCGGAAATCTGTCTTCTCTGCAGGCAGTCAGCTTGACTGCATCGCGGGGGAAGTGGATGAATGAAGCCTCGCAACCGCCCAATCCGAAGGGCGGAATGGTCGCAGTAATGGGAATTTCGTTGGATCGACTCGAAGAAGTTTTTGCGCAGATTGGTGACGAACTTGTTTCGATTGCTAATGTAAACAGTCCGGGACAGATCATTCTTTCCGGGGAACATTCCGCGATTGTGAAGGCAAGTGAGGCGGCAATGGCGGCCGGTGCAAAGCGGGTTATTCTGCTGAACGTATCGGGTGGGTGGCACAGCCCGTTGATGAAATCCGCGCAAATAAAGATGGAAGGCTTACTCTCTCATGAGATAGTCGATCAGAATGTCTCGATTAATCGGTCGATACCGGTCATTGCCAACGCCACATCGGATGTTGTGAGCTCAGTAAATGTAATGCGCGATACGCTTGGAAGGCAGATAACTTCGCCGGTCATCTGGACTGATTGTGTGAGGCGGCTTCTTACCTTCACAGGGTATCCGGGGCTTCCAAGCGAATACCCTGACTCAGAGAAGACCTGGCCGCTGTTCGTCGAAGTTGGTCCGGGGAAGGTATTGCGAGGTCTGCTGAGGAGCATCGATAAGGGGTTAGAGACTGTCGGAGTGGAAGATACAGCCTCGTTAGAAGCGTTCATTGGGATGCTTTAGCGGGAGTTTTCGTCAAGGAAATAGCACTAACAAAAAAATTTCATTGAAATAGGAATCGAAATGATCCGAAAGATAGGAATTTCAACCGGCGGCGGTGATTGCGCCGGTTTAAACGCTGTTATTCGAGCCGTTGTTCGGACAGCTCGTTTGACGTATGGCTGGGATGTTATAGCTATCGAGGACGGGTTCGACGGGCTTATTTATGCGAGAAACCTGCGGTATCTTTCACTTGACGATGTGACAGGAATTCTTTCGCGGGGAGGAACTATTCTCGGCACGACCAATCGTGGCAACCCTTTTAAGCATGAAGTATGGGAAGATGGCAAAAAGGTTGTCAAAGATATGACGCCCGGAATAATCGAGAATATTCATACCTTGGGGTTGGATGCAATCGTCTGTATCGGCGGCGATGGGACGCTAACCATCGCACGAGATCTCTTCAAGCTGGGAGTTCCTGTTGTGGGAGTGCCGAAGACAATCGACAACGATCTCATGGCGACGGATCTGACATTTGGCTTTACGACCGCTGTAGATATGGCTACTTGGGCTCTGGACCGATTGCAAACCACTGCCGAATCACACCATCGGGTTATGGTTGTCGAAGTGATGGGTCGAGACGCTGGTTGGATTGCGCTCGAGTCAGGAATGGCCGGAGCTGTCGATGTTATTCTTATTCCAGAGATTCCTTATGATATTAAGAGAGTTGCCAATAAGATCAAAGAGCGTCAACTTACCGGGCGGAGATTTTCGATGATCGTTGTAGCGGAGGGCGCCAAGCCACTCGATGGTGAGCGTGTCATTCTGGAAGGTGCAAATGCCGCTTACCAAAACGTTCGTTTGGGTGGTATTGGGATGGAAGTTGCGGCGCAGATTCAGGAATTGACAGGGATCGAATCGCGCGTGACAGTTCTCGGCCACCTTCAACGTGGAGGTTCGCCGAATTCATTCGACCGGAACCTTGCGACACGTTACGGCGTCGCCGCAACGAACCTGATTGCCGAGGGAAAATTCGGGTATATGGCATGCCTTAGAGGACGTGATATCGCGTCTGTAGAAATAGAAGAAGCAGTTGGGAAGCTCAAGCTTGTCGATCCGAACGGGCAGATGGTAAAGGCGGCCGAGCAGATTGGTATCGTGTTCGGCAGACCAAAGGAGAGTTGAAAGTAGAAAGTAGAAAGTAGAAAGTAGAAAGTTGAAAGTTGAAGGTATCGAAATGCTGGGTTGTAATTCGGAGTCACCCTGATCGAAGTGATGGGTCTCCGAGTTTCTTTGCTACAGGGTGTCCTCACCCTGTAGCAAAGATGGTAATTTACAATATTTTCGCAGGGTGATGACACCCTGCGACACATATTCTCGCATTCTCGGATGGTTTGTAAAGCCGGTATTCAGGCAAACCGTTGATTACACTGGATTCCGGCTTTCGTCGGAATGAAAAGCCCGTGTGACAATCTCAGTTGTCGATACAATGTCCCGCTAAGTTAAATCGAAGATAAATATCAGTTGAGTCAATCACCTCCAGATCGCTCGCATCTCCTTACTGAGCAACGTAATCCTCGCACGATGGATCTTCATTTACTCTCCGTAACGGATTGTGTTTCAAGAATACAGCATGAAGATCGTGCCGTGTTCGACGCTCTTTCAGCGGCAAAAGCCTCTCTGGTATCATTCATTGAGGCGTTGGTGCCTCGGTTTGAAGCAGGTGGCAGGCTGATCACCATAGGGGCAGGGACGTCGGGAAGACTTGGTGTGCTTGACGCATCGGAGGCTCCACCGACGTTTCAGATCGAACCGGGTAGAATTATCGGGATTATCGCCGGTGGTGATGCGGCACTGAAAAGGTCGAGCGAAGGTAAAGAAGACGCCGCGGACGGTTCGATCACTGAATTAGAGTGCCTTGCGCTGAAAGGAACCGATACTCTGCTGGGGATTGCTTCAGGAGGCACAACGCCCTATGTGTTGGGAGCGTTAAGGTACGCGCAACAATTAAGGCCCAAACCGTTGACAGGATTTCTATACTGTTCGACGGTATTAAATCCACCCGATGTTGATTACTTAATTCTCATCGAAACCGGTCCAGAGGTGCTTACCGGATCGACGCGCATGAAGGCTGGAACGGCTACAAAAATGGCATTGAACACCATTTCGACGACATTAATGGTTCAAACAGGGCGGGTTTATCAAAATTTAATGGTCGAATTGAAGGCGACGAACGATAAGCTAATGGACCGAGCGGCGCGGATTGTGACAAATTTGACTGGATTGGGGCGGGAAGAGGCGTTGGATTTGGTCAGGAAAGCCGATGGCTCGGTGAAAATTGCTCTTCTGATGCAAATTAAATCAATTAGCTGTGGGGAAGCAAACGAGCTGTTGGCGGAATCAAACGGGAGATTGGGCGTCGCGCTTGGGGAAATCAGTCTGTAGTTACGATTTGACCGAAGCGAAAATGCCGTCGAGCAAATCCTTTAATTGAAGCAGACGAAACGGCTTCAATAAGAGTGCGGCCGCATGACAGTCCTCCGCGACCTGTTTGGCTTCTTCTGCATCGAATCCAGTAATAAGGATGACAGGAATTTCGTTTCCATCATCGCGAAGTTGGCGCAACAGTTCGAGGCCGTTTAGTTCAGGCATGTAAATGTCGGTAAGTACCAGATCAATTTGATGTTGGGCGAGTTGTTCAAGCGCATGCCGTCCGTTAATCGCTCCAATTGCTCCGTAACCAAGCGTTTCAATTGCCTGAATTAGAACATCTCGAGCGATTTCCTCATCTTCGACGATGAGGATTTGTTTTAAACTCATTTAGTCACTGTTAATAGTTCTGTAATCGCAATTCAATAGAATCATTGTCATGGTTGTAAGTAAAGAAATTGAATCGCATCAATAGCCGAATAATTTAGTCATTTTATTATGACAAATCAAGTTTCTGAAGCTGATGAAAGAAAGTTCGCCGCATTTCTTCTTTGTCTTTCCTGCCATATCAACCATAAAACTTTTGCCGCCGCCCCTACCGGTATCGCAACCAGCATTCCCACCAACCCAAAATAAGTTGCAAAAAGCAAAACGATGAAAATCACCACGATAGGGTGAAGCCCTACCTTGTCGCCGACAATTCGCGGCGTAAGCAGGTTTGCCTCAAGCGTTTGACCAGAGGTGAAGATTATCAGTGCTTTCACGGCGGTCATGATTGGATTCTCTTGAAACATCGAAACGGCTATCGTTACGACCAGAGCGGTTGTCGTACCAACATAGGGAATCAGGTTCAGTAACCCGGCGGCGGCTCCAATAAGGATGGAATAGGGCAAATGGACGAAAATAGCAAGCCCTCCGCCGATCCAGGTTGCAAGAAACAGGCAGACGAGCAACTGGCCCCTGACAAACGCCGAGATTGATTCATTGAGTTGGTGATATGCTTTGAGGGCGTCTTCCTTAAAGTTGTCCGGGAAAATGCGATATGTCCAACTCCTTAATTTGAGGAAGTCGTTCATGAAATAGATTGTCAGAACCGGAATCAAGATAAGATTTGCAAGACCCGTTAAAAGTGACATCGCGCCTGAAGCGGCCTGCGCGCCCCATTCCGCCAATCCTCCCATCAAAGTCTTGAATATCGACGGTAGGCGTGGCTGAACTTCCCGCCAGATTTGATCCGTCGGAATGTTCATCTTTGCCGCCCATGGCAGTAACTCATCAGTTGTCCATAGTCGGATAAGTGTTATCCAATCGGGAACGGCCATCGCCAAAGCACCAACTTCTTCCAATAGCTTCGGAAACACCAATATCCCGGTTACAACCAAGACGCCCGTCAATCCAAACATCAGCACCAGAACTGCGACTAGTCTTGGGATGTGCATTTTTTCTGCCCTCTCGATGACAGGCTCAAATGCATAGGCGAGAAAAAAGGCAATAATAAACGGTGTTAAGAGCGACGAAAGCCGCCACCATATAGAAATAGACGCCGTCACCATTGCCAGAAACAGCAATGGTTTGATAGCCCTAATCCGACGTGATGGATAAAGCAAAATGAGAATTGCCACCGACATCAGTAGTGGGCTGAGGATTGGTCGGATCATGTCGAGCAGAAACGCCCATGTAACCAGAGCCGCAACTAACAGCGACCAGTGTGGAGCGATTCGTTTTGACATCCAGTCGATAGGTGGTCGATTGTTATCCTGCGATTGAATACCAGGATTATCGTTCATTCAGTCTCCGTAATGTGCATATTGAATACAAATTTGGGGGTTGCTGAAAACAACCAAAGCGCGTAGGTTAAGCGTCCCGCTTGACAGCATAACTGAAAGACAAGCGAGACGCTTATCCTACGTGGAGTCGAGCGGACAGAAAGAGTTCGTTGATTTATTCGTTCGAGTAGAGATTTGATCCTCTTGGAGGGGG
>CAYHEC010000049.1:0-20521 GCA_964355675.1 uncultured Caldithrix sp.
TGATTTCATAACAAACATGGGAAACCTCACTAATGATACGTACGTGATTTATTGTAATGGTCAGCCGAACTCGGTGACCGATGAGTTATCCATGAATAGTAGAGGCTTAAAAACCAAAGCACATCTATAATATAAGCCACTGGAATCAAAAGTCAATACCTCACAAGAAATTTCAAAAATTATTTTCGGGGCTAATTTCCACAAAGAACGCGTCCCGAATGTCGCCTCTCCCCAAAAATTGACAAGCGAGGACGCTTGTCGTACGCGGACGGGAACGTAGTCCCCGCCTCCTGATTCTTTCCGACCACCTACCATTCTCAGTCTTTCGCCTTGATTTGCCGCCTTTTCCCCAATAAATTAAATAATGTTTTCACAACCTCAGAAAGAGCGAAAATATCCGCTCCGCAACGCTGTGGCTTCATTGAGGAGTCAATAATATGCGGCCGCCACGGCGCCGCGCGAATTACAAAGGAATACTCAGGCTATGGATAAGAAAGCCTTCAACCCGTTTGAAATGGCTCAAACCCAGTTCGATCATGTCGCAGAAATTCTCGGCCTCGAACAAGGCACCCGCGACTTGCTTCGTAACCCGCTTCGCGAATATCATTTCTCCATTCCCGTCCGTATGGACGATGGTAACGTCCGTGTATTTAAAGGCTTCCGCGTTCAACATAACGACGCCCGCGGTCCTTCCAAAGGCGGTATCCGCTTCCATCCTCACGAGACTATCGACACCGTCCGTGCCCTCTCGATGTGGATGACGTGGAAGTGCGCCGTCGTCGATATCCCTCTCGGCGGTGGCAAGGGCGGCGTCATCTGCGACCCTCATTCGCTCTCCATGCGTGAGCAGGAACTCATCTGCCGCGGCTGGATTCGTCAACTTGCTCGAGACGTCGGCCCTCTTCGTGACGTGCCTGCCCCCGACGTAATGACAAACGCTCAACACATGCTCTGGATGCTCGACGAGTTCGAAGTCATCCATGGCGCCAAATATCCGGGTTTCATCACCGGCAAGCCGGTCGGAATGGGTGGATCGCTTGGACGAACCGAAGCCACGGGCTACGGAGTCATCTTCACTGTCCGCGAGGCGCTGAAGCAACTAAACATGAAACCTGAGAATACCACCGGTTCAGTTCAGGGCTTCGGTAATGTGGCTCAATACGCCATCGAACTTTATCACAAGCTTGGCGGCAAAGTAATCTGCGTCTCCTGTTGGGATCAGCACGACCAAGTCTCCTATACTTTCCGTAAATTAAGCGGAGTTGATCTTCCTGAATTGCAGAATATTACCGACAAGTTCGGCGGAATCGATAAAGCGAAGGCAAAGTCAGCAGGATACGAAATCTTATCTGGCGACGCGTGGATTGAGCAAGACGTCGATATTCTTTTCCCTGCCGCAATCGAAAATCAGGTGACTGGAGACTCAGTGAAGAAGATCAGCGCCAAAGTAAAAATTGTCGCTGAAGGCGCAAATGGTCCCACTACTCCCGAAGCCGACAAAGTGCTTCAAGAGCGTGGCATTTTCTTGATCCCGGATTTTCTCGCCAATGCTGGCGGCGTCACTTGCAGTTATTTCGAGCAAGTGCAATGCAACATGAACTACTACTGGGAAAAAGAAGAGGTTCTTGCCAAGCTCGACCAGAAAATGACTTCCGCGTTCCATGCTGTCAGTGACCTCGCAGTCAGGAAGAAACTCTATATGCGGGACGCCGCCTACGTCATCTCGGTAAATAGAGTCGCTTCTGCCTGCCGAGATCGCGGCTGGGTTTAATCTTTTCGTCTATAGGGATGCATAACTTGTTGGGGCGGCTCAATCGAACCGCCCCAACTTGTTTTTGTTATTTCAAATTCAGTATGTATCTTATACCTGCAGGTAGCGATCAATAATCACACAGACGGCATCATCAATGACTGATAACATTCTTCCCAGAAACCTCAATACCCTGAAAACTGGTAATTGGCAGTCGTTGCTGGATGATCTGCGCGAGCAAAATCCGAAACTTTACCGCAGGATCGTTCGGAAAATGATTATTCAATTGAGAAGAGTCGGCGTAATTCAGGCTACCAATCTTCAGAACCAACTCGACGGAAACACTACTACTACATTACGTTTTTCAGATAATCGACCACGCCAAATTGTTGACGGCGTCGATGAGATGCAATTGGGCAACGAAGTGTTTGAGCTCGCAAATGCAACCTTAGGTGGCAAACTTCTTATGGAGAGTTTGGAAAAATGGCTCCAGGAAGACCGGAGCGCATTTTTACTCAGAACACTCTCTGATCGCGTCGCCACTTTTGAAGAAGCTAAGGAAGCGCTAAGTCAATATATTCAATTTACTAATGATGGAATGGAGCTATCCCCCTTTATCCAAACCGGCCTCAAGTGCGATTTGATCAGACGATTTCTGACCGACGAGCTGGAATACATCAATACAGCCAAGGAATTCGTGCGAATTCACGACTTCTATGATCTGTTGCAAAGAACCATTGCTCTGCCAGACAGCCACGGCAAGCTGGGAGGTAAAACTGCCGGAATGTTCATCGCGGCCATGGCGCTAACCAGAACCAGCTCAGAAAGTGAAGAAGTGCTTCCGGTACGCATCCCTAAAACATGGTACGTTGCCTCTGATACCTCTCTGGAATTTATTAATTACAATAATCTCGAAGAGATCGTTGAACAGAAGTACAAAGAAATCTGGCAAGTACGTGCCGAATACGATCACATCGTTCAACTATTTAAGAGTTCGCACTTCCCACCGATTATCGTTGAGGGGTTGAAAACTGCGTTAAATGATTTTGGCGAAACTCCGCTTGTCGTCAGAAGTTCCAGTTTACTCGAAGATCGTCGAAATTCTTCATTTTCAGGAAAATATAAAAGCCTCTTTTTAGCAAATCAAGGAAGTTTCGACGAGCGATTGGCCGCCCTTTTAGACGCCATCGCTGAAGTTTATGCTTCTCTTTTTGGACCCGATCCAATTGAGTATCGCTCTGAAAGAGGATTACTTGACTTTCATGAGGAAATGGGTATCATTATTCAGGAAGTTGTTGGTACACAAGTAGGTCACTATTATCTTCCGACTTATGCGGGAGTCATCTTCTCACACAATGAATTCCGCTGGTCGCCTCGTATCAAGCGCGAGGACGGCTTGGTTAGAATGGTGCCCGGCCTTGGGACTCGTGCAGTGGACAGACTTGGTGACGACTATCCGATCATGTTTGCGCCCGGACAACCAAAATTACGAATCAACATGATGGCAGAGGAAATTCTTCGATATGCCCCGAACAAAATCGATCTGATCAACTTGAAATTAAATAGATTCGAAACGATTCCTATCAAACCATTTTTGTGTAAATATGGAAGTGATATTCCACGATTTACACAGATAATCTCCCTTTACAGGGACGATCGGTTTACCCCCCCGTCCCCTCTCTCAACAGATTTGGAAGCAGAAGAACCTTACGTCACCTTCGAAGGACTGATAACCAAATCGAAATTTGTCGAGCGCGTCGTCACTATGACCCGTCTTTTGCGCGAACGGTTGATGACTCCAGTAGATATCGAATTTGCATCAGACGGGACGTCTTTTTTTCTGTTGCAGTGTCGAGCCCAGGTTTTCGCCCAAGAGTCGGAACCTGCTGTTATACCGTTCAACACTCCACCTGAGCAAGTAATGTTCACCGCGAAAAAGTATGTCTCAAACGGTTGGGTACACGATATTACTCACCTCGTTTACATCGTTCCGAGCGCCTACACAAACTTGCCGGATAAAGCGAGTATGGTCGAAGTGGGACGCATCATCGGCGCTTTGAATAAGGCGTTGCCCAGAAGACAGTTCATCCTCATCGGGCCGGGACGCTGGGGGAGTCGTGGCGACATCGGCCTTGGTGTATCAGTTACTTACGCCGACATCAGCAATACGGCGATGTTGATCGAAGTTGCCCGGAAAAAGGGAAATTATGTACCAGATCTCTCCTTTGGAACCCATTTTTTTCAAGATCTGGTCGAATCAGAAATTCGTTATCTTCCTCTATATCCGGACGACAAGGGTATCGTTTTCAATGAGACATTCCTGCTCAATTCATCAAACGTTATCGGCGATATTATTCCAGAATCCAAGGCTTTTGATGAGGTAATTAGAGTGATAAATATACCAGAATCTACCGGCGGGAAGATACTGGAAGTCTATATGAATGGTGAATTGGATGAGGCCGCCGCGATCCTTACTGTGCCAAGCGGCAAAGCTAATCACAAACCCATCAGAAAGCCTCAAATTCGTATTCCTCGGGAAGCAGAGAATCACTGGCGGTGGAGGATGGAGATGGCAGAGCGTATCGCCGCATCGCTTTCGGCGGGAGAGATGGGACTGATGGATATTTTCCTCATTGGAAATGTACAAAATGGCACGGCAGGACTGGATTCCGATATAGATTTATTGGTTGTATTTAGTGGAGAGGAGAAGGAAAGAAGGGAGTTACTGAGGTGGTTTGAGGGCTGGAGCCTCTGCCTCGACGAAATCAACTATCTTAAGAACGGTGTAAGGCGTGGTGGACTGCTTGATATACATTGGATCGACGCCGGGGACATAAAAGGATCACTTGAGAAAGCGGTATCGAAAGCCGCAGGGGGGCAAGCCAAGCGATTGAAGTTGAAGGCGGAGTGCTGAATGCCCGGTTGTCGGTGAGTAGGACAGGACGACCCGGCCTGTTAAGGGGGGTACCTAAAAGATCGATCAATGCGTCACCAAATCATCACAACGCCTTCCTGACAGACGTTTCCAGCGTGATCGATTTGTGACTTTGTGCATGATCGATTGAATCATCAGAAACGGTGGCGTCCGATAGCTAACGGAGGGCTACGCAACTGATCAGCACCTCTCCACAAAATTCCGATTTGCCTTCTACTTTCAGTGCCCGCGCATTCGCATTCGTACTGCTGTTGATGAAGTGTGCTGCGATCTTGGCGTCATTTGCGTTGTTGACGTCGTTGACGAGAATAACCGATCCTGATTCTTCTACCGTAATCAGGTCCTGATCTCCCGCTTGAGTTTCAGTGTCATTTCCCCATACTGGTGTGTTAGGCATGATGTGCCCTTTCTGAATAGTTGGAATCGCGGCGATTGTTAGTAAGCATAGGGCCCGCCGTATGCGCCTATGTCAGATCTTGTGCCATCTCTATCTTGAATTGCTTGATTGCCTGCGTTGATTAGCGGTGATAATGGAGCCGGCTGGTATGTCCCAACTATAAAGCTTGGCTGAACGTCTATCACATTATTCGGACCTAATTCGAGAGGCGGATCATTCGTAAGCCGCTCGTAACTATAAACGAGATTATAGTCAAGGTAGGCGGAATTTTCGTACAAATAGGCATTCCAAAGAGCAACCTGAGCGCTATTTATAACTACATTATTGTAGAAACTTCCAACAAAGATGTAAAGGGTGATACTTGTGCTGGCACTTCCATCGAAAACGTTGTTAAAGACGGCAGAGGCATTCAGCTCGGATCCGGTAGTAAAATTGTCGCTCCCACTATTATAGACTATATTATTACAAAATAAGATATTAGCTGAATGTCGTATTTGTATCCCATCCGAACCATTTCTTATGGTAAAGCCGCGTATTACCCTAGTTGTGCTATCAGAAGATCCAGAAACCAGAATTCCGAATCCACTGGTCGGCTCAACAGTCGTGACTTCCGGTCCATCTTCGCTTTCCAACCAAATGTTCTTTCCAATTAAACGCAACCCTTCGTAATAAGTTCCTGCCCTTACCCTGACTGTATCGCCGTCAATGCTCGCATTGATCGCCCCTTGTATCGTCTCATAGTCATCCGGAACCCAGATCACCCGGTGGTTGTCGATGGTCACTCCGACCGGATTCCCGATCCCGATATTCCCCGCCGCGTCGTATGCCCTTACCTCAAGAATCTTAGTGCCGTTTACCCACCGCCAACTATTCATTTGTATAGTATAATTTGAATCTGATGCTTCCGCAAGTATCCAAGCCACTTTCCCATCGATAAACACTAATATACTGTCCATACGGCTACTATCTGCCACTTCAAACTCAAGCGCAACAGTATCTCTGATCGTGCTTCCGGGGGTCGGAGAAATCCAGCGGATTACCGGCGGAGTCCGATCCGGCGGCGGTGGCGGGGTCGTATTCGAGACGCGAACCAGTAGCGTGGGCGTCTCGCCGACGTTGCCAGCCTTGTCCCAGGCGCGGGCTTCAAGGCTGTACGTGCCGTCGGAGTCGGATAGGGTGGGCCATACGAATTGGTACTGTCGACAATTGTCGACAGTACTGCTGTCGCCATACAAGCCAAAGTGGAAAAAGCCATTGATGTAGAGTTTAACGGAGTCGATGCCGGACTGGTCGGAGGCGGAGACGGTCAGGGTGACGGTGTCGGAAGCAGTAAAGTAGTGCCGATTAAAATCGGCAATACTGTCTGTCGAAGTGACTGAGACCCATTCGACCAGCGGCGGGCGCAGGTCAGGGATTACCGGAGGAGCATTGGTGATGTAGTTCTTCTCGGTGCAGGCAAAGAGTAGAAGCAGAGTGAAAAAGCATAGCCGAAAGGCTATTGTGGTGGGTTTCATGGTTCAACTCCGGTGTTTGGCGCGCTTGGAGGGGAGGGATTAATCCCGCCCTCCAAGATGATTTATCGAGGACTTAAATCAAGTTAGTGCAAATAATTTCAAAAGTCAAGCAGGCGATTCGACCACTATCGTCACCGGCCCGTCGTTGACAAGAACGACCTTCATCTTGGCGCGGAAGATACCTCGCTTGACAGTCACACCTTCATTCTCTAATAATTGGCAGAACCTTACATATAGCTTGTCTGCAAGCTCTGGCGGCGCCGCGCTGGTAAAAGCCGGACGACGACCCTTGGCAACATAAGCGTAGAGCGTGAATTGAGATACAACGAGCATCTCACCACCGGCTTCCATTAGCGAACAATTCATCTTCCCATCGCTATCCTCGAATATCCGCAACGTCGCCACCTTGCGAGCCATCCAGCCAAGCGCCTCCTCGCTATCGGTATGCGTAAAGCCAACCAGCAACAGGAACCCCTTCCCAATCGCCGAGACCTCCTGGTTTTCCACAGTTACCGATGCAGAAGAAACTCGTTGAACTACACACTTCATTTCTCTGCCTCCCCCGTCATCGGAACAAAAACCACTGGGATCAAGTTTCGCTGACTGATCTTTTCCTGCTTATTTTTTTCTATCAATACAAGCTTCTGCATGCGTTCTCCAACCGGAGCAATCAATCTTCCCCCATTGGCAAGTTGGTCGATCAATGGTTGCGGGATTTCTTCTGGCGCCGCAGTCAGGATCACCGCGTCGAAGGGAGCCTCCTCTTGCCATCCCCGATAACCATCACCAATCCTGACATGGATATTGGCATACCCAAGCCCCTCTAAAAGACTCGCCGCAGTTTTACCAAGCTCGGGGACTATTTCGACCGTGAAGACTTCTTCGACGATCAAGCTCATAACGGCGGCATTGTAACCGGACCCGGCGCCAATTTCGAGAACCCGGTCGGTTGATTTCAATCCGAGTGCCTGAATCATGTAGGCAACAACGAATGGTTGCGAGATAGACTGTCCTTTGCCGATAGGAAGAGCATTATCCTCATAAGCGCGTGATAGCACTGCTTTGGGGACGAAAAGATGTCGGGGTACTTGGCCGATGGAGTTTAAAACCTTCGCATCGCTCAGTTGAGAATCGTTTTTAAGCTCCCCGACAAGTTTATTTCTTTTTACTTCCCAATTATCGTTGTAAGGTAAGCTTTGCTCTAAACTTCCATGGACCGGTTGTTTTGACATATTCAGCGCCATAATATTTGATATCTTTGAATACAATTTGATACGAAAACAAGAGAGACCGGCCGTTGGCTACATAAGCCTGCACGACCGGTCTCTCTTAGTTATCAGCCGTCAACCGTGACGGTTAACCTACGCAAACTTACTTCATTAAGACCATCTTCTTAACACTTGAGAACTCATCGGAAGAGAGTCTATAAGTGTAAATTCCAGCCGGAAGATTCGATGCATCAAAATCAAACGAGTGGTATCCAGCGTCGAGACGACCGTTGTAGAGTTCGCTCACCTGACGACCATTCATATCATAAACTCCGAATGTGACTTCGCCGGCTTTGACGAGTGCGAAACCTATATTCGTGGTCGGATTGAACGGATTCGGGTAGTTCTGGTTGAGAACATACTCACCTGGTAGTCCTGGCCGAACGTGCTCGTTGACAGATAACGTTGCACGGGCAATAAGACGCCAGAAAATTTGGCGTCGATTCGCATCGTTACTCGAAACTAAAAGCTGTGTCGAAATTGTAGTATCGACATCGGCTCGGAAAGTAACATTAACGGTAGTGGTCTCGGCAGAAGCAAGAGTGAATTGTTGCTGGCTGAGACGCACGAAGTTACGTGCACCAGGCGGAATTTGGATGTTGGTGACGCGAATCGTGTCGGTTCCTCTTGCGATAAATTTCGCCGCAATGACGTGGTCTTGGCCAATGGTAACTTCACCGAAATCAAGCGTATCAGGAATGATCTTCAAATGTGCACCATCCGGTAGATCGGATGAAACTCCAAGCTTGATTTCGACCGGGTAATCGCCAGAACCGGCTCCCTGATATCCACCGCCGCCATCGAAGGTGATCATCATCGAGGAAGGCATGTGGTTATTAACTCCAGCAATCGGCGGAGTACCGTCAACAGAAATACGCACGCCGGCGGCTGAGATATAGGTAACCATAACAGCTTCATTAGGACCGAATGTGACGTACTCTTCGCGATCGAGATCGCGACCTACCCACTGGATATTTCCACTGTTATCGCTGTAAAGAGTGTCAGTCAAAAGAGTCGTCAACTGACGAGCGGCAAGGTCTATTTTGGCGACGAGGAAGACAATCTCGTATTCGTTGGCGTCAGCGGGTTCGACTGAACAGCGGTATCCGGTCAACCAAAGAAGATCATCACCGCCGGGGTGGCCAAACATCGTCGCCCAGCCTATAGTGCCGGGCTCACCTGAGGTGGAAGATTCAAGTTCGTTGTCAACAAAACCGATCCAAGCATCCGCGTCATTAGTTGGATCGAATACAATCTGATCGAGACTCGCCTGATCGTTGTCAGAGTTCGAGTCGTCACCGGCCTGAGTGGTGGCATAAATGCGGTAATGACCGGGTGTTTCGCTCGACCATGGTTCTTCGCAGGCAACTACGATGGTGTCACCACCAGCGAAATTCTCGACTACCTGATCAAAGTTCCACACGACATTGCCTTCAAGATCAGCCGCGGCGAAGTTGATGGTAAATACATCGACGTCGGCGCCGGCATTCAATACTTGAGCTTTGAAAGCCTGTTGAGTGTTGGGATACATTAAGTACTGGCCGGTAAGCGGTTCCTCCGGGTCACCATTGAAGATTTCGAGTACGCCGACATCGACAAAATCGGCAAGATATGTTCCGTTAGCACGGATCAACAGGTCGTTGCCAAGCTGGTTGCCAGCCCACGACTGCGCGTGGTTGGCAGGTGGCGCGGCGCCTTGCGCAACTTGTGCGACATAACTGCGACGAACTTCAGTGGCGCCATCGACGATGGGCCAGAAACCTGTTCCCTGCTGATTTTGGTCACCACCGGGGCAGAGTCCATATATGATACTGAAGCTCTCGCCAGCGTCAAAATGAATATACGCATTTTCCTCAAACTCGAATAACTGCCAGTTGGGGTCAATTCCCTGTTGCCACTCGGGAAGTGCGTTGAGCCTTGCAGTAAACACCGGGTTGCCTACAAGGTTGTGACTCTGCTGGTTCTCACGGTACACATAGACATTGAAGGGGGCGTTGGAGTTATTCCAATTGCCCGGACAGACTCGCACAGCCTGAAGTTGAAACTCCGTGTTGGGAGCGAAAATCGTGCGTGCGTAGAGTCGTGGCGCGGCAAAATAGAAGGGACCGGAACCGTCGTCATAAATGATCCAATCATCACCTGCTGGATCTCGGACCGGTCCACCCGCGATGGGTTCATCATCCATCGAAAATGGAACTGCCTCGGGAATCAGAGAGGCCGAAAGACCCTGTTGAATGTTTTTTCCATACGACGGTATTGCCCCGAGGGCTAACAGGCCTGCCAGCATGAAAACTATTGCATGCTTCATCATTTCTCCTGAAATCTTGATTGAAACGAAGACGGCACGAGCCATCGAGAACTGTCCCATTAGGCTAATCCTTGGCACGTGCACTATAATTTAACTAAATAACGACGGATTGTCCGTGGTGACGGACATTCCCTTTTTCTACGCTATTCCTGCTTCAGCCTCGCGATGCGTTCATCCCAGATTCCCCGGAAATGCTCTGCGTCGCGCTGACTGGCCGCGGCAAGATAGACGTCATCCCGACCATCCCCCCTTTTCACTACGATCCCCCAGGCTTGCTTTTGGCTGGTCATATAAGTCAGAAGCAATCCAATCGTCATTACAAAAAAACCAGCCCAGACGATTGGTCGCCCACTATCTTTTTTGACCTCCAAAACCGTTGCATATTCACCTTGACTCTGGTGGGAACCTGCAACATCTACAAGACTGAAAGTAATTGGAAGTTTGGCTCCCATGTGCGCATCGGATCTGGCAAACACCCAAGTTGCGCCAACTAACGCCCCGGCCTGATACAATTCTACGCGGGCGGCTGGATTATTCATCGCAGAAGAGGCGGAAAAAGCCTTGAACTGCTCATCAAGTTTAAAGTCACTAAAGAACTGAAGTACCTTGACCGAATAACCTCCAGATGGAAGTTCCACCGGATCTGCTCCGACTTTCAGGCGAAGATCGCTATGTCCGCCCTCGCCCTCACAATGAAGGACGACTGTATCTACGCTAACGCTGGAAGCTCGTGGCTGAAAACTTGTTTGATAGAATCTAAATCCGCGTTCCCGCAACGGGCTGTTGACTTCGATCTCCTTCTTATAGAGTTCGCGCTCACCCTCAAGGACTGTAACTGAACTCATATAACTCTTGATATTCCCTTGATACGGCATCGTGCCGCCTTCGTCGGATATCACGAAGTCCGTCTTAAGATCGGATTTCTTCATCCAATTATATTGGGCGTTGGGAGGCGCTCCAAAGACAACCTTTGCGGAGTCTCCCTTTACCAATTCCACTTTGCCTCGTCGTCCACCGGGAACCTCTACCCAGAGATTAAGACCTACTGGGTAATATATAATACGGAAGTCATCGATCTTTAGACGGAACCCCCACTCCGGTTGTTCGACAATTTCTCCGGGAGCGCCAACGACGTGCATTTTGTAGGTAGTAAGACTGGCTATAAGCCCGCCGAGGATCAATAATAGCATCCCAATATGGCTAAAGACTGGTCCAAAACGCGACAGCCCTCCTTTTATACCCGAGAATATGATCTTCCCATCGACCTCGTTCCTCACGACGGAAAATCCCAGCTTTCGTAAGAACTGACTGGCTTTGGCATCGCCTCCCGAGAGAGTCAACTTGGAGTATAACGGCATTCCACCCAGTTGGGATGGATCGTTGCGGAATGTCCGCATGAAAGCTTGCCGGATCAGCATCGGCGCTCGTTCGATGATGCAGACGAGCAGGCTAAGAGCCATAACCCCCAGCATCAGACGGAACCACCAGGATCGGAAAGGATCTTCCAAACCCAAAAGCTTAAAGAACAAAGATTCGTTAGCGCTTTTTGGCAATAATTCACCCGCTAAAAGCGCGAGAAGCGAAAGAGCGGCCGCAAGGACAAGAATCCAAACGGCAAATTTCATTGAATTAAGCAGATCCCAAATGCGTCCCAATATTCCGGGGCCACCAGGAGCTGAAGCTGTCTTCGTTGTTATGTTTATTACCTTTGCGCTGATGACCTTGAAATACTAAGATACGACCCATTCCAAACCAAGTCAAGCATTCAAGTTGCTCTTGTAATCTTGTGTATAATGTAGAGCGATTCTGTTATGATAATTCGTTCGACTTCTCGTGGGACAAATCCGCCGATAGATCTACCTGAGGCAATTCTTTGCCTGATTTCGCTCGATGAAATATCGATCTGAGGCGTATCAAGCTCAATGAGTTTCACCTGCCATGTCGAAGGGAATGTCGGCATGGCTCTTCCTTTTCGCACCATCGAGGCGACCGTTGTTAGACGAAAAACCTCGTCTGGTTCACGCCAATTCGGTATGTCGGCAAGTGTGTCGGCACCCAGAATCAGGACAAGCTCAAATTCGGGGACTTTGTAAATTTTCTGTAGATCCCGAATGGTATCGACGGTATAGCTCTTGCCGCCGCGATCCAATTCCAGAGTGCAGATTTCAAAGATCGGGTCGCCTGCAAAAGTCGCCTTTACCATCCGCAAACGCGTTTCGATTGAGGCGGAAGCACCTTCAGGTTTAAGCGGTTGAACAGCGGCGGGGATGACCAGAATTTTTTCTATTCCGAGACTGTCCGCGGCGGCTTTGGCACAAATAATGTGACCATTATGAGGAGGGTCGAAACTCCCCCCGAAGAGACCGATTTTGCGAGCCGACTGCGGCATCAGCCTCCAACTGACGGATTTGTAGTGAGCTTTTTCAGATCTCCTTCGGCTTGAATACGAAGGTGATGGTCTGGGTATTTTTGAATGAAATCACGATACGACTGGATCGCCTCAGCGGGACGCTCATCTTCTGCTTGAACATAAGCCAGCCAGTAAGCGGCTTCCGCGGCCCACTCAGAATCATAGTACTGTTCCAAAACGCTCTTGAGATAAATTTCTGCTGAGCGGTAATCTTTGGTTTTGATATAGATAATACCGCTTGAATACTCCTTGTGCGCAAGCTTGGCCCGGCACTGCCCTATCAATTCTTGCGCATCCCTGACCCGGCTTGATCGCTCGGGAAAGTAGTCGATAAAGCCCTGTAGAGCGTCGATAGCCTTGAGAGTGTATTCCTGGTCAAGAGCGTATTTCGGTGAAAGTTTCCAATAAGAAAAACCCGCTTGAAACATGGCTTCGGCAACGAGAGAACTGCGGGGAAACCGACGTACAAGCTCATTGAAGGCGTCCGCCGCAAGAAGGTATTCCTTCAGTTTGAAGTGGGACATCGCCAACAGGAATTGAGCCGAGTCAACCAAGGACGATCCGGAGTAGTTCAACGTATAATAATCGAAGCCATCTACTGCCGCCAGATAGTCAGCTTTTTCATATTTGTGTTCGAGATAGCGATAAGCCGCGTCCGGTTCCATGGTAGTGATATCGGCTTGCTTGGCGCAACCCGTTATGAAACCAATTGCTATAAGTGGAAGCAACCATTTGGTGAATATATTGATAATCAACGACCTCTCACGGAATAAACAGTGTAAATCAAAACGCAGGCGCCAAGTGTGACGCCGACAGGTACTCCCCAACGAATCAGGAATCGCTGTCGCAGGGTGTCCTCACTCTGCGACAAGAAGGCCAATCGCTGTCGCAGGGTGTCCTCACCCTGCGACGAAACTAACGGAGCCGTCGGGTGAGGACATCCGACAACAAGAGAATTGCTAACGCTTCGGTTTACCGTCTCGATTGACTGTATCATATCGAACATGCGAAACGAATATACTAAGCGCTGGGGCTCATAATTCCCAGTTATACCAGTTGAAGATGTTAATAAAACGACCGGAATTACAGTCAGAATCCATCTAAACATTACTGTTCCTATGTTTACTGAACGCGGCAACTCCCAACGCGGTTCCATAGACCGTGAATGCTATCATTAACAACCAGTTTCCATACTTCACGTATAGAGTTTTATCCTCACAGAGTGGGACAATAGCTCCAACCCAGGTGGTTTGATTTAATTCAGTTCTGGCAATCACTCTGCCAAGCTGATCGCAGACGAACGATATTCCGCTATTCGATGCGCGTGCCATCGCCCGTCTGGTTTCGATAGACCGGAAGCGGCTGAGAGCCGCTATTTGTGCAGGCTCAGACGACCAGCCGTACCACGAATCATTCGAGATCGTAACCAGAAAGTTGGCGTTACGATTGACGAATTGGCGACTTAGTTCGGGAAACGCGGATTCAAAACAAATAAGAGCCGGAAACCGTAAAGTGTCTGTTTTAAGTGGTTGGCTGAAAACCGTCCAACGCGGACCTTGCAAGAATTCTGCCTGACCAAAATTCAATTCCCCCAAAGAGGGCGCTATCCATTGAAATGGAACTCGTTCGCCAAATGGAACAAGCTGTTTTTTTGCATACTTTCCTACAACTCCTTGACCAGGGAGAATCAAAAATGCCGCATTCAAGGGACTGGACGCATCGCCTGAGCGAACTTGGTCGGAGGCGCCAGTTATTATCGCGGCTCCTGTCTCATCAGCCAGCCTCATAACTCGTTCGCGATAATGACTCTGATGAAGCAGGTTGACCGGAATAGCCGTCTCTGGCCACACAGCCAGATCGACGCCATGCTCGACAGCGAGGCGGGTCAGGGAGTCGTAAACCATGATACTGTAACCTGCCCCCATCGTCCACTTGTCTAAAGGCTGTATATTGCCCTGTATGACAGCCACTCTTACAATTTGTGCATCCTTTCGATAATGTCTCGTCGCATGCCAGACTGAAAGCGGGGGTAACAAAATAAGCGCTACAAATATAATGAAAGCTTTACGACGAATCATTTTCGTATCGCCTCGCCAGACGTGGAAAACGGTCACATTTATCGCGGCAGTCCAGAATGTCACCCCCCAGACTCCAGTGAACTCCATAATCTGGAGGAGCGGGTCAAATGCCGATTGTGATAAAGCCAGCAACGGCCAAGGAAATCCAAGTTCCCCCATATATCCCAGAGACCCAAGCCATCCTTCCCAAGCTGTCCATCCAAACGGTAAAATTACCCAAGCCCATTCCCCGAGTCGCTCGCGCATCCGACAGAAGAGCCATGCTCCTAAACCCCAGCCGAATGCCAGAATGAACGCAGACGCCAACATCGTTACTATGGCGACCCAAAGATCAGTCCCGATATTTAATGCAAGCCAGTAAAGAAGTCCGATATTAAAGATGATCCCGGCGATAAATCCCTCGCCAAATCCTCCCCGTTTGGGCGCACGAAGGGCAAGGAAGAGCGGAATCAACCCTATCCAGCCGAGAAAATACATATCAATTGGCGGGCAGGAAATGGCCATGGCGGCACCTGCCGACGCCGCGAGAAGGCGGCTACTCGGCACCGGACTATTTTTCAACGGCCGGCCGATTTATATATTTTTTCGACAACCTCCAGTACTGCCAGAGCCTCTTGTCCTGATGAACCTGGTTGCTCGCGTGTTCGCATACACCGAATAAAATGTGCGATTTCAAACCGGAAAGAATTTCGATATAATTTCCCCGGATCTCCAAATCCGGGAAGTTTTACTTTTACGATCTCGTCTTTCTGTCTTCTTGAAATGCGCAGTGGATTTAAAGCCGCCGCTCCCCGTGTACCAGAACACCAAGTGTAAGCTTTATCGTGGTCATCGCAATTTGCCCAGGAAACCTCAAGCTGTAGAACCATATCATTGGCAAACCGCACATAGGCCGTTGCTGTATCTTCGACTCCCAGACCAAGCGTTCTGTCGTCAACTGATCCGGTTACTTCGATAGCAGTAGGAAAATCGTTTAGAAAAAAGACGAGGTCAAGCATCTGCACTCCGAGATCCATCAGCACACCACCTCCGGCGAGCCTTTGATCCGAAAACCACATCGGGCGACCCCAAACGCCAAGCTGTTTCAACCAGCCCGATCGCACCATCGTCAATTCACCGATCTCACGTTTCAGGATAACCTCGCGAAGATGAAGGGTATCGGGACGGAAACGGTGATTCATGGCCACCATTAGAAGACGGTTGCTCTTTTCAGCCGCCTCGACAATTGTTTTCCCCTCGGCAACCGTTCGAGCGAAGGGCTTTTCGATCATTACGTCCACACCACTTTCGAGAGCCATTCTCGCAAGCGCTGGGTGGCTGATCGTTGGCGTCGAAATGATAACGCCGTCGAGCGCGACTTGACGGAGCATCTGTTCAGCGTCATCGAACCATACAGGAATCCCGAATCTTTCGGCAACGGCAATGGCGCGCCCGGTATTGCTGTCGCTGATGGCGACCAGTTCGGCTGATTTTTCTGCGAGTATATTCGGTATGTGGGTAACCTGAGAAATACCGCCCGCTCCGATAATTCCAAGTCGTAATTTTTTTGTTTCAGCCATTTTTCCCTCTTGCCCACGCGAGATAATCTTGCAATAGGATAATCGCGGCGGCCTCATCTGTCCAGCTTTTATCGCTACTCTTTTTACCGCCAAAATGTTTGCGTGCTGTCAACGCTTCTGCTGTAGTATATGCTTCAGACCACGTCGTAACATTAAAGCCATATTTCACAAGTGCTTCAGCAAGCCTTGCCGCACCTTCGGTAACGTCTTCGTTGCCACGTGTCGAAGTTGGTTTCCCAACAACGATCCCGACAACGCCTCGGTCTCGTGCTTGTTTGACTATTTTTAAGATAAGCGCTTTGCCATTGGAACCTTCGATGCGTCCAGCTCCGACTGCCACCCGACCTTCAGGGTCGCAAACAGCCAAGCCGACTCTTTTTAACCCAAAATCTACTCCCAGCAACGCGCCAGACAGTTTGGCAGTCGAAATTTCATTCAAGGACGAACTCTTCTGGTTCCTCGTCCATTCGTTCGGCTTTAAGCACGCCTCTGATGCTGTGAATCTTGCCTATAACCCGGGTCAGATGTGGTAAGTTGCGCACTTCCATAGTCATAGCTCCAATGACTAATTTATCTTCAATATGGAGCGACAATCGAACTATATTAACCTTATGCAAGGCAAGTATTTGCGTGACGTCAAGTAGTAGATTGGGTCTATCATCGGCCACGATCTGAATTCTGGCAATGAAGCGGTCGTCCCTCTCGACATCCCAAGCCACGGAGATCACTTTTCGCTCATCATCGAGAAGTGAACCAATTCTCCGGCAGTCGGTTCGATGGATTACGACGCCTCTGCCGATAGACTGGAATCCGATAATCGGGTCACCGGGAAGAGGGTTACAACAATCTCCAATGGATAATGCGAGATTCTCCAGACCACCAACCCGGATCGTTTTGTCCCGTCCAACTCTTTGAATGATCCGGCTGAGAACACCTTCCTTATCAGTTGCGACCCTCGGTACAAGCTTGCGCATGACTTGCCCAAGACTTAGTGTGCCATCTCCGATAGCGGCATAAAAATCACTTGTTTCATTGTAACCAAAACTTATACCAATTTCGTTAGTCTCACCATTTGCCGATTGAAGTTTCAGGCGCGAGAGTTCGGCGGTTATCATTTCTTCGCCAAGATTGCGTGCTTGATCGTATCTGGTGTCTCTGTACCATCGTTTTATGCGATATCGAGCCCGAGCGGTGCGGATAAATTTCAGCCATTCTGCCGAAGGACGTTGTTTGGGACTGGTTAATATTTCAACAACATCACCCGATTCGAGTTGTTTGCTTAATGGAACAATTTTTCCGCCAACTTTGGCGCCAATCGTATGCAGTCCAATATCAGAGTGAATTGCAAATGCGAAATCTACAACAGTAGCGCCTTGTGGAAGTTGGACAAGGCGTCCCTTGGGAGTAAAAACAAATATTTCGTCTTGAGCCAGATCGATTTTTAGCGACTCCATGAAGTCGCCAGTCTCTGCCCCTTCCTGATGCATCTCCATTAAAGAGCGAATCCATTCCAGACGGTCGTCGGCACCGGGCTGAATTTGCCCTTCCTTGTACCTCCAATGCGCCGCAAATCCATTTTCGGCAAATTGGTGCATCTCTTCAGTTCGTATCTGCACCTCCACTATCCGCTTGTTCTGATCGACAATTTTTGTATGGAGAGATTGATACAAATTCGACTTCGGAAGCGCGATGTAATCGGTAAAGTGTTCGGTTACGGGGGTATATATATCGTGAACAATCCCCAGAACACGGTAGCACTCCGACTTATGTGGTACAATTATTCTGATTGCCAGTAAATCGTATATTTCGTCATATCGCTTGCGTTGCTGGTGAATCTTTACATAAATACTGGAAACGCTTTTGACTCGTCCTTCAATTTCAGCCGGTATTCCAAGCCTGTCGAGTTCTCGCTTAATTGGTGCTATGATTTCATCCAATATAGTCTGCCGTTCCTGAACCGTGTTGGCGATACGAGTCGTAAGTTCATCATAAGCTTTACGATCAAGAACTCGCAATGCAAGATCTTCTATCTCTCTGGCAATACGGGAGATGCCAAGTCTCACGGCAAGCGGAGCATAGATGTCTCGAGATTCAATGGCTATTCGTTGTTGTGATTTCGGCGGCAGTGCGTCGATGGTCCGCATGTTATGAAGCCGATCAGCGAATTTTATTAGAATGACCCTCAGATCCTTCAACATCGAAATCAACATCTTGCGGATTGTTTCCGCCTGTTGTTCTTCCCAAGTACGAAGCTTCAATTCGGAAATTTTCGTAACACCATCGACCAGCAACGCCACTTGAGGACCAAATTTCTGCTCAATATCAGCGATGGTAACAGCCGAATCTTCTACCACGTCATGCAGTAATCCAGCGGTAACGGCAATATAATCGGTTTTCAGTTCCGCAAGGATATGCGCCACAGCAAGAGGGTGAATGAAAAATGGCTCACCAGATTGGCGTTTCTGATCCCTGTGAATTGCAACGGCATAGTCGAACGCCTGTTCCACCAATTCTGGATTCCACCTCTTATGGTAGGTGGCAAGAACGGCTATCAACCGTGCCTTCTCTTCGCTGAAATTTTTATCTGGTGGTGTACGAGGCATTTATGTTTAAAAAATGTTTTTCCAGTGGTGGCTTTCTTGGAGGGCGGACTTTTAGTCCGCTCTCGCGTAGGATAAGCGTCCCGCTTGTCAAGAGCGGACTAAAAGTCCGCCCTCCAAGAGCCTCTTGCCCTTAAAACGGCGCTTCCTGGCCAATATCGATGTCGGTGTGAAAAGCTTCAGCAGGTATCGGTGCGGAAGAATATCCACCGTGCGTCATGTTATCGAAGCGAGTATATTGGTCGTTGAAGATTAATTCGATGGTTCCGGTCGGACCATTGCGCTGTTTTCGGATGATGATACTCGCTTTGTTATCAACGGGCTCGCCATCATCTTCTTCGGTCATCCCGCTACGGTATTGTTTTTTGCGATGGATGAACATCACCAGATCAGCGTCCTGCTCGATAGCTCCCGAATCGCGCAAATCGGCAAGCTGAGGGATTTTATCACCGCCACGTTGTTCAACTGCCCGCGACAACTGCGAAAGAGCCACTACCGGCACTTTCAAATCACGAGCTAATCCTTTGAGCGCTCGTGAAATCTGTGCGACTTCCTGCTCCCGGCTGTCCGCTTTTGGAGGTTGCATCAACTGCAGATAATCTACGAAGATGATGCCAATGTCATGTTGTTGTTTAAGGCGTCTGGCTCGTGCACGGAGTTCATTGATACCGAGCGCCCCGGTATCATCGATGAAGAATTTCAAATCTGACAAACGACCAGTCGCCAGACTTAGTTGTGCCCAATCACGATCAGGCAATCTCCCCCTGCGTAAATCATGATGGTTGATCCGCGCTTCGGATGAGATCATCCGTAAGGCAAGCGCCATCGAGGCCATTTCAAGAGAAAAAAACGCTACCGGAACGTTGTGGAAAAGCGCCGCTTGCCGGGCGATGTCAAGCGCGAGCGAAGTCTTGCCCATAGACGGTCGGGCGGCGATAATAATCAAATCGCCATTTTGAAAACCGCCCGTCATCGTGTCAAGCTCATCAAACCCGGTACCGACGCCGGTTAACTCAGTATCCCTGTTTTTATGGAGTCGGTCGAGATGCTCGTGGGTATCGTCAAGAATCTTCCGAAGAGGCGAAAAACCACCTGTTTGACCACGTTCCTGAATCTTATAAATGCTCGACATCGTGGAGTCGATCAGGTCGGCGACATTCGGCAAATCGTAAGCTTGTTCACTGAGGTCATTCCCAGTGAGGATCAACTCCCTCAGACCGGCTCTTTGCTGAACAATGGTCGCGTAGGCTTCCGCATGTGACGAAGTCGCCATCTCCATCGAAAGATTTACAAGATATTGCTGTCCTCCAGCTTTTTCAAGCTCGCCGGTTCGGTCGAGCTCTTCGACGACTGTAAGGATATCGACAGGTCTTGAGTTGCGAAAGAGGGTAACGATAGTATTGTAAATAAGCTGATTGCGATATTCGTAGAAGCTTTTTTCGCCAAGCTTGTCGATGACCTTGGTGATTCCATTCGGGTCGATCAGACATGCGCAGAGAACCGCTCGCTCCATGTCGAGCGCTTGCGGTGGAACTCGGCCTCCCCAATCAGCGGTTCGAGGCGTTCCAGAGCCCTTCCTGCTTCCTTTTTTTTCGTTACCTTCGGCCATATATCTTTCGATTAAAGCGAGTGTTAACTAAATAGCGATTCTCTTGGAGGGCGGACTTTCAGAGTTCGTTGATTTATTCGCTTGGGACGCCAA
>CAYHEC010000050.1:0-3344 GCA_964355675.1 uncultured Caldithrix sp.
CAGGTCCAAAATATCACGAGGGCGGCTTGATTTTCAAGACAGTCGCTCCAAGAGCCAAACTTACCTGAAATCCACCACCCCGTTGACGTGATTCGCCCGGCTGTAAACATGGCACACTGAACACGAGCCCTGCTGTTCGGGCGTAGTATGGTTCGTCGGTGGCAAAGAGTGGCATGAACCGCACTCCGTCTGGCTTGAACCCTCCGTCCATTGCACTACAGCAGCATTGCCGCCGTCGAATGCCCCATGACAGTAAACCGACGAGCACGTCCCCTCGGTTCGATTCCAGACCGGCGTCACTCGCCCAGAATTCGTCGCCAAAGCACTGAACGTCAAGTCGGCAACTCCTATGGTCGTCGTGTCGATGTGCAGAGGGTCGTCGAAGCTTCCCAACTGGTGGTGGCAGTCACTACACGAAATTCCTTCCGAAATCGACCTGCCATTCAAATGCGCTTGATGTGCGCCCACGGTGACAAGATCGGTCGAAGTCCCGCCTAATAAGTCTGCTGGAGGAGCCGATGAACTTGCTCCGCCATGGCACGTCCGGCAACCAAGCGGCCCGCTGTTGCTAGTGTGGCAGGTGAAGCAGGAGATCGTCGTGGTGTCGGTGAGCATTTTAGCGGTGCGGAAATCAGCCCCGTGGCACGCCTTGCACTCGCCAATCTGCCAGCCCTTCTGCTGAATATAGGTCTGATGGAGATTTGCTGTTCCGGCTCCGCTCCAGCCAACCGGGTGCGGGAATTGGCTATGACAGCCGAAGCACGAGACGCCGGTGGCAACCTTGGAGCCGAATTCGCCGTGGCATTCGAGGCAGGCTTGGTAGCCTTCCGGAGTTCCTCTATCAGCGAGGAATTTTCCGTGGAAATTCGCCGAGCTTGTGTCAGCCCAGCCAGACGGATGCGCCGTCCGCTCCGGCTCCGACGCCTTCTCCGCACATCCGGTCAACGAAAAAACGACAACTATTGATAACAGCCCAACACTCCACTTGAGCACTTGAGCACTTGAGCACTTGAACACTATTTTCATTGGTGACACCCCGCGCTGAAGCAAGTCGGTTGTTGGGCTGAATTCGCGTGACAGATGATACAGCTTTCCAGGTCTGTCTCACCCTTGATGGCATGCATCCCGCCTTTGGATGCGCTGGTTAGCAAGGTTGCCCAGCCCGGATTGCTGTGATTTGAAGGCATTACCTTATTTTGAGCATGGCACGGTGCGCAGAACGATTCGGCTTCATGACAACTCTGGCAGTCGGCAAAACCGCCACCGCGAACGAACGCCGTGCTGTGAACGAAGTTCCTCGGATGCGGCATCCCGAACTCGGCGCCTTCGTGGCATTTGGTGCAGGACGTCTTAGCGCCGGGGGCTTCATGGCACATCGCGCACTCAGTTAGATTGAATTGAGATTCTTCGCCATGTTCTTTCTGCCAGTTGACCTTGTGCGTTGCGGGCGAATTAAGTGCGCCGGTCGTGTGGCACTGCTGGCAAGCCGGAGCCGCGCCTTTATCGGCATGACAGGTTGCACATGCCTTCATGTCGGGGTATTTTGCGCCGACCTCGGCTTTGGCAGATTGAACAGCGTGACATTCTTCGCAGGAGACTTTTGGCGTGTGAAGTTTGTGCGAAAATGCTTCGTAGCCCTTGCCAGCATGGCTCAGCGGTGCGATATTCGACGGGTCGGGATGGCACATTTTGCAACCATCTTCAGACTCAACGTCGTGGCACTCGGCGCAGACGCCCATGCCTGGGATCAGTTGATCAGTACCACTCGAAGATTGTTGCGCTCCTGCATGGCAGGTGGCGCACTCAACTCCAACCTCCTGAACATGTAGTTTATGATCGAACCTCAGCGGTACACCGGGCGGAGTGGATTTTCCTATAGCCGCGACTATCAGAAAAAGCGCCGCCACCGCGAAGGGCAGTAAATATGTTTTTTTCATAGACCGTACCGCATTTTGAAGGTTAGCAGGCCTCTAATGTCTGATTTGAGTTCGCCGGTTTGGAATTGTTCGACGCGACACTCAAGATCGGCAATCGATGAGACAGGGTAGGTTAGTCCGAGACTGTTGGCCCATTCCTCAGTTGACTCCGTGTTCCAGGCGCTGTCCCAACGGTCGAAATTCACCGCAACATTCCAGTTGAGTCGATGGATCAGCCTGCCTCCGGCGTTGAACCACCCACCGAATTGGTTCATATCGTCGCCGGTCTGCAAACGGATTCCGATCTCACCCATGTCGCATGATACTGATGCGAATATCCTGTCGAGATCTCCCGCTTCGCGAAACCTTCTGGTGACGCCGAGGCCAAGCCACAGATCGCCGGTCGTCAGACGATATCTGGCGGTCAGTCCGGCGAGTTTCGTCGGTGCGGCTTCATATTGTGCGAAGAATGAGTCCTGGTAGATGCGGTAGCGGCGCTCGGAGTAGCGGAGACCGAACTGAAGGTCCTTCTTCGGCTTGTATATAACACCGTACATCCAGTCTCGCACCGACGATTCCTTGCTGTCGTAACCGACACGAGCGTCCCAGCCGAACTTAGTAAGCCTCCGGCAACGAAGCCTCAGCGTTGTCACTTGGTCATCGACATCGCCGCTCTTGAAGCGCGACACGTGGTCGAGCTTCCAAGTAGGTCCGCGGGGGATTACTCCTTCCAAGAGAACAGCGGCGCGATTACGTTCGGGCAGGCTTGATGTTTCAGTTCGATAGATGGGATAGTACTCGGACCCGAACGCCAGTGTGGCGCGGAATGGTCTGGTTGGAAAAGCTATCTCTACACCATTTATCGGTGAGAAGCCGCCAGCTCGAGCCATAAAACGCCCCAGCCGGAAATCGATCCTGTCCTTGATAATTTTTCTTGAAAGTATCAACGTCGTGATTCTTCCATCTTCATGGCCTTTAGCCGGAGAATTCGAATCACGAAATTCGCCGCTGAATACAAGTTTCCAGCCTTTCGACATGAACGATGGATTCATCTCTCCTGAAATAGCCTGGGTGAAGATGTACTTGTTATTCTTGCCGGCGTCCTGATACATATAATAGTCGGAGCGCAGACTGCCAGCCAAGCCCCCCGCGATAACGGGAGAGGCAGACCACACTAACCCGACCAGAACCAGTAGTAGAATGTAATACCGTCGCACCAAACGCTCCTCAATTATTTGTCGTTAGACAAGATGCTTATTTGACGTCTCTGTGTATGTTATTCGCAACCTTTGTGCCAGAATGTCCTATCCTTGATCGAGATCGATAGTAATAATTTAAGCGGAATTGCACTCAATTTCGCGCGATAAATCGCCAATAAGGGGGCTCGTAAACGGCCCCTACGCGACAAACGGCGGGCTCGTAAACCGG
>CAYHEC010000050.1:3444-19940 GCA_964355675.1 uncultured Caldithrix sp.
CCCCTACGCGAGGTGGCACGTAGACAGACGGGGCTCGTAAACGGCCCCTACGCGATAAACGGCGGGCTCGTAAACGGCCCCTACGCGAGGTGGCACGTAGACAGACGGGGCTCGTAAACGGCCCCTACGCGAGTTAGATCGGGAAGTGAGTTGAATTATTCAATCAATTGCCATACATCGTCCCTACACCCAAAATATCGTGCCTAAAAGAATATAAATGTCACCACCAGAAATGCGGGGATCAAGATGCAGATACTCCAAGCCATGTACCCGAAGAAACTCGGCATCTTAACGCCGAATTCACTGCAAATGGAACGCACCATGAAGTTGGGGGCGTTGCCGATATAGGTGTTTGCCCCCATAAATACCGCACCACAAGAAATTGCTTTCAGGAACGCGATAAAATTCTGCGCCTGAGGATGTTCAAGCGCTCCGCTTAGAATTTGCGACGCTTCCAGTTCACTCAAACCCGTCTGCCCTAAAGCAAGATTATAAAAAGCAAGGTAAGTTGGAGCATTATCGAGAAAACTTGAGAGAGCTCCGCTCATCCAAAAGTAGTGCCAGCCCTCAGTTATCCTTGCTATAAAAAAACCGAAGTGCCCATGAATGCCTGCCTTCAGGATCATCAATACCGGGATGATGGTAACGAAAATCCCAAAGAATAACCAGGCGACTTCTTTCATCGCGTTCCAGCCGAAGTCGTTTTCGTGACGCACCCGCGGATCAGTGTACCTTAGCGAAAGCAATCCCATCAAAATGATCAGTGCGTCGCGCGCCAAGTCCTGCCAAGCAAACCCAATGCCCCCTATCTCGAATCCCCCCGGCTCCCACAAGCCAGAAATCAGTACTGCCGCCAGAATTCCGATCAAGAAGATTATGTTCTGGAATCCCTCAAGCCTTAAAGGGTGCTTTTTAGCAAACTTGATAGCGGTTTCCGGAAGGCCGTGATCGCGTCTGTAGTAGATCGTATCCAGAATGAAGAATATTAGCAGTACCAGTCCCGCCACTACAAGAAATTCTGGCATCAGTTTCATCGTCCAGAAGAATGGTACTCCATGCAAAAAACCAAGAAATAGCGGTGGATCGCCGAGTGGCGTCAGGATCCCTCCGATGTTCGAAACGAGAAAGATAAAAAAAACAAAGATGTGTGTTTTATGTTTGCGTTCACGATTTGCTCGCAAAAGAGGCCGGATCAGAAGCATCGACGCCCCGGTCGTTCCCATCCACGAGGCTAACAGTGTCCCAAAAATCAGGATCATCAGATTGACGGTTGGCGTCCCGACTAGCGTTCCCTTCAGGAATATCCCTCCCGACACCGTGTACAATCCCCACAAAAGAACGATGAAGGGAACATAGTCGAGCACCATAACTTTAGCAAGCTCATGCGCCGCAACCTCCTGATAGGCAATCAACAACGGAACCGCTAACAGAATTGCCCACATTCCAACAACCTTCTTATAATGGTCGTGCCAAAAATGTGGCGTAAGAAGTGGAAAGAGGGCTATGGAGAGTAGAATCCCCACAAAAGGAATACCGCTCCAAAGAGGAAGACTCTCCATCATCAATTCAATTTGCTGTTCCAAAGGTTCCTTTTAGAGATCACGCGTATTTCGCAGAGCTTAGCTCGGTGGATTTAGGCCCTGATCCTTAAGCCCTGAGCCTTAAGCCCTGAGCCTCATCTCTCTGCCACCGTCGGTAGCGGCGTCGCAACCTCCGATCCCCCTGTATTGGCGAGTTTTCGGATCCCTCCCGGCATTAATCCCAGCACCACAATTGTCAACGCACAAAATGCAATCACGAACGCCGATGCAGGCGCTCGCATCGACCCAGCGGGAGCTGTTTGCGGCTTCATATACATGAATACCACCAGTCTCAGATAGTAGAAGGCTGAGATCACGCTGTTCATAACCGCGATCACGACAAGCCAAATATAACCGGCTTTCACTGCCGCTGAAAAGACGAATAGTTTGCCGAAGAACCCAGCTGTCGGGGGAATTCCGGCGAGTGAGATCATAAAAACGGTCATCGCCAGCGCGTAGATCGGCTTCTGTCCGGCAAGCCCCTGATAATCACTTAGTTGATAGTCGCCATTCTCGCGGGCGCGGTTGACAAGGATTGCTACGGAAAAGGCTCCCAAGTTCATCAGATAATAAGCGGCAAGGTAGAAAAGCATCCCCGACGCCGCAGATTCACGCACTGATGTATTGCCCGCCGCAAGCACCGCCAGCAGAAGGTATCCGGCATGCGAGATCGAGGAATAAGCAAGCATCCGCTTGACGTCGCGTTGTGAGATGGCGATGATGTTGCCGACAGTCATCGTAAGTGCCGCGACCATCCATAACGCCGGACCCCAAGCGGCGGAAAGATCGGGCAACGCCCACCCCATAAGCCTGATCGTCGCCGCGATCGCGGCGGCTTTCGGCCCCGCTGACATGAAAGCCGTCACTGGCGTCGGAGCGCCTTGATAGACGTCCGGCGACCAGAAATGGAACGGTACAGCGGCAACCTTGAATAACATTCCGATTAGAATTAGGCCGACTCCCGCCAACAAAATTACTGGTTTTTCGGTTCCCATCCCGGCAATCACCGTGGCGATTTCGCTGAAGTTCGTCTTCCCGCCGGTTGATCCGTAAAGGAGCGCCATTCCATAGAGCAAAAATCCCGAAGCGAATGCTCCCAATAGCAAGTACTTCAGCGACGCTTCGGATGATCTGGGGCGATCGTGCCTCAGTCCGGCAAGGATATAGAGCCCCACTGACATCGTTTCGATGCCGAGAAACAGCGTCACGAGATCGGTTGCCGCGGCGAGCACCATCATGCCAATCGTCGTCAACAGCATCAGCGCATAGTATTCGCCGTGCCGGAAGCTCTTTCCCTCGAAGTACTCCTGGCTCATCAGCGTCGTCAATACTGCCACGCCTAACAGCACAACTTTCAGGAATGCTGTGAACCCATCGACCGCGATCATGCCGTTGAAAGCGCCAGTCGGGAATTCGGAAGTGGTGAGTACGGCGATGACTGTAGTCAGGAGAAGTCCGGCGAGAGTAATGCCTTGCAGGACGCTGGCTTTACGGGTGAAAAAGAGTTCCACCAACAGGACGACGGCGGCGAGCACGAGCAGGCTGATCTCGGGTGCGATTGCGGACAGGTCTGATAAATTGAAGGGCATAGGTTATCCTGAAGACTCTTGGCAGGGGTAGGATTCAACCCACCCTTATTAAGGCTCTCGAACAAGTGAGAAAGTTACTCTCGAAATCGGATTGACGCAACCGTAGAGAGGTCTGGCAAAGGCACGTTGTGCAAAATAGAGCGAAATGTTTTGCGGAGTTTAGAGTTCACCGCTTTGGTTTGAGTCTGTTGAAAAAGTCGGATTAACGGGCATTTTGCCCGGTAGAACGGGGCTCCGCACCCGTTTTGTTCGAACAATTCGTGCTTAGGTGGACGGGTACAGAGCCACTTCCTACCGAGCCGTGAGGCTTTTTCAAAACTCTAAATCTGTGAACTATAACAGGAAATGAAATAATATATTGATTCATTTGGGAACAGTTAGGTAGATATGTATTATAATACGATACAGAGTCGAATAGTCTCTACGATAAATTTTCAAATTTCAGGAGAAGCATTGAAATTAATTTCCCTTTTTGTCGCCATATTTCTGGCGGTTTCAGCCATCAATTCCGGAGCCGAAGTGACCTCTTCAGATGACCAGCAGATTGCTCAATTCCGCACAGCCGCCCCCAAGCCGGCAGCTGCCAAGTACGCACCCCCAACCATGGCAGATGTGGGCGATACGAACGAGGTTGCCGTTATCTCAACCCCAAAGGGTGAAATGGTTCTCGAGTTTTACCCAAAACTCGCTCCCTTGCACGTCGCCAATTTCAAGAAACTTGCCAAAGCTGGTTTCTATGATGGAACAACCTTCCATCGCGTGGTTCCTGGATTCGTTATCCAGGGCGGCGATCCTAACAGCAAGGACAGCGATCCTTCCAACGATGGGACAGGCGGTCCCGGGTATTCCGTCAAGGCGGAATTTAACCCGACTCCGCATGAAAAAGGCATTCTCTCGATGGCGAGAAGTCAGGATGTCAATTCGGCAGGCAGTCAGTTTTTCGTCTGTCTCGGAAAAGCCGCGAGCCTGGACAATAAATATACTGTTTTTGGCAAGATAATAAAGGGAATTGACGTTGTCGATGCTATCGGAAAACAGAAGCGCGATCCATCGAATCCTCAGGACAGGGCCGCTCCAGCAGTTGTCATGAGTAAAGTGAAGATCGTCAATCGATCAACGATCACCGGTCTTGACGCCAAAAAGTAAAACATACGTCGCAATTTGGGTTGTAACGGCTCTTTTTGCGACGGTTGTGGCAACCGCGAAAGCCAGTGACTTCGGTTCTCGCGTATCTCCTCGCACAACCGGACGGACTTGGCTCTATCTCGAGCCAGAAGATATTTCCACCGACGAGCTGAACAGCCGACTTGAAGAGGCTTCCCGGCAGTTGACTCCTCGCGCCCGGGCAAGACGCGCCAAGACGCTCGGCTATCCGTGGGTCAGAGCCTGCGACTTGCCACCTTCGTCCGAACGACTTCGTGCTATCGAAGCGACCGGCTGTCGTGTGGTGCGAGTCGTTCGGTATGTGAATGCGGTTGTCGTTGAGGGAAGCGAGCAGTCGATTGCCTATGCTGAGGCACTATCTTTTGTCAGTGAAGCCAAACCGGTGATGAAGTTTGCGTCTTTCAGTACAAGGAATGACTTGGCGAGCGGTTTTTCAAACCGCTCTGACTCATTTCAACGGCAAGAGCGGACTGAAAGTCCGCTCTCCAAGACAGCTCCGGGTCTGCAAGAGCGGACTAAAAGTCCGCCCTCCAAGAACGCGCTTAATCCTGCCGACCGCGGCGGGTCGGCAGTGGAAATCGCCGACAACGCTGACTATGGCCAATCGCTCCCTCAAAGCCTGATGGTCAACATCCCCGACGCTCATGCCGAAGGGTATCATGGCGAAGGCGTTCTGATCGGCGTACAGGACACCGGGTTCGAAATTCGCCGACACCGTTGCTACCGTACCATCGACGTAATAGCCGCCTTCGACTTCCTGAATGGCGATGGAAATGTATTCGATGAAGACGATCTGGGCAGTAGCCAACACGGCACGAGAACGCTGTCTGTAATCGCCGGGCTTGACACCGGTAACTATATCGGCGCGGCGCCGCTGGCTCAGTTCGTCTTGACCAAAACCGAAAACAGCGAATCAGAAACGCCTATCGAAGAGGATATCTGGGTCGAAGGACTCTGGTTTCACGACTCGCTCGGCGTCGACGTTCTGAGCTCCTCGCTCTCCTACCGTGACTGGCATGACTACCCCGACTACGACGGACGAACAGCGGTGACTTCGCGGGCGGCGGATTCCGCCTTTGCGGCGGGAGTAGTAATTGTCAACTCGATGGGAAATACCGGGTATAATGCTTATCCCGAAAATAAGTTAGGCGCTCCAGCCGACGCACGGGGAGTGATCTCGGTCGGAGGCGTGATGCGGGACTCGAGCCGGTGGCAGAGCTCCTCGCAGGGCCCCACCTACGATGGACGGATTAAGCCCGATGTGGTTGCTCAGTCGAGCCTTGTTTATACCGCAAGTACCTCTGATAATGTAAGCTATGCCGGCAGGAGCGGTACATCGTTTTCTACGCCGACGGTAGCCGGAGTTGTGGCGCTCGTCATTCAAGCAAATCCCGAGCTGACCTCTCAGCAGGTGATGGAC
The DNA here is from genome assembly GCA_964355675.1 of uncultured Caldithrix sp. Taxonomy (GTDB): domain Bacteria; phylum Electryoneota; class AABM5-125-24; order Hatepunaeales; family Hatepunaeaceae; genus CAMBDS01. The sequence goes on from CAYHEC010000050.1 coordinate 9,198, forward strand.
ATCATGCATCGGACTTCAAGCCGGGCAGATTCGCCGGATACTCTGACAGGCTACGGGATTGTCGATGCGCTCGCGGCGGTGATGTTGGCAGAAGAAATGGAAGTTGCATGGGAGCCTTCGCCGGAGGCTCACAGCCTTTTTGCCCTTTACCCTAATCCGACGAATGGGAAGGCGATGATCTTCAGGCTTGGTTTGGACAATAGTCCGTTTGAATTGCGAGACATCAACGGCAGAATGGTCGAGGCTGAGATGACCAGCGGGTCGATTGATCTGGATGGCTTTCCGGCAGGAAGTTACTGGATCGGTTCGACGCGTGTCGGCTGGCGGAGATTGGTTTTGTTGAAGTAACTTAGTTTCTTATTCCGATAAATTGCATCTCATCCCGAGGCAAGTCGGGATCCATTCCTCTCATCATTCCGGCGAAAGCCGGATTCTTTGTGTTAAAAAATTGCGCCGTCGCCTTGACGGCGTTACCTTTTTTGGATGGTGGAAAATCTCCGCGAATCTTCCGTCGCCCCCCCGTGGGCGACGGGGTGGTTGCAAGTAACCGCCGACGACGGGGCGTCGGCGGAAGAAAACCCAAAGCCCCAATGCCAGCCCGCCGCGGCTGGCAGTAATTAGAACGACGTAAACAGTTCTGCCGACCACGGCGGGTCGGCAGTGGAAGAACTCCCAAAGCCTAAAGCCCAGAGCCCAAAGCCCCTATGTCCGAAGAAAACGCCAATAAAATAGTCGGCCGCAACAAGAAGGCGAGCTTCAAGTACGAACTTGTCTCGCGCATCGAGTGCGGCATCGTGCTGACCGGTAGCGAAGTGAAGTCGCTCAGGGCGGGGCGCGTCGGCTTCGAGGATGCTCACGCGGTAATCGAGAACGGCAAGGTGATCCTGAAGAGCCTGCACATCCCGCCTTACGACAAGGCTCGCGGCGGCGGGCACGAGGCTACAGCCGAGCGGCCTCTGCTCCTGAACAAGTCCGAGATCCGCAAGCTGAAATTCAAGGTCAATGAGAAAGGGATGACGCTGATCCCGACGATGGTTTATTTCAAGAAAGGCTGGGCGAAGGTGGAGCTTGCCCTCGCCATCGGCAAGCGGCAGTACGACAAACGCCAGACGATTAAGGAGCGCGAGAACAAGCGGGAGATGGATCGGGTGAGGAAGATTAGACGGGGAGTTGAAGGGAAATGAACCCCATCGCACAACAATGTCTTATTATTCTTATTATTCAAGTAAATAACAAAAAATTAGGGAATTTATATGCAAGCAAAGCCGAGTTCCATTCCGTCAAGAACGGACAGAGTACCAGCGAGAATTCTGTACCTCAAAGTTGAGAATTACCGCGCCCTTCGTTCTGTGGAATTCAGAGACATCACGCCAATGATGGCTCTTCTTGGTCCAAACGGAAGCGGCAAATCAACAGTTTTTGACGTCTTCAATTTTCTATCAGAGTGCTTTCAATACGGACTCAGACACGCTTGGGATAGGCGGGGGAGATCGAAGGAAATCAAAACTCGTGGATCCGATGGCCCTGTCGTAATTGAGCTTAAATACAAGGAAAGTCCTTCTTTCCCAATCATTACATACCATATTGCAATCGACGAGGGAACAAAAGGCCCCTATGTCGCTGAAGAATGGCTTACATGGCGTCGGGGGAAACAGCGTGGCAAACCTTTCAGAATTCTGGATTATCGGGAAGGAGAGGGCCGAGCTATAAGTGGCGCACATCCTGATGATCAAGACACAAGAGTTAACAGTCCCCTTCGCTCACCCGATCTGATAGCTGTTAATACGCTCGGTCAACTTGCAGATCACCCGCGAGTTGCAGCCCTTAGGGAATTCATCACTGATTGGTATGTCTCCTATCTCTCGATTGATGAAACACGAGGCCAACCCGAAGCTGGACCTCAACATCGCCTAAGCAAATCCGGAGATAATCTGCCAAATGTTGTTCAATTTCTCAAGGAGCAACATCCTGAACAGTTAGAGCGAATATTTAGATCATTGAGAATGCGAGTGCCCCGTTTAGAGAAAGTAGTGGCAGATGTGATGCAGGATGGGCGTCTTTTATTGCAAATCAAGGATGCACCTTTTGATAAACCGATACTTTCGAAATTCACTTCCGATGGAACCTTGAAAATGCTGGCATATCTAACGGTGTTGATGGATCCTGAGCCTCCACAATTCATTGGAATGGAGGAGCCGGAAAATTTCCTTCACCCAAAACTGCTCCCCGGATTGGCTGAAGAGTGCATTGCCGCCACAGAACGCTCGCAATTGCTCGTTACTACCCATTCACCCTTCTTCCTGAATAGCCTTCGTCCAGAACAGGTAAGAGTTTTGTATCGTGATGAAAGTGGTTATACACAGACCATGTGTGTCAAAGACATGCCAAGAATCAAGACTTTTATGGAAGAAGGTGCCCAGCTCGGACAACTTTGGATGGAAGGTCAATTCATGCTTGGTGATCCGCTTGATAATTCCGGTGCACCACGATTAAAGGGGATATAGACTATGTCAATTGATCATTTTGAGTTTTTTGTTGAAGAAGAGTCTATGGAAATTTTTCTACAGACTCTTATACCCAAGCTAATCGGAAATATCTTATATGGTATTTACCCATTTCAAGGGAAACGAGAACTCTTAGCTCTACTTCCAGATCGTCTTCGTGGATACGCTCGAATGAATGAGCAGAATGGTTGTGTAATAGTCATTATAGATCGTGATAATAAAGATTGCAAAACGTTGAAGGCAGATCTTGAGAAAATTGCACTGGATGCTGGACTGATTACAAAATCCTCACAAGGAACGAACTCTCGATTCCAAGTCATCAATCGGATAGCAATCGAAGAACTTGAAGCATGGTATTTTGGAGATTGGAGTGCGGTGATATCGGCCTACCCAGAAGTACCTCCAAGTATCCCAACAAATTCAAAATATTCTAATCCTGATGCAATTCAAGGTGGAACTGAAGAGGCTCTTGAGAAGATATTTCGAAAGGCGGGGTACCATAAAAGCGGGTTGCGAAAAAGGGAAGCCGCTCGTGAAATTGTACCCCATATAATTCCATCACGGAACACTTCTAAGAGCTTTCAAGTATTCCGTGATGCCATCCAACAATTAGTAGCCTCACCCAATGAATAACTTCTTACCCGCAACCGAACAACTTGCCATCCTGAAAGACTCCGTCCCGCCGATAGAGATCATCGACGAAGCGGAGCTGTTGGATAGGCTCGAAAAATCGCGCGCCGAAAACCGCCCGCTGATCGTCAAGCAAGGCTTCGACGCCTCCGCGCCCGACCTGCACATCGGTCACGCTGTCTCGATCTGGAAGCTGAAAACCTTCCAGGACCTGGGTCACACCGTCGTCTTCCTGATCGGCGACTTCACCGCCATGATCGGCGATCCGACCGGCAAGTCGAAGACCCGGCCTCGCCTCACCCGCGAGCAAGTCCTTGTCAACTCGGAGACTTACAAGCAACAGGTCTTCAAGATCCTCGATCCCGCCAAGACCGTCATCCGCTTCAATAGCGAGTGGCACGCGTCTCGCGATGTCTATCAGTTCCTCGAACTGACCAGCCACATGACCGTCCACCGGATGATCGAGCGCGATGACTTCTGGAAACGCTTTCAAGCCGATCAGCCGATTTCGCTGTTGGAATTCCTCTACCCGCTGGTGCAGGCGTATGACTCGGTGGCGCTGAAGGCCGACGTGGAGCTTGGCGGCAGCGACCAGCGCTTCAACCTGATGCTGACGCGGCAGATCCAGCGAGCTTATGGACTTGAGCCTCAGGTCAACTTCCTGATGCCCTTGTTGAAGGGGCTTGACGGCAACGACAAGATGTCGAAGAGCCTCGGCAATTACATCGGCGTTACGGACGAGGCGGAGGATATGTACGGGAAGGTGATGAGCATTTCGGATGAGATGCTGGAGGAGTACTTTGTCCTCGCGTCGGGGCTGGAGGAGGTTAAGGCTAAGGTTGAGGCTAAGAGTGATCCGTACAGCGCAAAGCATAGACTGGCAAGTTTGATCACAGCGAGGTATCACAGAGAAGTGGTTGCGCTTTCAGCGGCGGAGACGTTCAAGGCGCGGTTTTCCAAAAGAATAGGAAAAACGATAGAAGAGGCTCGAGAGCAAGATACGGTTATTAAAGCATTTCCTGGCGAGCCCCTTTTCAAATTGATTTACAGAGCGCAAGCGGCATCATCTGGAAGCGAGGCTAATCGTCTTATCAAGTCGAATGCGGTCGAAGTTGATGGACAGAAAATAGACCCATCGCTTGGTTCTATCGAACTTAATCCTTCTTATTCACATCTCGTTAAAGTTGGGAAATTACGTTATTTTGTCGTAGATCCGCCATCGACAAATGAATAAGAAACGCACGATGGAGTCCTATCTTGAGAAACCGGAGCATGGCCAAATCCTGTTCTACCAGTCCGAAGATGGTCACAGCCATATCGAGGTGCGAGTTCAGGACGAGACTGTCTGGCTTTCGCAACGGGGTTTGTCTGAACTCTATCAGGTTGAAGTTCATACAATTAATGAACATCTTCAAAACATTTATAACGAAGGTGAACTCGACCGAAATCGAACTATTCGGAAATTCCGAATAGTTCGATTTGAGGGATCGCGTGAAGTAGAAAGGGAAGTCGCTCATGTCAACCTTCAGGCAATTCTGTCGGTTGGCTATCGGGTGAGATCTCACCGAGGCACGCAATTCCGGCGCTGGGCTACTGAGCGGCTCCACGATTATCTTGTCAAAGGCTTTGCTCTCGACGACAAACGCCTGAAAGAAATGAAAAATATCGGGCAGGATTATTTCGACGAACTTCTTGAACGCATCCGCGAGATACGCGCCTCAGAGAAGCGGTTCTACAAGCGGATACTCGATCTCTATGCAATTTCGATTGACTATGATCCCAATACAGAAGAAAGCCACCGTTTTTTTGCATCCGTCCAGAATAAGCTCCATTTTGCTGTCACCCACAAGACTGCCGCGGAGCTGATCGCTGAACGGGCAGACTCGTCCAAGCCGAACATGGGGCTTACGACATGGAAGGGGGCAAAGGTTCGTAGAGGGGACGTGACCGTAGCCAAGAATTACCTCAACGCCGACGAGATCTCCGAGCTGAACCGCATCGTGAATATGTATCTGGACTACGCCGAAGACCAAGCCAAGCGCCACAATCCAGTCACTATGAAGGACTGGCGAGAGAAGCTGGATGCCTTCCTGAAGTTCAACGAGCGGGAAATCCTGGATAATTTGGGGCAGGTTGCTCATGAAGTAGCGGAAACATTAGCCTTGAGTGAGTTTGATAAGTACGATGCCGTTAGAAGTTTAACTGAGTCCGACGATGAAGAGCATGAATTGGAGAAGGCAATTACCAAACTCAAGAGAAAAAGAGAAAAGTAGTCGGGCAGTCAGATCATCCCGATCACGAAAATGTAATTATATCTCCTTCCAACCTGAAGTTCAGGAGTAATCTATGATTCTAAATACAAATTTCTATGTCTTAATTCTAACTTTGATCTGCTCTGATGTTGCCTTCGCCGCACCCTACACGCGCGACGAATTTCTTTTAAGGCAGAAAACTGTGCAAGGTACGCCAGATCTCATCGAACTTTGCCGTGAATTCTCGCTCCACGCGGATGACTTCGACCTCATTCGTGACGTGCAGGACGCCTGGGCGAAAGTCGATGCGCAGGGAGTCATCGAATTTTCCCGCGAGCGGCATAATTCCGATCACGTGTCAAAAGAAAAGTACTACCTCTATGCGCGGCTCGTCCCGTCGAAAACCGAGCGGATCATTCACGGACGTTCGTTGATAAAAATGCATCCTGAGTGGCGCTATGGCTATCGATTGCTACTCTATACCTACGTTATCCATCTTTTTCAAGGACGAAACGAAGAGCTTAAAGCCGATCTGGCTAAGGAATTGCCCGTCGATGAGCATTATTTTGATACTTACGACGCTATCGAGACCGACCGACAGTTTGCCGATAAAGTGCGCTACCGTTATTTGATCTACAAAAACCGTACTGAGGACGCCGAAAAATTACTCGCCAAGTCCAAAGAGCGGGGGTGGGATTGGGCGGTGGGATCGCAAGCTCCCAGCCCGATCGGCAATCTCGACCGGCACATGGTGCTCGAGCCGGGAATGGCGGGGGATTCGACATCCGAGCGATTCAGTCTGAAGCAGGCGTATTATGCCGAACGCGCGGGTGACTTTGACCTGGCGATTCGATGGTACCGCCGCGTCGATGACGCTGATGGCACAAAGGCAATCGACCTTTACGTCAGCATCTGTTTGGGAAAATTGGGGAAGATTGACAGCGCTTTCTTCTACATTGACCGATACTTCGACACCATGGAAGCTATAATCGACAGATATGAGAAACTCGATCCCTATAAGTTTCGGTCAACGTGGGTGCGAGAACATCTCCTCCGAACGCTTGATTTTTCGCCACTTCATGAGGATAAGCGCTGGGAATCAGTTGAAAGGCGTGTCGATAAAGTAGAGGAACGCAAAGAGAAGATGAAGGAAGCTCAAATGGCGCCATATAAAGACAAACATGAAAAGGGGCTGAAGGAATGGGCGCTGGGAATGGGGGTGGAGCCGGAAGAAGTGGACTATTTTGTCGAGGAGATCTATCCGCTCGCCTTTCGGTCAGCGTTTGTCTATAAGCAGAGGGAGGAGGCGCTCGCGACAATCCAAATGCTGAAAGACCACCCGAAAGCTTCGAATTACTGGTTTGTCTGGTCGGTGATCGCACAGATTTACGCTTCCATCGACGATAAGCCTAACGGGATGGCGTCGCTTGCCGAGTCGAGAAGGATCTTCGACGATCTGATGAACAAGGGAAAGATCTCGCCGCACTATCAGAATACCTACAAACAAAGCGACGAGGAAATGTGGCAGGACCTTCTGAAAGATAACAGCGGAAAGAAGAGATGAGAGGCTATGAAGTCTGAACTGATAGCCGCCGCCAGGTCAATCATCGGCGAGTTCGCCTTGTCGAAAGACCTCTTCGCCGGGTCGGTGGGTGCGGCGCTGAGGACGGTTGACGGCAACATCTACACCGGAATTTGCATTGATCTCGCCTCGGGGCTGGGCTTTTGTGCGGAGGTTTCGGCAATTGCCGAGATGGTTAAGAACCGCGAGACTCAGATCGCTGAGATTGTGGCGGTTTCGGAATATGGCATTATTCCTCCGTGCGGGCGATGTCGGGAGACGATGGTGCAGATCGACGCCCGAAACCGAGAGACACGGGTGATCGTCGGCGAAAACGAGGTGGTCACGCTCGGGGAGTTGTTGCCAAGGTGGTGGATGGAATGAGGCACTGAAAGCGCGTCTTTGCGAACGAAGTGAAGCAATCTCTCAGAAAAGAGTTCCGCCTACGCGGTGACGAACAGGTTAGCACGGTATTGAAGGGAATCAAATGACAGAAAAGAATAGTTTTAAGCTTAAGCTAAAGGAAGTAAACATTCCAGAGGAAGTATTGATTGATGACTTGAATAGAGTTGCTGGCATTCTTAAGCGAAACTACATTTCTCTGAGCGAGTATAGCGAAAACGGCAAATTTCACAGCGATACAATCAAAAGACGATTTGGCTCTTGGTCGAAAGCTCTGGAAAAAGCCGAACTCAATGGAATGCTAAATCAAAAACATATTGGGCTTACGGAAGACCAATTGCTGGAGAATCTGTTGCATGTTTGGGAGCAACTCGGACGGCAGCCAAAATATGCTGAGATAAAGCCACCTCTTTCTCTTTACCACGCTAAGCCATATGAACGAACTTTCGGTAGCTGGAATAAAGCCTTAATTAGATTCGTTGAATGGGTAAATCGTGGCGAAGACGAGACGAGTTCTAAAGAGTCTGGCGAAACACTTGCGCCTAATGAAACAGACGTCTTAATCCCCTTTAAGCATAAGACATCGAGGACAATCAGTGAAAGACTTCGCTTTAGAATTCTAATGCGTGATGGATTTACTTGTCGATGCGGGAAAAGTCCCCTCAAAGAACGCGGAATCGAGTTAGAAGTCGATCACAAACTTGCGTGGACATTAGGTGGAGAGACCGTCGAGGATAACCTCGAAACTCTTTGTCGTGAATGCAACAACGGAAAATCTAATATCGAAGTGAGTTATTCACAATCAATCATGGAGAACTAATGAACACCCCCAAAGAAGCCTACATCGAGTTAGGCAAAATACTGCCGGATGATGTCACTTACGACGACATCATGTATCGACTCTATGTTCTCACAGAGATAGAGGCGGGTATCGCTGAAGCCGATCAAGGTTTGCTGATTGACCAGGAAGAAGCTGAAAAGGCAATGGATAAATGGCTTATCGCATAGTCACATGACTTGCTCGACTGGATCCCCGCCTGCGCGGGGATGACGCGCCCTTGGCGCGAGGCGGATAGAATATCCGCCCCACTCGCTTTTTAACGACAACCGGGACGGTTATCCTACGCTTAGGGCTTTTTAACGACAACCGGGACGGTCATCCTACGCTTAGGGCTCGTAAACGGCCCCTACGCGGGGTTGATTCTTGTCGGGCTCGTAAACGGCCCCTACGCGGCAACTTAAATCTTAAATCTTAAATCTCAAATCTTAAATTCATAGAGCCCGAGCTTTCCATTTTCCGCGACGCCTATCGCGCAAGCCTGATATCGGGACATAGAACCATCGACTCGGTCGTCGGATACCTCGTGCGGACGCACGGCAAAGGCATCCGTCCGACCCTCGCGTTACTCTGCGGCTTTCTGGGAGACCATCGCCCCGACGAACGTTGCATTCGTGCCGCTGTGCTCGTCGAACTGCTCCACGAAGCCACCCTCGTCCACGACGACGTCGTCGATGATGCCGATACCCGCCGCGGCTGGCCGTCGCTCCCGGCAAAGTTCAAGAACAAAGTCTCTGTCCTCTTCGGCGACTACATGCTCTCGACCGTTCTCGCCATGACCCTTGAGTCCCGTGACATGAAATGGCTCGACATCCTTAGCGAGACTGCCCGCCGGATGTCTCGCGGTGAGCTTAACCAAGCCGCCCGCGCCAAGCGGGTCGATATGAATGAGGAAGACTACCTGAAGATGATTGGGGATAAGACCGCCGCACTCTTCTCTGCCGCTTGCAGGCTTGGCGGACTTACGAGTGGGCTGAATGATGAGCAAGTCGAGGCGTTGGGCGTTTATGGCGAACAGCTCGGCATCGCGTTCCAGATCAAGGACGACCTGCTCGACCTGTTCGGAGATTCAGGAATCGGCAAGCCGCTCGGGGGAGACCTGAAAGAAAAGAAACTTACCCTGCCACTTCTTCATATATTATCTAAAGTCCCTCCCCGCGAAGCATCCCGCATTCGCGCCCGCATCAGGCGGGGCATCAAACGGGGGGAGATCAAGGATATCGCCGCGCTCGTCAGGGATCAGGGCGGCGAATCTTACGCGGTCGAACGGATGGAACTTTGCCGTCAGAGAGCTGTCGATGCGCTGAATGCAATCCCCGAATGCCCGGCGCGAGAATACCTCATTAATCTAACTTCATTTGCCGTAGAACGAAGGATGTAAAATGACGAAGAAACTTGTTTTTGTTTTATTTATCGGAATGCTGTCTGCCGGTTGTGGTTCCGATGGAACAATTGTTTTGAAAGGGAAAATCCTCGACTCACCTTATGAGATTGAGGTCCACCACGATAGTATCGCCAGAGAAATCGCCGTCGAACTTGCTTCACAAGCCGAGAAAAACCTCGAAGAGCGCTACAAGCTAATCGCTTACAACGGGGATTTTATGGAAACGCTGAACGAAGAACGTTCGGCTCAAGCCCCTGCTGAGTTTGAACAGATCGCCGCACTCGCCTTGACGGTTTACAACACAACTGAGGGAGCCTACGACTACCGCCTTGGCGGGGTGAGAGAACTGTGGAAATTTTACAATCGTAAACCCAAGCCCCCTGAACCAGCAGAGCTTGCCGTGGCGCTCGCGGACGCCCAATCGACAACTCTCGAGGTTTCGGGCGGCAAAGCCACCATCCACGGGCGAGGCAATATAGACTTCGGAATGCTTGCCGAAGGAAGCGCCGTCGATTACGCCGCAGGTGTATTGCTCGCGGGAGGCATTACCAAAGGCGAAGTCAGTCTGGGGAAAACGTCGCGAATATGGGGCGGCAAAAGCGAGGAGAAGAATCTCTGGGAATTTGCCCTGCCACCCTTGCCGAAAGACTCGATATACAAAATCATCACTCCTCCAGATGGGGCTTTTGCAACCTTGCACCCTTCCAACGATGGTTTCGAGTATAATGGCCATCTCCGCGCCCGCATTCTCGATCCATTCACCGGCTTTCCTTCCGATAGCGCTGTCGCTTCGGTCGGCTGGGCAGATCAAGCCGCTATCGCCGGGGCTTACACAGAAGCCTTCTTCGTAATGGGACGACGCATAGTATTTACATGGATCAACAGTCACCAGCCTGCGGGGGCTTATCTTATCTACATCAATCCGCAAGACGGAGGTATGCTTGGTGAAACCGATGCACATCTGGCAGAATGTGTTGCCGATAGCCTTCCGTTTCCAAGATGATGAAGCCAATTCCTGGAGAGCGGTTTTTCAACCCGCCCTTGTTCAACCAGAAGCCAATTCCTGGAGGGCGGGGTTTCAACCCGCCCTTGTCGGGCAGAACGCCCAACCTACGCGAGAGCGGACTGAAAGTCCGCCCTTGTATCTTGACTTTACCGTTTACTTAGTGGCA
>CAYHEC010000051.1:0-19475 GCA_964355675.1 uncultured Caldithrix sp.
CAACGACCTGCACGAGGTGAGGCGGACAGCTGTCCGCCTCACCAAAGAACCGCCATTCCAGCACCGTCTCATCAAACCTCGCAACCTCCCCATCGACCAGCCACGTAATCGACCAGCCGGCTGAATCAGGCTCGCTCGGCACAACCTCGAACCGGACAAGGCTGTCGGGCAAGACTTCAAGTGTAATGTCCTCCGGGGCGAAGCTCCAGATTGCTCCCCTGACTGCCACATTCCAGACGACCTCGTCGCTCGATTGGTCGCGGTAAGCCAGCCCCTCGACGGCGTAATTTCCCGACTGGAGAAACGCGATGGTAGCACCGGCGTCTCTGCCGGTCTCTTCGGGCTGTGGATTATCCAGATTAGTCTTTGTCCAGAGGTACTGCACGTCGTCGTTCCCGCCGACGGCGGCTACGGAATCGAGGGCAAAATCAACAGAAGAGCCGCGGCGGAGGGCGAGGCTTAGTGTGTCGGGGGTGAAGGATTGGATGTAGAGGTCGGTGACGGTGACGTGCCAGGCAACTGAATCAGCATAAGAGCCATCACTTACGATGCATTTAATCCAGCGATCTTCGCGTCCATCAAATCTTTTTCCGAATAGCGAGTCATTCTGGACGGAGAGGCTATCGTCGATCCACCAACAGTAGGAAAGCGAGTCTCCCTGATCGTCAACTGCATGTACTATGAAATTAACACTATCATTAAATAAAACAGAGAGATCGAGATTGTCTGGCTCATAGGAAACAATTCTCGGTGCAAATCGTTCGGGGGGAAGTTTCATAAGTAAGCCCATCCTATAACGATCAATTCCAATGCGAATTCCTGAACCGACAATTAGTGCACTCCCATCTCGATCGGCAATCACATTATAAAGCCATGAGTCAATTCCGAAATTATCTGCGGCGCTCTGCCAAAGAACATTACCCGCACGGTCAGTACGAATAACAAGCCCAGTTTGACCATTTCGATCAGAAGCCTCGCCGACCAAATAGAATCCGCCATCCGGCATAAATGCAATTCCCCAGCAACTCTGAGGATCGGGGAGATTAGGAATATGATAGCGTCTTGACCAAAGCCGATCCCCATCTGAGTTAATTTTTATCAGTTGAAAATCCATTGCCGGTTGATTATTTTCGTTAATATAGCCAACGTATCCTCCCAATGCGTAGCCATCACCTGCCGAGACGAGAGAAGTGGCTCTCCCGGAATCATAAGTTCTTGCCCATTGTACTATTCCATTGCCATTGATCTTTACCAGTGCAGTAACCTTCCCAAACCGGTCACCTCCATTGCCTACTGCCGAGCCGCCCAGTAGATAACCGTCACCCGGTCGTTCGCGAATTCCATTAATTACGGATATCGTATCTCCTGCAAAACTTCTTTCCAATATAAGATTTCCATCCTCCCCAGTCAGTGCTATATAACCGATAGCACCTCCTTCAGGATTGAGGTACCCACCGAAAAGATAATCTCCACCCTTCGTCTCGATTACGCATTGACACTCTCCAAGAACTTGTTCGCCGAAGCGATTATTCCATACCAGTTCACCCTCCTCATCGGTTCTAAATCCCCTGAACTGTTCAGGATAAAAATCAGCATAGGTAATGCCGCCCGACACAAATCCTCCGTCATCAGTCTCGATTACCGATCGTAGAACATCGAGGTAGCGACGGCCGAAAAGATCATGAGCATTTTGCCAAGTAAGCTCGCCTTCTGAGTTTACTTTAAGCAGCCAAGCATCTCCGATTCTATTACCGTGAGTAGTATCTGCAAGAGTAGAACCACACAGCGCATACCCTCCGTCTGCAGTGGCATAAACATCATACAAAATATTTGATGATATCATACCGTAGGCCCTGATCCAGATGGGTCTCGGTAGAGCATAAACCTCGAAATTGCAACTGAGACAAAGAAAGAAGATATATAAGAATTTTTTCATTTGGTAGTCCCAGGGAAAATTATTTCGTTTTAAGTTGAATGACTATTCAGTTGGGCGGCCTTTTGCCGCCCAACTGAACTTCACTATTCATCAGATTGCAGATACTCGTTCTGATCGCGCCACGATCTACCGCGATCTATCGCGGGGGTTCTACTTCCCAATCCTGGGTGGGGTCATCGCCCAAAAGGACATCTGATTCATATCCCCACCATGGATCGAGACCGATGTAATCTGGATTGGCATTGAGGTCCAACTCGATGGACCAAAACGGCTCTGCGGCCCCAGTAATCTTATAAATACCGTACCCTTGATGTGTAGCCCTCAACGGCCCTCCTCCATTGAAATGAAAGAGCACCGTGGCGTCAGTGACATCACCTTGCCCGATTCGCCAGATATGAACCGAGTAGATGGTATAGGCCTGAGCATCTTGATACATGAGGTGCACGCCTAATCCGATTAGCATTACCGCGAGCAGTAACGCACCGACGATACGAATCATCGGTGTTTTCTTAGTCTTCATTTCTTCCTCCTGAAATTTGCAATCCGTCGATACGGATTGTATCTTGGAGGCATGGGCGGGTCGCCTTTGGCGATCCGATAAACCCACGCCTCCGGAATTTGTTCACCGGATCAGGGCGCGTCTTTTCAGTCTGCTAAGGCCTGGGCGCGCCCTCTGGCTTTTTGAAACCAGAGTCTATCGTAAGCTGTCAGCCGCGGCGGGCTGACAGCAGTTTATCCAAAAAGCACAAAAACCCACTCTGAGGACCTTCAACGTGCGAAAGCCCCCGGTAGTGGGTTAAAACCTCTTGCTCCTTTACTGAGGAGAGAGTTCCTGCGATATATATTAAAGTTGGCATGATCAAAGGAAATGCACTGCGACGGGTCATCAGCGATTGACTGTTCATAATATAATCGACGTTTAATCGGATATCAAGAGTTTTCAAGTCTCGAAAAAAAAAAAAATTGGTAAATTCACCTGACTTACTGCCGACCGCGGCGGGTCGGCAGCGGTCTACTCCTCTTCCAACAAAAGCTGTCAACCCCAGAGGGTTGACGGCTTGCATTATTTAGGAAGTTGATGAGAATATCGCATCTCCCCGCCTTGCGGATTAACGCCTTTGCATTTGCGTATTGTTTAGGATATATTTTATTCTGGTAATTAGCGAGGCCGCGTCCGCAAGAAGAGTCAGGGCGCATAGAAAGCGCCCCCAACCACTTGTCGGATTAACTAAAGGGAGGTTTCCCCTTTGTGGATATTACGCTGGACGATCGTCGGTTTCGTGATGCTGGTCATCCTCGGCTTTGCCCTGCAGAATACCGGAACGGTCGATCTTAAAATCTGGACGTGGAAGTCGGGCAACACCCCGCTCTATCTCGTCGCTTATTTCGCCTTTGCCGCCGGAATTCTAGTCGCCGCACTGGTCGCCGCCGTCAATCAGGTGCAACACAAGGTACTGCTGTATCGTTCAAGACGTGAGATAAAGCGGCTCAAAGAAGAACTGAGTCGCCTTCGTCGAGTCAGTCTCGACGAAGCATTGCTCGACGACGATGAAGAATCGGACGCCGACGAAATCGCCAGCGCTGGCAAGCGCTGATTTATTTTAACGAGCGGAAGCAAACTTCCGCACTCCGCCTGTAGGGGATGAGGGTGATTCATACCGATTATAGCCTGCTCTGGATGTTCCTGCTTGCTGTTTTAGCAGTAGCGGCCGTCGCCGTCTTTGAAAGATGGCGCAAAAAGAATGCCCGCCATGAGCCGGAAAGAGACTTCTATGCCGACGGCTTGAACCAGATGCTCGACGGCCGCCTGAAGGAGGCTGTCGCCTCTTTCACCGAAGCCGCCCGTCGCGCCCCCGATCATATCGACGCCTACTTGAAACTTGGGAGCCTGCTACGCCAACTTGGACGGCCTCGACGTGCATCACATATCCATCTCGATCTTTCGATCCGCACCGACCTGCCCTCATATACGCTTGCCAATGTCTATCGAGAATTGGCGCTCGATCTCGAGCAGACCGGCGCTTTCGGCAAGGCTCTCCGCTACCTCGACAAATCGCGGCACATCGATCCATCCAACGGAGACGACCTGACCATCCGCCAGCGTATCTTTGAAAAACAAAATCAGTGGAAGGATGCAGGTGAGGTTCTTCGTAAATACGGTTCTGTCACCGGCAAGTCAGATCCGGTCAGGTTAGCGCTTTATAAAATTGAAGAAGGATTGGTTCTTCAGGATAATGAGAAAGGTCACGAGGCTCGTGTTCTTTATAAGGAAGCGCTGAAAATCGATTCCAACGCTGTCGAAGCCATTCTCTTTATTGCCGCCTCTTACATGCAGGAAGACCGTACCGACGACGCCTTCGTGTGGCTCACTAAATTCATCAAGGAAACTCCCGAGCGGGCGCAGGACGCCTTACCGTTGTTAGAGGGATTGCTGTTCGGTCTTGGCAGGTTCAATGAAGTTGAGGTTTTCCTTCGCGAAGCCTTGGAGAAAGCTCCCTCGAATATCGCCCTTGCTCACGCATTGATCGAATTGAAAATGAAAAAAGGCGAATCGGAAGAGGCTTTGGAGCAGTGCGAACGGGCTTTGGAAACTTCACCGGTGGATTTGAGCCTTAAACTGCGACGTCTTGTTCTGTTAAGGCGCAAAGGATTGACAAAGGAATTTGATCGACAGCTAATAGAGATCGCCGACACACTTGTCCCGGTGGGGGAAGGTTATTTTTGTGGTAAGTGCGGTTTTCACGCCGACCAGTTTCGCACTCACTGCCCGTCGTGCGGGAGCTGGCGGAGTTTTGCGTGGGAACGAAGAGGAAGTTGAGAGTTGAAAGTTTAGCTAAGAAACTCTTTCAAAAAGAAAACCCGCCCAGCAAAGCTGGACGGGCTACACGCGGGATTTGGGTTAATTTAAAACCGCCCAGCGAAGCTGGACGGGCTACACGCTGATTATTAACAATATAGGAAGATGAAGGTTGAGAATTGGAAGTTGTTCGACTTCAGCCCTCATCCTTCATCCCTCATCCCTGATGTTGTAGCGGAGGGGGGACTTGAACCCTCGACCTACGGATTATGGATCCGGCGCTCTAACCAACTGAGCTACTCCGCCGAGAGAACCAATATAAAACTTATACCCCCCTTCTGTCAACAGACAATTGAAGTCCTGTTGCTTCTGTTGACGATTGGGGGATTTTGTTGTAAATTAATTCTGCTGGTAAAGGCGGGCAGGTGTGCCCCTCTTACTTGTTGTTTAGTATGTTTGACGAGATATCCTGGCTGATACCGTCAAAACTCGTTTCACTGCCGAAATCATGAGGAAGTTAATGACCTTCATCAACCTCAAGCGCCTGGCTGTACTGCTAACTCTGCCATTGATCATCACTGGCGCCGCCGAGGCCTACATACGCTCCGAATTAGATTGGGTTAAGCCGGGCGTCAATGTCGAAAAAGATCAAATTTTGATTTTAATCAAGTCGGATTATTCTCCATTAAACATCAGTCTTTATGACGGAATTCCTTTAACTGGAATCGCCTCTCTCGATGCACTGATCGACATTTACGGCGTATCAGAGATAAAGAAGGCTTTCTTCATGAAAGAGACTCCCAAGGATCCGAGCGTTCCCGATCTATCAAGGTATTACACATTATTTTTCCCTGAAGAAAGAGATGTCGAAGCGGTTGGACTTGCCTTTGAAAAGTGCACCGAACTTGAAGAAGTCGAGTTTGTAAGGATTAATGTTAAATATTTTATACCAAATGATCCTCGCTACAACACACAGTGGCATCTTCGTCATTGCGGTTTTCCTGCGGCTTGGGAAGAGACGCGGGGATCGCGAGACGTAAAGATAGGTATCATCGATAGCGGGATGGATATGCCTTTCGACGAAAATGGCGATGCTCAGATTCACGAAGACATCGTTGGAAACATCTGGGTCAATCCCGGAGAAGATCTCGATCATAACGGAGTTATCTCCCTCGACGACTGGGATGGTCAAGATAACGATCATGACGGATATGCCGATAACTTTCATGGTTGGGACATAACTGGCAATAGCAATTGGCCCAACGATATCTGGGGTGGCCAAGGTGGTGCTGGTCATGGGACTCATGTAGCGGGAATTGCATCAGCAACTACTAACAATGGCGTCGGAATTAGCGGGGCGGCATATTCAGCCAGTCTTATCATCGCGGCATGTTATTCAACGCGCTCCGATTCGCTAATTCAGAATGGTTACGCCGGAATTGAATTTTGCGGCAGGATGGGAGCAGAAATCATCAATTGTTCTTGGGGAAGCCGCTCAGCGCCCTCGAATGCGGAACGAAATGCCATAAATTACGCGCGTGGTCGTGGAACAATAGTCTTTTGCGCCACTGGCAATGATGACACTGAAGATCGCGCCAATGATCGAACTCACTTCTACCCCGTGGCATACGATGGGGTCATAGGTGTTGCTGCGTCGGGAAATTCCGACCGGAAAGCCGACTTCTCAAACTATGGAGCTTTTACCGATCTGGTCGCTCCGGGTGAAGCCATTCTTTCCTCGATTCCTCACAACCGCTACTCCTCCTATCAAGGTACATCGATGGCGTCGCCATTATCAGCAGGTCTTGGCGGACTGATTCTCTCTGTCCGCGATCTGAACGAAGCACAGTTATTGGCTTGGATGCAGAGGACTGCCAAGGACATTTCGGCTGACAATGGCAATTATAACGGTATTCGTTACCGTATCGACGCAGACTTTGCCATCAACGCCATCCATCCCCGCTATGATCTCGTTGAATCAAGCCTCCGCGAACTGAATGGAAATGACGACGGCAGAGCCGATCCCGAAGAGACATGCGTCCTCGAGATTGTGGTTCAAGATAGAGAAGGTTACGCCGATGCAATCAACGCCACAGCGACACTCTCTAACCCCGACTCAATGATCATTGTTCAACGCGAGCAGGTACAACTGGGGAATTTTGGCGGTGGGCAACAGGTCTTTAATGGCGGCGACGAAGGTCTCAGGTTTGTGGTACGATACAATTCCAAACCGCATTACACTACCTTCACGCTTTCGGTCACCGACCAAAGCGGGCATACTGACAGGATGCAAATTCCGATGACCATTGGTCGCCCCAAGTATCTTCTTGTCGATGACGATGATGGAGCCGCTTACGACTCGCTCATGAACCAGGATCTCATGACGCGACCAATTGTTCACGACGTCTGGCGTGTGACCGAATCAGGCTCGCCGACAATGGAAGACATAGGTCGTTACTCGAACCTTATCTGGGAAACAGGCAACGCCCGCAACGGACTTACTGTTGCTGAACAAGCTACACTCACTTCATTTTTAAGTAGCGGCGGGAAGAGTCTGGTAATCTCAGGGCAATTCCTCAGCGAGGATATTGGAGCCACCGATTTCCATCGGAATTTTCTGCATGCGCAACATGTTGCCGACAACGTGAACGAAAGACAATTGATTGGCAAACCCGGAAGCGCTATTTCGGATAGTATGGCTCTGATCTTGATCGGCGGCGGTGGAGCCGGCAACAGCACATCACCTTCAGCGATAGCGCCGATCAATGGAGCCGACACGCTTTTTACCTACAACAATAGTGGGCAGGTCGGCGGCGTCTTCTTCAACGGTAACGGTTACAGCGTCGTCTATCTTGCCTTTGCTCTTGAAGCTGTTTCCGGCGGCGGGCGCACAACTACCCGTACCGAACTTCTTCACAAAACGCTCGATCATTTCTACACTCTCGACGCGCCGGGCGAGGTATCGCCGATACAGCCGACTAAGTTCGCTTTGACATCGCCTTATCCTAATCCGTTTAATGCTCAGACCGCAGTTCGCGTTTCTGTTGTTCCCGGTAGAGATTTTACTTTACAGGTAATTGATCTTTCAGGGCGGATCGTCTCGACCTTGCACGAAGGAAGATCGAACGGAAACGGGCAGTTTGTCTGGGATGGCGAGTCAGCTTCCGCTGGAATCTACCTGTTCCGTCTTTCTTACGAGGGCGGAATGATAGTGCAAAAAGCCGCGTTGGTGAAGTAACCATAAAGGGGTGTTCATTATAACCCAGATCAGCTATCCAGAGGTGATCGTTGGGATCGTTCGCCTACCCCTGAAGTTCGAGAGTTCCCGGTGAAATTCGTTGCGACAACGAGTCAGATGCGCGAGTGCGACAGACTCACCATCGAAGAGATCGGTATTCCTGGCATCGTGTTGATGGAAACGGCCTCGCGCGCGGTTGCGGTGAAGGCACGTGAAATGCTCGGTGGAGTTGTCATCGGCAAGAAGGTGATCTGTCTTTGCGGCAAGGGCAATAACGGTGGCGATGGGCTTGCTGTTGCCAGACATCTTACCGGATGGGGAGCCGAGGTTTTCGTTTACCTGCTCTGTAAACCAGATATCCTGACAGGCGATTCAGCTCTGAATTATGATAACTTCCTTCGCGTTGCTGGAACTCTGAAGGTGATCGAGTCAATCGAAGACGTTGCCCAAATTGACTTTAATTGTGATCTGATTATCGATGCACTGCTGGGAACTGGATTCAATCCACCGGCGAATGAGCTTTACTCTCAACTAATAAAAGTTGCCAACGAGAGCAGGATGCCAATTCTTGCTGTGGATATTCCGTCCGGCGTTGTTGGAGACAATGGTCTGGTTGGAGATCAAGCAATTAAAGCCCAAGGAACCGTGACTTTCGGTTTACTCAAACCGGGCATATTGCTTTCACCAGGAAGAGATTTTTCAGGCGATGTTGTAGTTGCCGATATTGGAATCCCGCCTGAAGTTGTAGCCAGACAGAAAATCAACTTATTTCGAGTTGAGGAAGATGATGTGCGTGCTGTCCTTCCACGACTCAAGCCAGATGCGCACAAAGGTGACGCTGGTTTTGTCTATATTCTCGCCGGATCTCCCGGGCTTACCGGATCAGCCGCACTCTCAGCAGAAGCGGCTATGCGCGCTGGAGCGGGACTTGTGACGGTTGGTGTGCCTAAGTCCCTTAACCCGATTCTTGAGATTAAGCTGACAGAGGCGATGACCGAACCGTTGCCGGAAACGGAGTCTGGTGGATTGTCACAAGACGCGTGGGAGAAAGTTTACGGTAGGCTTGCCTGGGCTGACGCGGTTGTTTTTGGTCCGGGGCTGGGCACAGATGACGCTACAGGTGAGCTATTGGCCTTGGTTCTGCGTGAAATAAATGTACCACTCGTCATCGATGCCGACGGGCTGAACTTACTGGCAAAAAATCAGGAACTCTTAAGCAGATTACCCAGTAAAACTATCTTGACGCCTCATCTCGGAGAATTTTCACGACTTACCGGGCTCACGGTGAAGGATATCTCCTTGAGAAGTATTGATCTGGCTCGAGAATATTCCAAACTTTGGAATGTTGTTATCCACTTGAAAGGCGCTCCAAGTATTACAGCCGCCCCTGATGGAAGAGTAATGATAAATTCTACAGGAAACCAGGGCATGGCTACCGGCGGGAGCGGTGACGTGTTGACCGGAATCATCGCCGCATTACTTGGTGGTGGCGTTGCACCTTTTGAAGCGACGTGGGCTGGTAGCTATATCCATGGTTTAGCCGGAGACTTGGCTCTTGAAACAATGGGCGTAAGAAGCATGATAGCCGGAGATATCATTTCACATTTATCGACAGCATTGAGAAAATTAAATTGAACGAAACGCGAGCCAAATTTTGGTTATGGGTAATTGTAACTTATACAATATCAACATTTTACATTTCGAGTATCTCAAGTCCACCGGCTTTTCTGGTGCGAAAATATCACCTTGACTGGTGGTTGCATGGGATTGAGTACGGGATACTTGCCGCTTTGATGATGAAATATTTTTCATATCGTCATTTTATCCTCAAGGAAACTCAGGCAATTATCGCAACCATGCTGTTCTGCGGCGTGGTAGGCGGTCTCAATGAAGCTCTTCAAGCCTTTATCCCGCGTCGTATCCCAAGTATTAGTGACGAAGCCGCTAATCTTGTTGGTGCGGCGGCATTTATCGGGCTATATCTCGCTTTTCGCCCCGTAACGGCAGTTAAAAATACAATTAGTAACAAATAAACCGGGAGTAATATGTCAAAAGGCGTTAACAAGGTCATCCTCATCGGGAATCTTGGTCGAGATCCCGAGCTTAGCTACACTCCGAGCGGGATGGCCGTCTGCAAACTCAACCTTGCCACTACGGAGAGTCGCAAACGAGACGACGGAACTTGGGAAGATATAACCGAATGGCACCGGATAACAGTTTGGGGGAAAACCGGAGAAAGTTTGGGGCAGTACGCGAGCAAGGGTTCGCAGATTTACGTTGAAGGTAGAATTCACTACGATTCATACGAAAAAGACGGCATCAAACGCTATACGACAGACATCATTGCCAAAACTACCCGCCTTCTTGGACGTCGGGAAGAATCTTCAGGGAGAAGTGGTGGCGACAGTAGCCACTCGAATTCCCCGCCTGCTTCCGATCCGCATTCAGGTCCCGATGGCGACATCGAAGACGATCTCCCGTTCTAATTATCACGGGATGGTGCGGGCGCTATTAGTTTTGGTCGCCTCTATCTCTCTCCATCAAGCTGTCTTCGCTCATACATTCGGAGACAGCCTGATCATCGTTTATTCCGGTGGGTTGCGTGGCAGGGCTGAAGGTTGCGGTTGTAGTTCCGGACCACAGGGAGGTCTTGATCGTCGGACAACGCTATTAAAGCAAAACCTTGGCGATGCGCCCTACTTTGCCCTCGATTGCGGAGGAATTCTCGATCTTGACCCGGAGGGTGGAATGATTAGAAGTCGATGTACCATCTCCGGGCTGGCTCGTGAAAACCTGAAAGCCATTGCCGTCAGCTCGCGCGACCTATTCTATGGAACGAAGTTTCTTTCGGAAGTTGCTAAACAGACGGGAGTAAAACTTCTCTCCTTCAATATTGCTCGACCAAACGACGCCAGCAAAAGTTATTATGACCAATGGATGGTAATCGAGACTGGTGGAAAAGTAGTCGCGGTCACGGGCTTAACCATGCCTCTTCAACCGCGAGGCGGAGTCGCAACGGAAAGCTGGATAACCCTTTCACCTGATAGTGTTTTCGGCCTCATCAATAACTCCCGCCCGGCGAATGCCGATATAACCATCCTTCTTACCGACCTCGATGAAGCAACGCTGAGACGGTTTCTGCAAAAAACAGCCCTTTTCGATTTCGCCTTTACTTCGAGTTCGCAGGTATTTTCCGCAACGCCTTTCGAAATTGGCAAGTGCTTCGTTCAACACCCGGAAAATAATGGTCGATCATTTGAAGTGGTCATTATTCCACCAGATGGAAAAGCTTCTGGGGCGCGGTTCCTGCGATTGCCGATCGCCCGCACAACTCCAGTAGATTCTGAAACCGCCGCATGGCTGAAGGAATGTCTTGGAAAATAAGTACAAATTCAATTTACAGATTTGTGTCCATAATTTGGACAATAATTAATTGGCATCGTAAATCTGTTCAAATATTGAACGGTTGAACTTGATATATATCGTGTCGTTGGTTGTTCCTTTCTAATAGAATTTGTGGTTATTATTTATTAATACAATTACATAGCATGTCGAGTATGTTGTTTGGCACGCCATTTGCCTTGTAATAGACCAGAACAACAACCAAAGGGCGAATATGCCCAATCAATTAACAATAACTGAGGACGAAATGCTTTCTAGTTTCTTTCGCAATGACAAAGGTTTTACCCTGGTCGAGTTGATTATGGTAATCGTAATCATCGGTATTCTTGCGGCTGTTGCCGTACCCAAGTTCGTCAATCTGACCGGCGCGGCCAACGACGCCAAGTGCGCGGCCAATCGTGGCGCAATCAACTCTGCCGTTGCCATGACCTACGCCGCTATCGTTGCCAACGATCCTGGTCAGGCCAACTGGCTTGAGGACGCGGCCATCGGCGCTCTTGATGACTCAATGTTCGCAACCGGTTCGGTCCCAACCTGTCCTTTGTCGGGAACCTACTCCCTTGGCAGTGGCCAGATTACCTGCACTCTTCACGGTGCGTAATTCAGACTGATCCTTCAATTACGACAAAGCCGGCCTCTGTGGAGCCGGCTTTGTCGGCGAAGGAACAGCGTCGATACCTCACGCCTTGCTTTGTGGTCATCTCCAAATGCTTAATAATAGCGCTGACGTTGGATTCACTTTGATAGAGATGATCCTTGTAGTTATCATTCTTGCAATTTTATTAGCGGTAGCTGTTCCCAAATTTATTAATCTCATGGATCAGACAGTCGATGCCAATCGTTGCGCTTCATCTCGTGGAGCTATCAACTCAGCTCTTGCTGTGACTTATAGTTCTATTCTTCTTGAGGATCCAACTCAAGAGAGGTGGCTTACCAACGCTACAATTGGGTCGCTTGATGATTCGATGTTCGCCTCGGGTAGAAAACCGGTTTGCTCCAGAAATGGCGCTTTCACAATCGCCGATGGACAAACGGTTTGTTCGATCCATCATTAAACTGGTTCGACTACGCCTTATTAGCTCTCCAGAGGCGCATTAATCGTCTATTTCGTTTGATCGAATCACTTTCAAATTAACACCATAGGATGGTTCTTTGAATACAAATTCACTCAGGTCAAATCAAGGGTTTACTCTCGTTGAGCTAATTATGGTGATTGTTATCGTCGGAATTCTTTCAGCGGTAGCAGTTCCCAAATTTATCAACCTGACTGGGGCGGCTCAAGACGCCAAATGCGCGGCGAACCGCGGCGCAATAAACTCTGCAGTAGCAATGACCTACGCCGCGATTGTGGTAGAGGATCCAGGACAGGCTAACTGGCTTGAGGACGCAGCTATCGGTGCTCTAGACGACTCGATGTTTGCGACTGGAACCGTCCCCGTGTGTCCTTTAAGTGGAACTTACACTTTAACCAGCGGTCAGATTAACTGTTCTCTTCACGGAGTATAATAGAAAACTACTGACCGTACTCTTCGGTCCGTACGACAACTCCAATGGCGTGAGTTCAGCCATTCAGTGAAGTATTATCTATCAAGTAATCAGTTAATTCAATGCCAGAAACTGTGGCAATTGTTGCCGATAATCTTCGGAAAACCTACTATCTCGGAGTGCGCAGACGTCCGGTCGTAGCATTGCGGGATGTTAGCTTTGAGGTTAAGCGTGGCGAAGTTTTCGCCTTTCTTGGCCTCAATGGTGCGGGCAAGACTACCACGATCAAAATGTTACTCGACCACGCCCGTCCCTCCGCCGGGCGTTGTTTTCTTTTTGGGATCGATGCAAAATTCCCAAAATCGCGAGAACGTGTCGGCTATATGCCCGACCTCCCGAATTTTTATCGATTTCTCACTGCGGCTGAATTACTCGACTATTTCGGAAGACTGCATGGTCTTTCAAGGCATGATCGTAATTCCAGAAGCGAGAAGTTAATCAATCTTGTAGGTCTTAAAGGCCGAGAGAGTGAGCCCCTGAAAGGATTCTCACGAGGAATGCTCCAGAGGGTTGGATTGGCGCAAGCGCTGATTGGCGACCCGGAACTATTGATTTTGGATGAACCGCTGGGAGGGCTTGATCCGGTGGGTCGTTACGAATTTCATAACATTATTCAAACGCTTAAAACCGACGGACGCACAATCTTTTTCAGTTCTCATATTTTGGAAGACGCTCAAAAGATTGCCGACCGCGTTGGCATCATCCATCAGGGAACTCTGGTCGTTTCTGGAACGATGTCCGAGCTTGTCAAGCAACAATCTGGCTACGAAATCGAGCTTTATAGCTCTCAGAATACTCCCACTATCGAGAAAATGGCTGAAGAGAAAGGGTGGAATCTAACCCGAAGTGAATCCGTTATATCGATTACTATTCCAAATGAAACTGAAATCCAAGAGGTGGTGAGTCTTGCCTCGATTAATAATGTCATGATCCATTCTATTATTCCATTGCAAAAAAGTTTGGAAGATGTATTTATTTCAGAACTCGAGAAATGGAAACACTAAACAGAATAACTGCCGTTACTTTGACAACGTTTCGCGAGACTATTCGTAATAAAGTGTTGCTGAATCTTTTCGGATTTGCTACGGCGTTGATGGCACTCGGATGGGTTGTCAGCAATTGGTCACTGGGTGAGCCAGAGAAAATAATCAGCGATATTGGGTTGACGGTCACTACCCTATCCGGGATCGCGATCGCACTTTTTAGCGGTATTGTGCTCGTCTGGGGAGAAGTTGATCAAAAAACGATCTTGCCAATCCTCGCAAAACCACTCCCGAGACGGGAATTCGTTGCCGGGAAATTTCTTGGTTTTTCAGGTGCAGTCTCGTTAGTTTATGCT
The DNA here is from genome assembly GCA_964355675.1 of uncultured Caldithrix sp. Taxonomy (GTDB): domain Bacteria; phylum Electryoneota; class AABM5-125-24; order Hatepunaeales; family Hatepunaeaceae; genus CAMBDS01. The sequence continues at coordinate 14,258 of CAYHEC010000051.1, forward strand.
GGGATGAATCTGTTGCTCATTCTTCTCCTTGCCGCGATTGGGGGAGGTGTTACCATGAAGATACTTGCGGCTATTTATCTATCCTGGTGGGAAATATTAATCGTAATTGCGTTGGCATTACTTTTTTCGTCTTTCAGTTCGCCTACTTTAAGCGCTCTTTATACCATCATGCTTTTTATTGCAGGTCGGTTCAGCTCCGACATCAGGCTTTTTATTGCGGACAATCCACTCGACTACTCTCGGCCAATTCTGGAAGCTGTTTATGCCTTGATCCCACATCTTGGAGTTTTCAATATCCGACTCGAGGCGGTCCATAATCTGCCAATTGGTACTGAAAGGATATTAATTCCAACATTATACGGAGTATTATACTGCACAGTGTTATTAATTCTCGCCATGTTTGTTTTTAGAAGAAGAGATCTTGCTTGAGGAAACTATCAACGAAAGGCTGAAAGATGGGCTTATCCTGGGGGTAGGATCCTTAGCTTTGGCAGGAGTCATTGCGTTGCAGGCAAACCTCGACACGCTGACTTTGCGCCAGCCTTCGGCTGATTTACTTTACCTTCCTGACAGGAGAGTAATTCATGCGTTGGTGCTTGGCGATGACGCAACCGGAGCTGATATTCTTTGGTTGCGAGGCGTTTTTTATATAGCCGCCAATGATGTCGAAGAGAAGCAAGAGCGATATTTTGCCAATCTTACGACGAAAGCTACTCCGGCTTCTGTTGGGGGACGTCAGGTAAGTTATGCCGATGCCGATTTCCGCTCTGATCCACGCCTTAAATCGATATTTTATTGGAATATTAATAGTAAAGACGCGCCGCAGTTACTTAATCTGGTCCAAAGAGTGACTGATCTCGACCCGAATTTCGCGACCCCTTATGTGTATGCCGCAATGAGTCTGGCGATGTTTTACGGACGCTACGCCGAAGCAAGGGAAATCATCGACAAAGGAGTAATAAACTGTTCTGACAAATGGGAGCCGCTTTATCATCGAGGATTTCTGCGACTGTTTTACGAGAATGACAAGATTGGCGCCGCTGAAGACATTCGCCATGCGGCGCTGTTGCCCGGCGTTCCGACCATCGTTATTCAGCTTGCCGCGGCTTTGGAAGTTGGAGCGGGAAACCGGGATGTGGCAATCGATTTTCTAAGAAGCCTTCGTGAGGTGACAACCGATGAAGTTTTGATGAAGAAGATCGACGACATGCTCAACGTTTACGGAAGTGGAATGAAAGTTCAGAAATCTATAAATGAAAACCAGGTTGGTGGGTTTCTCGATTCGTTATATAACGATCTCCTGACCAACTAATAAATATCAAGAGCCGTTATCGATACAATCTGAACAAACTCAGACTTGTATCGTTGTTATTTGTCGAACTTATAAATATAACAAGTTGTTTGATTAACGAGAAGAAAAACGTATATTTGATACGTTTTCGACGGGTTACCTTGCAACAACAACTATAGGATTTGCTTCACCCAATGGATTTACTCGCCCTGTTTTCAGATCTGCTTTTGTTTAGTGCCATCTTCCTGTTTGTTATGGGAGCGGTCTTTTTTTTCGTGCCGCTAATTTTGGTTCGATGGAATGAAATAGGAAACAGATTTATAACCGAATCGCCTCCTTCTGCTGAGCGGTCGATACTCAGCAGGATATTCTCCCCCGACTATGCAATATTTGCAAATCATCGAGTCACTGGTGGGGTGATGTGGGGACTTTCTTCGCTATTTTTTCTTATCTACCATCTTTACAGTTAGATCATTTATCCGCTTCTTTTCGATGAGACCAACCTGATGATTCCTATTCGATGAGGAGGGTGTTCTCGGCAACACCTGGCGGAATCGCTGAAATCTACCGAGAATTTGAATCCGACTCGCTCTATTTTATTCCCGCCCGGACTCTTTTAGGTCGCGAGATTCATCGTCAGGAACAGCGCCGCCGCCTCGGGTGGGAGTCTGAGTTTTCTCTGAAGCACTCCTACACGTCAGCCAATGGTGACGAACTTCATATCTCAGGCCGTGCCGATTTGGTTTGCCGGACGCCTGATGCAACCCAGATCGTTGAACTCAAAAGTGTTGCTATGGCTCCACTTCAATTCTCGAATATTATCGAAGCTCCTCAATCGTTCGTGGTTCAAACCGTAATTTACGCCTACCTCCTCTCGGAACTATTTCATACTCCTCCTGCGCTGGTTCATCCCAAACTCCTTTGTATCAACATCGCCGACAATGGTCGCCGGGAATGGACGCTTTCCTGGGAGACTTCTCAGGTCGAAGATTATTTCGAACGATATATCGGAGAAAGGCGAGGCGCTGAGGCGCAACGGCTAAGGGAACAGCGCAGAAGAGCCTCCTTATCAAAAAAAATTGTCTTCCCGTTAAACCAAATTCGGCCAGCTCAGCAATTAATTGTCGAGTCAATCGAAATGGCTCTTCCAGAGAATGGTGACGTACTCATTGACGCACCACCCGGGAGTGGCAAAACGCTTGCCGTATTAACGTCAGCCCTCAAAGTTGCGCTCGGTAATGGTTCTCAGCTTTTCTATGCCACAGCAAAAGGGGGCGGGAGAAATCCGATTCGCAAAGCGGTCGAACAAATTTCGCCCTCTTCACCCTTATTGAGCGTTGTATTTCTGGCGTCGCAGAGGGAAATCTGTGACACCGCCCAAGGCAACCCAACATGCCGACGTTGCACCGCAGATTTTAAAGAGAATGCAGGTGATCATTCCGAACTTCCTTCCATTCTGAAGGATGGGGGAGTCTTCGATACTGCCAAATTGTGTGATCTCGCCAATCAACATGGATGCTGTGCAGTAGATCTCGCTCATTCAACAGCGTCACAGGCTGACCTCTTGGTAGGTGATTACAATTTCCTGTTTGATCCGGGTGCGAAACTTAAAATATTTAGACAGGACGAATCCCTGAACTGGTATCTGGCTGGCGATGAAGCTCACAATCTGCCGAGCCGGATGCGAACTAATTTGTCTTCAGAAATCAAACTTGCGGAATTAGAGCGATTGTGGAGTTTTGTGACTGATGATCTTTGGCGATTTAATGATTTGAATGCTATCGAAGATCTTAGGTTGTCTTTCAAGAATATTAAAGAATGGTTAGAGGTTCAAATTCAGCAGGGAGATCCGGGGGCGACTGTCGAAGTTGAGTTCTCTCTCAACGAAATCGAGATTCTTAGTGAGACTTTTGCTACTACTTCCGGCATCGTGCTTGCCGCAGTCGCTCAAAGAATCTACGACGAAGCCCGCCAAGCACTCTACGAAATCCTTGCATCAATCCGTCATTTTGCTCGCATAGCCAAACTGGAGCGTGGCCGATATATCCATTTCGTCGAGTTCGACGGAGGAATCATAGGAATAAAATGCCTTGATCCTTCTCAAGAAATCGCCGAAGTGCTGAACCAATTAAGGGGATTTGTACTATTTTCAGGAACACTCAGCCCGATCGATCAATTCCGGCGCGAAATCGGTGAACCGGCAAGACCATACGTCGAACTGAATATCGGTCGCGATCTTGCTTGTGATGACAGGCTGCTTGTGCTTAATGCGCCCGGTATCGACACCTTCAAACGACTGAGGGACCAAACCGCTCGAAAGGTCGCGAGGGCAATAGAAAATTTTTCGTCACTTTCACCGGGATCGATATTAGTAGTTTTCCCATCTTATGAGTATCTTTACAATATTTCTGCTATATTAGTGTCAACCAAATTGACCGTCCTGATTCAGAAGCCGGATATGACCTTTGCCGAGCGAATTGAATTCAAACGAAGTTTCGGAAACTCGGCCGGTAAAATGGTGGGATTGGTAGTGGCAGGGGGACAATTCAGCGAAGCAGAAGACTATCCCGGCGAAGCCTGTGTCGGCGTCGCAATCGTCGGACCCTGTCTGCCGCCTGCCGATCCCTGGAAAGAGGCGCTTGCCGCCTATTGGTATGACAATGGCTACGATGGCCGAGCGGCGGTTTATCTTATACCTGCGGTAAAGAAAGTCGTTCAGTCTGCCGGACGCATGCTCCGATTGGACAGTGACCGCGGTATCGTCCTGTTGATCGACGACAGATTTGGCAGAGATCCCATACTTTCCCTTCTTCCCACAGCATGGCAAGATATGATTTTGAATCATCATAGTGATTGGGAGGTGGCGGCGAAGGAATTCTGGGAAAATCAGAATAAGTAAGCTAATGATCTTGGAGGAGGGACTTCAGTCCGTCCTTGAGGGCGGGTTAAAACCCGCGCTCCAAGAGTTTCGAGAGAGGAATTAGTTTGATGGCAGATGCTGACGCAAATACGACGGTAGAACAAACCGGAATATACCCAACTGCGAGCTTGATCTGTTCTGAAGAGGGGCAGGGCACGCCTCCACTGCTTCTGCTTCATGGATGGGGTGGCGATGAACAGACTTTACGGCTGATATCCGACCGCATTGCCGGCCACCGTCAGACCGTACGCATTGCCCTGCCCGGATTCGGTCGGTCGGCTGAACCACCCCTGCCATGGGGAACTTGGGACTATGTGGACGTCATTCACCGATGGATTGTGGAGCATTTCCCTAATCAGTCCCTCGATATTGTCGCCCATAGTTTTGGCGGTCGAGTAGCCATCGGACTGGCCGCCCGCCATCCTGATACGGTAAACAGGCTCGTTTTGATCGGCTGTGCCGGACTAAGACCAAAAAGATCGCTTAATGTGAAGTTGAAAAGATTTTACTCGAAACAGCTCCGCATGATTGGCGGTCTAATTGGCGGCACGATCGCGACCAAGATCGAAAAAGCGCGGCAACAACTTGGATCGGAAGACTGGCGGAGGGCTTCGCCATTAATGAGGGGGACGCTGAGCAAAGTTCTCGATGAAGACCTGTCCTGCGATCTCAAAAAAATCAAGCATCCGACGCTTCTAATTTGGGGAAAGCGGGATACTGCCACTCCGCTCTGGATGGGACGGGCGATGGAACTGCTTATTCCGGGGGCAAAGTTAGTAGTTATAGAAAAGGCAGGGCATTACTGTTTTATCGACAAGCCGGGGGACACCATTGCGGCAATCTGGAAGCACTTTGATTTGCCCGAAGCATGGTAGGAATGAAAATTTTAGAAATGTGAGCGCATTAAAATCTGTCAACCCTCTGGGGTTGACAGCTTACGGGGATGTTGCGACAGGGTGTCCTCGAGTTCTTTGAAATATTCCTATTATAGGATTTAATAATACTTG
>CAYHEC010000052.1:0-19426 GCA_964355675.1 uncultured Caldithrix sp.
TTATGGAGAACACGATCCCTATAAGAAATATTTCAAAGAACTCGTCCTCACCCTGTCTCTTACACCTGATTGCGCCGCAGGATGAGGACATCCTGCGGCAATTTTCGCACAGAGGGTTGATAGATTTCGTTTACGTCTGATGCACAAACTTAAATGCTTGAGTTACCACCATTCCTACCAACGGCGGCGCAAAAAGACAAGCCCCAAGGTGAATCATGGTGAAAGTCGACCCCATTAAAGGCCACTCGAAGATAATCACTCGATTGATGCCAAGTAACGCCCAAGCCGTCAGGTAAGCCGCCAACGGTCCCGGACCGGCTCCGACTTTCCACATAGAAGCCACGAGCGGAAACTGCGTGAACGGCCCCCCCGGAGTTAACGCACCCAGAAATGTCCCGGCAAATAATCCTACCCAACCACTGCTGTCTCCCAGCCATTTGGCTACTAACTCCTTCGGCACAAGTACACCCACCATCCCGGCAAGAACGAAGCCAAGAATAAGATTGGGAAGAATGGTGAGAAAAAGACTTCCGCCGTCACGGAAGCCCTGCACGGCAAACTCTGCCCCTTTTCTCCAGGCGAGCCCTGTGGCTACTGCCGCCAGCGCTCCCATAATTAAGATTGATTTATTTATAACCATAATCGATTGACAGCGAATAACCCCAATCCCAATGCCGACCCGCCGTGGTCGGCATCATTATATAGTAAAGTTCTATTCGGGGTGTCGGGTGCGGCGACCCGACACTGGAGCGATATGATATTCAGGTGAGTTGTTTGATTTTCTTGAGCGTTTCGACAAGCTTTCGGTTTTCATCCGGCTTGCCAACTGTTATTCTTAACGCCCAATCTACGCCAAAGCCACTCAATTCCCGCACCAGAATGCCTTCATTCTTCAGCATATTTTGAATTCGCAGGGCTTCCTCTCGGTTTGTGAACTCAACGTAGATGAAGTTTGCTGTCGGAGGAGTTACCTTGTAACCAAGCGCTCTTAAATCAGAATACATACGGACGCGCTCTCTGTCGTTCATCTCCGTACAAGATCGAACGAATTCTGTATCATCAAGCGCGGCAAGCGCCGCCGCCGCCGCGAGCCCGCTGATGGCAAAAGGTATTCTGTATTGCGCAAACGCTTGAATAACCTTTTGTTGGGCGATAGTATAGCCGATTCTGAGACCGGCAAGACCATAGACCTTCGAGAATGTCCGGAACGTGATCAGGTTAGGGAAAGTTTTCTGTAACAGAAGAGTGTCAGCGAAATTGGGCTGGGTGATGTATTCACCATAAGCTTCATCGACGATTATATACGTTTTTTCAGAGATCGATCTTAAGAAGCCATGCAAATCATCATGACATATCATGGTGCCGGTCGGATTATTCGGATTAGCGATGAATATAATCCCGGTATTCGAATCGCAAAGTTCATGCAACTTACTTAAATCGATGGAATTACTTGTCAAGCTCGCCATCCGGCACTCGCGCCGATTGGCTTTAGCCATCAGTTTGTAACCCTCGAAGGTGATGTCAGCAGTCACGATGTTCTGATCTGGCTTAGTCAAAGCCTTGACGGCGAGGTCGATCAAACCGACAAGACCTGATCCGACCGCAACTCGATCTGGCGTTATCTCAAGTTTTCCAGCCAGCTTGGCAATCAGTTCGTTATTAAAAAAATCTGGATAGCGAAAAACCGATTCCGTAGCGTCAAAAATGGCTTTCAGTGCAAGCGGAGACGCGCCGTAGGCATTCTCGTTCGCCGCTAATCGGATTATTGGTTGTGATTCTACCGTCAGAAAAACCTCTAATGCAAACAGGAAGCGTGTAGCCCGCTCAGCTTCGCTGGGCGGGTGTTATTATAGGGGCTCCCGCCCAGCGAAGCTGATCGGGCTACCCGTCCGTGGTTGTTTGGACAACAGCCCCGAGAGACCCGTCCTACCTGTCGAAAATACCCTTGCTGATGTTATAAAGCGCCTCTTTACGGTACCAAGCCGAGCCTCTCGCATCCGATATCGGTGAAGAACAAGCAACGACTTTGTCCGCAAAATATTCCGCTTCGGTTGATCCGATTTCTTCTATCTTTAGACCACAAAGATAGTTCCCTGCCTCGATTGCCAGCCTGATTGTCGGAGCCGCCGAGCCAATCGCTACGCCTGCCTGAGTTATCCTGCCAGTTGAGTCAGTCAGGAAATGATAGGCCAAGGAAATCACTGCGCACTCCATCGAGCGACGCGTACCGACCTTGATGAAATCCGAATAGACCAACATTTCCAGCTGATTCGCTTTGACGACTATACTGCGCAGTATTTCGTCAGGTTTCAGACAAGTCTTGCGGACTCCTGTGAAAAAGTCGGTGATCCGTACTACCCTGCACACATTTTCTGAACTCAAGATTTCACAATCGGCGTCGAGCGCCACCATAGCGCAAGAGATGTCTCCGGCGGGGGAGGCCGTGCAGAGGTTGCCACCTACCGTAGCAACCTCGCGAATCTGACACGACGCAAGCGAATGAGCGGCATTATGCAAAACCGGGTATTGTTCGCTAAGCAGTTTGTTGGCAACAATTTCATTGACAGTAGCAAGTGCGCCAATGCGAATGCCGCCTTCGAATGGAGTAACTGACTTGAAGAGGGGATCGCTTATTCCGACAAGGTTGATAACAGCAAGATTTTCATCTCCCTTGTGCTTCAGTTCGATCAGCAGATCTGTGCCACCCGCGCAAAACCGGAAATTACCTTCCTTAAACTTGCCAATCAGGCTGAGTAGTTCGACCGTTTCCGTCGGATTGATGACGTCAAATTGCATTTTGCCCCCGACCGCGTTCTTCCGCAAGCGCTTTTAGAATATTCTCAGGGGTAATTGGCAGCGAGGTGATCGTGATGCCGAGTGCATCACAAACAGCGTTGGCAATAGCGGCGGCAGTCGGAATAAGCGGCGCTTCGCCAACGCCTTTCGCACCGTAGGGACCTTCGGGATCGATTGTCTCGATCGCGGTAAAGTCGATTTCGGGAATGTCGCTGGCGGTTGGTAGCTTATAATCATGGAAATTCGGGTTCAGGACGAAGCCATTCTCCATTTTTAGCTCTTCCGTCAGAGCATACCCCATTCCCATGACGACGCCGCCCTCAATTTGCCCTTTTAATCCAAGCGAATTCAATACTCTGCCAACGTCCTGGGCAACGGAAACCTTTAAGACCTTCACGTTCCCAGTGTAGGTGTCAACCTCAACCTCGATTGCTTGAGCGGCAAAAGCATACGAGTCGGAGACATTCCCTTTGAATTCACTGTCCTGAAACTGACTTCCGGGCTCATAGTAAAACGATTCTGAGCAGAGTTCGTTCGGTTCGTCAAAATGAAGTTCCCGCACGACTTTGTCGATGGCGATTGACTTACCTTTTTCCAGTGATATGATCTTTCCCGCGCTATACCGCAAGTCTTCAACCTTAACATCCATCATAGCGGCCGCTTTGCGCGACAGCTTCTCCTTCAACTTTCGCACTGCCCCTAACAATGAGTTGCCAGCGACAAAGCTTGTTCTTGAAGCATGAACACCAACATCCCACGGTTTGACGTCGGTATCCGTGTTGAGTACTTTCATACGGCTGAGGTCGATACCCAATTCCTCCGAAGCCATCATTGCAAGAACGGTCTCCGATCCCTGCCCGATCTCGCTTGAACCAGTTATGATAGTCAAATAACCATAGTCATCAAGCTTGATAGTCGTGCCACAGCCATCCGAGCGATAAATCTTGGCTCCTCCACCCACGTGGAGCATCGAGGCAAATCCGATGCCCCTTCTGTATCGAATGCCGGAACTTGAGCCACTCTGGAGGTAGCCACTTTTTTCGATCACAGTTTCGAGTGCCTGACGGTGGCCGCAGGTCTTATAATGAAGTCCCTGTCCGGTGACTTCGTCTTCGAAATTTGCGTTTTTTAGCCGGATTTCGGCGCGGTCGATGCCAAGCTCGTCCGCCATCAGGTCGATGTTTCGCTCCAGAGAAAAGGTCGCCTGCGGATTGCCATAGCCCCGAAACGAACCGGCATACGGGTTATTGGTATAGACCGAAACGGCGTCGAAAACACACGCCGGAGCGCGGTAGAGAGACGAATAGGTCTGCATCATGACAAATGAAGTCGTCGCTCCCCACGAAGAATAGGCTCCGTTGTCCTTGGTGATCATTACTTCGCGGAAGGTGAAATGCCCTTCGCGGTCGGCTCCAGTAGTCAGATCGATCACCATCGCCTGACGGGTCGGAGAGGCGATGAACTCTTCCTCGCGGTTGAAGGAAATCTGTACTGGTTTACCACTCTTCATAGATAGCAGTGCGGCAATCGGTTCGTAAGGATACATGTCGAGTTTACTACCGAAACCGCCGCCAATGAATGTCTGGATAATGCGGATGTCCGACGGATTCATCTTCAGGACCCGTGCCATATCGCGCTGGTATAGGAAGGGGACTTGGGTCAGGCTGTAGAGGGTCAGCTTCTTATCGAAATGCGAATAATCGGCGGTGATAGCGCTGGTACCCAGACAGCAGTGCGTGACCCGGCCAAGAGTATAGCGTCGCGAAATGATGCAAGAGCTTTTCGCTTTCTCTGCGGCAAGGTCGCCATGTTCGTAGTGAAAAGAGCGAGCGACGTTCTTGGGCTGATCCTCTGAGATAAACTTGTTTAGCTGGGGAGAGCTTTCGGCGAGGGCTTCGAATGGATCGAATATCCCCTCGCGAATCTCGTACTTCACTTCGATCAGGTCACACGCTTGACGAGCGATAGCGGGAGTTTTAGCGGCGACAGCGGCAATTTCATCACGTATGCAATTTACTTCGCCCTTTTTCAATACGGGGTGATCGCGAACGAATGAAAGTCGGTCGGTATCGATGTCATCTGCTGTGATGACACAGACTACTCCGGGCAAAGCAAGCGCTTTTGAAATGTCGATTGAGACAATCCGGGCAACCGGGTATTTTGCTCGTAATATTGCTCCGTGAAGCATGTTCGGAACCACGACGTCCTGACCGTAAACGGCTCCGCCTGTTGCGCGGATACGGGCGTCGAGTTTAGGGACGGCAGTTCCGATGACTTTCAGGGGATGGTTCTCTATCTCAGATCTCATAGAAAACCCGCGTGTAGCCAGCTGAGCGTCGCTCGGCGGGCAGTGATAGAAAACTTGCGTGTAGCCCGCTGAGCTTCGCTCGGCGGGCGTTATTGGAGGATTCCCGCCCAGCAAAGCTGTGCTGGGTACACGCATAACCAATTTGCGCAAGCATGTCCAATTTGTATATCATCGTTGCGCACCAAACAGTGATTCAACCGCCTCGACAATGTTGACATAGCCCGTGCAACGGCAAAGATTCCCCTCCAGCGCTTTTTTGATCTGCTCACGGTCGGGAACAACTCCGATCGCTTCGCAGTCCTGTTGGAAAGATTTGATCGTCATGACAGTTCCGGGAGTGCAATATCCGCACTGAATCGCCCCGTGACGAATCATCGCCTCCTGCACGGGATCGAGATTTTCACCGCTGGACAATCCTTCAATAGTGACAACTTGTTTTCCGTTGATGTTGACTGCAAGGTAGAGGCAGGAGTTGACTGCCTTTCCACCGACCAGCACGGTACAGGTTCCGCACTCCCCTTCGCGACAGCCGGGTTTAGTCCCTTTCAGAGAGAGTTCGTCGCGGATCAGATCGATCAACAGCATTGAGGGGGGTATATTTCTCGTCTCTCGTGCGCCATTGATCGCGAATGTTATTTCAATCATTGGTAATCATCTAATAATTTAAACTCTTGGAGGGCGGGTTTTAACCCGCCCTAAGGGCGGACAGTTGGCAGTTGACTAAATAGCATAACACATTCGCGTAGGGTCGATTTCCAAATCGACCTCCAATCTATGCGGTGCTTGAGTTAAGATATTTCGTTCACAACCATAAGTCCCCCCTCCAAGCGCAATACTTCTTGGCTAACACTCATTCTCTTCAAAATCGCAACCAAGTTGAAAAGCTCTCTTTGTTTCATCAATAAGGTTAGAGCGGACGGTCAGCTCGATGGCGCGCTCAATATGGCTTTGACCAAGCGGGAAGTCTTCCAGCCGCATTGTCCTTCCAAGAAGAAAGACATTTCGGTAGATCGGATTCAGATCTGCTGGAAATCCGCTATTAAAGATCACTTGAGCAATATTTATTTGTAGATAAGAAACAAAGCTTGATACATCGGGATAGACAACTTTGCCGGAATTGACTGCATGAGGGAATATCGCATGGTCGTCGATAACGACTCGACTTTCACTGTTCAAGAAATTAAGGTAGCGCTGAGCTTCGAGCGGCTCAAGACCTATCAGATAGTCCGCGCCAGCCTCTTCGACGTAGCCGAAGCTGTTGTCGCCGAATGTCACACTACTGACAACCGACCCCCGTCGTTGAGCCAGCCCGTGGATCTCGCTCGACGCAACAGTGATGTCTGCCAACAGCGCGGCTTCGGTGATCAGGTTGGTCAGATAGACGACCCCCTGCCCTCCGATGCCGGCGATGAGGAGTTTTTGGATTTTCATTAAATTGTTATCGAATTAGAGTAAAATGCGTCAAAACAACACTACAGTTATTCGCCTTGGAGAACGGGTTTAAACCCGCCCTCCAAGGATTGATTCTCTGTCTCCACCCAACGGATAGCATTATTGAGGCAGACTTCGATGCAAAGTCCGCAACGATTGCACTGATCTTCGTCGATGACGACCTTGCCATTCACTTTGATCAGCGCCGGACAGCCGAACGTTTCGATGCAGTGATCGCATTTTGCACAAGGCTGATAAAGATCGAACTTCGCCATCAAGTCGTGCACATTGGCTTCGGTCAACTCACTGTGCTCGAATGGATCGTTCTCTACCTTTACTCGAAGATGTGCATTAAGCGTATCGAGCGCGTTCAAACCTTCGTAGTCGTACTGGTAGCCCTCAAGAAGCTTCCTGACGCCGTTGGCGGCTTTCTTACCACTGCCGATCGCGCCGATCAGGCTGACATGGTTACCGGATGAAATATCGCCCGCTACAAAAACTTTGGAATTGCTCGTCTGACCTGTTTCAGGATCGGAAATGATTCTTTCGTCATTGCTTAACTTCATATCAGGCGTACGGAACTCTTGCACGTCGCCCCGCTGACCAACTGCGGCAACGATATAGTCCCCGACCATCTTCCCCAACGAATGGCCGTCTTTGAATGACTTCAGCGAAACTTCGACTCTGCCATCCGAAGTCATCCGACAGTCATCAACCACTGTGTCAAAGATAATTTGAACGCCCTCGGTGAGGGCCGCTTCGACTTCGTCATCGAAGGCTGGCATTTCGTCACGGGTGCGGCGGTAGAGGATAACAACATCTTTTACGCCATAATCCCTTGCTGCACGAGCCACGTCGATGGCGCTGTTGCCACCGCCGATCACAAACATGGTTGCGTCGGTCTTCAGGTTCAATATTTCCTGATTGTAGAGACGCAGAAAAGAGATTGCCTCGAAGCGGTTTTCTTCGGCGATGTTGTGCTCAATGATCTCCATCGTCGTCGAAAGCCCCATCCCTATTGCCAAAATTACCGCGTCGAACCGGATGCAAAGTTCCTCCATCGAATAATCTATGCCGAGCGTGACGCCATACTTGAATTGTACGCCAAGCTCACACAGCAGAGAAATTTCAGCCGCATATCCTTCTTTATCGAGCCGGAAATCGGGGATTACGAATTTGAGGATTCCGCCTGGTTCAAACTCCTTTTCGAAAATTGTAACGGCGTAACCTGCCTGAATAAGGTCATAAGCGGCGCTCAAACCGGAGGGGCCTGCTCCGACAACGGCAATAGAGAAATCTTTTTTGACCACAACAGCGGCACGTGCTTTCTGGACGGAAAAGTCATCGAAGTTAGTGTCGATTTTGGAGATAAACTCTTTCAGCTTGCGGATTGGTATGACCGGCAGACCTTTTTCTCGGTATAGAAACTCACAAGGACGCGGACATATTTCGCCGCAGATTCGAGCGAAGAGGGTTTTATCACGGACGATATTCAGCGCTGTTTTGTAATCTCCTTGAAGCACGGCATTGAAAAAACCGTGATTGCAGATGTTCGCCGGGCAGGCTTGCTCGCTTGCCAGTATATGATATCCGGCGGAGATTTTTGCGCGGGCCTTTGCCAATGTTCCTGCGGCTGAATTGACGCGACAGCAGAAAATCGATCCATCTATCTGATTATGGCAGACATTGCAAAGTGATGGATCGACGATAATACGCCGGTTATTGTGAGTCTGATCGGTGAATTCCGGCAAAAAAACACACGGTGATTTGGTGATAACAACCGCGACGCCATCGAACGAAACGGCTTTGTTGATGATCTCGTAGGTGGCAGGAATCTCATTGGGATCAATTGTTTCTACAAAATCGACGCCCAGCCCTTTCAGCAGGTTCGGCAAATCGATTTCAACTTTCAGCTTCTTGTCCACCGCTCCGGGGTGGTATTGCTGACCGGTCATCCCGATTGTGCGATTGTCGAAGATAATCAGAGTGATATTTGCTTGGGTATAGACCGCGTTGAGCAGTGATGATATCCCGGAATGAAAGAACGTTCCGTCACCAACCAAAGCAATCATCTTCTTTTTACTGCCGTTGCTAAGGCGCATCGCTTCTGAAAGACCCTGCGCCATCGATATGCTCATCCCCATGTGATTGATCGTCTCAATCAGTTGGAAGGGAGGAAGCGCTCCCAGACCAAAACAACCGATGTCACCGCACAGAACCAACTCCTCGCTACCACGACTCATTGCCAGCTTCAACGCGTAAAACGTCGCTCGATGCGGACAGCCGGGGCACAGAACCGGAGGCCGGGGCGGGAGCGCCTTTAAGAGCTCAGCAATTCCCTCGGCAGGAAGTCCTCGCTTTTTCTTCAGCGAGATACCGGAGAACTGTTCGATTGCGTCACTAACCATGCCCAGCCCGTATTCGCCTATCGGCGATAGTCCGGCAAAACCCTTACCGAAGATTTCGACGGGGAGCTTTTCCCGCTGAGCTATCACGCGGATTTCATTCTCGACAATGGGATCAAGCTCTTCCAAGACAAGGATTTTATCACAACCATTCTTCAATAAAGCGGCAATCTCAGCCGACGGGAAAGGATGGATTATTCCGACTGAGATAAGTGCAATCTTGTCGCCAAGATCGTTACGGGCGATGATCTCGGCGGCGTAAGCCGACGCAACTCCACTGGCAATGATAACTTTATTGCAGACAAAAGCGCTCTTGGAGGGCGGACATTCTTGTCCGCCCTTGCCTAAAACAATCTTGGAGGGCGGACTTTCAGTCCGCTCTTGCTCGCGTAGGATAAGCGTCCCCGCTTGTCCAAGAGCAGACTGAAAGTCCGCCCTCCAAGAGCCAGTCGAGATTCGCAGATGTTTCTGCTGGAATTCCACCATCGCTTCGCCGTTCAGCTTGTCGAGCAAAGTCTTGTGAGCCGTCGCGGTTCGGGCGGGGATATTGATGTTGAGCGGCGATTTGTCGAAGCGGGGCGTATAGTCTGGTCTGGCGATTTTTCCCATCCAGGCGACAGATCGGCAGTGATCGACGCGGGTGGTCATGCGGAGGATAACTGGAATTTTCAGCTTCTCCGAAAGTGCGAAGGCATCTATGGTCATGACCAGCGATTCTTCTACCGTCGCCGGATTAAATACCGGAATCGAAGCGATCTTTCCATAGTAGCGCGAATCCTGCTCACTTGAGCTGGATGAACAGCCCGGATCGTCGCAAACAACCACGACGAGGGCTTTGCCAATAGTCTGATAAGGAATTGTAATCAATGGATCGGACGCGACATTAAGTCCCGCGTTCTTCATGATGCACATTGCCGGACGATTGCCGAGCGAATAAGCGATCGCCTTCTCCATCGCCACTTTTTCGTTGATGCTGAATTCGAAGTAGATTGGGTCAGAAGTCAGTTCGGGATGTTTGGCCTGATTGTTGGGGTCGGTCTGGAATTCATGAGTGTACTTCAAGACTTCAGAAATCTCGGTCGAAGGTGTCCCCGGATAGGCGAATATCCCCTTGACTCCCGCCTCGATAGCCCCGCGCGCAACCGCTTCATTGCCCATCAGGATTGACTTGCGCGGCTGATCGCAGGAGGTCAGCAGGTCGATAAGCTTCGCCATCGGTCTTAAATCACTCCCTTCTCTCTTAGGGATTCAATTTCGCTCAAAGTGAGCCCGATCTCGCCAAGAACTGAGGTATTGTGTTCGCCATGCCTCGGGGCGCAACTCATCTGATTTCCATTTTGTATCAAGAAATCAGTCGGACAGGGTGGAGGGAACATCGGTACTCTATAACCGGAAGGAAGTGTCGTTTCGAGCATATTATCGCGCACAAAATCCAGCGCCGCAACATCGTGTGTCGAATTGACCGGCGCCGCCGAGAGGCTTCTCGCATGGCACTCGGTCAGAAATTCTGCGGTCGTATAGTTCATTAGACCGGCGCGAATATCTGCGTAAATGTTGTCTTTAAACGCAAGACGTCCCATGTTCGTCCTGCGCTCGGGCTGGTCGAGGTGATCGAACCCGTTTATTTGTATAAGTTTTTGCCACTGTAAGTCGTTACCGATTGCCAGATATACGAAGCCATCTTTTGTCGGGTAGCAGTTACATGGAATGAAACTACGGTGCTCGTTGGCGCTCCGCTTGAAAAGCTTGCTCTCGTCGTCGGTGAATTGAAGTTGCGGCAGGGCAGTGATCAGCCATGCCGCGGCGCACTGCGCCATTGAGATATGGATCTCTCTGCCGCCTGATTTGTCGTGCTGGTTAAGTATGGCGAGAATAACTTGGGTAAAAGCCTCGTCACCGGCTCGCAGGTCGATGATCGGCAAACCGCAGAGCATAGGTTCGCCATCGGGATCACCCGTCAAGTACATGTAACCGAGGAGTGCTTGCATGGCGGGGTCGTAACCTGCCCGGTCTGGAAGTGCCGGTCCGAATGCTGAAATTCCACACCAGATCAGGTCAGGATTTGCCTGATGGAGGGTTTGGTAGTCGATTCCAAGTTCTTGATAACGCTTTGGCAGAGTATTGCAGAGAAAAACATCGACCGGCAATTCCCTGATCAATGTGCGCAGAAGTTCCTGTCCCTCTTTCGTTTTCAAGTTCAGCGTGATCGCTTCTTTACCGATATTGGGTGGGATATAGTATGAGTGAAGATCATCAAAACCTGTCTCCTCGCCAATATATCGGTTTGGATCACCACCCCGACCTTGGGCATCGGCAGGCGATTCTATCCTGATGACACGCCACCCGAGTTGGGCGAAGCGCTGTGTCGCATAAGGCAACGTCAACGCCTGCTCCAGTGATAGGACGGTTTTCTTCACAATTCTCTTGGAGGGCGGACTTTTAGTCCGCTCTCGTCCGCGTAGGTTGGGCATCCTGCCCGACAAGAGCGGACTAAAAGTCCGCCCTCCAAGAACCTTATTCTAAACGTAATCATAACTGGTATTTGCCGTCGATGACTTCAGTTAAGATGCCGTGAGTGGCGCGTGGGTGGATGAAGGCAAAGTTCCGCTGGTGTTCGGCAAACCAGCGTGGCGTCTGGTCGATTAGCTTGACGTTGTTCCGCTTCAGAATGTCAAGCGATTTGTGGCAATCATCGACGTTGTAGCTGATTAACATGACGCCTTCACCCGAACGAGCGATGAACTTGGCGACTTCGCCCGTTCCGTCAAGGTCTTCCATGATCTCGATCGCAGTTGGTCCGACCATAAAACCGACGACGCGGATCTTCTCAGGTTCATCATCGTACCGATAAGCGACATCCCATCCGAAATTAGCGACATAGTCGGCTTCGGCTTGCTTGACGTCCTTGACGGCAATGCAGATATGATCGACGAAGTTCGTATTGAGTTTTTCAGGCATTTGAAAATCCTTTTGCAACTTCTGTCACCACCCCGTTGGTGACAGAAAAATGATCATCCCACTGCCGACCCGCCGCGGTCGGCAGCAAACCTATTAATACTTCGACAAAAACGGTATATTGCCGGTTTCCGGAGCTCCGGGAGGAAGCTTGAAGAGTATAGCTCCCTCGACTGGACAGGCTTCGAAACACTCGCCGCATTGCAGGCAGAGATCAAGAATGATCGCCGCCTTACCGCGATGCGACGCAATTACATCGGAGGCGCAGGCTCGCGCGCAAGCCATACAGCCATTACAACGGAAGGCGTCGATCCAGGGATAGAGGCCAACATTGCTGGAGGCTGAGTGGGGGAAGACGCTCATATCTGTCCCCGGTATGCGTGGATGAGCGCTGGAAATCTTTGAAAGTAACATTTTATATCCTGAAGTCAGATAGCTTTATTTGGTGGTGTCAGATGTCCTCATCTGACACCGCATTCTTTGAGTCCTGCTGTCACGTGATGGCACGTGACAGCACTCTGAATTGATTCGGTCTTCCACCACCGCCCCGTCGGTGGCGGTGTCATGGCAAATTTTGTATTTCCGTCACCGGCAGGGCGGTGACGGAAGAGCTGCCCTTGCTTAATACCTCATGCCGAGCCGGTATCCGTCCTGGATGGCGTCGATACCTCGCCGCACCCATACGCAGTCGCCGATCATCGCCACGTCGCCATCGCAGACTCCATAAGCCAGTTCTTTGTTCTGGACAAGATTTGCGAGTATGATTGTATCGGCGGGAACACTCTGATCGACAAACTTTGTCTTCTCTTTAGTCTTCTTATCGACGGTCATCCAGTCGGCAACCAGACCTGAATCTGTGATCTCCTTGACCTTCCCGTAAGTCAACTCTCGCACCTTGGCTTGCCCAAGCCTCAACCGGTAGCGCCAGATATAGGAAGGCGTCACATCCGCTCCGAAGCGGGCGTCAGAGGCGATCATCGAGATCGTGCCGTCAGTTATGTTGTTCTGTTTGTGTTTCTCGATGACGAAGAGCGTGATCGAAATCGCCGCACCCGATCCGCCCATCACGACAACGTTCTTCCCGACTTGCACCTTGCCGCTGAAGACGTCGAACATGCTGACGACATGAGGTTTGTTCACACCGAGAATATCGGGAATTTCCGGCAGCGCTCCCGTCGAGATAATTACCGAGTCGGGGCTTTCCTGCTTCAACAATTCCTTGGTAACTGGAGTATTGAAGACAAACTTTGCACCGAATTTGTCGCACTGGGCTTTCTTGTGATCAACCCAGCGCATAAATTCCTCGTCGTCCCAGTAGTGCTCAGATCCTTCGCCCCAAGGATTGCGCGATGCGTAAAACCACTGCCCGCCGACGTGATTGGTTTTCTCATATACGGTCACATCATGACCTTTTTCGGCGGCAATGGCGGCCGCTTGAAGCCCAGCCAGACCCGCTCCCGCGACGATAATCTTCCGCTTGATTTTAGTCTTTTGAAAGCCGTAATACCCCCATTCGCGTTCGCCCTCATGGCCGCACGATGGGCGGACTGTGCAAGTCACCGCGGCGTCGCGGAATAGCCGTGCAAGACATACCTGACACGCGATACAGGGAATAATGTCTTCCTGCTTGTCCCATTTAATCTTGTTAGGAAGACCGGGATCAGCGATTTGAGGACGGCACTGCTCCCAGAAGTCCATCTTGCCTTCGGCAATAGCTTTTTCGGGGATTTCCGGGGTGAACAGCCGGTAAGCCATACAGACAGGAATCCTCAGCGCTTTTTTAGTGCGCTCGGCAACGTAGAGCCAGTTTCCCATCGGAATATCGCGGGAAATGACCGACCCAAGTGACTCCTGCCAGCCGACGGTGACGCTGATATAATCGCAACCCGCCGCCTCGGCGATTTTGATCGATTCGAGGCTCTCTGCTTCGGTATTCCCGCCGCGGTCGTCAAGCATTTCCCAACCGCAAAGCCTGATACCGAGAGCGATGTCTGGACCGACTTCCTTGCGGATACCGGCGACGATCCGGCGCATGAACTCACTGCGTTTGAAAATGTTACCACCAAAATCATCCTCGCGCTTGTTGATGTAGCTGGAGATGAAGTTCGAGATCAGGTAGCCGACAATTCCGGAGATTTCGATGATCTCGTGACCGGCTTCTACTGCCCGACGCGCGCCGTCGATATGATCCTGAATGCACTGCTCGATGTCCTCGACGGTCATCTCGCGCTGGGGGCGGAAGCGGCGCAGTCGCTGAGGCACTGACGATGGCCCAACCGTGTAGTCGAGGTTGATCCCGCCGACTCGGCCGCAGTGCATCAACTGAAGGCAGGAGAGCGCGTCGCCCTGATGGATCACGTCCGCCATGCGCTTCAAGCCGGGGATGTACTTATCGTCCCAGATGCCCATCATTCCGACGTAGCCCTGTCCTTCGCCGCGCGGGTCGGTGTAAGCGCCTTGCGTGGTGACGATGCCTGAGCCGCCGCGAGCATGGGCTTCGATGTAGCTGAGTTCTTTTTCAGAGACAAAGCCGTCGCTGAAGTTGTAATTCGTCTCGGTCGAGGCATATTTAATGCGGTTTTTTGCCCACAATTTGCCGATCTGGATCGGGCTGAAGATATGCGGGTACTTTTTTTCGCCTGGTAGCATTGAATTCCCTTGAGTTCTATTTCGATTAATGACTGATGATTAATGACTAATTCGAATACTGATACTAAAATTAAGTGATTACAATCTCACAATGTTCCTGCGCGCAGCAAGGCGCGTCATTCCCTCGTAGGCTGGAAAGCATGGCTCAACGTCAGGAACTGTTCTTCGTTCTTTCGAAGTCCTTTTTAGCTCTTGGGTTATTGATAATTGCCGCACCTGCTCTTAGATGTACCTTTTTATCGAACACATCATCCTCGTGAACATCAACCCAAAGAGTCCCCTTCTCGGAGATTGAGCTTTTGTATTGCCTGAGAAGTCTTGGCTGATCCGCAAGGATATAATGAAATTCTAATCCGTGAATTACCAACTCAAACTCCGTCAGATACCCATTTGTAAGTCCAAGTGGATTCAGAAAGAAAAGATCAGGATTATAGAATCCTTTACCTTGAATGAGCCTGCGCATTACGCATAGATAATCCGAATCGTGACCAGGATCAGCCTCAAATAACATCTTCCTCAAGCGCTCTTCCTTCGATGCCAATGCTACACCTACAAACATGGGCAATGATGCGATGCTCATTCGCCAGAGCAACGACATAGTGAATAGTTTAAATAGCTTGTAGTCTATGTCTCTAAGAAAAATGCCCTGTGGAAAGGGGTGCCGTTTGTAAAGCTGTCGAATAACACCTGCAGCATAAGTCTCCCACCCCGATATTTTGATTTCGCACAGATTACATAGTAAATATTCACGCTCTCCTTGTTGTTGAGTCGTACTACTATAGTCTTCAGGATCGGAAGTTAGACGTTTTGTCTGGTGTTTAGCATTCCATTGTAACTCATAAAGAAAGTTGGAAATAACATGAGAATACCGAAGAGTACCATCAGTCAAACATAACCGACAACGACCCAAATCAGAAGTTCGATCAATCAATTATATCCCCTCAACGATGCCGATATATCATGATTTTATTATCACCAGCGATAGCTAACCGAGTTCCATCGGGACTGAAAGCGACCGCAAATACCCAATTGATATCCGCCCCGAGGTTCCGAATTAGAGTCCCGTCCGCAACTCTCCATAACTTTGCACTGGCGTCAGAACTCCCGCCTGACAAACGACTTCCACTTGCCAATATTACTCCGTCAGGACTAAAAGCAACTGAAGTTACTCCATCAATGTGAGCTGAAATAGTTCTGATTAAAGTACCGTCTGATACCCTCCACAACTTAATAGATTGATCCATGCTCCCGCTCGCCAACAACAACCCGTCTGGACTAAAAGAAATTGACTCAACCCCAAGTGAGTGACCCTCCAAGGTCCGTATGAGACTACCCTCTGTTACACGCCACAACTTGATGGTGTTATCGCCGCTACCACTTGCTAAAAGCGAACCATCAGGACTAAAAGCAACAGACTCGACTATATATGAATGACCGGTCAAAGTGTTGATTAGGCTACCATCGGATAAACGCCATATCTTGATGGTCATATCCGCGCTCCCGCTTGCCAGCAACAACCCGTCCGGACTGAATGCCACAGATTCAACAAAATACGAATGACCAGTCAAGGTGCGAAGAAGACTACCATCGGATGGATACCATAACTTGATTAGGAATCTCTGCTCAGGGTTACGATCATCAATAGCACTCGCAAGCATAGATTCAGTCGGATTGAATGCGATTGATTGGACTCCATTCCCATAACCCGCGTTAATGGTTCGATCCAACCCACCATTTGATACTTGCCATAGCCTAATGCTGTTATCAATACTCCCGCTAGCCAAGAGCAATCCGTCTGGTTTAAATGCGATGGAAATGACATGATTCGTATGTCCCTCTAAATCGCGTTCGAACTCATAAAAAGCAGTCGTGTCTTCAGTAATAAATGACCAAATAGGTCCTGTTATAGAATGGTCGTGATTGTCCTTTGCGGTAATCTTCCAAAAATATTCGGTATTGGAATTTATGTCTCCCGGATCGTAAGTTGTCTCGCCAAGTTCACTTTGAACAAGTGGCGGCGGGTTTGAATTGCCAAAATAGACATCAAATATTAACGGATCGTATTCAGGATCATAACAACTCCAAGTTAAAACCAAATCCAAAGGTCGATTCGTTGAACCGTCCCCTGGGTAAGGGCTGTTGGGTTCGAAGGGCTCAAGGTTTGCCGTAGTAAATTGCCAGAGTGGTCCTTTGGTCAAATTCTCATGATTGTCGTATGCGCTGATCTTCCAGTAATATGTGGTTCCCGATCTTAGGTTGCGTGGAGTGTATGATTGAAGCGCGTATTCTTGTTGAACTATCGGCGGGGTTACTGTTGTTCCGAAATATATATCGTATGTCATTGCACCGCCGTTTGGATCGCTGCAAACCCAATTCAGAGTGACATTCGTCGGCAGATCGACAGCCCCGTTCGCAGGTGTGGGTTGAGAAGGCTCGCTGGGCAAATTGTTGTCTGGCCCCGCCGGATCGTCTTTTTTACAGCCGATTGCCAAGCATAAACCGACAGTCACAATCACTATAAGAACATTGGCTGTTCGTATAATTGATTTCATTTGATACCTCTTGATATTATGGGCTTGTCTGGAATCCCCGCCTACGCCGGCAAGACGCGCCTTTGGCGCGTTTCATCGACCATTGACCATTGACCAGTCACCAGCCACCAGTCACTAAAAGTAGATCGGCTCCTCATACTCCCCATAAACATCCTTGAGCGCCTGAGTTATCTCGCCAACGGTAGCATAAGCCTTGACTGCCTCGATCACTGCGGGCATCAGATTGAGATTCTCCCGTGCTTCGCTCCGAATTCTATCAAGGCACTTTTCTACTTGCTTTCCATCCCGCGAGGCTTTGATTTTTTTCAGCCGGTCAACTTGTGTGCGGGCGTTGCTCTCATTGTAAGGATGAAACTCGAGACTACGAGCCTCTTCTTCCTTGCGGTAGCAGTTGAGCCCAACCTTCAGGATTTCGCCGTGCTGGATCGCCTTCTCGCGCTGGTAAGCCTGTTTGGAAATCTCGTGCTGGGTTTTACCGGAGGATATCGATTTGACGATTCCGCCCGCGTCGTTGACCTTTGCCATCTCCGCTAAAATCGCCGTTTCAAACTCGTTGGTGAGTGTCTCGACATAGTAAGACCCTCCCAACGGATCCGCCGTATCGCAGATCCCCATCTCATGAATCATGATCTGCATCGTTCTGAGCGAGATCTCGGCGGCTTTTTCGGTTGGGATCGTGAAGGCTTCATCGTAGGAACAGAGCGCCATTGTCTGCGTACCGGAAAGCGCGCTGATCAGCGCGTAGTAAGCGCTGCGGATGATGTTGTTCTCCGGCTGCTCCTTGGTAAGCCCGCCACCGCCTCCCCCGGCGATCATCCTCATCCAACTGGACGACTCCTCTACCGCATGGTATTTCTCCCGCACAAGTTTCGCCCAAAGCCGCCTCCCCCCGCGGAATTTGGCGATCTGCTCAAAGAAATTGCCATGAATATCGAAGTTGAATGACAGCCTCGATGCAAAATCGT
The DNA here is from genome assembly GCA_964355675.1 of uncultured Caldithrix sp. Lineage (GTDB taxonomy): Bacteria > Electryoneota > AABM5-125-24 > Hatepunaeales > Hatepunaeaceae > CAMBDS01. The sequence goes on from CAYHEC010000052.1 coordinate 18,062, forward strand.
CAATGGTCAAGCCCCGTTTCAGAGTCTCTTCGATGTAGGCTTCGGCGATGCAGAACGCATAAGCCATTTCCTGCACCGGATTGGCTCCCGATTCGCGGATATGATAGCCACAGACGCTGACCGGGCTGTATTTGGGGACTTCTTTGGCGCAGTACTCGATGATATCGACGACCAGTTTCACCGACGCTTCGACGGGGAAGACCCATGTTCCTCTGCCGATATACTCCTTCAAAATGTCGTTCTGAGCCGTCCCGCGCAAGTTTTTCAGGTCGAAACCGTACTTCTCAGCGACAGCGATGTACATCGCTACCATCACTATCGCCGATCCGTTGATCGTCAGCGAGACTGTGATCTTGTCGAGGTCGATACCGTCGAAGACTTCCTCAAAATCGGCAAGTGTATCGACTGCCATACCGACCCTGCCTATTTCACCTGAGGCTCGCGGATCATCAGAATCGAGTCCCACCTGACTGGGCAGGTCGAAGGCGACGTTAAGCCCGGTCTGTCCTTCTTTGATGAGGTAGAGAAATCTTTCGTGAGTTTCCGCAGGAGTCCCAAAGCCAGCATACTGCCGAATAGTGAAGGGTCTCAACCGGTACATCAACGGATGAATGCCGCGAGTGAAAGGATACTCGCCGGGTCTGCCAATTTCGGCAATAGATCCAGAAGATTCAACCTGCTCCTGAGTGTAGAGCGGCTGAACCTCAATACCCGATTCAAGGATCACCTTGGGGATCGACTTCTTCGGTTTGGCTGCATCGCTCATGATGAAACGCCTCGCTGTCCAGACATTGACCGGCAGAATTCGATTACTGTGTCGATGGTCGTTCCGGTGGGGAATGCTGCGGTTGCTCCCGCACCCATCAATGCTTCGACATCCTCGTCTGGAATGTTTCCACCCACGATCCAAGGGATAGTCAGATTAAGTGTATTCATCTCTGTGTGCATCTCCCGACAAAGCACAAGATGCGTGCCGGAGAGAATCGACAGACCGATCAGGTCAACCTTTTTGGTCAAAGCGGCTTGAACGATCTGAACAATCGACTTCCGCAAGCCGGTGTAGCTTACTTCGAACCCCGCATCGATCAGGGCATGAGCCAGCACCTTGACTCCGACGTCATGACCGTCGAGCCCCGGTTTGGCGAGTAAAATCTTAAGTTTTTTTTCCGTCATTGCTAAAGGCTTACAACTATTTCATAATTGATGAGGCGCACCACCGTTTTTACCGGCAAATCGCTCAATAAGGCTGATCGAATTGATGGAATTCACACACGCGGCGGAGAGTGTCAGACCAAATAGCGATCCTTGGCGGGCGGACTTTCAGAGTTCGTTGATTTATTCGCTTGGGACGCCAATTCGGACAAG
>CAYHEC010000053.1:0-17853 GCA_964355675.1 uncultured Caldithrix sp.
GCTAAGGCTAAGGCTAAGGCTAAGGCTAAGGCTAAGGCTAAGGCTAAGGTTAAGGCTAAGGCTAAGGCTAAGGTTAAGGCTAAGGTTAAGGCTAAGGTTAAGGCTAAGGCTAAGGTTAAGGTTAAGGCTAAGGTTAAGGCTGTGGGGCGGATTGCAATCCGCCCTACTGTAAGAAATATAAGATGGAAAACGCTGAATTGAGAGAGGAATGAGCCTGAATTGTCAGGGGGGTGGCGTTTTACTGTCAATGATTGTAGGGGCACAAGGCCTTGTGCCCCCTACAAAAGGCGGATGGATGTCAAAGAATTGAACGGGGATGGAAAGGATGAATGATGATGAATGAAGTAGAGATCGGACGAACTGGATAGCGCTTCAGAACAGTCACAAACGTTGAATATTGATCGCGTCGCAATATTCAAAATGTCGTAGCGCGAGGACGAGTTCGTTGGAATACAATTTATTTGCCCTGACTTGGCCACGCGGACACCCTACGATAAAAGCAGGAGGGCGTCCCGAAACTTCAGGACGCCCCTCATGTTGCCGCCCGTCCAGCAAAGCTGTGCGAGCTAAACGCATCTTCGCGCACTGCATTTTCTCGTCGGGCTGGAAGACCGACCTACGCACACTGAGCACTTGGACCCTGCACTGCCGTAAAAGCTTCCTTGGCTTGCTTCTGTGGCGCTAACAGGTAATAATTACGACACAAATAAAACGTCTGGGGCGCCAAGTCCATGTGCATCTAATTGTGACATTACACTTCCTCGCGCTTTTTCCAAGTTGCTTCATTTGTGCCGAATATTTCTCCAATATCGGTTCGACATCAAAATTTTCCATAAGTTTTGCGCCACCAAGCTTCTCGTGAGCAATGTAAATTTCTTTTTCAATCTGGTGTGCAAGTTGTTCTCTTCGAATTTCCAGTTGAGCTGGCGTTAGCTTTAATGGTTCTGGTTTTGTTACGTCCGGCATAGCAATCGCTCCTTAAAATAACTCCTCGCATTTTAATAATTGCGGGGAAAGATGGTTGATAAATTGTCAAAATGGTATCCATCTCAACCTTGAAGGATACCGCAATGTATTCACCATTCGAAATCAAGTTCTCCCAAGCCCTATGCTTGGAAGCACGGTGGCATGGCGTCCTCATTGGACTTAGTAAAAAACTAAAACAGAAAAACAGAAAAGTCAAGAGAAAATTAGAAATTAGCAGGAGAATTTAGATGATTTTAACAAGATGAGTGAGTACTAAGAATGGTGGTTTTATAAGCCCGTCCTCGGGGCAGATCACCACAAAAGCGGATATTCTTCTTAACTGTTGCGTATGACTGTTCGAATGCATCTGTTTGGTTGTAGATGCTTAAGGATTTCGTATATTGGTTGTTGATTTCTGATTTTTAATTTTTTTATTTCTGATCCCAAACTGACTGGTGAGGAATTGATTTGCGACTGGGTGTGTCCTCACCCGGTCACATAAATTCAAATTGTAAACCGCAGGATGGGGACATCCTGCGGCAAATAACTTACAACTTACAACTTACAACTTACAACTTACAACTACATTGCGCTTCTGGCAAAAATTAGGTTCGAACGACTTCACCCGCGTCCTCAACGCCGGGCTTTACCTGCTCCTGATCGGATTGGTCACTGGAGGAGTCCTTATCGCCGTGCTGTCCGTCGGCCTGCCAAGTCTTGACGAATTAAGCGATTACGAGCCTCGTCTTGCTACTCGGATACTCGACCGTAATGGTGAAACACTGACCGAACTCTACACCCAGCGCCGCCTGATGACTCCGCTGGATCAACTTCCGAAATACCTTGTCGATGCCTTTCTGGTTACCGAAGACAGCCGCTTTGCCGAGCACTGGGGGGTCGATCTGGTCCGGATTGTCAAAGCAGTGATGGTTGACGTCGCCTCTATGAGTCTCCGTCAAGGGGCTTCGACGATCACTCAGCAACTTGCGAGGGATCTCTACCTTCATAAAAGGCGGACATTCGGTCGAAAGATCAGGGAGACGCTTACCGCCATCCAGATTGAGCGTCACTACTCTAAACGTGAGATACTCGAGATGTATCTAACACAAATATATTTTGGGCATGGCGCTTATGGAGTCACCGCCGCGGCGGAACGCTATTTCGATAAAAAACCGATGGAATTGACAATTGGTGAATCGGCATTGCTGAGTGGTCTGCCCAAAGCTCCCTCGAACTACTCGCCGATCACAAGACCAGCCGCCTCAGAACGACGCCGAAACCTAATTTTGGGAGTCATGCGGGATCAAGGCGTTATCAGCGACAGCGAATTCACCGTTGCTGTTTTAAATCCTCCCGTGCTTAATCCAGCGCTATCCGATTCCGCGTATGGGACAGCGCCCTATTTTACAGAAATGGTTCGACAGAAGCTGGCAGAGGAGGGGGAGGAACTTGGGTTCGATTATCTTGCTGACGGTTTGACTGTGCAAACAACACTTGACGCTCGGATGCAAAGGTTCGTCGAGAAGGCAGTCGCGGATCATTTGGGGCCGATGCAGTCTGATTATCGGTTTCGGTTTGTCAGGAAGCACATCAACAAGGTATCGAAGCGGTTGTACGGCATTGAGGAGGCAGAGTGGTGGAAACTGCGGGCAGATTCTGCAATAGTCGATTCACTATTTCCTGCGAAGGGAATAGTGCAAGTAGCCGTGATCGTTCTCGATCCGACAACCGGTGATATTCTGGCACTTACCGGCGGCAGGGATTTTGCGAAATACAAATTCAATCGCGCGATTCAAGCCGTGCGCCAGCCCGGGTCGGTGTTCAAGCCGTTTGTTTTTACTGCGGCAATCGATAACGGCTACCCGCCGTCATTCCAGCTTCTTAATCAGGACATCGTAGTCCCGCAGGCAGACGGATCGCTTTGGATTCCGCAGAATTATGACGGTTCGCACGGAGGCTTGACAACATTGCGTGATGCGCTGAAGAAATCGCTTAACCTTGTAACGGCACGGCTTGTTCAAGAGGTAGTTCCACCGACGATGATTGTCACTTATGCGCGACAGATGGGAATCACCACCAAAATTGACGCGGTGGATGCGATAGCGCTCGGATCGTCGGGGATGATACCTATCGAAGCGACGGCGGCTTACTCGATATATGCGGCGGGGGGGATATACTCTGCTCCACGGATGATGACTTCGATTGCCGATCGGTTTGGCGAAAAAATTCGGCAGTATCCGGTCAACAGACGGGTAGCTCTCTCTGCGGAAACTGCTTATATCATGAGCGATATGCTCCGGACGGCACTCAATAATGGAACCGGGGCTTCGGCGAGGTGGTTTTATAATTTCAGAGTCAACGCCGCGGGGAAGACTGGCACAACCAACGACTGCACAGACGCGTGGTTCATCGGCTTCACGCCGCGGCTTGTCTGTGGCGTCTGGGTGGGGCTGGACGATCCGGCAGAGCCACTCGGTCCAAAGCAGACGGGTGCAGTGGTCGCGTTGCCCATCTGGGCAAACTTCATGAAGATGGCTTATGATTCGTTGGGCATACCTGAGGAGGACTTCATCATGCCCGCGGGGGTGATATCGCTTCGGATCTGTGACGAGACCAAAGAGTTGGCTACGTCATACTGTCCTGCGACGGTGATGGAATTGTTCAAGCGGGACGCGAGACCGACGGAAGAGTGTTCGAAGCATGGCATGAGATAGTGCGGATTGCGTAGGGGCGAATTCATTCGCCCGGAAGAGGACGGCGACTAAAGTCGCCGGTACGGAAGTAGGGGGACATCAGATTATGCGGATTGAGCAGATGGAATACAGAGACGAACCAAGGCGGATGAACGCTTTGGTGAGGCGGACAGCTGTCCGCATCACCGACAACCTACCTCTCAGCCGAACGGACAAGAGTGTTCGCCCACCGGGACGCTTAGGGAGGACAGGCATTCGTGCCTGTCACTTCGCAATGCTGATGCTGATGCTGACGGCGGGGGCGGGGTGGGCGCAACCCAATCAACCGCCGCAACGAATCTGGCATAAAGATGCGCGGGTCTATAATGAAGCCCCCCGAACGGACAACTTTTACGATTGGACGTGGATCGGCGACCAGAACGGCGACGGTTGTGACGAACTGCTGATCAGTCAGGAGCCATTGACCCGCGGGGAGGGGCAAGTTGATCCGCTCAACCGCGTTGAAATCTATCTCGGCGACCGAAATGAGATTTCACAGGAGCCAGCATTTACCTTCGAGACCAACGATTCTCTTGAGTCGATGGGACTGTCGGTTGCCTATCTCGGTGCTTTGACCGGACGTGATGCGCATGACTTTGCAGTTACAACGGCTATTTATAGACCAGACCAAGAAGGGGGAGGCATGCGCGAATCATACACTATCGAGATCTACCGCGGCGGCAGCGGAAGATTCGATACCGAACCAGACTTTGTGATTCGCAGGGCAGTTCAAAACCACTGGCGGCAGCGGGGCCGTATCCGTCTTCGGAATACTGTGAGCCCCTTCGATATAAACGGAGATAGCTACAATGATCTCTTCGTTCGTTCACAAGATACTACCACTGGGGTCTATTTCAGTGAGATCTACTTCGGAGGAGAAGAATTCGATACGGATCCCGACTTCGCAACTCAAATGTTATCAGAAGATTTGGCAACGTTAGAAACAGGATCAGGGGATTTTAATGGTGATTCCTATGACGACCTTTTCGTACGAGAAGGTCAAGGAAATGAACTAACTTTCATGTTCGGATCCGATCGACTGACTGAGGATTCGATTCGAGTTCTATCGTTCGACAGTATGGAAGGATTCGTCTTCGGCAACGCGGTCTATCCCTGCCCCGATGTCAATGGAGATAGCTGTGACGACTGGGTAATGCAGGGACTTCAAAATTTTGAAGATCCGTTTTCGATGACTGTCTTACTCTTTTTGGGAGGAGAAACCTTGGATACCGAACCGGACCGGACACTCCGGATCGATCCATTTCCGGTCTATGGCGGCGGTAGCAACCATGGCGGCAATTCCAACGGCGACAGATTTGGAGACATCATCACACGTCAAATCGACACGCGCTATTTCTTCGGCTCAAGTTGGGTCAATGAGTCTCCCGGGTTAGTGTTCAACGCGGCTTTCAATGAGACTCAGGGTGCCTACGGAGATTTCAACGGCGACAGGGTGAACGACTGTGTCTTCCGATCCATTGCGGAGCATGGAGAGTATCATTATCTTGAAATCTACGCCAACGATCCTGACTGGGTTGTCTCGGTCGGCGATGAAGGCCCCTTCCCGATTCCGAAAGAGTTCACCGTCTCGGCTCACCCAAACCCGTTCAACAACCTGACTGTCGTCACTTTCGACCTACCCGACAAAGGCGATTTGCGTTATGAGTTATTCGACACCAACGGACGCTCGATAAGCGCTTTCGAGAGAAAAATCTTTGCTCCCGGTGCTCAGTCTGTGGTTGTCTCTGGCGAGGGCTTGCCGTCGGGGGGCTATTATCTTAAGGCAAAACTTCAGTCCTCAACGGGGCAATATGTCACCAATCTCAAATTGACCCATATAAACTGAGTCTATTGAAGAAGCCCCAGAGACTACGGACTCGTTCAGGCGGACGTCCTCGTCCGCCTCTTCACAGTGCTTGCTGAATCGGCGGACGAAGACGTCCGCCTGAACTCGATCTGACTTTTGCAACAGACTCAAACTGAGTCAATCAGGTTGCCGTCGAAATCAATTGGTAATTCTAAAATAGTGAATAAATAATCCATCATGATAAAATCTGTAATTTTCGACCTCGACAACACGCTTGTTGACTTCATGCGCATGAAGAAGGAAGCCACCAAAGCCGCTGTTGCCGGGATGGTTGACTCAGGTCTTGAGATGAGCTTCAAGGACGCCTTTGACCGCGTAATGGAGATTTACGACCGGGAAGGCATCGAGCATCAGGAAGTCTTCGACAAGTTTCTCACCGACCATTACGGTAAAGTCAACCATAAGATTCTGGCGGCAGGCGTGGTCGGCTACCGTAAGGCGCGCGACGCGGCGCTGGTGCTCTATCCTCATGTTACTTCGACGCTGACAACCATGGTCAAGCGCGGCATCCGGCTGGCGCTGATTACTGACGCGCCTCCCAAGCAGGCGTGGCTAAGGCTCTGCCAGCTCAATCTCCATCATCTGTTCGACGTGGTGATTACTGCCGAAGATGTTGGCGCGCTGAAGCCTTCGCCATTGCCTTTCTTGAAAGCCTTGGCGGAGTTTGGACTGACGCCGGACGAGATGATCATGGTGGGTGACTGGCCTGACCGGGACATGAAAGGCGCTCAGTCGGTCGGGATGCGGTCGGTGCTGGCAAAATATGGCGACAGGAAGTTCGAGGGGGCGTCGGGCGCGGATTGGGAGATCGATGATATTGCGGAGTTGTTAAGTATCGTTGAGGGAAGGTAGAAATATTTCACTCAACAGAAGTCAAATAAATTCAGTATTCTGAATACAACAACCATCGGAGGTCGAAATGCGTAACATTCAAGTCAAAGACGCAGTCATAATAGCGCGAGCGTTTCTTGCAGATTTGCTTGATGCCCAACCTGTCCAATTACTTTTGGAGGAGGTTGATCTGGATGAAGACGAGCGTTTTTGGTCGGTCACTTTCAGCTACCCTGTCTCTTATCCTGAGAACCCGATCATTCGTCGTGTGTTTAAAAAAGTGAAAGTTTCAACCGAAACTGGTGAGGCACAAGGAGTTAAGATCAGAGAACTGGAGGCGTGGGGAGATCGATGAGCGACCGAACTGTTGCTTCGTTGAACGTTTTGATTGATGCAAATCTATTGTTGCTTTTCGTGGTGGGAAAGCAATCCAAGGACTATATTTCACGTTTCAAGCGTACCTGTATGTATTCGGTAGAAGACTACAATAACCTTTGTGATTGGCTGGCACAGGCAGAGTCTATTACTGCGACATCCTCTGTGCTCTGCGAAGTCAGTAACTTAGGGGGATCAATAGCGAGTCATTTAAAATCTGACTTCTACGAAGTCTTCGGGAAGGAAATACTGGTTCTGAATGAAGCGCATATTCCAGCCAAGATTGCGATCAAGGAACATTGTTTTCGTTATCTTGGCTTAAGTGATGCAGGAATTGTAGCTCTTGGGCAAAGAGGATACACAGTCTTAACTGAGGACACGAGGCTCTTTTATGAACTTGCGAAAGCTGGGGTAAAGTCAATGAACCTCAATCACCTTCGTTAAATTTGAAGTTCTGTGTCATCTACAAATGGATCGTCTGGTTTTACTACAAAGGAATGGGTAAAGTGAGTAATCCCCACCTTGCCAAGGCGTGGACGAGTGAATAACCCCTCCCCTGCAATAGCAGGGGGGGAAGGCAATCGACCGCCTTCCCCTCTCGCCGAACGGATGCGCCCGGCAACGCTGGAGGATTTCTTTGGCCAGACACACTTGCTCGGGCCAAAGGGGATTCTGCGCGCTCTGATTGCTTCGGACGTCATCCCGTCGATGATCTTCTGGGGGGAGCCAGGCTCCGGCAAGACGACTCTTGCCCGGATTATCGCTGGTCGCACCAAAGCCGAATTGATCCAGCTATCGGCGGTATCGACCGGTGTGCCGGAGGTGCGAAAAATCCTTGAACGAGCCGCTACCGACCGCAATCTTGGCGTCAGGACGATCCTCTTTATCGACGAGATCCATCGCTGGTCAAAATCCCAGCAGGACGCTTTGCTTCATGCGGTTGAGGACGGCACGGTCGCGTTGATCGGTGCAACGACTGAGAACCCATCGTTTGAGGTGATCTCGCCGCTTCTCTCCCGCTGTAGAGTATTTCGGTTTCAACCGTTGACTGCTGAAAATATTGGGCAGATACTCGACCGGGCACTGGAGCAGGATGAATGGCTGAAGGGGTTGGGGGTAAGTCTTGAGCCTGAGGCGCGAGAGGCGTTGGTGAGTTACTCCGGCGGGGATGCGAGGACGGCGCTGAACGGGCTGGAAATTGCGATGGAGATTGGGATGGCAGAGATTCTTCACTTCGTTCAGAATGACTCTTCTGAAGTCGTCACCCTGAACGAAGTGAAGGGACTGACAATCACCACTTCCCTGATCGAACGTGCGCTGATGGTCAAAGCCGGTCGCTACGACAAAAAGGGCGATTACCACTACGACACGATCAGCGCCTTCATCAAGTCTCTGCGCGGCTCCGACCCCGACGCGGCGGTGTACTATCTGGCGAGGATGCTTGAAGCTGGCGAAGACCCGCTGTTTATTGCGAGGAGGATGATCGCGCTTGCTTCGGAAGACATCGGCAACGCCAACCCGAACGCGATGCTGTTGGCGATGGCGTGCTTCCAGGCAGTTCAGTTCATCGGCTTGCCGGAAGCGAGGCTGAATTTATCGCAGACGGCAATTTATCTTGCCTCATCGCCCAAGAGCAATGCCTCCTATGTTGCGATCTCTGAAGCTATTGCCGATGTTAGAGAGAACCCTGACCGCCCCGTGCCGTTGCACCTCAGGAATGCGGTGACCGGCTTGATGAAGAAGATGGACTACGGCAAGGAATATATTTATGACCACGATACCCCGGAAGGAGTCTCAAGCCAGAATCATTTGCCGGAAGGGCTTGAGGATAAGATCTACTACCGACCGACGGATCGGGGGGCGGAGAAGCAGATTAAGGAACGATTGGAAAGTTGGTGGAAGAAGAGGAAGAAAAGTTGAAGGGTTTAAGGGTTTAAGGGGCGGCTGGTGTGGCCCGACTTGCTAGTCAAGTCGGGTCTCAGGATTTGAAACCCCACTTGCGAGCAAGTGGGGCCACCCGCTCGTCTATCGCATCCATTTTGTTCAATACCAAATCAAAGAGTGCGACGATTTGTATTGTATCCGTATTGTGTTTGATGTATATTCAATGTAGATACATTCAATGGAGGTTAACATGACAACCAGCATTCAGAAATGGGGCAACAGCCTCGCCGTTCGGATTCCGAAAGTAGTCGCAGATGAAATCGGATTCGCAGAAGATACGCCTGTAGAACTCAATTTCTCTAATGGAATCGTAACCATCGCTCCACGGATAGTGGTGTTGCCTACGTTGGACGAAATGCTCGATCAGGTTACCCCGGAGAGCATTCACCCTGAAACCGATTGGGGATTACCAGTTGGTAAGGAAATCTGGTGAGCGATTATATTCCAGACAGAGGAGACATAATCTGGACCAGCTTTTCACCGCAGGCAGGACATGAGCAAGCAGGCAAACGTCCAGCTTTAGTACTATCTCCGAGACGTTATAATGGCATGATTGGACTCATAGTATGTTGCCCTATAAGCCGACAATCCAAGGGCTACATCTTTGAAGTTGCTCTTCCAGCAGGACTCGAGGTCAAAGGTGTAATTCTTGCCGATCATCTGAAAAGTATAGATTGGAGATCTCGTGGAGCTGAATTCATTGGCAGGGTCAGGACAGAAATTGTCTTGGAGACTGTCGCAAAGATCAATCGTTTATTAGCAGGGTGAGACCTATTTGATCTTGCACCAAGCACGAAAGCTTTTCTATACCCCGGGCAGCAATCATCTTGCGATTGCTGCCATTCTGTTCTCATGGTCATTACCGCTGATCGGGCAGGCTCAGGAGACCGCGCCGTCACCAGCCATCCCTGACAGCCTTGTATCCGATTCCCTTTCCGTCCTTCCCGACACCACCCGCGACGAAGTCCCGCTCGATTCTATCGTCACTTACTCAGCCAAACGCGTTGCGATAACCTTCAACCCAAGGCGAACGATTCTCTCCGGCGACGCCAAGGTCAACTACAAGTCGATGGAATTGACCGCCGGAATGATCGAAATCGATTGGGATCACAATAAGCTGTACGCCGAATCCCTTCCTGATACCTTGAACGCATCGAAGCAAAGCAACGCAAAGCTTGACTCGCTTCAGGTTGACTCATTGGATGAAGATCAAGCTCAAATACTTCTCGATTCCATTCGCACGGTCGGCAAACCTAAGATGGTGGATGGAGCTCAAACAATCGTCGGTGAGTCGATGACCTATGACATCAAATCCCGCCGAGGCAAAGTCATAGAAGGTATCACCGACTACGATGACGGGTTCTACCACGGCAAGACCATCAAGCGGATGGACGCCTCCACCTATAATATTCGCAGTGGGTATTATACGACTTGCGACGCCGACGAGCCGCACTATGGTTTCTGGAGCCGTGACATGAAGCTCATCGTCAAGGATAGGGTTATCGCCAGACCAGTGGTACTTCAGTTTGGGCCTGTTCCTTGTGCAATATTGCCTTTCGCGGTATTTCCGACAAAAGGAGGCAGGCATTCGGGGATACTTGTGCCAACATACGGGGAATCATCGTCGCAAGGACGCTATTTCACCGGTCTTGGTTACTACTGGGCGCCAAATGATTACATGGACATGCGCGGATCGTTGGACTATTACGAACGCTCCGGAATACTCTTTCGAGGCGATCTGGATTATGCTCAACGGTATGTTCATAGAGGCGGAGTATCTGGTTCCTACGTGAATCAAAATCGCGACGGACAAGCGTTGCGGCGTTGGGATATGAAGATAGATCATAACCATACACTTTCACCCTCTTCTAATCTCAATGTCAACGCCTACTTTGCATCGGATAAATCCTACCTGCGTGACATTTCGCACAATTCTAACGAACGGATGAAACAGACAATCCGTTCGGACGCCACCCTTTACAAACTTTGGCCGGGAACTCCTTACAGCGCTTCGTTGAATCTTCATCATGAGGAAGATCTCACCACTGGCAACACCGATCAATCAATTCCCCGAGTTTCGTTTACCAGGAACCAAACGCCGATTATTGCCCCACCTGAAGGCTCCAAACCCGACAACGCCCGATGGTGGAACCAGATTTACTGGCGTTACAGCGGGTCGGGGATTAACACCAGCGCGACACGGATGACAACACTGATCGATGGCAGTGAGCGCAAGGTCTCCCGTGACAGATCAGGCGTACTTCACACGCTTGGATTGACAGCTTCGACCAAACCATTCGGCGTCTTTGCATTTTCACCGGGAGTCAGCTATACCGAGTCGTGGTTCGATGAATGGACTGATTATGTCGAGCGGAATGACGGAACTGTAGATTCATTGAAACAGAAAAGCTTCCTCGCTCGTAGAACCTTTAGTACGGGTGCGGGACTCTCAACGAAACTCTATGGGCTATTTCGTCCTCATGTACTTGGCGTAGAAGCCATTAGGCACACGCTCTCGCCCTCTTTGAGCCTGACATACGTTCCTGATTTCAGTGATGCAAAGTGGAATTACTATGAAACCTTTCGAAACGCTCAAGGAATAGAGAAATTCTACGACCGCTTTGCAGGGAATGTATTTGGAGGGACGCCGAGGCAGGAGCAGATGGTCGTGGGAATGTCCGTCGATAACCTCTTTGAGTACAAAAGAAAGATTGCCGGTAAAGAAGAGAAGGGTGAGCTGTTCGGTTTGGGGCTTTCTACGTCACACAATTTCAAAGCAGATTCACTGCGGTGGGCAGATCTTGGCGGTTCGATCAGGATTAAACCGCTTGTTGGGTCAAGCGGATTTCCGATATCGGGGTTAGGGCTTGACATCTCGACCCGGCATAGTTTTTACGCTCAACAACAGGTATCGCCAGGATATTGGGCGACGGTCAATCGACAGGTGGCCGGAGGATTACGGTTGTTGTCGTACGATTTGACCACGTCGCTAAAAATTCAAGGTAGCAAATCGAAGTCAAAAGAGATCAAAACCGAAGACACTACTAAGACACAAGCCACAGTTGAAGATCGGTTTGCCGCCAAGGCTTGGCGACCGAGTCCCCTGCCCTGGACCTCCGGGATCGGTCTTCATTATAGCGAAAACCGATACAATCCCGAGAGCACAGTAAAGAACGCTTGGGCAAGCGTTAATATGGAAGTTCAAGCGACCAAAAACTGGAAAATCAGCAGTGATATGCGGGTTGACCTGATCAATAAAAACATCGCCTCAACGGGAATTTCGTTGTACCGTGATCTTCACTGCTGGGAAGGCAGGTTTACCTGGAACCCGATTGGAGCTTTTAGCGGATATTACTTGAATATTGCGGTTAAATCACCGCATCTTAAGGACGTGAAGGTCGAGAAGCGCGAGGGAACTGGGGGGATATTTGGAATTTAATGATAGGAAAGTAATAGGGACTGGTTTGAATCTTGCGGAGTTCAGGCGGACGTCCTCGTCCGCGTGAATAAATTAATCTCTTACCTTGGAGGGCGGGATTAATCCCGCCCTCCAGGAAGTCGTTAGGCGAAAGGAGGAGGACAGGCAAAGGTTTGAATTTAATTTGTTGAAACGAAAATAACTCTTGATCTCATCAAAAGGATGAAGTAAATTACCATGATGCAAAAAAATCGACTTCACTCGAAAGCGACTCTAATTATTTGCGGCTGTCTATTCCTTGTATCTCAAGGAGTAGCTCAAGTCATCGGCCGATACAGTGGCGAATTCATGGCGGCTGGTGCGGGCGCTCGCTCGCTTGCTATGGGTAGCGCCGCCGCCGCGACTGCCGGGGATCCGTGGAGTCTGTTTTTCAATCCTGCCGGACTGGCGTCGGTAGATCGGTCTCACCTCGGTCTGATGCACTCCGAACGATTCGAAGGCGTTGTCGATTATGACGCCGCAGTGTTCAGCACGCCTCACGAAAACGGACGGACCTTGACGGTGGGAATGCTCCGCCTCGGCGTTAACGGCATACCGTTCACCAAGCTTGAAAACCCAGATGCTCCGTTAGGTGATCAGAATCGCGTTGATGTCGATAAATATGTCAACGATGGAGAATATGCTTTTTATCTGGCAAGAGCAGGACAACTGAATCCTTCTTCTGGCTGGTTACAGAACTCAAGACTTGAATGGGGGGTTGCTCCGAAGTTGATCTTTAAGCATATTGGCAGTTACAGACATTATGGGCTTGGCTTGGATGGCGGTCTGCTGAAGCGTTGGGAAGGATCACCTTCTTTTGTCCTTGGTTTAGCGGTGCGGGATTTGCTGGGGACATTAATCAAATCGGAGAAGACTGGACGGACAGAGGTGATTGTCTCAACATTCCGGCTTGGCGGGAGTATGTTGCTGCCGTTGCCCGCATTGGAGGCTGATCTTTCACTTGCCGCAGACGGCGCTTACCGTACTGAATCTCTGGGTGAAAAAGAGGCGTTAGAGTATCACGGGGGGATTGAGTATTGTGTACGACGGACTCTTGCCTTGCGAGTTGGCTCTGATAATGGCGCTTTGACATTTGGCGGGGGAATATCCCTTAAGCCTGTTTCCATCGACTATGCTTATATTGGACACGATGATCTCGGCGACACGCACAGGATTTCGCTTACGGCAAGGTGGGGGCGGTAGTTCTTGGCGTGCGGGCTTTCAGCCGGCACTCGACAAGCGGGACGCTTATCCAACGCATGAGTGGACTTAAAGTCCGCACTTGACAAGCGGGACGCTTATCCTACGCATGAGTGGACTGAAAGAGTTCGTTGATTTATTCGTTCGAGTAGAGATTTGATCCTCTTGGAGGGGGGGCTTCAGCCCCCCCTAAAGGACGATCAAGCACAAACAAGGGCGGGCTGAAGCCCCCCCTCCAAGAGAATCTTGTCCGAATTGGCGTCTCAAGCGAATAAATCAACGAACTCTGAAAGTCCGACCTTCAAGAGCTGTCATAGTTAAAACTTACTAAATTTTATATAAAAGAGCAGAATTTGGCTCGAAGCATGACCGGGTTTGGCATCGGACGCGCCGGAGATCAAAATCTTAGCGTTGTTGCCGAAGCGCGTAGTGTAAACAATCGTTTTCTGGATATTTCACTACGGATTCCGAAAGCTCTTTACTCTTTCGAGACTGAGATTCGTGAATTAATTCGGAGCAAGGTCGAACGTGGAAGGGTTACCCTTGCCGTAAACGAAGAATTGGCAAACGGCGAAACAAGCGCAGTTCGTCTTGATCGCGACAAAGCGGTTCAATATGTAAAATTACTTCATGATTTACAGGAACTCACTGGAATATCCGGCGAGATCAGGATAGAACATCTTCTTTCGATTGGGGATTTGTTTGTTTCTGGTGAAGACGATGAAGCCCGCCAGCGATTGTGGGATACTACTCGCACAGCGATTCTTGCCGCCCTTGATGATCTCATCTCCTCCCGGGGAAAGGAGGGGGATGCGCTCGTCAAAGACCTTTTGGAGCGCCTTTCAACGATCAGCCAGGGTTTGCTGGTTATCAAAGAACTTGCCGGTGGGCAGACTGCCGAGTATCGCGGTCGCCTTGCGGCTCGACTCGAGGTTTTGGTCGGCGACATCCGTCTCGACCATAACCGCCTTGAAATGGAACTGGCGATTGCGGCAGAGAAATTGGACATTACCGAGGAAATAGTTCGACTCGACAGCCACCTTACTTTATTCGGGGACACCCTCTGTAAGGACGGCGCAATCGGTAAGACGCTCAATTTTGTTTTGCAAGAGATGGGGCGGGAAGTAAATACAATTGCTTCGAAGAGTTGGCTTTTTGAAATTTCTCAGATCGCTGTTCGCATGAAAGAGACACTTGAGCAGCTTCGCGAACAGGTTCAAAATCTTGAATAGACGTGGTAAGTTGATCGTCCTCTCTTCGCCTTCTGGTGGTGGTAAGTCAACCGTAATAAAAGAGATACTTCGCCGTCGCCCCGATTTTTCTTATAGCGTGTCCTGCACGACGAGGCCGATTCGACACTACGAAATTGATGGCGTACATTATCATTTTCTCTCTCAAGATGAATTCGAAAGCAGAATAAACGCGGGTCGATTTCTTGAGTATGAAGAGGTACACGGCAATCTGTATGGCACAGACCGCGACGTGATCGAAGCGGCTTTGACAGCAGGAAAAAACGTATTGCTCGATATCGACGTTAATGGCGGCGAAGCATTGCAGGACGTATTTCCTGAATCAGTGTTGATATTCCTTTATCCTCCCTCGATTGAAGAACTTCGCCATCGCCTCAGGAAACGAGGCAGTGATGATGAAGCGTCGATAGAACGGCGGCTTTCGCGCTACCCAATGGAAAAGGAAAAAGGGGACGCTTATCCCTTTCGGATAGTAAATGATGATCTCGAAAAAACTGTTTTAGAGGTCCTTAAAGTAATCGAACAGAATTCAGAAAAAGACCAAGGATAAAATGGCACTTAAGAAACAGGATTTAGATTTTTCTCTCGATCGGGAATCAAAATACAACGATCTCGATGGGAATCCCGTGTACTATGACGAAGATAATCCAACTCCCCGACCAGAACGAAAATCGACAGATTTTGCCGGCAGTAAACTGCCATGGCTGGTGGATGACTTCAATCATATCACCTCGAGCGTTTATGAAGCAGTTATGATCGCCGCCCACCGTGCACGGCAGGTCGGGCGTCTCCAAAAACGTGAGATAGATACTTATAACTCTTCGCAAGTCCTGACCCCTGAATCGATCGAAGAAGAGGAAACGTCTGAGAAGGGAATAGATCACTTTAATCATATCAAACCAACCATTAAGTCACTGGGTGAATTAATGGATAAGAAATTAGAGTTCTACTACCTCGAAGATGAAAAGAAGTAACTTAATAATTCCGATCATTTTATAATGAACGGGTACGGAGCCCCGTTCTACCGGGCAAAATGCCCAACTTCATGACTCTTTCTACAGCTCAATCTGTTAACACTTTCAAATGTTCGACAGAGAATACCCGGACGCAACCCTTCAATAATCGATAACGAACAATATGAGTTCTGAGCCCGATTGCCAGCCTCTTTCACGGCACTCCGGTCGGCTTACCGGTCGGCGGGTCATTCTCGCTGTTACCGGTGGGATTGCCGCATATAAATCGTGCATTCTCGTCCGCGATTTGATACGTGAAGGCGCAGAAGTCCAGGTTTTGATGAGCCGAGCCGGGACAGAATTCGTTTCCCCGCTCACTTTTTCCACTTTATCAGGTCGGCCGGTGATTTGGGAAATGTTTCCCGCTGTCCCACCCACCGATCCCATTCACCTAAGTCCCGCCCACTGGGGCGAAGCAATGCTTATCGCCCCGGCCACAGCCGATTTTATTGGAAAACTCACGCACGGCCTTGCCGATGATATTCCTTCAGCCACCGCTTTGGCATTCCATGGACCTCTCTTAATTGCTCCAGCAATGAACCCGAACATGTGGAAGTCATCAGCAGTTCAGGCAAACGCCGAATTACTTCGTAAACGGGGCATTCAGATCATTGGTCCCGAATATGGTGAAATGGGCGGCGTAAATGAATCCATCGGTACCGGTCGCATGAGCGAACCGGAAGATATTCTTGACCGACTCGAGAGTTTACTTTCCGACGCGAATCGGTTAAGTGGCCGCCGAGTACTGGTCACCTCAGGTCCAACACGCGAGAAACTTGACCCGGTGCGTTTTCTTTCAAACTTTTCAAGCGGTCGAATGGGTGACGCAGTGGCTCGCGAGGCATTTCTCCGCGGCGCTGAGGTCATTCTGGTGCGTGGCAAGGGGGCAACAGGCAAACCGCCTTCCGGAGTCGAAGTCAGGGTGGTCGATAGTGCGTTAGAGATGTCTGCGGTTGTAAAATTGATCTTTCCACAAGTTGATTTACTTGTCATGGCCGCCGCAGTGGCAGACTGGACTCCCGCCCGATTATCACCAACTAAAATCAAAAAAGACTCCGGAAACTTTGTGGTAGAATGGAAACAGACTGAGGATATCCTTGCTTGGGCGGGGAAAAATAAGTCACATCAGATTGTCGTCGGCTTTGCGCTCGAAACGTCCGATCATTTGGCTGGTGGGAAGAACAAACTCGCCACAAAAGATTCGGATATTATTGTGCTAAATGATCCGACCCGTTCCGACTCCTCGTTTGGTGGCGACACTACGAACCTGACGCTTCTTAGGAAAGATCGTGCCCCCGAAGAATTAGGATTGGTAACGAAGAGAATCGCCGCGGGGAAATTACTTGACGCTGTCGAGAAGTTGTTCAGCCATGTCTGATTTTCATTCGCAAGCAATAGCGTCGTTGCGTCAGATTGCCGAAGGCGAGCCTGAAATAATTCTCGACGCCGAGGAGAACTTTTTCCAATTACCTGCCCTTCGGGGTTATACTGGTGAAGCGGCCACGAAGATGACGCTGTTATCTGAAGTTGGGCAGGCGGCCGCAAGTTGTAAGCTTTGCGAACTCTGTTTGAGCCGCAATAAAGTGGTCTTTGGAGTTGGTAATCCTTCTGCCAGATTAATGTTCGTCGGTGAAGCGCCCGGCGCGGATGAGGACCGGATTGGTGAACCTTTCGTCGGACGAGCAGGGCAGTTGTTAACCAAGATTATCAGTGCGATGCATCTGACACGGGAAGATGTTTATATTGCCAATATTCTAAAGTGTCGCCCTCCGGGCAACCGTAATCCGACGCCATTCGAGTCCGCAAGTTGTAAACCATTCCTGCTCAAACAGATTGAGATCATCTCACCAGAAATCATCGTAGCGCTGGGATTGGTAGCGGCGTTGAATCTTCTTGAACTCCCCCCTACAACGGTGCTAAAGGATCTTCGCGTACGAACTCTGGAATATGCAGGGAAGCCGCTGATCGTAACATATCATCCGGCGGCGCTGTTGCGTAACCCAGCCTTTAAATCGGCAACATGGGAAGACATGCAACGAGTTATGCGATTGCTTAACGGGACGGAGAAATGGAAGGCTTAGGATAGTTTAGAGTTACAAGTTTTATTCCTCTTGGAGGGCGGACTTTCAGTCCGCTCTTAATCGCAGAAGTATTTAAGTACAAACAAGAGCGGACTGAAAGAGTTCGTTGATTTATTCGTTCGAGTAGAGATTTGATC
>CAYHEC010000054.1:0-17242 GCA_964355675.1 uncultured Caldithrix sp.
AATTAAACCACATACTCCACCGCTTGTGCGGGCCCCCGTCAATTCCTTTGAGTTTCAACCTTGCGATCGTACTCCCCAGGCGGAGAACTTAATGCGTTAGCTGCGACACCAGGGGGGTCGATTCCTCTGACATCTAGTTCTCATCGTTTACGGCGTGGACTACCAGGGTATCTAATCCTGTTTGCTACCCACGCTTTCGCGCCTCAGCGTCAGTGTAAGACCAGAGAGCCGCCTTCGCCACCGGTGTTCTACCTGATATCTGCGCATTCCACCGCTACACCAGGTATTCCACTCTCCCCTTCTTCACTCAAGAACGACAGTATCGAAGGCAATTTGCAGGTTGAGCCCGCATATTTCACCTCCGACTTATCGTCCCGCCTACGCGCCCTTTACGCCCAGTAAATCCGGACAACGCTTGCACCCCCCGTATCACCGCGGCTGCTGGCACGGAGTTAGCCGGTGCTTATTCTTCGGGTACCGTCTCTCCCACCGTAGTGGGCATTCTTCCCCGACAAAAGAGTTTTACACCCCTAAGGGCTTCGTCACTCACGCGGCGTCGCTCGGTCAGACTTTCGTCCATTGACCAATATTCCTCACTGCTGCCTCCCGTAGGAGTCTGGGCCGTATCTCAGTCCCAGTGTGGCTGGTCGTCCTCTCAGACCAGCTACCCATCGTCGCCTTGGTAGGCCATTACCCCACCAACTAGCTAATAGGTCGCGGACTCATCCCCGAGCGCCCGAAGGCTTTGATCCCCCCTACATGTGTAAGGAGGGCCGAATGCGGTATTAGACCCAGTTTCCCGGGCTTGTCCCCCACTCGAGGGTAGATTATCCACGTGCTACTCACCCGTTCGCCACGCTTCAGTTACCCAAAGCGTTCGACTTGCATGTGTTAAGCGCGCCGCTAGCGTTCGTCCTGAGCCAGGATCAAACTCTCCGTAGTATATAAAGAATTTGCTGACTTAGTATTGACGTATTAAAATTAATACGGTTAGGTGGCTTTAAAGCATCTTACCCAACCGCGCGCATTTGTCAAAGATCAAACTTATGACGTGACCCAATGTCTCGGATCCGCCTAAACAATCTCTATTTCAGAAGGATAGTTAATTTGCCTATCCTAAACTAAATTCTCTTTTCTTCGCTCCGGTTAAGCTTATGACTTTCCAGAGCCGGGTTTGTCAGGCAAGAATGCCTAACCTCCCCATTCAGTTGGCGAAGACAGACAGGAATGTCTATCCTCCCCTATTTAGACAAAGCCGCGCCTGAACTCGAACACCCCGGAGGATGTATCCGCCAGACGCATTTCTAATATAACCCTGTTCCTACCACTTGTCAAGCCCGATGATGCTTTTCCTTAGAGCCTGTGCTTTTGTCGGTGGGAGGACTTTTAATATAATCAAAAGTTCCCCGCTTGTCAAGTCCAGCTTTCAAACAAGGTGTGCCGTGTTTAAGACAAGCCTAAGTATAACCGTTCAGTTGAAAGGAGTCAAGCCGCCTCAATGAAATTTTAACAAATTGAAGAAATAAGTTGACTCACGTAGGTTAACCGTCCCGGTTGACAGACAAGCGAGACGCTTAGCCTACGCGGAGTAGGGGCGCAAGGCCTTGCGCCCCTACCGCACCAGCACCATCTTCACCGTCCTGACTTCCACACCTGCTTCCAGCCGCGCGAAGTATATCCCGGCGGGAAAAGCAGATGCATCCCAAGTGACAGATCGTTCTTCCGCCGACCCCCTGTGGTCGGCGGCTTTTCTTTCCGTCAACCGCAGGGGGTTGACGGAAGAACCGTTGTCCACCAGCCACGCCACTTCCCGCCCTGCGATGTCGTGGATGGCCAGACGGACAGGCAGAGACGCCTGTTGTACGGAGTAAGTAAGCCTCACCATCGAGTTGAAGGGATTGGGCGACACACTCAATAACCCAACCCGCGTAGGATAAGCGTCCCACTTGTCACCGCCAACTGCCAACGGCGTCACATCGACCGTCCAGACGACGGTATCCGCCTCAGCCGCCTCGGTCACAATCGCCGAAAGAGAAACCACTCCGGTGCTATTGAATTGGTAGGCAAGTTCAGGTTCTGATCCAATTTCATGCCCATCGATAAACCAACTGTAAACGATCTGTCCTGTGTCGGGATTGAATGGATAAACGTCGAAAGCGACTCCCTCGCCAACCTGAACAGTGAGAGACAACTGCTCTGGTCTGAAGCTCCAAATCGCGCCCCGGACAGCGACATTCCAGATCACACCATCGG
Source organism: uncultured Caldithrix sp. (assembly GCA_964355675.1). Classification (GTDB taxonomy): domain Bacteria; phylum Electryoneota; class AABM5-125-24; order Hatepunaeales; family Hatepunaeaceae; genus CAMBDS01. The sequence continues at coordinate 2,254 of CAYHEC010000054.1, forward strand.
CAGACTCCCCCCGGTAGGCAAGAGCCTCGACTGAGTAGTTTCCAGATTGCAGGAACGGGATGGTAGCTCCGACGGTTCTGCCGCTCTCTTCAGACTCTTGATTGTCGAGATTGCTTTTCGTCCAAAGATATTGAGGCTCCTCGCCACCATTGTATCTTACTGAGTCAAGAGAGAAGTCAACGGAAGTGCCCCGACGGATAGCGAGGTTGAGCGTATCGGGGGTGTGGGAGACGATAAACAAATCGCGGACATAAATTCGCCATCGAACCCAAGCCGATTCCTCTCCGTTTGTTACATCACAACGCACCGTATCGGAGCCCAAATCATCGAACTCGACCATTACTGTCGTGTCAAACGACAGTGTATCGCTCTCATTCCACAGCCACAAGTGATCTATTTGTCGCCGAAGCGCATCGCGAGCTGTTACTGTAAAACGGATAGTATCGCCCTGAAGCGCTTGGAGCAAGGTATCCTCAGGCGTCCAAGTCAGAATCGGATGAGCCGCAAACGGCTCGGTTACCATTATATAAGCCTCCCATCCGCGCCGCGGATCGTTCGAACGAATTGTACCGCAAATGACAACTTCATCATTCGCCGTCACGGTTCCCGAAATTATTTTTGTCGTGCCACTCGAAAAGTCACCGAATTCTCTCACATCATAGATTACTTGCAAGCGTTCTTCGCCATCTGAGGTGAGCCATTGTACGAACGGGTGTCCATCTCCCGAACCTGACTGACCGACATTAACAATATCGTTATTGGAAAGCTTGCAGTTGGACACAAAAAAAACACCTGCGTTTTCTAATGCAGTTTCCAGCGTCCAGATAATCTCTCCATCACTGTCCACAAGACGTGTCAATCCCTTGTAGTGGGATCCCTGTTCTTCGCGTCTAATCCCCGAGAGGACAAAACCACGCGGATGGGATGCCATCGACCAGGCTTCCTCAGTTGGATAATCAGGTGGAAGACGGGGCTGGTATGTTCGTAGCCATATCGGGTTGCTGTTCAGTTCGAATTTACCCATTAAAACCGGCCCGAGCCTTGCAAATTGTTCATTTGGACCACGGACTCTGCACTGTCCAGCAGCAACCACTCCGCCATCAGTTTGTTTTAAACTGCGGAATCTGCTATATTCGAACTGGTCATACGTTCGATCCCAAATAACTTCGCCGTTCTCGGCGTTTAGCCTCATCAAATAGGCGTAGCTTACCCGATTAAGAGTTTCAAGTCCGCAGAGCATCAAATCGCCTTCCTTAAGTTCGATCATCGCATAGCAACCCACATCCCCATAAGTGCGCGACCAGACGATTTCACCTTCGGGAGAGAGCCGGAAAACAATCTGACCTTCCGGAACACCACCACCAACAGCAAAGTCGCCATTGTCAAGCTCAATAATTGTATTAGCGTTCTTATTTGCGCCTCTCTCACCATGGGCAATAGCCCAGCTCTCCTCGCCAGCTCCGGTGCACTTCACGACGTAAATCTGTTGATTGAGATTGTTTCCACCGGATGGACGGGTGTACCCGCACATCACATATCCACCATCGGTTGTGTAATAGACATCATGAAAGGTGCTCCATTCCTCACCGCCGAAGCAATTGATCCCACGAAGGCGCGGCTGGGCAAGCGATTGGTAGGCAAACGAGAGAATAGTCAGGGCGGCGAGGAGGCTGAAGCGAAAGGCTGTTGCGGTGGATTTCATTGGAAAGGCTCCTCAGGTTAATGGCTTGTTAGGCAGGATTAATCACGCTCTACAGGTCATGCTTGTTTAAATCCTATCTTGTCGGGCTCGGCAACCCAACCTGCGCGAGACCAGTGGGGCAGGGCGTCTCGACCTGTCAACCTTGCCGACATACGCACGCAGTCCGGGACGTACTGCGCCACTGATTGTTTCTTTGACAGACAAGCGAGACGCTTATCCTACGCGGCTTAGGGGCACGGCATGCCATGCCCCTACCGCACCAGCACCATCTTCATCGTGCTGAGCTCTGTCCCAGCTTCCAGACGAGCAAAGTAAATCCCGGCCGCAAAGGCAGATGCGTCCCAAGTAACAGTGCGTTCTTCTGCCGACCCCCTGTGGTCGGCATCTTTTCTTGCCGTCAACCACGGGGGGTTGACGGAAGAGCGGTAGTCCACCAGCCACGCCACTTCCCGCCCGGCGATGTCATGAATGCTCAGCCGCGTAGAGGCCGATTTATCGAGCCCGAATCTCAACGTCACCATCGAGTTGAAGGGATTGGGGGAAACGCTAAACAGGACGGGCGATCCTGCTGGTTGGACTTCCTGTGTGTTCTTTACTCCAGATGGTGGATGAACCGTCACTTCCCACCCAACCGTATCAGCATCAAGCGTATCTGTTAAAACAGCCATTATCCTGAACAAACCGGAATCGGGAAATTCCGTTTGCAGGCTCGAATCGATTTCCATTTCCAATACAGAATCATTTATAGACCAGGTGAATCTATTGATTGTATCCGGGGTGGTAGGCGCGAGAACAAATTGTAGCCGGTCGCCTTCTACAAGTTCGAGATCCAGTTCCTCCGGGATAAAACTCCATATTAAACCCCGGACAGTAACATCCCATTCCACAGTGTCGGCAGCCTCGCCCCTGAAGGCTATCCCCATAAGGTCGTACCCGCCGGAATTAAGCGATGTAACCGTAACCGCCCGCTCACTGCCAATCTCGCTTTCGCCTTCATTATCAGGACGCATCATCCAGCGGTATTCAACCTCGCCCGGCCAAAGCGAAGCGACAGAATCGATCGAGAATGTGACCGGCAAAGCTCGTCGGACGGTTGTATCAAGCTGTTCGGGGCTGTATTCGACAATCCGTAGTTCGCTAACTTTAATATCCCAAAGTACATCGGCGCCGAACTCCCCATTCGATAAAAGACATCGCATCGTATGGATTCCGAGTGAATTGAATTGCACCAGTGCGGTCGTATCGTTTTGATTATCTATGCGCAGGGTATCATTGTCGTACACCCAAAAAAAATCGAGATCTCGATGCCATTGATCACCAGCGCGTACGATAAATCTGATAGTATCTCCTTGAAGACACTCAAGATGCGTTGAATCTGGTGAGTAGAAGAAAATTATCGGATCATCGTAAATTGGCTCAATTTTCATCAGGATGCCGTCTGTACCAAACCCATCATTATTTCTTCTTACTACTCCGCAAGCGACCGCACCGCCATCTCTGGCTAATGCGACAGAAAAAAAATGGTTGATTCCGCCACGGAAATCACCGAGATGAGGCATATCATAGATGGAATACCAGCGCTCGTCTCCATCGAGAGTCATCAATTGAACCAGTGGTGAACTGAGGCTCACATTGTAGCGGACAGCCCCGACTGACACGAGATTATTGTTTCCAGGAAGGCGTACAATTCCGCCTGATACTTTGGATAAACCATCCAGTTCTTGATTCAGCCGGTAAGTGCGTAAAAATTGCTCCTCACCATTTGCATTGATCTTCCTCAGGCAAACAAGACCATTTGAATTTTGTTCCTCGCTCATACCGGAAGAATTAATAATAAATCCATCCGGAACCGATACTATCTCTGGTGAAGACTGGTCTTCCCGAATATCGCTGTCGAAGATGCGCACCCAAATCTCGCGACCGTCGTTTATCGCATACTTCCCGACAATTAAGCCCCCGTCGTTGTCGCCTAACCAGACTCCGGCAGCCACAACTCCGCCGTCAGTCTCTTTTACGGAAAAAAATCTCGTGAATATATCTCTATACCGATAGGTCCGATCCCAGATAGGATCGCCGTCTTCACTCGACGCCTTTAAAAGTCTCGCATTGTGATCGCGGTTAACTACAAGCGATCCCGATACACCTGCACACATCAGTGTCCCCTCTTTCAATTCGATCAATGCATCGCAAGTCGAAGCTTCGTTGTAGATTCTTGACCAGTCAACTTCGCCATTCCTATCTAAACGGGTAATGAAAGATTCCGGATGGTCGGGAGCTTCCATAATCTGCCCAATTCCACACGTCGCCCAGCCGCCACCATCAAGTTCGATTATGGAGGCGGCGAGATCCATTGATTGTCGCCTTCCGATGTTTATGCGCCACTGCTCGCGACCAACATCATTAGTTCCAATAACCATTGCGTCCCACTCAGTGCGAGATGTTGCCCCGCACAGCGCATAAGTTCCGTCTTCATTTGCATAAACATCGTCTATCTCTTGCCGTCCGGAATCGCCGTAAGTGCGAATCCACTCGACAGCTGGCTGTGCATTCAGGTTTTTACTCAAGAGAAGGCATAACAGCAAAAAGAAAATTCGTAAATGTTTTAAGAGTTTCATCCGTTTGGCTCCGGTGATTGTGGTTATGTCGCGTAGGTCGGGCATCCAGCCCGATGCGTTAGTAATCGGTTATGTCGGGCTCGGCGGCTCGACATACGCCGGGGTGTCGCGCGCTGTTCTTATTGTTACATCAAGGACTTGAATCAAGTTAATACTTACAGTAGTAAAAAGCAAGAGGCAATACTGTCAGGCTCATGGTGGCGTTACCTCACCAGCATCATCTTCACAGTGCTGAGCTCTGTCCCTGCTTCCAGTCTGGCTAAGTAGATCCCCGCCGCAAAAGCAGATGCGTCCCAAATAACAGATTGTTCTTCTGCCGACCCCCTGTGGTCGGCAGCATTTCTTGCCGTCAACCGCAGGGGGTTGACGGAAGAACCGCTGTCCACCAGCCTCGCTACTTCCCGCCCGGAAATGTCGTGGATAGAAAGGCGCGTAGGGACCGATTTATCGAGCCCGAATCTCAACATCACCGTCGAGTTGAAGGGATTGGGCTGAACGCTCAGTAGGGCAGGACGTCCCGGACTGCCGGCTTCTGCTTCGTCAACAAAATCTGGCTCCCTCACTGTCACTTCCCATGTCACGGTGTCCGCCTCAACCGTATCTGCCACAATGACCGAGATCTGGTAAGACAGGTTTCCAACTTGTCCGGAGTTCCACTCAAACATTGTCGTATCTTCTGCAAACACCTCCCCATCGACCAGCCAGCGGATCGTCTGTCCTTCAGCATCAGGAACTGTCGGTTCAACAGCAAAATGGACTACGCTATCCGGAACTACCTCGAACGCCAAATTTTCCGGTACATACGCCCAGATTGCACCTCTGACAGCGACGTTCCAATTTACCGCATCTGAAGACTCTCCACGATAGACAAGCCCCTCCACTGCATAACTCCCCAACCGGAGAAATTGGAACGTAGCATTTGAATCTCCGTGTATTTCCTCATTTGGTTGTTGAAAATCAAGATCAATTTTCGTCCATAGGTATTCTGGCGGTTCGCCTTCAGTAAGTCTGAGCGTATCAAGCGAGAAATCAACGGAAGAACCACGTCTAATGGTAAGATCGAGTGTGTCTGGCGAGTAAGATACAATAAATAAGTCTTTTGCATGGACGTCCCAGCGGATGGAATCGCTTCCTTCGTCGTCGCTTATCCAGCATTGAACAGAGTAGTCGCCAATTTCTTGAAACCGGTGGGACAACGTCCTGCTATCCCCTGCATTCTCATCATTTATCATCCATCGATATGAAATCACATCATTCTGCCAGTCTAAGGCGGTTACAGCAAATCGAATTCTTTCCCCTGCCAATATTGACGTATCAAGCGACTCCGGTGAATGGGAATCAAAAAACGGAGCGGAATGTTCCGGGACAAATCTGACGAGAACACCATCATATCCCCTGTTTTCGGTTACTGCCCAGCCGACTGTTGCTGGCGCACCGTCTCGATGTACCACCACAGAAGTATAACCCTCATTTGATCCCGGATCGGGGCAATTTCGGTCAACGCGCTCCCACATCACATTCCCATTTTGGTCTGTTCTTAGAAGATAAGAGTAATTTCGCCTTGGATTTGCGGCTTCCACAAGTTGGGCGCTGATGATAAATCCGCCATCATTAAAGCGCGCTAACTTGATGTAATGTTGAAAAGAAGGATAATTTTCATTGCGGTCAAATAAATGGCGTGCTTCCCAAAGCATTTCTCCCTCATTGTCAACTCTTGTTAAGACAATCGCGGTATCGATCATACTATGATCGAAGTAACCTGTAGTATAAACGAGAGCAAACCCCTCTCCCCCGCAAGAGACCATGTCCTTGAAATGACACTGATTATAGCGTCTCTGCCAGATGATTTCACCATTTTGGTCAATTTTCATTATATTCCAATGACCTGCCATGACATATCCTTCGTTCTCGACTTCCCGAATGGCAAATATTTCGGGCGTACCGGGATAGTAACGCTCCCAAATCACATCGCCATCGCCGGAAATTAAAACAGCATAGCCTGTCAACCCTTGATCCCATGACTGGCGGCCTGCCGCAAGGATATTCCCGCCTTTTGTCTCAATCAAGGCAAAGCAGGCGTCGGCGAAGATCTCTTCGTTGCCATAAGTTCTCATCCAATCGAGGTTCCCTTCCGAGTCGGTACGAAGAACACCAAACTTCAATGTATTCCCTCCGCCAGCTTGAGCAAACTGGCCGCCCACAGCAAAACCATCGTCGTCCAATTGAATAAGGGAAATTCCCCAATCCGTTTCGTTATTGACTCCTCTGAAATACCTTCGTTGCCAATGTAACAGACCATTCTGGTCGGTCTTCACCAACCAGACGCCATTATGCAGTACCTCTTCGGTGCCAATTCCACAAGCGGCAAAACCGCCATCCGAAGTCGCATAAACATCCGACAACTTATCATTCAGCTCTACTACGTCAAAACGCCTGACCCACGTCCGCTCCGGAGGCTGTGCGGAAAGATCAAGCGAATATGAGCACGATAGCAGGATTGCTAAGGAAAGAACCCGAATAATTGTTATTCTCATCGTTTGACTTCAGATTGTGAGTTTGGGCGTGCATTTCCCTTTTGTATCGGTATTGGATTATAACACGGCTCAAAAGTGCTTTCGTATATTTCAAACATATAACGCGTAGGTTAACCGTCCCGGTTGACCATCCATTACTACAGACAAGCGAGACGCATGTCCTACGCGAATGCGAAAAGGCTTCTTAACCGTGCTATAATGTAAATTACATCCTTTAACAACAAAAGTCAACTCTCTGCAATCTCAACTCAAAACAAAAGAGCCGCTCCAACTCGGAGCGGCTCTTTTACTACACTAACGCACAATGGCGCTTATCTGAACGTGACACCAAAACCAGCCGAGTAGGCGGTGTACTTCCCGATGTTGATGTCGGCGTTAAAAGTGAAGATCATCAGTTGAAGACGTGCACCTGCGGTCATTCTGCCACCGTTTTCACCATCAAGATTGAACGCAACATTCTGCCCATGGAAAGGATTGCCAGGATTGTTAATTGTGTAATCTACTTCGATGTCGCTTGACTCAGTTCCGATTCCTGCATAAGGCGTTATGCTCATCAACATAAAACCAAATCGACGCGAAACCTGAAGGTTGAGAGCGGTATTGTTGGAAATCACGGGGCCGACTTCGAGCTTCTGTGTCGAATACTGACCGGAGATGTCGAGCCCTAACAACGGTACGGGAATCCACTGGCTGATCGAGTGCTTCACACCCCAACCGAGCATTTTGATCTTGCCTAAATTGCCAAGATCTTGCTCCGGGATTATTCTAAGAAGGACTTCTGTCCCGAAAGGCAACCCAATCGAAGCCTGCGGCATAAACAACGGCAGTACATCGAGGCCAAGTCCCGGAGGAGTGGTGATCGAGTCGGCATTGAGGGTGTTCAGTACATTGGCGAATTCGCCAGAATGGTGCAAATTTTCTATATCAGCAGAGCTAATGCCCGCGTCGAGCAGAGCCGACTCAAGGCTACCGTCGGTGGCTTGGAGTAACTTTCCCTTGCTTTCGCCAAACATGGTTGGCCCTTCCCGGTCAGGGTAGAGAATGTTGGCGTTCAGATTTCGTGTGCCAACATTGGGAATAGTCACTGGCAGGGCGGAGGGCAACACAAAATCAAATGTCAGGTCTTCATCGGCGATCTGGATAATCGAGATTTTTATACTGCCGTCAACACCAAGGAACTTGTGGGGCTTGGCAGTGTGATAAAGCCCTGAATTCATAGCCGTACCGAACGCCGTTGCGAAGGGGCCAATATAGCCTTTGGCGTTGTCCTCGGCAAGCTTCTTCAATTCATCCTGAAAATTGACAGCTTGTACTTGATTTACCCATGCAAAGGCAAGGGTAAGCGTCAATAAGAGAGATAGCAATCGTTTCATTAATGGAACTCCAGAATTGTGTGGGTGTTTTGATTGTTCTTCCGACACGGTGAGGACACCTTGTCGCAACTTCCTAAAGGAACGGGGAGCGATGCCCGTCCTACTGACTATCTAAAGAAATAATGTATCGCAAATTGCGGAGACGGGAGTACGGTATCCTTATCTGCCGTTAGTAGTAAATCCGCTGAAAACCAGATTTGGTCCCATTGAGCATAGCGAAAGGCGACGCCCACGCCTGCCCCCGCCGCAAAGCCATCGGAGGTGTTATAGTGAGTCTCCGTGACTAAAGAATCATGCGTAACCCAGTGCATTAATTCTTCCTTACTCCTATCATAAGAATATGACAGGCCTCCAGCAAGATAGAGACAGGTGTTCTTGGTTCTATTCAGAATATAGAATGTTTCAGCCCCGATATTGCCATAAATAAGCTCGGTGGATTTCAGATAAATACCACCTGCCTGCCAGCCAAAACCTTCCAACGGCATTCTCCTGACACTGAATCCAGTGCCGCCGGTGCGCCCAGCCGCGACTCCGAAACCGAGTGTTTCCTCAGCGCAAGTAATTGAAGGACTTACCCAAAAGAAGAATAGAGAGAGGATGAAAATCTGAAGCAATTTCCGACCCTGATGGAACTTCTGATAGTTTGTTTTCATTCTAAACCACCATTATAAGGCTTTTTATACGAAGAATTGTGTGTTGACTCACAGTGGGGACTGGTGAGCGGACTGATCAGACTGTCCGAGAATGCAAATAATTCAAAATGCTCTCATCCCGACGAAAGTCGGGATCAAGATATCTCGATGACATTTAAGGAATTACTGGATACCGGCTTTCGAAGGTATGAGAGTATCTTGGGGTTTTCTAACATTCTCGGACCGACTGTGATGTCCACACTCCATGAGTATCAAGGCGCGTTCTTCACTCCCTTTTTCGCTGATTTTTTTGGCAATAACGCCAACTTCAGCACCTCGTCCAGACTGCTGACAAACTTGAATTCCAGCTTCTCCCTGACAATTGCCGGAATTTCTTCCAAATCCGCCCGATTTCCTTCCGGACAGACGATTACTTTCATGTGCCCCCGTGCCGCGGCAACGGTCTTTTCTCGCAAGCCCCCAATTGGCAGTACTTGCCCTTGAAGTGTGATCTCGCCAGTCATTGCCAGATCGTGGCGGACAGGTTTATTCGTGAAAAGGCTTGCCAGTGCGGTAGTCAAGGTGACGCCCGCCGAAGGTCCATCCTTGGGAGTCGCGCCTTCCGGGATATGGAGATGAATGTCTATTTTCTTGAATGTATCGCGCGGAATTTTCAGTCGGTCGGCATGAGCGCGCAGGTAGCTCATGGCAATCTCAGCGGACTCCTTCATGACGTCGCCGAGTTGTCCTGTGACCTTCATTCGTCCTTCGCCCGGCATTGCAATGACCTCGATCTGAAGCATGACTCCACCAACAGCCGTCCAGGCAAGCCCGGTCGCAACGCCGACGCGAGGACTCTTGCCTTGTAAGTCTGGCGAAATCCGAGCCGGGCCTAGGTACTTCTCAAGGTTCTTAGTATTGATTACAAAAGATCTGGCGTCAGTGTTACTCGCCACTTCGAACGCGGCTTTACGGCATATCTTGCCAATCGTTCGTTCGAGAGTTCGAACTCCAGCTTCACGTGTATAATAGACTACTATGTTCTCGATGGTCTTATCAGTAAACGTAATCTGCCCCGGGTGAAGACCGTTGTCGGCAATCTGACGTGGAACAAGATACTTCTTGGCGATCATCAATTTTTCAGGAGTGATGTACCCGGGCAATTTGATGATGTCCATTCGGTCGCGAAGAGGCGGAGGTATCGTTTCAAGGTAGTTTGCCGTCGTTATGAACATCACTTTGGAAAGATCGAATTCGACTTCGAGATAATTGTCCTGAAAATTAAAGTTCTGCTCCGGGTCAAGTACTTCAAGCATCGCCGAGGCCGGATCACCGCGGAAATCAGCGCCGAGTTTGTCGATCTCATCGAGCATGAACACCGGATTGTTCGTCCCGGCTTTCTTCAGGTTCTGGATGACCCGCCCCGGAAGCGCTCCGATATAAGTCCTGCGGTGACCGCGAATCTCTGCTTCGTCACGGAGGCCGCCCAGCGACATCCTGACGAATTTCTTCCCCATCGCTTCAGCAATTGACTTTCCAATCGAAGTTTTTCCGACTCCTGGAGGTCCGGATAAACATACAATCGAACCGCGCCCTCCGCCTTTCAGTTTCTTGACGGCAAGGAATTCAAGAATGCGTGCCTTCACGTCATCAAGACCGTAATGATCCCGGTCGAGAACTTTTCGTGCTTGTTTAATGTCGATATTATCGGGATCAGACACTTGCCACGGCAGATCGAACAGCCAGTCAAGGTAAGTGCGAGAGACGGTGTACTCGGCTGAGGCAGGGTTCATCCTACTTAGACGTTCGATCTCTTTCTTTGCCGCTTCGATAACCTGATCAGGGGCCGCCAATTTGCTCAACCGGTCGTTCAACTCACGAATTTCAGCGCCTTCGCCATCTTCGCCCAATTCCTTGCGAATTGCTTTCATCTGTTCACGCAGGAAGTATTCGCGCTGGTTCTTCTCGATTGTGCCGGAAACTTCCTGCTGAATTTTCGATCCGAGCTTAAGAATAGTCAACTCGCGATCGACCAACCTTGACACCACAGCCAGTCGCTCGGCAATTTCCGTATTGGCAAGGACTTCTTGACGTTCGTCGGGGCGGATATTGAGGTTAGCGGCAATAAAATCGGCCATTGTCCCCGGATCAGATATATTGATCAGGGCAACTTTCATTTCATAAGGAAGGTAGGGAGCTATATCGATAACTTCAGTAAATTCATCACGAATTTTACGCGTAAGCGCTTCGATTCGAGCTCCACTGACTGAAACCGGTTCAAGCGGAGTAACTCGCGCAATTCTGCCCAGCGCCTTATCGCCAATTACCTCGGATATTTTTATGCGGGTTCCACCCTGCAACAACAGCCGCAAAGACCCGTCCGGAATACGGAGCATTTTAATGATTGTTGCGGCGCAACCGATCAGATAGGGAGCGTCTTCACGCTTTCCTTCCTCAGAACCCGGCAGACGCAATGAGACAGCCATAGTTTTGTTAGAAACATTGAGCGCTTCGTTGACCAATTTAATCTGATCTTCATCGGTTACAACAACAGGAGTTATCACACCGGGGAAGACCACAAGTTCGTCGGTCAAAAAGAGTGGCAGTGTCTGTTCATCGGATGCTGGAACGACGGCCAATAATTTCTTTATGGAGCGACTGCTCGCCGGCTTATCACCATTTCGGCGTATCATAGGTCAATCTCCACATCACCGTTGAGGATCCCAAGAGGCTGTTTAGGCAGAACAATTTCGAGGAACCCCTGTAGGTATCGGCGCTCGGCTCGATCCGGATCGATGCGGGCAGGCAATTCTATGCGTCGCTCAAAGGGTCCGAAATCGATTTCCATAATATGATAGTGTCGTTTTTCAGAAAGTGGGTGTTCTCTGCGGATGCCACGAATCGTGAGGACATTGTTATGAAGAGTCAGCCTCACGTCGTTGATTGAAATGCCGGCGATATCGATCATGACCACGACATTCTCATCGGTTTCAAAGACGTCGGTGAGTGGTTTCCAGCCCTTCTCGACAGGCATCAGAACCGGGCGGCGATTTTTGTAGAATGTGTTGAAAAGAAAATCGAGTTCGTCGGATGATTCGTCGTCTTTGAACTGGATTGGGAAATTTACTTGGACCACGTTCCCTCCTTGCAGCCATAAAAAATGGCGGCGGGATTGAAGTTCTAAAACTGTTGACTAATAAAGGTCTGGTGAAAAAGTTTTGCTGAGTTCAGGCGGACGCCCTCGTCCGCCCTTTCACTGTGCTTGGTATAGCGGCGGACGAGGGCGTCCGCCTGAACTCTTCAAGTCTTTTCTAGCTGATCCTAATACGCTTTCTTAAAAGTTACATTAAAGACAGCAGGGTTGGGATGCAAAACCGTCTTGCCTTCCAGAAGTTCTTCGATTGTCAGAATTTGGATGCGGGGGAATTTTGTGCCGAACAAGTCCTGTTCGAAATATCCTTCTTGCGCGGCCTTGACACTCATTGGTTTGGTAATCGCACTCGCAAAACAGACAAAGACACCGATAACAGCTTTCTCGTCAGATACAGCTTTGGCGAACTCTCGGATATCCTCAACATTGGTAGCGCCACTCTTCACTTCGATTAAAACAATATCTTTTTTATTACCATTACGAGCCATAGTCATATAACCGTCGAAGCCTCTCCGTTCGTCTCTTGAGACGCCATTCATCATGAACTCGATCACCCAGTCTTGGAATTTAATTCGTCCCTTGCTTGAACCTGTAGCCAGTTCGTGGGCGGAGGCAATATCTCTTGGAAAACCATTCACTTCAATATTTGATTTGATCTCTCGGAATTTCTCAGGGTTCTGTTTATATGGCTCCAAAACCCGGTTGTAAATTAGTCTGACAGCAAGGTGTGATATGTCAACCCCTATCCAATTACGATTCAACCGTTGAGCGACCGCAACGGCAGTACCGCATCCGCAGAAGAAATCAGCGACAAGATCTCCTTCATGCGTAGATGTTGAGATAATTCTCTCTAATAGCGATTCAGGCTTCTGAGTGTTGTATTCCATGCGCTCGCCATACAATCCAGAAAGTGAGGCCACATCGCTCCAAAGGCTATTTATACGCGGATCCTCAACCTCATCGAGATATATTTTTCTGCTTGGTCTGCCTTTGGAACTCCAGACTAATTTCCCCGCTTTATCAAGAGCTTCTAATTTCTCAATCTCCATCATCCAGCCATATTGCGGAGTAAAATTATTATATTCATAAATTAAATTTTTGCGAATTCCAAGCGCTGGATTTCTTTCGATACTGTGCAATCTAAATTTTCGACCATCGCCATCCGTGAAGCGATAGAACTTATTAATATATTCTTCAGAGTGATCGCTACGGGGAGCATTAAAAGTGTATTTACCGGATTTTGTGTAGTAGAGGATCGAATCGGTCACCGCGCCGAATTTTCTTGAGGTTGTATTGTGGGCGCTTGTTCTTTTCCAGACAATTTCGTTCTTAAAATGAACAGAACCAAATACTAAATCACAAACTGCTTTCAGGTAATGGCTCATCGTGGGATCACAATGAAGATAAAACGAACCGGTCTTCTTGAGTTTGCGGTGGATAAGAAAAATTCGCAACGCCATTGTAGAGAGATAGGCAATGCTGCTCTTGGGAAATGTTATCGTGTCAAGGACGTGAAGATACTTCCACAAGTCAAGATTTGCGCTTTGGATCATCCCCAATTGATCTTGATACTTGACATTGCTCCACGTATCCGCAAATGCCTCCTTCTGAGCCTTGGTATCCTTGAGATCAATCGACTCGAAGAGCACGTTGTAATTTCTCTTTGAGTTGAAGGGCGGATCGATATAGACGAGGTCGATACTCTCGTCATCAATGGATTCCTGCAAGATGTCGAGACAGTCGCCGTAAAAAAGTCTGTTCAGGTACTTTTCCTATCCTTCTTCTGTAAAAACAAGTCGATCGCTCGGCGCAATCGGCTTTAGTCCCGTTAAATAGTCCGGATCGAGAGTGCTTTCGTATGATTTCAGTCTCTCGATGACCTTTTCGGCTGAAATAATCGTCATCAGATCGCTTCTCAGCTTCCCCCCTCCGGGCCATCCGTGCGAATACCAACCCAAGTGTTTTCTCATCCGGAAAACTGCCATCTTTTCGCCGTAAAATTCGACCATCATTTGTAACTGTTCTAATATAAGGTCGATCTTGGCAGGAATCAGCGGTTCAGGCGAAATTTTCTCGTGGAATTCTCCGTTTTTTAGATGATCGAACAACCAAGGTCTGCCTTGCGCCCATCTGGCTATCATAACCCGGTCGCATCCAGTGCGCGCGATGAGATTCTCGGCGTCCTGATATGAGAAGACATCCCCGTTGCCGACGACCGGCAGATCCGGGACAGCCTCCTTGACTCTCCTGATTACTTCCCAGTCGGCCGGTGTTCCCTTCGCCTTGCGGACATAACGTCCATGGATTGCAATCAGCGACGCTCCCGCTTCTTTGGCAATCGCCGCCGCTTGGGGAGCTGTCTCGTCCCCCGGAAAATATCCACTGCGTAGCTTAACCGACACGGGAAGACCAGAGGCGATCTTAACAGCCTCGACGATGCGCCCGATCAGATCAGGAAATTGCATCAAAGCCCCGCCGCAGCCTTTGGTGACAAATTTCTTCACCGGGCAACCGCAGTTGATGTCGATCATATCTGGCGAGAAGCGCTGACTTGTCATGGATGCCGCCTCGGCAAGCGATTCGACGGTCGAGCCAAAGAGTTGCAATGCTATCGGACGTTCCGACGGATCGAAACGGCATAGTTCGAAACTGCCTTTCCCTTGTCGCCGGAGTCCTTCTGCAGATATGACCTCGGTGTAAAGCAGTCCTGCACCGAAGTTGCGGGCTATTCTGCGAAAAGGCGAGTCGCTAATTCCAGCCATCGGCGCGAGAATTGCGCCACGAGGAAGTTCCCAATTATTGATGAAATATCGGGGTAGGGGTTGATTTTTGGTGTGAGTCAGTTTATATTACTGGTCTTATTTTGTCGCTTCACCGTTGGAGCTATGGTTCCTACGGGGCATTAAAGTTACATGTAGCATTTCTTCCTCTTGGAGGGCGGACTTTCAGAGTTCGTTGATTTATTCGCTTGGGACGCCAATT
>CAYHEC010000055.1:0-14700 GCA_964355675.1 uncultured Caldithrix sp.
AGTATTATTAAATCCTATAATAGGAATATTTCAAAGAACTCGTCCTCACCCTGCGCCACGCATGATAATATTGCTGTGGGGGACTGTTGCCGAAATCCCAAATGATGAAATATAGTGGTGTGTAGCCCGATCAGCTTTGCTGGGCGGGCAGGATTTAAGCACCAAATAGTGGTGTGTAGCCCGATCAGCTTTGCTGGGCGGGCAGGATTTAAGCACAAATATTGGGTCCCATCCAGCAAAGCTGTGCGGGCTAAACGCTATTTGTGTTTGGGCAACAGCCCTGTGGTTTTATCGTTAACAGATTCTGCCCCTTTTCAACAGATTGTCCTGAAACTATAAATATTTCGGTAACAACCCCACTGACGGTAGCTCTTATCTCATTTTCCATCTTCATCGCTTCGATTATCACAACTCCCGCCCCTTTTTCGATAAACTTCCCGATTTCGGTTTCAATTTTGACTATCAATCCCGGCATCGGTGCGCTGATTTTTCCAGTTGAGACTGCTTTTCCACTCGAGGAGCCGTCATTTCGACCCAATCGTGCTCGAGCCTCATCCGTAACCGAAGCCTTCAAATCCTGTTCATTGGTTCGGACAGTCCACCCTTCCTCCTCTTGAACCGTCTCTACCGAGAAACAACGCCCGTTAATCAGAAGGGTACTCTGACCCCCAACAGATCCGGTACGAAAGTTGAAATCCATTTCCACGCCATTTATCAAAACCTTTCCTGAGTTCTCTGTGGTGGGAAGAGTAACAAAGATTTTTTCGCCTACGATTTCTACGATTTGGTTCATTAGGTATGTTTCGATTAGGATTATCTTTCTTGCATCTGTAATTTAACGACGCAATTGCATTGTGCAATGAATCAGTCCTGAAAAATTGATCTTCCTCACGGATAGAGTTATTCTTCTCATTTTCCGGCTCAGGGACTTGACATGTGACCCTTGACACATTAACTTGGTTCTCGACTCAGGCGATTCGGTGCTTCCTTCCTTTCTTGTCTGATTACTGCCTCTTGAAATCCCCTGAAAACAAGGGCCGGCTGTTTACAACTTTATCGTAACGTCATCGTTATTCGCCAATTATATAACCTTCGGATATTTTCTATTGCCTAACCGGAACGGATATCGCTTAATGCTGGTCGCTGATGGCTCAACGAAGATGCGCTCAATGCGCATGTCTCGTCGTGTCGTTGTTGTTGGCAGTGTGGCGTTGTTTGTTTTGGTGACGTTGACCACGATTGGGACAAGCAGACTCATAGCAAAATATATGACTCGTCAGGCGATGTCCTCGGTACTGGAAGAGAATCGAACTTTGCACCAGCAGATCGGTGGATTAACGGAGCGGTTTGATGAAGTTCAGGGTGAAATGTTGTCACTGGCCAAAAGTGATGATGCTTTGCGATTGCTCGCAGATCTACCCCGCATCGACCTTGATGTCCGTGCCGTTGGTGTCGGAGGAACTGTAGCGCCCAATTCTGACCTTGGTTCTTCGAATCCCGATGTTGACTATTTAACGCTCGATCTTGACAAGTTAGAGCGGGAAATCCAGCTCCAGAAAGAAAGTTATATTGAGATCGAGAGTCGGATTAAAGATCGACAGGATCTAATTAATCATACTCCTTCCATCAGGCCGACTGATAAGGGATACTTCACATCAGGTTACGGGATTAGAAAAGACCCATTTAATGGAAGGCCGACGCATCACAACGGTCTTGATATCTCGGTTGAGCGTGGAACCCCCATCGTTTCGACAGCTGACGGTTCAGTCATCTTTGCCAAAGCTACGCCGGGACTTGGTAAACTTATTGTTGTCGATCATGGCTATGGCTTTCGAACCGCCTACGGACATTTATCATCGATCAATGTCAATAAAGGGCAAACCGTTAAACGTGGACAAAAAATGGGTTTAACTGGTTCATCTGGCAGATCCACCGCTCCACATCTTCACTACGAAGTTCACGTCAATGATCACGTTGTGGACCCGCGCGATTTCTTCTTGGATGGTTCCGAAGACATTGCCACTTTAAGGTGACCTCTTTACTCTCTTTCGTGAGAGTTCGTTCGAACGTGAAAATTAAGGGTTCCCTTGGAACCCTTTTTTATTGCCGTTCCTTTTGTCTGGCGTCACAATGTTTTTCAAAATTTGCACGATCTTGATTATCTGAATGCGCATTATGCACAGCTACGATTCAGCTGAATTGCAATTATGATCTCAATCGTGCAAGGGGTTTGTCAAATCAGTCATTTAAGTTACTGCACGATTTTTGCACATGATTTCCTATTGCGTCATCCGTTGTTGTTAATCATACTAAAGCTCTTCGATACGCCCGAACCAGCTTTCAGTAGCCAAGCTTCGACATCTTGAATTTAAATCTCTGAATTTTTCTCTCTAACATCTTAGGTCAGGTAATATGAAGTATCTCGTCGCAGTTGCCACCGTTATTTTCCTCCTGGTTCAAACAGGTATGGCTCAGATTCAACTGGAAGCGACCCCGGTCGATGTACAGCTTTCAAGCCGTCCTGATGGTATGGGAGTTAAATTCGTTGCAAACAACGTCGATCCGGCTATTGTAACAAAAGCTGGGGCAACGTACCAAGCGTTCACTATTCCGGGTGAAGGGACGACTTTCGAGCTTGACAGACCGATTTTACCAGCCATTAGTCGTTTTGTTATCATCGATTCCGAAGCTGGTTTCGATTTTCATACCGAATCAGATCCGCCTGTCCGCATTAAAGCTGTGGCTCCTCCGGCGTTATGTGATGATGAAAAAGTTATGCCAACTCCCGGCGAAATGACCGGACTTTATCCGCCTAATTTTGCCGAAGTTACTGAGCCGGTGATAATCCGTGGCGTTAGAATGGTGAAGATCACCACTTTCCCCTATCAATATGACTCGTCCACCGGTGATTTTATTCATCGTCGAAACATCCAAACAGATATTAGTTACAACGACCAACCTCCTGTAAATCCCGTTATTAACCCAAAGCGCCCACACCGCAGTAAGGAATTTCTGAAATTCATCAGAGCTTTTGCGGTCAATGGTGATGAAATTGTTCGAGACGACCCCGATTTCCCCGATGATTACACCGGACATTATCTCGTTGTGGCGCACACCGATGCCCTGCTTTGGCATCAATCCTTCATCGAGTGGCGCCGCAAAGCCGGTTATAAGATGGATATTATCGCCCTAAGCGCCAATGACGCCCTGAACACCGGAGCGATTCTGAACGCTATCCGCGCCAAATATAATCAATATGTCAACGCTGGCAAAGAACCGTTCGATGAGCTTCTCTTGATCGGCGACCGCAACGGCTACGACAATCTGACTGTTGGTCCTGTTAATCAGCTTGCCGCAGACCGCGGCGAGACGATCTGGGGCGGCCCTGACCACGCCGATTATAAGCTCGCTCTTCTCGACGGAAACGATAATTTGCCGGATGTAGGCTTCGGACGATTTCCTTCAGGGAGTCAAAGCGTCGCCAATCTGGTTGTCGGACGAACGCTTGCCTATGAGATGAACCCCAGCATGCAGAATCCGGCATGGTTCACCCGCGGGCTAAATTACTCGCAACACTGGGGGAACGGCGTCGAAACTGCCTGGCATATTACTATCCACACAAACGCCCGCTGGGGCGAAGAGGTCTTGAAGAGCCTCGGATTCAATGACGTTCGTTATTATGAAAATATTGAGTGGGATCAACAGGGAAACACTATCGGCCCCGTCATCCGTGACGCATTAAACGCCGGCTCGAATCTCTTGGTTGGCAGAGCTGAAAATTATTACTGGCGCGGTGGATTTCAAGGCGTCAACGCCAACACGGTTTTCCCGATTAATATCTGTGTGTCGGGGCATGGCGAATGGACTGCCTGGAATATGTTTCGAACCGTCGAAGGCAACACCCTTAGAGGTCCCGTCGCGGCGACATTCGGCTGGGGAGGCCCTCCAACTGCTTCATCCAGCTATGTCTGGATGCAAATGGTGAATGGAACGCTATTAAAGGATATGCCGCTCGGTTGGTCTCGGACGTATGCAATCACATCGATTGAGAGATACTTCGCAAATATCAATGTCGGGCAGTCGTTATACGGTCAAGTTAAGACCGATATCGATATGCATGGCGATCCCGGCATTCAACCATGGCTCGGTGTTCCGAAACTGTTACAGCTTACTACCCCGCAAACTGTTTCGCCTGCTGTTGGTATGATCGAAGCGCGTGTCACGACTGCACAAGGCGGCAATCCCGCTCCCGATGTGCAGGTAACGCTCTATCATCAGGGCAATATGCCTCTCAATAACGCTGGGCAGTATGCCAGTTATGCTGACTTCATCCGGAAAATCGGTTACACCGATTCGAATGGAATCGTCAGATTCTCTCTTGTTGACGAAACCTTAATTGCCGGAAAACCACTTTATATCACGGCGACCGGAAGAGACATAAAACCGGTTCTTGACACGATCGATGTCGCTATACCACGCTCCGGAATAGAGTTGTCAGATTACAGTGTAAGCGAAGTCGAGGGGAATGGGAATAATGTTGCGAACCCATCTGAAGTGATCGATGTTTCACTTACAGCGATCAATCTCGGTAATCGCGATGCGGTTGCGAATGTCCATGGAATTGTTACATCGCTTTCGCCTTTCTTGACAGTAGAAAATAATGATATCGCATTCGGCGATATGAACGCTGGCGCCAATGCCGACGGCGATGCGCCGGTTCGTGTGACGCTTTCACCTCGCTGCCCCGATTCTGAAAGCCGTCCGCTACTCCAGCCTCAACTTTTGGTTACCTTCATTTCCGGTAATATCACCTGGAAAACAATTCTAAATCTTACGACGTCTGCACCTCATTTTAAACTCATTCGGGCCATCCCGGGCGGAAATATTGTTCAAGTTCAAGCGCGTAATTTCGACCTCGATCTCGACAACGTTGGCACCAAAGCCTCTGGCGTGATGACCGCACGACTTTCCTCGTTGGGGATTGGCGTTACTGTAATTCGAGAGACGGCTACCTATCCATCCATTGCTATCGGCGCTCATTCCAGAATCCAGGGAAATCAATTTTCCATAACCGGTAACCAGATCGCAATTCCTGGATCCAAATGCCCCATGATGTTAGTAATGTCAAACGAAGCCGGTTTCCGCGATACAGTTAATTTTGAATTACAAATCAGCACTCCCCGCGCAAACGCTCCACAAGGGCCTGACGCTTACGGATATATCGCCTTCGATGATACTGATCAAGACTGGGACATAGCCCCAACCTATGATTGGGAAGAGATCAATCCTAACGACAATAACGCCGAATTCGAGGGGAATTTACTGAACTTCCGTTGGCAGTCGGTGAATGACATCGGCGAAGCCTTAGCGGTTAATCTCAGTTTCGAAACCCAGTTTTACGGCAAAAGGTATGATCGAATTACTGTCGCCTCAAATGGCTTTATTTCGATGGGAAATCAGCCACGAATTACCAACTTCCAGAACTGGCCCTTAGATCAGGCAATCGGTGGCGGTGTTGGGATGATTGCGCCTCTCTGGGATGACTTCAGGAACGGCAACGGCGCAGGCGTTTACACCTATTATGATGAAGAATCCGGTCGTTTTATCATTGAGTGGTACCGATTGCGCGGCTCTTCGGGCAATCCTGAATTCACCTTCCAGGTCATTCTGTATGACGCTGATATTTGGGTTACCGAGAGCGGCGATCCCAATATCCTCTTCCAATACAAGACCGTTTCCGAAGTGCCAAACATTCGAAACCTTGATACCGAATGGGTCAACAATATCGCCTACGCCTCGGTCGGAATATCCAGTCCCACCGGAAAAACCGGCTTAAGTTATCATTTCCACGGCGATGGTCCCGTCACATCGGCAGATCTTGCGGCTCGCCGAGCCATCTTGTTTTCGACTGCTCCGAGGTTTAAAAATGGCATTCTATATGGTCGGGTGACCGACCATGCCACCGGCGAACCAATAGCTGATGCGACTGTTTTTACCCAGCACGGCTTCATTAATTTGACTGATGAGAACGGCTATTACCGGATACTCGGCGCCGCCGCCGAAATCGATTTCTCAGTGACTTGCCGCAAAAGCGGCTATAACGATTCCTCTTATGTCGATCAATGGATTGATGAAGGCGATAGTCTTGAAGTTAACTTCGATCTGCTCCACCCCGAGTTTACGCCAGATGTCGAACGAATGGATGAAGTTATCTCACCCGATGAAATTGTAGAATCTCAATTTACACTTGCGAATACCGGCAATGGAACCCTGAACTGGCAGGTGACTCGCAGGCTGGTCGGCGACGCGAATGCCGAGCCGTGGGAACGCCGTCGTATAATCCCCGTCACTCAGATCACAGGTGACTACCGTATCGAAGGGGCAGTTTTTGCGGATGATCGTTTTTATCTCGCTGGAGCAAACGACGACCGCACTAATATGATATGGGTTCTGGACCGTGACGGCGCGTTGGTCGATAGCTTCGATCAACACGGAGACTCCCGGTATGGATACAAAGATCTTGAGTTTGATGGGGAACTCATCTGGGGTTCTGGAGAGGCTACCATGTACG
Organism: uncultured Caldithrix sp.; assembly: GCA_964355675.1. GTDB lineage: Bacteria > Electryoneota > AABM5-125-24 > Hatepunaeales > Hatepunaeaceae > CAMBDS01. The sequence goes on from CAYHEC010000055.1 coordinate 6,572, forward strand.
GATTCACCCCGGAAGGAAGGCTCGTCAGGCAGTGGGATTCCGATTTAAATCCCGCCTCCAATATCGCCTGGAATAATGATGACGGTATATTTTATCTTTGCGGTATAACTACAGATATCTTCGGCTATGATCGAGACGGAAATTATCTCGGATTGAGATTTAATCGAAATTCCAGACGTATTTATGGTTTGGGGTACTGGGGAGACGATCCTGACAATCACCCAATCTATCTGATAAATCAACCTATCGCAGATTCTGTCTGTGTCGAAAAAATTAATACGGATCCTGCTAACCTGGATATTCTTCCGATTCGAAGGCTCCCAGGGCTTCCCGCAGCCGACGATCGAAGGGGTCTTTCGATCACAAATCAATATGATGTATATAGCTGGGTACTCCTTACCCTTACTAATCAGCCGCAGAATGATGGCGGTGATAAACTTGAGATATATCAACTCGAATCGCGACGCGACTGGTTTGATGTACAGCCCGAATCCGGTACGCTCCTCGCAGGTGAAGAACAAGTCTTCGATTTCATTTTTAACGGTACATCACTTCCTATCGTTCGCTTCGAGGGCGAGCTCATGTTCACCCACAACGCCGCAGATTTGACCACGATAATCCCTGTAAGTCTCGAAGTTCAAGCTGGCCCCGGGGGAATGGATCGGCGGGAGATCAGCCTCACGCCTGGCTGGAACCAGATATCCATGAATGTCGCACCCGGTGATTCAGGCGTGCCCGACATTGTATCACCGCTGGTGGACGACCAACTTCTCCGTATGGTAAAAGATGGGCAGGGTCGCTTTTACATGCCAGCCAATAACTTCAATAATATCCCGAGCTGGGATCCGGCTAACGGTTACCTCTTGTATATGAATGGCGAAGCTCTGTTGAGAGTCCGGGGTGTTGTCATCGCTCCCGATCAGCCAATTCAGCTCAATGTCGGATGGAATTTGCGTAGCTATTTCCCACGTCAACCGCATGATGTGCGGGAAGCAGTTGGCGATATTGTTGGATCATTAGATATTGTGAAGGATGGATCTGGCAGGTTCTATATGCCTTCCATGGACTTCAGCAATATGCCTCCGATGGAAGAAGGGCGTGGCTACTATTTCCGGGCTCATGAAGCTGTAAACCTTGTGTACCCTCTCGATGGTGAACAAATCGCGGCATTCAATAAAATTGCTGAAAAGCCTACACATTTCATCGTTGAAAATCTTCGGGTGAGCTACGAAAACCACAGCCTTCTCGTCGTTGGCAGTCCCGAGCTGGAGGGAATGGAAGTCGCAACCAAATCTCGCGGCAACCTCATAACGGGTGTTGGTAGGTTTGATGCCTCCGGTAGGGCAGGCGTCGCGGTTTGGGGGGATGTCTCGGAAACATCTAACCTTGAAGGAGCCTCCAACGGCGAGGCTTTCCAATTAGTTTTATGGGACGGAGTTGCCGAATCTGCGACGACTATCGCCAAAATCGATGGAGACCCTGTATGGGTTTCAGGCGGCGTCAGTGTGGTTACACTAAACGCCTCAGCTCCGGTAGAGTTTGGATTAGCTGAAACCTACCCGAACCCCTTCAATAGCACAATCCGAATCAGTTTTGGCGTCGCGGATGCTGGCTTGGTGCGTCTGGCTATCTATGATGTTACAGGGCGACAGGTGACCATCCTCGCTGACCGAGTTCAGACTGCTGGAATGCACAATGTCGTCTGGAGAGCTGACGGATTATCCGATGGAATTTACTTCGCCAAACTTGAACAGGCTGGAATGAACGACGTTAGGAAACTTTTCCTCGTCAAATAACACCTGGCTGTTGAAATCCCTTAGTCTCTTAGCAGACGCCTTCGTCTGTCCCTCTTTTTAATAACCGTTAAAAGAGCCCGATGAGCTTGCTCACCGGGCTCTTTATTTGCTAATTTTGAATCCCTGAGCATCGCATCTTTCAACACCAAACATTCTCAACTCCGTATTTTCGTTTATGAAAATCGCGCTCGCACAAATAGATACTACCATTGGCGACTTCGCCGGGAATGTCAGCAAGATTGTCCAAACTGCTGAACAGGCACGTGATCGAGGTGCCGATCTTGTCCTGTTTCCTGAACTGGCGATACCCGGATATCCGGCCCACGATCTTCTTGAGAGACGTCGCTTTATCGATCAAAATCTTGACGCACTATATACCGTCGCTGATAAAGTCAAGGGAATTGCCGTAGTCGTTGGTTTTGCCGAGCGAAGCGAGCGTGAGTGGGGCAAGAAACTCTACAACAGCGCCGCACTGATCGATAACGGGAAAATCATCTCAATCCATCGTAAGTGTCTCCTCCCAACTTATGACGTCTTTGATGAAAGCCGCTATTTCGATCCAGCCGACGGCCCAACCGTAGCCGTCTATAAAGGGATCAAAATTGGGATAACCATCTGCGAAGACATCTGGAACGATCCTGATTTCTGGCCCCAACGAAAATACCCACTGGATCCGACGAGTGAGCTCGTTGCCCAAGGCGCGGAAATAATCGTCAACATTGCCGCGTCTCCATTTACAATCGAAAAGCGTCTGCTCAGGCGAGAAATGCTTAAAGCCACGGCTATCCGCCATGGCAAACCACTCCTATTTGTCAATTCAGTAGGGGGGAATGACGAACTTATTTTCGATGGCGCAAGCGTCGCTTTCGGTCCCGATGGAGCTATCTGGGCTGATGCAAGGGAGTTCGCGGATGACTTGATTCTGGTGGATATTGAAACAGGAATTGGTGATGTAAGGCGGAATTCAGGCGATGGTGATGAGGCCGCGTTGGCGGCGCTGGTACTCGGTACAAAAGACTATGCCGCCAAAATTGGGTTTTGCTCAGCAATTTTAGGATTGTCTGGAGGAATCGACTCAGCGCTTGTCGCTACAATAGGGGCAATGGCTTTGGGCAGGGAGAATGTTACCGGTGTGTTGATGCCGTCGCAGTACAGTAGCCGTGGCTCCATCGAAGATGCTTTACAACTTGCGGAGAATCTTGGTATCAAAACTATGACGATCCCAATCGAATCGCTTTTCAATAGCTTCCTAAGCGAACTCTCTCCCCATTTCGAAGGCCGACCCTCTGACGTAACTGAGGAAAATCTTCAAGCACGAATCCGTGGTAATATCATCATGGGGCTTTCCAATAAATTCGGCCATCTTGTCCTGACAACGGGCAATAAATCGGAAATGGCAACCGGTTATTGTACGCTTTACGGTGACATGGCCGGCGGATTGGCAGTGTTGGCTGATGTTCCTAAAACGCTTGTTTACCGCCTCTGCAACACGATTAATCGTCTCGAACAGATCATTCCGAAAGCCATCTTGACCAAAGCTCCCTCTGCCGAGCTCAAACCCGACCAGTTCGACCAGCAATCCTTACCACCTTACGAATTGCTGGACGCCTTGATTGACCGCCACATCGTCGATGGACTCGACGCTCCCGAACTTATCGAAGCGGGATTTGATCCGGTGGTCGTCGAGAAGGTTCTACGACTGATTCGCACTTCTGAATATAAGCGTCGTCAGGCCGCGCCTGGACTGAAGCTCACCTCCAAAGCCTTCGGCTATGGGAGGCGTGTCCCGCTTGCGCATCGCTGGCGGCCATAGCAATATCACTTTAGTGTTTCCGTGGAGGGCGGGTTTTAACCCGCCCTTCAGGAAATGTTAGGACGCTAATTATAATCTAAATGAAGTTTTTCCGATCACCATTTGCCAGACTGGAGCCAGTTATTGGCTGGCTCGCGCTTATGCGATTCGTTGGCGCGCTCGGGTTTGCGCTCTCGATGCCATTTCTTGCCATATATCTGCACGAAGAACTTGGCATCTCCATGTCGTGGATCGGCGTCATGCTGACGGTAGCCGGGGTTGTTGGAGCCCTCGCGTCCACCGTTGGAGGCGCTTTATCTGACCGGTTCGGGCGTCGCGATATGCTAATATGGTTGTTAGCGCTAAGGGGCGTCTCGTTCCTGATAATGGGGTATCTTGTCTGGGCAAAATCGCCATTTGCAGTTTTCTCAGCGGTCTATATATTCTCGTCGATGCTCGGAACTTCGATTTTCCCTTTGACTGATGCAATTGTCGCAGACGTAACCACTGCCGAAAAGCGCGCCGAGGCCTATGGGATTATGAGAGTAACTGCCAATCTTGGCTGGGCGCTTGGTCCAGCGATTGGCGGAGCGTTAGCAATTCTCGGATTTCACTGGCTGTTTGTAGCAACCGCTTTCGCACTGGCAGGAGCCTCCGTACTGGTTGTCTTCACCATCAGTGAGACTGTAATCGTCTCGCCTGACTCTTCGAGCCATTCCTTATTGGGACCGGTGTTGAATGACAAACGGTTGTTAATTTTTATGGCGGTTGGATTGGTGATGTTTCTGGCGCGAGGGCAATTGATTTCGACGCTATCGGTTCATTTGTCTGAAACCGTCAAACTATCGAAGGGGCAGATCGGTCTTCTTTATGGTTTGAACGGCGCGCTTGTCGCGGCATTGCAAGTTCCAACCACTAAATATACTGTCAGGTTCAACCCATTATCGGCTCTGGCTTTTGCTGGTGTTCTTTACGGTGTTGGGTACTTTTTGGTTGGATTAGCCTCTTCGATGACCGATATGATTACGGCGATATCTGTCATCACCGCCGCCGAGATGATCGAAACTCCTACGGCGGCGACTTATGTCACCGAGCTTGCTCCCGAAGGGCTGGTCGGAGCCTACCTCGGAGCATTCCACTTTGTATTTCATCTTGGTTGGACTGTCGGGCCGATGGTGGGAGGAGTTTTGCTTGACGTGATGCCCGACCCACTTTACGCCTGGACGGCAATAGCCGGGCTTGCTGTTGCCGGTGGTGTGGGGTTCAGGTTGCTGAAAGAAAGGGCGTAAGTCACAGGAACTGCTGTACTGCTGTCACGTGACAATTTGTTTCCGCCATGTTTCAAGCCCGCTCCAAGGCGGGCGTAACGTGGCGGTGAAGCAATAGGCGATTGGAGTGCTGTCCACATGCGCTCACGTTACAGTTATAGCATTGCTCGAAGTCAGTCTCGGTGATTGCCCGTCTCGTTTGACACCTCAAAATACCTCAATTCTGCTAGCCCATTTTCAAACCACCCATAACTTTTCTTCCCAATCCAATCCCCTACCGCCAGAAACCCGCCGTTCGCATGAGGTATCCATTCCCCCTCGTGACGATGACCCATCACTACGAAGTTAGTTCCCTTGTCAAGCGCCTGACAAGCATATTCCCTGTAGGAGTCTGCCGCCCATATCTTCTTTCCTGAAAAGTATTGGCGAGAGGTCCCGGATAGCTTGTGCGCAAACCAAATGCCGAAATCGGGATGGACAAGGCGGTAGATAGCTTCTGTCGGAGGCCAGCGGACAAGACTTCGCAACATGCGGTAACCGAAGTCGCCTTTTGCAAGTCCGTCGCCATGGATGACGTGAAAACTGCTCTGGTCGATGTCGATATCGACCGAGTTGCGCGAGGTTTCGATTCCGACTTGCTCACGCAGAAATCTCCCAACATGCCCGTCGTGATTCCCGCCGATGTAGAGAATACGGACGCCATCCTGTCTCAATTTGTTCAACTCAGCCAGAACCGGGAATGCCCCGGCCGGGACGCTATGTCGCCACTCAAACCAGAAATCGAATAAGTCGCCGACAATGATGAGCGATTTCGCCTTCGACGCCTCCTGACGTAGAAATCGTTGGACGCAAGGTGTCCAATCCTCCTGGCCGGGACGAGGAATCAAAGGTAAATGGCAGTCAGCAAGAAAACAAGCTGGTGAAGGATAGGAAGGCAAATGATTTAAGATTTAAGATTAGAGTGCTGTCACGTGTCTCACGTGACAGGCGAGGCGGATACGAATCCCCGCCGTACCGACAGGTTGCCTCAAATGACACCAAAAGATCATAGCGAAAGCCCTTTGTCCATAATCAACGCAATGAACAGCACGAGCAGATAGACTATCGAGTATCCGAATACCCCCCAGGCACTCTTTATCGTTTGATCAGAACGCGCCATAAAGATTTTCCGCAGAAACATCGCCCCCAACCCTGTCGCGGCGATTGCGTAAAGTATGCCCGTACCATAGAACAGCATCGCCCCCGATACTGCAAGTGTCAAAAAGGCATAAACCAGTATCAAGCTCCAAGTGCGCGCATCTCCTACCACCAAAGGCATCATCGGGAGATTCACCCGCCGGTAATCCTCTTTCAAGCAAAGCGCCAATGCCCAGAAATGGGGAGGCGTCCAAAAAAAGATAATGAGGAACATCAAAATCGGTTCGATTCCCAGCGAACCAGCTCCCGCCGCCCAGCCGATAACTGGAGCCATCGCTCCCGCCGCGCCACCGATAACTATATTTTGAGGTGTTCGGGGTTTAAGGTAAAGAGTATAGAAAAATGCATAGAAAATAATTGTTCCAGCCGACAGAATCGCTGAAAACGGATTGTACCAGTACCAGAACATGGCGATTGATATCACCCCCAGAGCAGTCGCAACAACGAATGCCTCAACTGTGCCAATCTTCTTTGCTGGTAAAGGTCGTTTTTGCTTTGTGCGTTCCATCAGCGAGTCGCGATCACGCTCGAAAGCCTGATTGAATGCGTTGGCAGATCCCCCCGCGAAAGTCAACAACAAAAGCGCAAGGGTAAACTTTAGGGGATCACCGAGCAAACTTCCTTCAAGCACGAGACCTGCGGCGCCGGTAATTGCCACAAGCAACATGATCGTCGGCTTGGTTAAAACCCAATAAGCTCGAATCCTACCGCCAATGAAATAAAAATACTTCACTTGGAAGATTTCGCGTTGAGCTGATTATTAGCCAGAGCCAGCTCCCCCGATGAGTAACGCAGATCATGAGCAAGTACGATCAAAGCGCCGAACAGGCAAAGTGCAATCGCGGAATGAAGTGCGCTAACATGCAACTGGGCGCCGAACAGTACATTGGTGATCCCAACCATAATTTGAAACAGAAAGAGCGCGTCAGCCGTCCGGAAAATGATTCGTGTATGGTTTTGTAACGGAACACGCAAAGTGACCATGCGTAGCCAGGCAAATGAAATCAGCAGAATGATTGGCATCCAGCGATGGACAAACTGAAGGAAAATTGGGTTCTGCATCAAATTGCCATTCCAGAGAAGCTCCCCCGGCGGAATAATACCTCCGAACATCGAGGGCCACGTCGTAACCAAATTTGCTTTGGCGTCGCCCGCAACCAGTCCTCCCAGAAACACTTGCACGATAACCAATCCAGTCGTTATCCAGATGGCTCGCATCGGGATAAGACCCGCCGAGCGAGAGCCTCCAGCGGGAATCGCCGTCGTGTCGAGCAAAATCAAAGCTGTCCATATCAATAATGCGAAAAATACGTAGGCGACGATCAGGTGAACTGCCACAAGCAGGCCTGCTAAAGCTCCCATTACAACTACGCCGCCAAGACCAGCCTGAGCAAGTAACAGTCCGCCGAGGATGTAAAAATTTGACTCTGCCTTCTGTTTGACTGCGGGAGAACGCATCATTTTGATAAACGTAATCAAAAATAGAATGCCGACTACTCCAGCTATTGCTCGGTGAGTCCATTCGATCCAAAACTGAGTGCGGAATGCAGTAACAGATAAGTCAGCAGGAAAGGCTGATTTGCCAATCCTAAGCGCTTCCTGACGGTAATCTTCCTGCACTGCCGCCCAGCCTGTTTCAGAAAATGGGGGTAGCAGACTTCCGTTTATGAGCGGCCAATCAGGAATCGAAAGCCCTGATCCAGTCAGTCTAACGATGGCTCCCCAGATGAGGATCACGAGTACCAAGCCTGCAATAATTGTCAGAAGCCCAGCGACACTTCGGGAAGTATCGAGGTTGGTCTGTTTTGATTTTGCGGTAATAGGTGAAGCTGTTTGTGTCATTTTGATTTGGTATAATAATTTAGCCGATTAAGGCCTGGGAATTGATTTGAATAATCCTGACCTGAATAATCTCAGGGCAGGAATGAGTTACGATTCACGTCGCTCAAGGTTTGAGAATGCTAAGTCGGTATCCTGAATTGCCGGATTAACTGTTCTTGGAGTGCGGACTTTCAGAGTTCGTTGATTTATTCGCTTGAGACGCCAATTCGGACAAGATTCTCTTGGAGGGGGGGC
>CAYHEC010000056.1:0-14458 GCA_964355675.1 uncultured Caldithrix sp.
GGATCAAATCTCTACTCGAACGAATAAATCAACGAACTCTTTCAGTCCGCTCTTGACAAGCGGGACGCTTATCGTACGCGACAAGAGAGGACTAAAAGTCCGCCCTCCAAGAGGATTGACTTGCATCGAATTCATTCACTAAACCGCTTACAACCCATACTCACGAGCGATGTTGATTTTCAAGATTTCCGACGTGCCCCCGCCGATCAACGTGAATCTCGCATCGCGCCAGTAACGCTGAATTGGGTATTCCATGGCATAACCATAGGAAGCCAATATGCGCGACGCCTGATCGCAAATTGAATTGGCGCACTCCGACGCGTAAAGCTTCACCATTGCCGCTTCCTTCTGGCGGGGCTTGTTCTGGTCGCTGAGCCACGCCGTATAATACAGCATCTGCCGGGCAGTCTCCAACTGGACCGCCATATCGGCGAATTTGGATTGAGTCGCCTGAAACTTGCCAATTGCCTTACCAAACTGAACGCGTGTTTTGGCATATTCCAACGCGTCGTCGAAAGCCGCCGTCCCGACTCCGATGGCGAGCGCGGCAGTCATAATCCTGATCTCAGCCAAGATTTCCATCAGGCATTTCGTCCCCTCCCCGATTCCGCCAAGAAGATAGTTCAGCGGAAGCCTCACTTCGTCGAATGCGACTTCGTTGGTCAGCGATGCTCTGACTCCCACCTTCTCAATGTTCTTTCCAACGATCACACCCGGTAAATTCTTTGGAACAAAGAAGATCGAGAGTTTGTCGTGATTGTCAGTCCGAGCGAGTACAGTAAAGAAATCGGCAACCGGAGCAGAAGTAACCCACGTCTTCTGCCCGCTGAGCAGAAAATGGCCGTCATGCACCTTGACGAGTGTCTTAATCGCCATCAGGTCACTGCCTGCGTCGGGCTCGGTCATGCAGATCGCTCCGATTTTCCGGCCTTGAAGCGCTTCGTCGAAGTAATCCTTGCGAATCGCAGCGTCACCGAAGCGATGCAGGAAGTACGTCCCCATAAGCGACTGCATCGAGCAGGCTGCCGCTAAAGACAGCGAACCTCGTGCCAATTCTGCAACGGCCATGCAGTAGGAGATGATATCCGCGCCACTGCCGCCGCTCTCTTCAGGATAGCGCATCCCAAAAAAGCCGAGCTTGCCGACTTCGCGGAAAAGTTCCATCGGAAACTCCTTCGCCTCGTCGATAGCCGCCGCAATCGGTTTCACCCGTTCATCGACGAACTTCTTGAACGTCTCCTGAACGGCGCGCTGAGTTTCGTTTAGTTCAAAGTCCATAATCCAAATATTCCATCTCAAACAAATGCTATTCGACCATAATTCTTGTCAACCCGATCTGAATTCCTGCACCTTTCCCATTCCTGACGAAAAAGCATATACAAATAGAAATTTTCATTTGGAATATATCGTGAAAGATCATTTATGGGATAAGCTTTCCCAAGATCAATTTTAACAGCTCCCACAAACTCCTGCATTTTTTGTGACGCGATGTTGTCTAACTTGGGCTCTGCTTTGATTGCCAGACAATCCGCACGGTAAGAAAACAGATAATCAACCAATCCAGCTTTTATTTCCCGTCCGTAACCGTTATTCCAAAAATCAGGGAATAGCTTCACGTCGGTATTTGAGACGCCTTGCTCATCGGGAAGTCCCATAAAAGCTTCGCCGATAAGTGCACCATCCACTTTTCTGACGACAACAAGCAAGCCATTAAACACAGAATTCTGGCTCCTTCTAATACGTTCAATAATCTTGGATTTGGGCCAACCCAATCCGAACGGGAATCCGACATTTGTCATGACACTCCGGTTTTCCCACAGCTCGTAGAACATATCGACATCTTCCTCTGACAATAAAGCTTTGCGTATGGTCAGTCTTTCGGTCTGGAATACCTCTCTCAAGTCTCAATAATCTCGAAACCATAGTCCCGCCTCGCCGCTTCGACCGAGCAGACTTCATTCCTCACGTCTTCGAGCACCTTCTCCCGCGGTCGTTCCTTCGGATCCCCGTAACCTCCCCCGCCCGACGCGACCTGCTTGAAGATAGTTCCCGCCGGGATATTCTCAATCAAGTCTTTGCTCATCGGTACTTTCACATTTCCATCTGGAAAGGTCAGCGAAAGCTCATTTAGAATACTGCTCTTGCCTCCAAAGAGGCCGTAAGGCGCGACCCTGTCACCATCACCGAACACAACCATCGTTGTCTTGTCCGCACCTATCACAATCTCGGTCTCGACGCCCAGTCCGCCTCGCCATTTGCCCGCCCCTGCTGAGTCCATCAAGAACTCATGCTTAACGATTCGATGCGGAGTCTGCTGTTCGTACATTTCGTAGTCCTGGTCGAGCACTCCCCCCGACGCGTCGATCATGCCGATATGGTCGTAACCGTCGTCGCCATAGAGCGCTCCGGATCCACCTTTCATACCAAGAAACCCGATATCGACGTACTTGCGGCGGGTTAAAGGATGTATTCCCGTGAAAAGTGTACAAAGAAGATGGTTCCAGCCTGCTGTGACTCGCTTAGGAATCGCCGGTGCAAGCGCTTTGAAGATCGAATCAGCAGTCTGTGGGCAGAGATGATTGCCGAAGGTAGTGGCTTTTGGATAGGAGGCATTCAGGATTGTTCCCTCCGGAACGATGTACTTGAGTGGACGGATCATCCCTTCATTATGAGGAAGGTTCGGGTTGACCATCTGCAGGAATGTCAGCGTGATCGCCGAGCAGGTTGAAGTGTATGTTCCGTTGACAAATCCATCGGTTTGTGGGGAAGTCTTGGAAAAATCAAAGGTAATCGCATCGTCTTCGACCGTGATTTCGGCATGGATGGTGAACTCGGTGCCGGGGTGTTTGCCATCGTAATAGACCGTGCTCTCACCTTCATAGACGCCGTTCGGGATGCTCTCGATCTCACTTCTCATCATCCGTTCGGTAGCATTGAACAATTCTAACTTATGCGCTTCGAACACATCCGCCCCATACTTTTCGACCAGAGCCTGAAAACGCCGCTCGCCAAGCGTGCAAGCTCCGATCTGGGCCTGAATGTCTTCTTCGACCATTTTCAGCCGGATATTCGCGAAGATCAGTCCCCATACGTCCCTGCGAAATTTCCCCTGTTCATAGAGTTTCACCGCCGGAATACGGATCGCTTCTTGCCAGACTTCGGTTGCGTTAGGGTTATATCCCCCCTGTACAGCGCCCCCGATATCAGCTTGATGACCCTTCGCCGCTGCCCAGCCAATCAATGTATCCCCGGAAAATATCGGCTTGAAAATGGCGACGTCGTTGTTCTGGTTGCCCATCGTGAAGACGTCGTTGTGAATGATGATGTCCCCCTGGTGAATGTCATCGCCATAAAATTCAAGGATGTGTTTGCAGACCGGGCCAAGTGAAAAGGAGAGAATCGGCAGATTCTCGGTCTGCTCAAGCATTTGCCCTTTGGCGTCGTAAAGCCCGGTGACAAAATCCTTGGCTTCGCAGAGAATCGGCGAGCGTGTCGTCATTGTCAGCGAGATGCTCATCTCGTCGGTAATAGCTTTGAATGCACGCTGGAAAATAGAGACGAGAATTTTATCGATCATCGATTACCCTCTACCGGACTCAATTGTTTGTAGCCGCCGGGATATTTTTCACGATTATAGACTATGAACGAGCCGAATTGATCGACTAGACAATCGTAAGAGTTCCCGAGAAATATCGAAGTCGTCACTTTTTCGATGATTGCCGGCCCCGTGATTGTCAACTCATTCAGACAAAGATCCCCGTCATATACCGGTGTAAGTCTAAGTTCGTTCACCTCAGGAATATATACTTCGCGATGATCTTTTAAAGCAAATGACAGATCGACCGCGTGAAGACTGGTTTGAAGAAATTTTGGCTTAGCAGTCTTGCCGAGTGTTCGCAATCGGATGTTGATTAACTCAATATCCGTATCCTCGGCTTCAAGTGAGTAGCCAAAAAGCCGATTGTGCTCAGTGTGAAACGCTTTCTGAATCTCACCCAGATTGAAGGTCATAATATCGCTCCAAGCCACTGGAAGCTGAACTTCATGGTATTGTCCGACATATCGAAGGTCAAGGATCGGAATCAACTCGATAGACGCCTCAGATATTCCTTCTTGGACGAGAGTCGCAATTCCCACTGTTTTCATCTGGTCGTACAGCTCCTGAAACTCAGATCGCTCTATTTTTTTAAGTGGTGAAATATAGGAACGAACATAATCGTGCTTGAGATCGCCCAAAAGCATCCCTGCCGCACAAAAGATCGAGGCGACATTCGGAACCAAAAACATCGGAATTTCTAACTCACGGCAAATCTCCCCTGCATGAATTGCGCCAGCGCCCCCAGCGACGATAAAAAGAAATTCCCGCGGGTCGTATCCACGCTCTATCGACACTTGCCGGACGCCCTGTGCCATGTTATTATTGATAATTCGGTACATTCCGACAGCGGCTTCAAGTTCGGGAAGGTCAAGCTTGGTGGCAAGCTCCGCTTTGATCGACTGTAGGGCGCGATCAAGGTTTAGTTTGATTTTCCCCCCAGCAAAATAGTTGGGATTGAGATACCCCAGCAGAAGGTTGGCGTCCGTGCAGGTTGGCTGGGTTCCGCCTTTATCATACGAGACCGGTCCCGGAAGAGCGCCAGCGCTCTGAGGTCCCATCTGCAAAAGGCCACCCGGATCAATCCAGCCAATACTTCCTCCGCCAGCTCCGATTGTTACAATATCAAGCGAGGGGAGCGAGACCTTGTAACGGTTGATCGATCCATCTGTTCTCGTCACGCATTGATTGTCGATGACCAGACTGGCGTCGAAACTTGTTCCCCCCATGTCGATGGTGATGCACTTGCTGTAGCCCATCAGGTTGGCATAAAAAACGCCTGCCGTTGGCGCGGCCGCCGGACCCGAAAGTACAGTCGCCGCAGGTGATTTCTTGACAAATTCCGGAGTCACTAAGCCACCATTCGACTGCATGATCAACAATGAGCCTTTGAAAGATATAGCATCGAGTTTGTTGACAAGGTTATCGATATATCTTGCCACCACCGGCCCAATATAAGCGTTGACCGCAGTTGTGCTGATTCGTTCGTAGAATCTGATCGACGGCAGGACTTCGCTCGAAGAGGTAATGAAGCAGTTTGGTAGCTCGATTTTGAGTATTTCGACGATTCTATTTTCATGAATACTGTCCTTGTAGGCATTCATCAAACAGATCGCCACCGCTTCGATATTTTCACTCTTTAATTTGGCGACAATTGATTCAAGTTCAGAAATATCCAGAGCTTTGAGAATTCGACCTTGTGCGTCAATTCGCTCATCGACCGTGAGTCGTAGGTAACGGGGAATTAATGGCGTGACGTTGTGGTAATGATTGTTGTATTGCTCTTCGCGAATGCCACGCCTCATCTCGAGCGCATCACGAAAACCTTTGGTAGTAATAAGAGCAGTCTTCACGCCGCGCATCGTCAAAAGAGCATTTGTTGCTACTGTTGTCCCGTGAACGATAGTCTCTACTTGTGTAATAAACTCTTCGAAACGAGTGCCGGTGATTGCGGCAAGATCGCGAATGCCCGACATGACCCCAATCGAAGGATCTTCGGGCGTGGAAAGGGTTTTATGGAAAAATGAGTCGCCGGAATCCGCGATCAACATAAAGTCGGTGAAGGTGCCGCCGACGTCGATGCCAAGCTTGTAATTCATTCGATGATTCTGTCCGATGCTTTTTGGGGTCTGCTGAAAAGTCGAATAATAGGCAAAAATGTCCAGGCGGACGCCCTCGTCCGCCGTTAGATCAAGCACAGTGAAAGGGCGGACGAGGGCGCCCGCCGGGACTCTGATCTCAGCATTGTCTGACACAACGCTGTACTATATATTACAAAAACAAAAAAGTCAGCCACTCAGGGCGGACTCTTTTGTTGCCGAATTTTTGGGACAGCTCCATAGTTCCAAAACCTCTGCTTTATTTGTAAATTGCAGGGTCGCGACGTGCCCGAGGCCGGACTTGAACCGGCATGCCCTTTCGAGCGCCACCCCCTCAAGATGGTGTGTCTGCCATTTCACCACTCGGGCAGGGCGTCAAGCGGTCAACCAATCGACACACCTAACATACTACCTGCCGAGCCAGATGTCAAGAGATAGCGATAAGCCTTAACGCTCATTAAGGAATCTGTCTATAATACTTGCATGATGCTCAACAAGTAATTATATTAGGTGCTTGTTTAAGTCGGTAGGCAAATGATAATACTAAAAGTAATCCTCACAACAATTCATATTCTTCTGAGCGTTTTCCTGATCATCTCGATCCTTCTGCAATCATCGAAGGGCGGCGGTTTGGCAGGAACGTTCGGTGGGCAAGCGTCAGCGTCGATTTTCGGTCCGCGAGGCGCGGCGACTGCTCTCGCGACCTTCACCCAATGGCTGGCAGGCGGATTCCTGGCGCTATCGCTGGTGCTCTCGCTCATGGCTGGCGCAAGCACTCAGAGCGAAAGTGTAACCCAGAAGATATTGGAACAATCTCCTTCTTCTCAGCTTCCTGCTGTCGAAGATCTCGACCTCAGCAGTCCGGTTTCTGGTACCGAAACTGCGCCTGAGCAGAACCCCGAACCCGTCACACAAGGCGGTCAGTAAGCGAAGGATGCTTGAGAATATCGGTCTTCAAGGACGATCTCTCTAAAGCCGGAGTGGTGGAATGGTAGACGCGCTGGTTTCAGGGACCAGTGTCCTTCGGGATGTGCGGGTTCAAGTCCCGCCTCCGGCACACAGGACAAATATTGGAAGTTTTCCTAAGAAGAAATACTGAGATTATAAAGGGTTGGTGTCTATCAGACGCCAACCCTTTTTAATTTCATGATATGAACCGAATTGTTTATGTGGGCGCCCTCGACCGACTTTGGTATAGACACTGTGAAAAGGCGGACAAGGACGTCCGGCTGAACTCCTTTGAGTACCCAATTGCACTCGTTGGCGCTTATGACGTCAATTAAGCTGTCAGCAGGATCAGAAATCGCAACCACAAAATTGCTTTTTGCGAAGTAGCCGAACTTACTCTGCGGGATTTTAATAACCAGCCCCCAACCAGAGTGTTCTACTTGCTTATTGGGAGTAAGGAGTTTATCTTAAACATCAAATTGCCCTTAACACGGGTGAAGAAGGTATTGTCGTTAGTGGTTTGCCAAGCTTGTCACTAAATTCAATCACCAAAAATCCCGAATAAAACGGTCATCTGTGGACTAAATCATTGCAATAAGTCAATATTGCAGGTTGCAAGTTAAAATTCTACTCTCATCCATGATTCGGGCTTGACAAAGGCTATTCAAAAAGCTATATTACGACGGTAGATTGAAGGATAGTCAAAGACAATTCCCGTTTGGGTTGTCTAGGTGACCGACGTCACATCACTCGAGCGTTGATAATTTACTTATTATAGCTCGAGACTGAATTTATTATCTGCAAATCTCACTTCAATACATCTTTCGTAACGCCTTACAATCTGGGCTATGATCAAAGTGCCTGAATTTAAATTATTTCAAACAACTTCTTTCGCGGCGAGGTCCGTAATGAAGAGAATCTTCACCGTCATGATGACGGTATTCGTGCTCGGTATCGGTGGAACCGCTATGGCTGGCCAGTATTATGGCGGTAACGGATTCCTCCATACCAATACGGCAATTGTATTGGCTCCGGGCGCTCTCGATCTTTCCATTTATGACCGCGCTTATATTGGCAAGCCAAGCGGTCTTGACTACTTTGTCACCAACGGCTCGAGCGCGCTTGCCGCGGCATTTGGATTCAGCCGGCATCTTGAATTGGGATTTACTCAAATCTTATATCAGGATCTCAACTCCACGCCGAGACCGGATCAGACAGTCATTACTCTCATTCCGGGCAATACCTATATTCGGTTTAAATATGCCGGGTATCCCATCGGGAATAATATGTTTTGGGGCGGTATGTCCGCTTTAAGATATCGAGTCGGATTATATCAAAATATTCATCTCGAACCCTATCAGGGCGAAGGTATCGAAATAGAGACCGGTGGCTTGCTGTCGTATTACGTCAAACCGCTTTATCCGGAAGAAGCCCCATCATTCCATCTGAATCTCAACCTCTTGAATCATAACGACGCCGATGTACCGACGGATGCCGCCCAGGAACTCAATTTCCTCGTCTCATCTTTCTTTCCGCGTCCCCGTTTTGATTATGGCGTTGAGCTTTATGGCGCGTTTTTCTACAAAGAAGCGAGCAAAACAGTCTTAGGTCGTGAGAACTGGATGTACCTGACGCCGTTTGTCCGATACAGACTTTTCAAAGGTCTTAATTTTACCCTCGGCATCGATTTGTTGATGATGGGCGGCACTGATAAAACCGTGCCTACAACCGATCCATTACCAAATTATCCCGGTTACCGTATATCAGGCAAAGTCCGCTTCACACCTTCAACCGCATTCTATGCCGCACCGACATTCGTGAAAGCCGACGCTCCGTCGAGCAATTCCGGACGTCAACGCAGTTCCTACTCTGCCTCTGAAGGTAGCGGCGGTGGTTCGGGAACCCCAATGTTTAATCGGCAGGAACTTTTCCGCTGGGGTATCGAAGAACGTGGCGGTGAAATTCAATCGGTTGATCTCGACCTTGAAAAACTTCGCATGGAGCGCAAAAAGGCTGAGGAAGAACTGAATACACTTAAAGCCAGACTCGAAGAGCGTCAGAAAACCGAACAAAAGTAACGAGCTCCTTATAACGGTTGAATTGAGAAGAGCCTTGTGATAACACCACAAGGCTCTTCTCTTTGTTATATTTAAATCCTATCTTATTCACTATCCCAAATCCCAACTAACCATTAACTTTAATGCCTAAAATCCGTCTCGGCGTCGTCTTCGGCGGTAGATCCGTTGAACACGAAGTTTCTATCGTGACTGGCTATCAAGTTATCGAAGCCATCCATCGCGACCGATATGAAGTGACTCCGATCTATTTAGGTCGTGACAATATATGGTATATCGGTGAACATCTCGATGCAATCTCATTTTTTCGACAGGATCACCCACCGCTTAATTTGCTCACAAGAGTTTTTCCTTGTCCTGATTCATCAAGAGGTAAGCTGATCCTTATCGAAGCCGAGGGCGGCCTGTTCAGAAAACGAAAAGAAATTACACTTGACGTTCTCCTCCCTGCGACGCACGGTACGTTTGTCGAAGATGGTTGCTTGCAAGGGGTGCTCGAGATGGCTGGAGTCCCTTATGCAGGATCAGACGTGCGAGGCTCGACCGTCGGCATGGACAAGGAGCTGACCAAGGCAGTGCTCGCCGCCGCAGGACTGCCGCATCTACCATATATGATGGTAAGCAAAGATCAGCTCGAACAAATCAGAAATCAAGAATCTGAAATCACAAATCTTGACTTTCCGCTTATCATCAAACCCGCCATGCTCGGTTCCAGCGTCGCAGTCAGCCAAGCCTCTGACCGCAAAAGTCTTGAAATCGCGCTCGATCTTGCTCTGCGATTCTGCGACCGAGCCTTAGTCGAGCCAGCCCTCATCGACGCAACTGAAATAAACTGCTCCGTCCTCGATGGCGATCCACCGATACCATCGATGCTCGAACAGCCAGTAAAACCGGGTGTGGTGTTGACGTTCGACGAAAAATACAAGGCTGGAGGCGGTAAGAAGGGTGGAGCCAAATCTGGTGGTAAGGGACAGGGAATGGCAGGGCAACAGCGTTTGATACCAGCTCCGCTTGATGACGCAACCACTCTACGAATCAAAGACCTAGCCGTAAAAACCTTTCAAGCCATCGGCGCCGGAGGCGTAGCACGGGTCGATTTCTTGATCGCTAAGACCGGCGAGGTCTATGTAAATGAGCTGAACAACATCCCCGGCTCGCTTAGTTATTACCTCTGGGAGCCTGTTGGCAAGTCATTTGGCGACTTGATCGACCGGATGATAGACAGGGCTTTCGAGGTGAACAAGCGACGCAACAGGACAACGTTTAGTTTTGAGGCGAATCTGCTGGCGGGGAGGTGAAGATGAAAAAGATGATGATGATGATAATGATGATGATGGCTTCGCCGTTGTTGGCGGAAGAAACGGACAGCTTGTTCATGCAGTGGGGGGTGGGGATAATCAGACCCAAAGAGTTCATTGAGTCGGATATATTCAATTTCCCCAATGGCTGGATAACAGTCTATGATGCGAACCGGAGACCATTTGGAAAACTGCGGAAGATATTTTTAGAAATTGAAAATTCAAACTACCCCTATCTCGAACTTAATATTCCCGGTCTGGACACTTTGCGAGACTTTGGTTTAGAAAAGGAATACGTCGAAACAACTTACGAAGGAGGTTGTGCGATTTTTCATCAATCCGATCAAAGCTACGTTAGAATTCTTCGCTATTCTGCGCCGGAATACGAGATTTGGATTCGAAAAGATCAACTCGATGATTTTGGATTTTGTGTTCAGTCGTGGAAGGAATTCATGACAGAAAACAAAACCTTTTACTACCCTTTATTTCACCGAATCGCCCATCTAAGAGACGTTCCCTCCGACACCGCCGCGATTGTCACCGAAATTACCGATGCCAACAACAAAGAGTTTGAGATCATCTTGACGGGTCAGTGGCAAGGCAACTGGGCTTACGCGACTGTGGAACTACTAACAGAGATTCATGGACGGGATCGCAAGGTTCTGGAACACTGGAAAGGTTGGATCAAGGTGATCGATCCCAAAGGCTATCCATTAATCTGGTACTATTCGCGTGGATGTTGATACTAATTTGCAATCGGGAGGATAGACATTCTTGTCTGTCACCGAATTGTGTAAAATTACAATATTACGAAACAACCCGCCCGAAATACATCAGGCGGGTTGTTCTTTTCATAACCCGCAGGACGGGAACGAAATTTAAGCTATGGGTTGCCGCAGGGTCTCCCGACCCTGCGGACGAGTCTGCTCGCGACAGGGTGAGATGACCCTGTCACAATTCTTACTTAACCAGCGTCATATTGAAGGTCGAAACCTGACCGGCTGACTCAAGACGCACAATGTACGTCCCACCGGCAAGAGCCTCGCCGTTGAAAGCGACAGTATGACGACCTGAAGCAAAGTCACCGTTGGCAAGGGTCATCACCGAACGACCAGTCATATCGACCACGCTAAGGTTCACGATTCCAGCCGATACGATGTCGAAGGAAACCTTGGCTCGGTTGTTGAACGGGTTCGGGGAAACCGAGGCGATACCGAAGTTGTTCGGAGTCGTGACCTCAGGTTTGCCAACTTCAAGCGCTGACTGAACTCGGACGGTTAATGTCTTTTCGCCTTCGACGTCGAAGGTGTAGGACTCGTTTTCGCGCATATTAACCGTAACGTCGCCATCGATCAATGTGTAGCTGTTGCGCCAGGGAGCGGCGCCGGAAAGGTCGCCCCACGAAAGGGTCACACTTCCAGCACTCGATGGTCTAACAGAAAGGGTCCACTCACTGCTCTCGCCATTGGCAAGAGGGTTGCGGATATCGCGCTCGTATCGCGTGCCAACCGGGCTGTTCCAGCCGTCGTGGGCGAAATAAAGGCTGACATAACGATCACTGGGAGGAGCCGGTGGTTCTGCAAAATCGTAATGATTGTCGAAACCAGCGGTTGCATCCTCAAGTACTCCCATACGGGCTGAGTCGATGCGGTTGTCAAACGAAGCGGCAAAGTTAATAGACCAATCAGAGGGTGAACCATCATCGCCTGCATCGCGTCCCGGAGCCGGATGAGGCCCGGAGGGATCGGGATAAACCGTTACTGACATGCCTGGAACTACAGTAAGGAACCAGTAGGCACGCCAAGGATCAAGCTCGTCATCGATGATGTGACCCCAGTTTGTGAAACTGTAAACCGGCGGATGAATTAAAAGGTCGTCGGCCGCTTCCCAGTAACTATAAGCGGCAGTGTCGTTCAACCAGAAGGTCGCACCATCCCAAAGATCAACCTTGGCACGGAACGGTGTGCAGATCACATTCCATCCCCACACAAGCGGGATATGTACCGAGTCTGCCGTTACCGGGAGCCCCGTTACGTCGAAAGTAGTCTGGTCGGGATTGACGAATTCGTCAAATTGAATGAAATAACCCTTACCATGAGCCATCGTATCAGCTACGAAGAAGCCTTGATTGGGTTCAAACCCGAACAACTGATAGCGATGCTCTAAATCGTCGCCGAGAATCTGCGAGACCGAATCAGCGTTAAGGTAAGGAATCACTGGAAGACTGATCAGCGCCGTTCCATCAGGAAAATCGAATTCCTCAATATCAGGACCGATTCCAAAAGCGTTGGTATTGTCGAAGCCTCCCTGCGCAAGGCTGTCCATAGCGAAAACGCTAAGCCAGCAGGTTCCGTCTAACGGAAGACCCGGTGTCCAATTATAATTAAGGTTATTGCCTCCGATTTGATTCAGCATCGTCCAATTTGTGCTGTCGTAGGAGAACCAGATTTGGAAATAGGCAATGCCCGTATCGGCAACCACAGTCCAAGTAATATTCTGAACGTTGAACACCTCAAGTGTTCCGCCGTTCGGAGCTGTAACTGTCACAGCCGGATTAGCGCCGGATGCAATAGAAAATAGCCCAAGAAGCAGTACAAGTACAGTTATTGTAGAAGTTTGCGACAAGCGCATAGTGTGTTTCTCTTTGATTTGTTTCGGGTGATTAAGGGTCTCGCGGACCCCCTAATTAATATAATTGCGACAATATACTACACGTAACATAATGTGTCAAGTGACCGCGCTCACATGAATTATAATAATGCAAGAAGCTTAATGGTTACAGAATATACCGATTTGAAATGGAAGATGTTTGAAATTGTGAGTCGCATTGACCTTAAGCATAAAAATTTGATAATATTATCATGGTGCTGTCTTGTTGTAAGTCAATTTGATTGCTATATTTTGACTTCTATTATTGAGTTTACTTGAAAAGTCAAATTTAAGCATAAATTCATTGCCGCAGGGTGTCCTCACCCTGCGGCATAGTTCCTAAATTACAATTATTTGTCGCAGAGTGAGGACGCTTTGAGACATACATCTTTCTATTTGATCTTAGTCGAGAACTTAAACGTGGAAGCTACTTCTAAATGACTTCAGGTTTGGGCATAATGATCGTGGGAGGAATCTTCGTAATCCTGTCCCAGTTTTGGTTTGGAATTCTCGGTCACATGCCCGGCATCGCTCTCATGTTCGGTGTATTTGGTGGAATGATCTTCCTCATCGGCTTTGCGCTATGGAAATGGGAAAATAGCGCGGTCGGTCGAAAGGTGTCAAGTGGAAATGAAGGAAAATCCGTACCGGGAGACCGATCCGTCGCAATTATTCCTCCTCCGCGCCATCTTCCAACTTTTGATCATGATTCAGGCCGGCGACTCTGTTCTTTCTTTCTATACGATGTGGATAACCGCCTTCCATGTCTAAGTGGTTGCGAGTATCCTGACGCCAAGCATGGCACATGTACCAGAGAGATGACTATTCCGACATGCCCCTATCCGAATAGCCGTGAGCCTATTGTAAAAGCTCTTATGCCAAAACCTGTCGCCTGGTGCCCAGGACCCGGTGGATGCAAACATTTTAACGAATTGGAGTATCTATGCGGCTTGAAACTCAAAGGTCTTCAAGCAGAATTCTTATATTCCTTTAGCAGAAAATCACATAATCGTAACATCGGTAAAGTACTTATTATTCTGGGAGCGTTGCCAATTTTTATCCCGATTATTGACCTCGTATTGAACATCGGACTCGAATTCCAAACGATGGCGCTCCTGCCCGGAGTTTTCATCGCCGCTATCGGTGGCGTCGTTTATCACCACGCGGACTGATCAAATCGACACTATATCATACACCGCCCATCCGATGCGCGAATCAGTCCTCAAGGCGTCCGTCTTCTGGATTGTTGTCGTTTTTACGATCTGGGGAGTATGGCTGAACGTCGAAAGTCTTCTGCTGACGATTGTTGCAGGAGCTGTCTTGCTCGCCTCACTAAACTCGTTCTATTTGCCGACGAAGTACCAAATAGGACCAGATGGAGCTTCATGGAAACGATTGTCAGGAAGTCGTTCCATCGATTGGTCGCGGGTTAGATTGGTTTCTGACGAGCAAGAGGGCCTGTTTCTTTCCCCCTTTGCTGGCCGGACGATGATGGAGAACTTCCGCGGGTTATACATACCCTATCGTTCAAATCGCGATGAAATTCTCTCGCTGGTAAGACAATTTGTGCCAACCGCAACAGGGTGGAAGGAACCGCCCCCGCCGCCTGCGCCGGATAATTCGGCAAAGGTTCCGGTTCGCAACTATTTCGGCCACTATCGGTAAGATAATATTACTTCACTTCGAGGGCGGACTTTTAGAGTTCGTTGATTTATTCGCTTGGGACGACAATTCGGACCAGATTCTCTTGGAGGGGGGGCTTCAGCCCGCCCTTGTTTGTGCTTGATTGTCCTT
>CAYHEC010000057.1:0-13458 GCA_964355675.1 uncultured Caldithrix sp.
TCTGGAATCTGTCAACACGAGGCCTTGGCGGACCGTCGCGGTTGAAGTCTCTCCCCCGATCCCGACTGCCTTCGCTGAATGGACGAGCAGGTCGGTCACTACTGAAGGATCGAGCTGGACGGTCGTCGCGAGGCCTTGGAGGGCCGTTCGGGTTGAAGTCTCTCCCCCGATCTCGACTGCCTTCGCTGAATGGACGAGCGGGTCGGTCATTCTGGAATCTGTCAACACGAGGTGTTTGTGGGCGGTCACCAAAAAATCTGGGTGAGCCAGATGAGACGCGACCGGAATCCTGTCCTCGATCGCTTCTGTTCTCCCAGGGTGGGCGAGCATTCGGCGCGGCAGAATGAAAATCGCCCCTCGCGCTGTGCTTGGGGCGTTCTTTGTCAGACGGTCTTGGTGAAAACTTATTGTCTCTACGGTCACCCGAATTATTAGATTTTGGAATGAACTTTTTTCCAAATCCAGGTGAATTTGATTTTTGAGGGTAACGGTTCAGTCTCTCGATCCCCTAAGGATAAGAAGTCTAATTAAATGCATCAACGAAACAGCGGCCGCGGCTACATAAGTCCAAGCGGCTGAGGTCAGCACCTTACGTGCCATAGTAACTTCGCCGGTATCCATAATGCCAGAACCTCGTAAAGCAACTAATGCTCGGCGAGATGCGTCGAATTCGACAGGCAATGTGACCAGCTGGAAAGCCAACGCTCCGATGAAGAAGAATATGCCAACGTCCATCAATACTTTGAAACTACTGAAAAAAAATCCAATAAAAAACAGTGGCATGGCCAAATTCGAGCCAAGATTGGCTGGAGTCAACAATGCATGTCTTATCTGAAGAGGCGCATAGCCTCTATTGTGCTGAATCGCATGACCAACTTCATGGGCGGCAATACCAAAAGCGGCCACACTCCTCTGACCGAAAATCCCCTCAGAAAGGCGCACCTTTTTGGTGCTTGGGTCGTAGTGATCAGTCAGCTCCCCTGCAACTTCCTCAACCTCAACGTCCGCAACTCCTTCCATATCCAATATCTTGCGAGCAACTTGCGCGCCTGTCATACCGGATGAAGAAGCAATCTGACTAAACTTATGATAAGTTCGCTTAACCTTCGATTGTGCCCAAAAGGAAAGAATCATCGCTGGTATAAGCAGTAAGAACGTGGGGTCTAAAAATGGAAATAACATAGACAACCGGAATTTATATCTATTATATTCAGTTAGAAATTAGAGTCGGGTGAAAAAGTCCTGCAGAGTCGAGTATCTGCTTGGTTAGAAAAGCGGTATGGACTTCTCGCATACCGGCGAAAGCCGGTATGAGAGCAACCTTATTGCGACAAATAATTGTAAATTTTATCCTTGCCGCAGGGTGAGGACACCCTGCGGCAAGAAATCAATTGTTTCACTGTACTTGAGACTACGGTAATAAATCACCGCTACCCGGTGACTTGAAGACTTTTCAACTCTTTCAGGTTATACGAGCTCAACTTAGTACTGTTCCAGAAACAATCGCTCTTCCACGTAAAAATTCAGAAGAATTCATTCTTCGCTTCCCTTCTATCTGAATTTCGACTAACCCGAGAGAGCCGACTCCGGTTCCGACCATTAAAATCCCTTCGCCGGTAACTTGTACATTGCCGGGCGCCAATTGCGGTTGCGCAATAGTGAACGATGAGAAAATTTTCAACATCTTTCCACCGATAAAAGTGTGCGCAGAAGGAATTGGTGACAAACCCCGGATTAAATTGTGAATTTCTATAGCTGGCTGATTCCAGTCGATACGACAAATTTCTTTAGTGATTTTCGGAGCAAGAGTTGGCTCGCCGAACTGAGTCTGAGGATGAGCCTCACCTCTGCCTACTCGTAATAGTGACTCTACCAGCAGATTTGCGCCCTCAATCGAGAGCTTGGAGCTCAAAGAGCCTGCGTCGTCATCTGGGTCGATTGCAACTGATGTCTGTGCGAGTAATCTGCCAGTATCCACTTTTCGCTCGATAAGAAACGTCGAGACCCCTGTCCGGTCATAGCCACGCATGATCGCCCACTGTATCGGTGCGGCGCCGCGCAAGTCGGGTAAAAGTGACGCGTGTAAATTGACGCATCCCAATGTCGGGATAGAGAACAGCTCGGTCGGTAAAATTCGGAACGCAACAATCGCGGCAATATCCGGTTCAAATCCTTGAATTGATCTCAAGAAGAAGGGATCTCTCAAATCAACTGGTTGAAGAATAGGAATACCCGTGCCGTGAGCGGCAATCTTAATCGGCGATTCGCAAATTTCGAGAGATCGTCCTGCTGGTTTATCCGGAACTGTCACAACCGCTGAAACGTTAAGATCAGGTGTTTGAAGCAATTTCTGAAAACATGGCACTGCAAATTCTGAAGTGCCCATGAAAATAACGTTCAAGGCTTCACTCGGAACCACTGGATATTTTACGGGCTATCGCTCCCCGATCAACTTCAACTTTAACGTCATCAGCTATTTTCAGAATCAATGTTTGATCCTTCTCGTTGACGCGTTGAACCGTTCCATGTATGCCGCCCGTTGTGACAACTATGTCACCTTTGGTTAGCGCATTTAGAACCTTTTCGTGCTCTTTGGCTCTTTTTGATTGAGGTCGAAGAATTAGTAAGTAAAAAATGACGAAAACGAGCACCATCGGCAGAAATGCCCCAATGCCCATTCCGCCGCCAGCGCCACCTGCACCTGTTGATGGAGCCATTGCGATTGTAAGAAGCGTCATACTGTTCCTGTTGTTAAGTTAACTATTTATTATTACCGGGGTATAATAAAGTGAATTTCTTGGAGAGCGGCTTGAAAAGCCGCTCTCCAAGTGTTTGATTAATAGTACAAACCAACCGTATAGAACCAACCGTCGCCAACGACATACAGCTGATTGTCGAATACCTCAATTCCGGCAATTCCCCGAAGACCACCAACATCTCCCATCACTGGCAAAATGTCGGGACTAGCTCCATTGACAATGGTTATCGTCGTACCGCGCCCTATCGCGATATATGGGGCCATTAACGTTATCGAGGTCGCTCGAACAAATTCATAATGCTCGGAGTGAAGCATAGGATTAGAGGGATCACTGACATCATAAATGACCACGCCTCTAGTGTCTGTCGCAAGAAAAAGTTTGTTTTCATAATAAATTCCATCATTAATATCACCTTCGACAGCAAACTCTTTCAACAATATCGGATGTCGAGGGTTAGAGATATCGATGCAAGCTACGGAAGGCGTACCGGCGATAAAGAGTATATTGTCGTGCCGTATAATCATATCACCAGATCCAGGAATCTCTAAATGGGCAATCACTGTCGGCCTGATCCAGTCGTTGGCGTCGATAACCCAAAGCCCCGAAACGTCCGTCGAAACATACAGATAGTCGCCGTCGAGTTCAATATCCGCGGCTGCACCGGATACTTCATGAGACGCCCCGATGATCGAGGCAGAATTTGCCGGAAATATCCCGACAATCGCCACGCCTGCGTTACCATCGGCAAGGTAGAGCAATCTGTCATTTGCCGCCATGCCTCCGCACCATCCGCTGGTCTCTATCGACCGCATATAGGCGGGATTAGATGGACTTAATACATCAACCAAGTGAAGCTTGGAGTTTAGATCTGATATAAAGCATACGCTTCCTCTAACCAAACAGGCAACGCCCCCCATATTACTGATGCGCAAAGAACCGAGCAGATGAGGCCTGATTTCCCGTCCTCGAATAACCAGTGAATGTTCAGATGCAACCTCATAGGCGACATTGCCAACTGCATCGCGGAATTTCGCAACACTAATCACGCTGTCATCAATTATCCCCCCCGGAATAACAATGGTTCTGCTGAATAAACCCCGGGAAACCTCGGAAAGTCTTAAATCAGAATAATAACTGCCAAATGTTACCTCAGCCAGCCCCGACTCGCCAGTCTCGACTTCAAAGGTGACCAAATCCCCGGTTTCAAGTGTGTCCGACTCTGCCGAAACGTCAAACTCCCTGATCGTTGCCGATAAATCAATTTCGATGTCATCCTTTAACACCGACGTTGTGCCGCCGCCTTCGGCCATAAAACGACCAAAAACTGAAGCCCGACCCTCCTGAGCCCGAATAGGTAGGAAAATCAATGAATCAAAATTTGTCCACTCGACGCCACGAAAGAACGAATCGGTGGTTACTGCCATACGGGAGATATAGTCCCCGCGAATTGACACCCGAAGCACGGTATCATTCGTGGCTTCTGATCCATTATCAATAGTCATAGAAATGTTTGCAGGTATAAAACTGCGCCGGTCTGATCGCGATCCGGGATCGCATCCGAGAAGATCCAGAATGCTAATCCCTAATACAAAAATAGATCCAAGTGTTCGATAATTACTCATTTGTATCAATGTATTCTCCCTTCTGACACCATCTCTAATCCTTGGGAAGATAGTCAACGTCGCAGGCTGTCACTCCCAATCTTGTTCGATTTCATGGCTCCAAAGACTGTATTTGTCCGTTTCTATCGCCTCACGTGCCTGAGACAACAGATTTTGATAGTATGCGATATTATGATAACTCATCAACCTCATGCCTAACATCTCTCCCGCATTCATAAGGTGGTGAAGGTAGGATATACTGAACTGTCTGCATGTATAACAATTGCATCTGTCGTCGAGAGGTAGATTCACTTCCTTCCATCTTGCCAGCCGCACATTCGTTTTTCCATGCGAAGTAAACGCTTGACCGTTACGGCCGTTACGAGTCGGGAGGACACAATCGAAAAGATCGACCCCTTGCCCAATTGCACCAATTAAATCCTTTGGGGTACCAACGCCAAGAAGATGTCGTGGTTTGGAAGGAGGTAGAGCCCGGCAACAAATTTCCGCTACTCGAAGCATCTCATCAGGCGGCTCCCCGACTGAAACGCCACCAATTCCAAATCCTTGCGGATCAAGATCTGCGATTCTGCCGCAACAATCCTCGCGGAGATCGCCGAATAACCCACCCTGAACTACAAGAAACGCCGCTTTCCCACGATCGTCAGATGAATGGCATAACTCCTCAAATGTATCGAGGAACCGCTTCGCCCAGCGTACCGTAAGCGATGTGGCGGCAGAAACAACTTCGCGCGATGCGGGATAGGGGGGACATTCATCAAGGGCATAAATAATATCTGCACCTATAGACCATTGAATTCGACAAGCCTCTTCCGGCGTCAATGCTACCGTCCGGCCATCATACACCGACTGAAAGATTGCGCCTTGTTCCGTAATCTTCCGGGTTGATGAAAGACTGAACACCTGAAAACCGCCAGAGTCGGTCAGAGTCGGTCCACCCCACCCCATAAATTTACCAAGCCCACCCTGCCTCTCAACAGTTAGATGACCGGGATGATGTAAAATATGGTACGTATTACCAAGCACCATCTCCACGCCAGTCTCACGTAAATCGAGCGGACTAAGAGTTTTAACTGCCGCTGAAGTTCCAACAGGCATAAAGGCCGGAGTTCGAACTGCCCCATGGGGTGTCATCAACAAACCAGTGCGGGCATTCGAAGTAGCATCAAGTCGCAGAAGTTGAAATTCTATCCCTTACTCCGTTTTTGTGAACCACAATTTCCTCAATACAATTTATTAAATTATTTGTCCTCTTCAAAGAGTTCTTCTTCAATCTCGCAGATTATGGACGAGACGATTGAGACTTTGTGATTATTGCTATATTTTATCTACAGCAATCGAGTGCACCGCTTCACAGACTGTCCAAGAAGGCAAATAAAATGCAAGTACTCTCATCCCGACGAAAGTCGTGATCCACGTATCTCAATGATATTTAAGAAATTGCTGGATACCGACTTTCGCCGGTATGAGAGCGTTTTTTGGCTTTTGGTATTCTCGGACAGACTGCTCAGCGTGTCTTCGAACAGTTCAGAGTCTAATCCTATACTCGCATCAAAAACCGAAGGTCTTCAAGAATGTCAACAGAAGTTAAAGCCAAAGTCACCCTTGTTAAAGAAATGCACTTCCACGGCGAAAATTCTAAGGGACTTGGCGTCGAAATGGACTCTCAACCAGCAGAGGTCGCATCTGCCGGGGCATCTCCGATGGAGCTGGTCTTACAGGCGGCAGGCGGATGTTCACTAATGGACGTTGCCACAATTCTTCGCAAAAGAAAAATTGTTATCGAACAATTGACCGCAGAAGTAATTGGCGTCAAACGTGATGAGCATCCTAAAATTTACGAGAATATCGAAATTGTTTACCGCGCCAAAGGCGAAGGTGTGATTGTCGAAGAACTCGAACGGGCGGTCAAACTCTCGTTGACAACGTACTGTTCGGTCTTCGGAATGCTTCAGAAATCCGCAAAGGTCACTTGGCGTTGTGAGGTGATTCAGTGAAGTCTTTTATTATTACATCTTTGATTTTCGTGTGTAATTTTTCGATTTCTGTCGCCGAACCCGCCTGGGAGGTGACAAATCCCCAGCCGCTTCCCGGTCAGATCGTATCCATCGACGTCCCGTCACGGGATACAATATGGGCCGCAAATGACGCCGCAATGTTAGTACAATCGACTGACAATGGAGTATCATGGAGAATAATCGACTTGCCAGAAATCGTTAGTGGTGCATTGTTAATCGATTTCTTCTCTGGGGCGAAAGGCTACGTTGTGGCAAAAGATAATCCGACCACCCCATTCGGAGCGATGGTCTATTACACGTCAAACAGCGGGTCAGACTGGATTTCCTGGGAAATTGGCGATCAAGACGAGCCATTCAGCGCCAAATCACTGGCCGCTATTGGAGAGACCGTTATAGTAGGGGGCATTTCGCTCGGAATTTCCGATCAAGCGGTTACCTATCGCCTCGTCGATAACAGATGGGAAATCAGCTTTCTCCCCGGGGAAGGAATACAAGCACTCAACGGCTTGTCACTTTTCAACCAGAATCTGGGTTGGACGGTCGGAGATAGAGGCTATCTTGCTTCGACATCGGATGGAGGTCGATCATGGCAACGTATTCCAACACAGCTTCAGACAGACCTCTTCTGTGTGCATTATAACTCCCCAACGACCGGCTGGATCGGCGGTGGAAATTTTGATTCTTCGCATCTTTATAAAACTACGAACGGCGGCGCTTCATGGCAGGAAATAGAGGGCCTCGCCGCCTCAAGTAAGTTCGTCGGACTGCAATCATATCAAGGAGCGGGGGCCGCGGTTATTAGTCGGGGTGGAGGGGATCCGGATGTCGCCCATCTTCTTTTATCCACCGATGGTCGAAACTGGTCTGAAACAGGTTCATGGGACCATCAAACTCTTTCCGCAATCAAGACGAATGGGGAGTCGATTTGGGTTGTCGGAAGCGAGGGTTTAATGGCTCGTTCAACGGCCGGAGAAGAGCCAGACTTGGTCTCAAAGATTATCACTACCAATAACCTGATCGATATTTCATTCGCCACCGGAGCCTCTGGTTGGGCAGTTGGTCTTCTGAGAACAGTTATTAAATCCTACGACGGAGGATACTCATGGGAGCTAATCGAGAACTTCCCGTTTTATGAACCAATAGCAGTTGTCGCCATTAATCCTTGGCGGGTTATCATCTCGTGTCTGGGTAGCCACGAAATGTTGACGTCGAACGGTGGGGATACATGGCGCGAAATTGAGATCTCCGACGGTAACGTAACCGATTTTGAAAAAGTAGAAGAATCGATATTTGCCATCTCTGGCAGTTCAATTTCGATATCACACGATGATGGAGCGCACTGGACATCTTCCGAGGTGCGTCTAAACGGTACCATTTTGTCGGTCGCCGCTGTCAGCAACAGTGTCGCTTATGCGGCAATCCTGCGAGACTCAGTGTTCGTCACACAAGACGGTGGGCAGAGCTGGAGTGCATCATCAGGCGTACCTCCAAATACAAGATATATATGTTTTCTCGATAATAACGTCGCCAAGGCCGCCGTCGAAACACAAAACGGAACGAGTATTATTGCAACAATCGATAATTGGCAACACCGTGAGCGTATCCATTCACTTGGTTTTGATGTAACAGGATTGAAGTATTTCAGCGAAACCGATGGCTATGTCGTGGGCGCCGGTGGAGAGCTTCAGCTTCTTCATCGCGGTACGGCAAGTGGTCAACCGAGCGGACTTCGCACATCGACAGCAATCAACGGAATAGAACTTTTTCAAAACTGGATTTGGGTCTGTGGTGAAGGAGGTTTGGTCGGACGGTGGGGCGAAGATTGGCTTGGCATCCATGAAAGCGACGAGGTATTTAAACCTGATAATCCACGGATGATCAGTTGCTGGCCAAATCCAACTAATGGACGAATTAATTTTCAATTCAGCTCGAGCCGTGAAACCTCGTTCGATCTATTTAGAAGCGATGGTCGAAGGGTCATGAGCTTGAGTTATCCACCAGCAGGTGAAAGCGTCAGTTTCGATTTGAGTGGACTTGGATCAGGTATATATTTCGTGGGAAATCATGACGCGCTTTTCGACCCAAAACCGATAATACTTCTGAAATAATAATTGTTGGGGGCAGGCAACTCACCTGACGCCATTCTTAATGTTGTTGCTGAAATAACCCGGAAATAGTCTAGCTGAATATCTGAAAATCAGAAGAGCTAATAGAGCTCCGATAATCCATCCACAAAACACATCCAATGGCCAATGATGGCCCAAATAGACGCGCGAGTAGCCGATCAATCCTGCGCATCCGGTAAACCACCAGCGGTATTTTGGGTAATTCCACCCCCACCAGATCGCTTGTCCGGCACTGTTGGCGGCATGAGACGATGGGAATGCGTAAGACGCTTTATATATTTCGATCACGGGATCCGGCAGGACTATCCACTGATGCTCCCACCAGACATGCAGATCCGGGATGATGTTACACGGCCGTATTCTTGCTAATAAAGGTTTGAGTATCGTCGAGCTAACCTGGTCTGTCAATAATACGGTAATTACTGCCCCGACAACAATCCACTTGCCCTTCTTCCCGCCAAAAATGATCACGCCGATCACTACAATGGCGACCGGCGCGAACCAGTAACTGCTTTGGTCAAGAAATGGCAGTAAGTTATTAAAAATACCATTTTGGGCGGAGAGGTTCCCTAACTTCATTGCCCAGAGGTCAAGGCTCAGAAGAATCCCCCGGAACGATTCCAACGGATCAACCGCCAAATGTTACACGAACGCCTATGACCGGCGCACTGAGGTCAACATCCGGCATGTCGAGAATTTTTACGTCGCGAAACTGCCAGCCCCCTATTCCAACCATAAGGAGATAGCTTGCCCGTCCTTCTATTGCCATGAAGCTGTTAATATAAAACTTCAGTGCAATTCCTGGTTCGATCATAAAGAAGCCATGCGACATGTTGATCGAAAAAGTCTGCCTTGTGACCGACGAATCGGGATGGAGGCTACCCATCATGTCGTCCCACGTAACATTGGCCCCAAACTGATCGATAGCTATATCTATTCCACCAAATCCAATCCCGAAATCGAGATCGACTTCCATTCGTTTTGCGAAAGTAAATGGAATATACTCAACCAGAAAACCCCCCGCGCCAACCGTTATGGCCACATCCTGACGTATCCTGTCAGAGTTCGGAATGATACCGCTGACAGTAGTACCGCCTCCAAAACCATAACCGCCGATTCTAAATCCGTCTTTGACTTCTCCGTAGCCAAATCCGCCAAAATAGAGCAATGGACCTCCTACTTTCTTGAAACCAGGAGTAGATATTTTAAGCTCTTTGTCAAGAAAGCCGAGATCGGGATTATGTACGCCTATTCCAAATCCACCACCACCACTGAAGTGGTACTGTTCGGCCAAGACCGGTGAAAATCCCAGCACGAAGAGAAGAAAGAGAACAAAATTTCGTTTGATCATTTCTCTACCCTTTGAGTGAATCGAACTCTTTTTGTGATAGTTTTCGCCATCTCCCAACGGCCAGCGTTCCAAGCGCGACCGAACCGATTCTGATTCGCTTTAGCTCCAAAACGTTGCAATTTAAAGCGCCAAATAGCCTTCTGACGATCCGGTTTCTCCCCTCATGAATGACGACTCGCAACCTGCCTCCGTGATCTGGTTCGAGCGCGCTAACCTTGACCACACGGCCGTCCAACATCACACCTCGTCGAATTTTTTCAATCTCGGGAGGATGGAGTATGCGGTGGAGCTTGACTACATATTCCTTTTCAACTTCGTGGCTTGGGTGAGTCAGCTTCAAAGTTAATTCGCCGTCATTTGTCATCAAGATCAACCCGGATGAATCCTGATCAAGCCTGCCAACAGGATGAAGTCGTTCCGGAGTGCTGACAAGATCAGCAAGACAGTACCCTCTCTCTTTCCCGGGAACCATTGTCGAAAGCACGCCAGTAGGTTTATGAAGCATAATGGCGTAAAGCTTCTCTGTCGATTGAGGCGGCACAATACGTCCCTGGTAGCGCACCTCATCATTTTCCTTTACTGGAAAAGCCGGGTCAGTGATCACACGACCATTGATAGTCAGGTCGCCGAGACGAATCAGTTCCTCAGTATGCCGTCTCGAAGCAATTCCTGCCGTAGCGGCATATTTCACTAAACGAACGGAATCCTTCGGGTAAGCGGTCTTCTGTTCAAGGACTGAGCGCTTCGGTTTACTATCTCGTTCTTCAGGCCTTGGGAGGCTCTTCGATTTCAGGTACGTCAATAGGTCTCAAAAAAGGTTTAAGGATGTCGATCGGGATTGGAAAGATAATCGTCGAATTCTTCTCGGTAGCGATCTCGGAAAGAGTTTGCAAGTATCGTAATTGCAACGCAATGGGATCTTTAGCAATCACTCGCGCCGCTTCGCCCAATTTGACAGAAGCTTGGAACTCACCTTCGGCATGGGTCACTTTTGCGCGACGTTCACGCTCGGCTTCGGACTGTTTTGCCCAAGCACGTTTCATCTCTTGTGGCAGGTCAACGTGCTTGATTTCCACATTTGTCACCTTCACGCCCCATGGTTCGATATGGCGGTCGATGATTTCTTGAAGTCGAAGATTGATTTTATCCCGCTCTGCAAGAAGATCGTCCAGTTCGACTTGACCCAATACCGAACGCAATGTTGTCTGAGAGAATTGCAGTGTAGCGTACAAGTAGTTTTCGACTGCAATAACTGCTTTAACTGGATCAACAATTCGGAAATAGATCACCGCATTAACTTGCACAGAAACATTATCTTTAGTGATAACGTCCTGTGGTGGAACGTCCCGGGCTTCAACTCTAAGGCTGGTTCTGACCATCTTGTCAACAATCGGGATCAGAAAGATTATGCCAGGTCCTTTGGCGGCGATTACCCGCCCAAGACGAAAAACGACCCCTCGCTCGTACTCGTTGAGTATTTTTACTGAGCTGGCAAGAATAAAAAAAACTACCGCGGCGAGAACAATAAATGGAAGCGGCATTGAGACTCCTGAATTAAGGTTTCGAGCCGATACGATACATCAATCAACTGCATGGAGGGCGGGACAAATCCCGCCCTCCAATGTGAGACAACTGATAAGTTACGCGATGACTTCCCCCAGCACCTTGACGAATTCATCCATCTCGGATTTTGATCGCTTCTCGGTTACTGCCAGAATTAGGCTGTTATCGTGATCCGGATAATACCACCCAAGTGGCGGGCCAGCAAATATTCCCCGCTCGGCAAGGCGTTCTTGCACAACCCTCCCAGAGAGTGGTAGCGTTACGACAAATTCTGAGAAAAACTCACCCTTGTAAATGCGTTTTACACTGGGAATCGTTGTCACTTTCCCAGCCAGATAATGGGCACCTCGGTAGCTGTTCTCAGCCGCACGATGCAACCCATCCTTACCGACAAGACTCAAGTAAATCGTTGCACAGAGCGCCAGCAAAGCTTGATTAGTGCATATATTGGAGGTTGCTTTTTCACGACGGATGTGCTGTTCGCGAGTCTGCAAAGTCAGAACAAATCCATCACGATCAAGACGATCCTTGGCGCGAGCCACAATCCGTCCCGGCATCAGCCGTATAAGATCCTTCTTAACCGCAAACAATCCAACATAAGGACCACCGAAGCTCATGGGGATACCAAAAGGCTGACCCTCGGCGGTGGCAATATCAGCTCCCCACTCACCCGGAGGCTTCAGCAAGCCCAGAGAAATTGGATAGGTTGAGGAGATCACCAACGCTCCTGCCTCATGGGCAAGCTGAGATGCTTTGACGGTCGGCTCAAGCAGGCCAAAAAAATTCGGATGTTGGATGATCAGTGCGGCAGACCCGTCCAAATGCTCCACCAACTCCACAAAATCGATCAGTCCATCTATCCCTTTCATTAATCGAATCTCGATTTCAAGAGGGGAGCAGTAAGTGTTAAGAACGTGCAAATACTGCGGATTTAGGCCTGCAGGAACGACGATTGCCTTACGTCCAGTCTTTCTGACCGCCATCATCACCCCTTCGGCAAGGGCGGTAGCGCCATCGTAGTGAGAGGCGTTCGAGGCGTCCATCCCCGTCAACCGACAGACCATCGTCTGAAATTCATAAATCGTCTGAAGTGTGCCTTGGGCAACTTCTGCTTGATAGGGAGTGTATGCAGTGTAGAATTCCGAACGACTCAGGAGGTGCGAAATTGCCGCAGGGATATAATGATCATACACGCCACCGCCAAGAAACGATACAACATCCGAAGCAGGCGTATTGAGGCCAGAGAGCGTCTTGAATTCCTTGACAAGATCGAATTCGCGTTCACCTATTGGCAGATCGAGCGGATATTCGATTCGAAACTTGTCGGGGATAACCTTGGCGATCAATTCGTCCAACGAACCGACGCCGATGGTTTCCAGCATCTTCGCCCGGTCGGCTTCGCTGTGCGAGGTGTAATTCATCTTAGTGGTGGTCTCCCTTGGACTGCAAAGTGAGTTTGCCGTAGGCTGACGCATCGAGTAATTCCTTCAACTCACTGGCGTCCGAAAGTTTAATTTTGACGATCCAACCTTTCCCGTAGGCGTCCTGATTGATAAGTTCCGGTTGCTGACCGAGATCAAGATTGACCGCGCTGATTGTGCCGCTGACAGGAGCATTAAGATCGGATGCGGCCTTGACTGCTTCGATGGAACCGAACGGTTTCCCGGCGGTCACTAAGGCTCCTGTTTCAGGCAGGTCAAGAAATACTATATCACCAAGCTCGCCTTGCGCGTAGTCGGTTATGCCAACGGATCCTTCGTTACCTTCGATTCGAATCCACTCGTGTTCATTGGTGTAGAGGAGTGCTGTTGGAATGTTCATTTTTGTTGTTGCCTTTGGAAGATTCTGGTTGATTAAATACCGAGATTCTATTATTGAATATTGATAAGCGGTGCTTTAGGCTCCTAGACGGAGGACTTTTAGCCTGCTCTTGACGGGCTGGAAGCCCAACCTACGAAGTAAGAGCGGACTGAAAGAGTTCGTTGATTTATTCGTTCGAGTAGAGATTTGATCCTCTTG
>CAYHEC010000058.1:0-13359 GCA_964355675.1 uncultured Caldithrix sp.
CCAAGAGAATCTTGTCCGAATTGGCGTCCCAAGCGAATAAATCAACGAACTCCTTCAGTCCCCCCTAAAGGACAATCAAGCACAAACAAGGGCGGGCTGAAGCCCCCCCCTCCAAGAAAATCTGGTCCGAATTGGCGTCTCAAGCGAATATTTCAACGAACTCTAAAAGTCCGCCCTCCAAGAGGTCACACTTAATTACTTTCCTTTGGCTGACTGTTCGAGATAATTGTCAAGACGTTTCCCGAAGTTTTGAATGCCTTGTTCTAAGACCTTGGGATCTTTTATCTTCGCACGGCGGGCGATTAGACGCTCACGGAGTGTTGGAAGCAATTCAGCTCGCAGTATGACAATCAACTCTTTACGAATTTTATTTGATGTTTGATAACCCGTAATGTACCTTATTCCAAAGACCCACCAAGGTAAATCTTTAAGTATCGGAATCCCTTCCCGGATATCGCTGACTTCGTTATAATACAGCCCTCCGATCATCGTCTCCTCACCGTTGAGCAACAAGATCGACGTCTGAGCCGACGTCTTTTTCACCTCTATTCCGATGTCACTATTGTTGGCATTGCTTTTCTGTACTTCAAGATCGAGATGGATGAAAGTCGTCGAGTCATAAGTCATTATCTGTGGAGTAACGGTGATGATCGAACCGGTCGAGAAGAACTGGGTAACAGAATTTCCGGAAAAATCTTTCGTTGTAACAGAAAAATCACTGCCGATTTGGATACGTCCTTCTCGCCCTGACTGAACGGTAATCTGTGGGCTGGCAAGCATTTCACCTAACTGGTCATTGGCAAGCGCCTTCAAAGTTGCGGTAAGTTTTCCGAAATCAAGATTTTCCTTTATATCAACTTGAAATAGACCAAGTTTTTCATCTGCGGCGGTGAAACTGGCGGCGTCATCGCCGGAAAGGAAATTCAAACTCATTCCCAATTGTTGGATCTGACTTGTGTTCATTTCAAAAAACAGTACTGATATCATCACTTCACGATTTTCAAACATCGTTTTATCAGAGTTTATGACTGGTTTATCAACAGTTTTAACAGGAGATTTTATCAGGTAGTGGTCTTTGCCCGCAACCGAGATCAGATTGTTGGTTTGCAATATTAATTCGAGAGCGTCGAACCAATGCATATTGACTATATCGGCGCCAATTGCTCCTCGGTGAATTTCCGGGTCGATGATGACTTTATTCTCATATCGACGCGATAACTCATTAAGCAACTCGATTGCTCTGTCCATCGGCAAGGTTGACGATATTGAGATCATTTCACCCGGTGAAGCCGTCAACCGACGAAGCTCCATCGGTTTTCCTGATTGCGCCATTACTTCGCCTTGCACCGACATAACAGAAAGCGCTAAGATTAGAGCGAGGAAAATCGTCTGACGCTTGTTAGAATTGAACATAGCTATCCCGGAATCCTGGCAGGATCGACGCCAAGCATGAGTTTAAGCGAAAACTTCTCGACAATGCCGCCTTTATTGAGAAGAAATTCCACTGAATTTTGAGATTGATTGATTTTTAACAAGTATCCGAGGTAAACCGGATCACCCTCTGTCAGAGAGTGTATGTTGCCGAGATGGTCGGCGATAATTGCCTTACCCGGGAAGACTGCTTTCAGTTCGGCGCGTTCGGTTTCCAGTAGCCCGGCATCGTTGGGCGGCAGACTGCGAATGATACCCGGGTAAAAAATGTTACGCCCGGTGGGTAGCTGGACCAGATACTCTGATGCATTACTTACGGGCAGATCGGTCAATATTGCTCCGGCAGAATAGACCGCCTTTACCTGAAGGCTAAAGGGTACAATCATTTTAAATCTTGTGTAATAAGGGGGGTCGATATCTTCTTCAATCGCCTCAACGCCTCGCATTTCAAGTTTTTCAATAGCAAATATCTTGGGACCATTTTCGAGAATCCAAACAAGTGAAAAGATCGATTCCCAGTCACCTTCTCCGGTTAGAGTGAATATCTTACAGCCATAATCGTTAGATTGTATATCTTTTACAAAAACGAGGCTGAATTTGAAAGCGCCATGTTGTTCTTGGATTTTGTTCAGGTAATCAAGGATGTCACCCATAGAAATATTTGCTTCGACAACTTTATTCCAGCCAGCCAACACATTCCTGTTCTCATCTACTCGATGATTAAGTTCGGACAGATAGGCTTCTCTTTCTTCTATTTCAGCTAAAGTCTTGTCGCAATTCTGGAGCTCCTGCCGGACTTCTGCAAACTTGGCAGGGTAATAACTGAGTAAGATGTACAGACTGACAAGACTTATTATCAGAGTCTGAACGCCAAGGATGATTGTATTTCGTTGTTTAAATGTCATTTGTCTTATTTATTGGAGGGATGGATTGGAGCTGATTTCAAAGCGATAAACAGGGTGCTCGCGAATTTCTTGGACATCCACGGTGCTGATTTCCGCGCCCAATTGCTTGGCGAACGAGGGAATCTGGTTTCTATCAAGAGAATACCCAACCATATGCATTCTGGAGTCCTCACCTGTTACAACTTCAGTAAACCAGGTACCCTTGTAGGCTTCTGAAACTTTCATAATTTTACCGAGAAATTCTCCGTACGACTGGCTTCCGGATTTTAATGAATCGAGTAATACTCCGGTCTTTTCGAAGGCAATAATTTTCTCATCAGCCGTTTTGATTTTTTGCTCAATTTCAATCGAAGCACTCATCTGCATTTTTTTGGGGATGAGTTCGGTTTGATACTGCCTAAGATCCCAATTGAGATGATGGATTTGGAGAAGAATTGCTGACGCCATTAGTGGGATCAATAGCAGAAGCGCCCATCCTAACGCCGATAACGAGAGGCGGTTTTGCATATCGCGTATATGCGTTGGTGTTAAATCAACCTCGTATAAACATTTCATCCGCTCATCGATCAAACGACAGGCGACGCCGATCGCGGGGGCGTAAGGAGCCAGATTTTCACGTAGCGAATATTCGAGGTCAAGTGTATTGATGGAGTGCAATTTAAATGGCTTCACAATTCTGGTTCCAAAATACTTTTCAAAATGCTCTCTGACACTTGTTTCACGCACCAAGCCGCTCAAAATGATCGTATCGATTTTTTTAATGTTTCCGTTGTCGAGCTCGAATTGAAGCCGGTTGTAAAGTTTCACAGCCAAATCGGGTGAGTTGGAACCATCACTGATCAGGTGCGAAAAATGAAGTATTTCCGTTCCTTGGAGAAAGATAAATCGACTGGTTTGAGCGGTGATATGGACGATGATCGTAGTACTACCATCGAGAGGGCACTGGTATTCATGGATCAGATTGATTAGCGATAATTCAACCCCATCCACGAGCATGATACGGGGCGGACGACTGCCCATCTGTTTTGCAACCGATTCAAGCCGGTCATAAATGGGGAGATGTTTTTCTTGAGAGACGGCAACAACCCGTCCCTCTTTCATTTGCATTAGCTTAATCGATTCGGGATCAATTTTCGATGAGGCCTTGGAAATACCTGACTCAGCAATTAATTTTTTGATTAACCGCCTTCCACTCAAGCCCCAATTCTTGTCGAAAATGTTAAAATATATTTGTGGTTCACTGACAGCGAGGGCGAGAGGAATTCTACCCGATTCAGTCATTTCGATAAGTCGTACAAATATATTTTTATCATCTTCCATCGATTCATCTGATTGTAATTCAATTGGAGCCATCTCAGTGATATCGTCCAAATTCGAAGTATCCAATTGAAAGAAATTTTCATCGATTTTAGATGGATCGTCTGAGTCCGGTAGCGTAAATGACCTGACCCAGGATATCTCGCACTGCCCCAGCCTTCGAACCATCTTCACCGCATGGATGGCTCTCCCCTCGACGCTTAACCCAATCGCTTGAGATAATTTGTGCTTTGACATTGATTTCTCAAGCCGCTTTAAGAAGTTGCGCCATCATCCGCTTGTTGTTCGAGTAATTCTCGGCAGTCTGGGCGGATATTTTTTTTATTGACCAGAGATACTTCAAGTGCTGTTCAATGGTTACCATCCCATACCGATTCCCCTCACCGATCATCTGATAAATTTCTTCGATGTTATTGTTGCGAATTGCCGCCTGAATCGATGGAAGCATTACCATGATTTCACGAGCAAGGGTCAACTCGCCGGTATTTGTAGGTACAAGCTTCTGCGAAATAACACACTTGAGCACGGATGCGAGTCGCATCCTGACTCGATCCTGTTCATTGGGTGGCATTTCACCGATTATTCTCTCAATCGATTCCATACACGACGACGTATGAAGGGTTGAAATCACTTTGTGACCGCTATCGGCGGCTTCCAAGGCCGCAGTAATCGTTTCAGGGTCACGCATCTCCCCCACCACAATCATGTCCGGGTCCTGCCTGAGGGCTTCTACTGTCCCGCTTTTAAACGTCCTGGTGTCGCGACCAACTTCTCTGTGCCGAACCAGACAGCGCTTGGAGTTATGGATGAACTCCAGCGGCGAGGCCACAATCACTATATGGCCCTCAACAGTTTCATTGTTGTAATCAACGATAGCGTCCAGAGTGGAGCTTTTGCCTGATCCAGTGATTCCGGTTATAAGTACCAGACCTTCCTTAGTATGTGTAAGACTCAGAATTCCAAGAACATTCGGGTGGAGCATATAACTGTCGATACTGCGAAGTTTAGTGTTGACAGTACGGAAATTGACTGCCAATGTATCCATTTCCATATAAGCGTCTGCCCGGAACCGATAGTTGATATTCGCGGCGTCAGCCAGACTATAAGAGAAATCGAGATTACGATTATCGAAGAGATGTTCGCGCTGAGTTTCCGTCAACAAATTCTGGATAAGGATTCCAAAACCATCAGCTGAAATTACGCCTGCATTCTCCACCCGCTTTTTCACTCCGTTAAGGCGAATCCAGATATTCCCACCGCCGCCGGTTCCACCTAAATCGATGTCGGATGCGCCGCCAAGGTGCAAACGATACAATAATTCATCGACAAATATTCTTAGGTCCTCCCGGTCGCTCTCAATCATCCGTTCGATGAGAGCTTCACCCAGAAACCGTTGACGCTCCAACCCCGTCAGATGGGGAGGAATGCGCTGTTCGAACGAAGTAAGTAGTGATTGAATCTTGTTATTTTGTTCAGTTGACATGAGTATCACTCCCACCAGGAAACAAGTCGTGGTTCATTGACCGAGGGAAAATAGAGTGGGCTCATATAGCGTAAGCGCGGGTCGTAATAGTAGCTCTTGGAAAATCCATGCGTAACAGACCTATCCCATGGCGAGACGGTCGATACCTGCCCTTTGCCAGCTTGCGCGATACTCCCGATAACGGTCAGCCTGCCGGCAACGGGGCGCGAAGCATAATTCTGAGCAGTGAATGATCCGGTAACGCAGAAAATACAGGCATTTATATTGACGTCAGAATTATTTGCCTGGTTATCGACAACCATCACATTTTGTATAGCTATCAATCCAAGCATGTCTTCGCATGTCTCATCAGTTAGAGGGTTTTTACTGTAAACCATATCATTTACGATTTCAATCGATCCGTCTGTTATCATAGTGAGCACCCCCCTAAGCACCCCCTCAACGGTGATATTTTCGGTATTGTAAATGATGCCTCCTGGCGCAATTGTGGTAAGCAATACGGTATCAGAGGGCTCCTCTTCCAAAGTTCGAATAACATTACCATCCGATAGAAACTTCAAACTCAATTCCCTGTTATAAAGGCATTTCGTATTCATGGCGGCTCCATCATTACTCTGGCTGGCACGATTTCTTATCAAATTCATGTTTGTAGGAAGAGGAGCTTCTATGCCGATCTCCCATCCACCCAGAAACTGTGCCCTGCAACCGTTTCCAGAAGGGTTAGGGCTTATGCCGAGCTTGGCTGTCACCTTTCCATAGAATACCGGCGAACCATTAACCTTGAGATTTTGGTCACAGTGAACAGGCCCCCAGGAT
This sequence comes from uncultured Caldithrix sp., assembly GCA_964355675.1. GTDB lineage: Bacteria > Electryoneota > AABM5-125-24 > Hatepunaeales > Hatepunaeaceae > CAMBDS01. Next base: position 5,953 of record CAYHEC010000058.1, read on the forward strand.
GTATCTCCGGTTGTCCACTCGATACCGTTGTCCTGATTCGAATATGCCGCCCAGCGGGATACCGGAGTATTGTTGCTGAACCAGGCGAATATTGTATCTACCACGGGAGAAGTTTCTCCGTTGTTTTCAAAGTATTCATCCATAAATACTCGCCCTCTGCTTATGGATTGAACCAGTATGCTATCACTTCCAAATTCAGTGATAGCAACTGTAGTTGTGCACTGAGGCGAATAGATCGCGAAATGTCCGGTATCATTTTCTGAACTCCAAACATGATTGATTCCATAATTCATGCCACTTAACGCCGATTCATGGACTTGCGCTCTGATGAATGCACTGTTGATATTATCCGAGTTGGTAACGGTCAGGCGGTTCATCTTAGTTGAATAAACGCCCATCACGGTCGCGAATCCCGCGGCAACGATTAACGATCCTTTCCCGAACATGGCCCTATCTCCTTAAGTTTCGTGAAACGACGCGCGTCTGCCGCCAGTATGATTCCCGTAGCAATTTCTTCAGTTCCTTTTTCCTTAGAAGGGCTGTTCCTGCCGTAAGCACCTCATTGTCCAAATAGATGTTTGGATTTACTGCAATGAGAGTAACTTCAACCATCTTTACCGCTTGTTTTGCGTCTGTTTCTCGCCCCACTTGGTCCAGATAACGAAAAACCGCGGGATTAATGATCTTGCCAATGTGAGTTGTCTCTGGTTCATCTCCATAGACTTTTGTAACTCGAATTATACTTGAAAAACATAGACTTGCATTGATGAATAGGAATGTATCTGATGGCGCTACAAAGAACTCAACTGTATCTGCGACCGGACTTTCTGGATTTATCTTGGTAAGATAAGCGAACTGATTTGGCTCGATTGTCTGTATGATCGAGGCCTGATACGCTTCGGCAATCCCAAAGCCTACCTTTCTGAGATTGTCCTGTATTATCAGCGTCATAGTCGAGAGTTCCGATTGGATGATAGCATCGGCATTGGTATTGACGAATTCGCGCGCACCGTGATCGATAGCTTTGTTCATCACGAGCATCAGCACGCCGCCAATGATCATCGCGCCAATTATGTCCCACATTGTTGACAAACGAATTCCTTACTTCTTACTTCTACTTAGAGTCTGCTGAAAAATCTTGAGAGTTCGGGTGTACGTCCTCATCCCCAGAACTTAGTGCTTGATTGTCGGCGGACGAGGGCGTCCGCCTGGACTTCATTGTGCTTGATTGTCGGCGGACGAGGGCGTCCGCCTGGACTTTATTGTGCTTGTTTGTCGGCGGACGAGGGCGTCCGCCTGGACTTTATTATCAACTTAACCTTAACTTTAATTGTAAAACCAATAACTTACAACAACACTCATCGAAAGCGTATCTTGAACCCTCGTGTCGCCTGCCATGTGGTAGATCAACGGGACATCATATCCATCGAACACCGAGACCTTGATCTGTTTATGGTATTGACGCGCCCCGGAATGAACGAACCGGCTGTTTGTGAGGGTTACATATTCGACTGTGGTCAATACTTTGTAGATTACACCGCTGACGCCGGTTTCGGTGCGAACCATCGCATTCAAGTCGTCAAGATCATCCACCTTACCACTATCATTTCCCTCAAGACCGATTAAATTCGGCGCGGTCATGTCGATCAATCTCTTCTGATTGGCAGTATCTGTAGATGCTTCATCGTAATAATATTGCGATAGCTGTTCGACATGAGAGGTCAGCACAGCCAGCCCCTCCATACGAAAACGGTCGAAATCGAGTGATGAACTTATATAATTATCTGAACGGTAAAAGTTTAACGAGATAACTGATACCATTATCAGTGCGAAGAGTGTCAGAAGTGACTGCCCCATATTCATTGTTTCACACCCCCGATACTACGCGTTTGACTTCTTCAACGGTTGTCAAACCAGTTAAAACGTTTTCACGAGCGCTACCTAATAACGTTTTCATACCGTCGGCAATTGCCTGCTTGCGGAGTCCCTCTTCATTGATGTTACTGCCAGCCTCGAAGATCATTCGACGAATTTGCGGGGTAAAGTAAAGGGTTTCATGGATGGCAAGACGACCTTTGTAACCTCCATGGCAGTGATCGCAACCAACCGACTCGTAGAAAACGAAATTCTCAATTTCTGAAAGCGAAAAGCCGAGACTCAGTGCAAAATCGACGGATAGGTTTGCCATGGGACGCTTACAACTGTCACACAATCGTCTCATCAGGCGTTGAGCAATTATGATGTTGATTGCGTAAGCGATAAGAAAAGTTTCGATTCCCATTTTATAGAGCCGGGAAATGGCGCTCGGAGCATCGTTAGTGTGAAGAGTCGAAAAGGTTAAATGCCCGGTGTTTGCCAGTTTAATTGCCATTTCGCCTGTTTCACGATCTCGAATCTCCCCCACCATCACTACGTCGGGATCGTGGCGGAGAATTGAACGAAGAGCTTGATCGAAATTCATCTTGTGACCGATTTTCAATTGTCGGACTCCAGGAATGATGTACTCAACGGGATCCTCAATAGTCAGTATATTGATTTCCGGACGGACGATATGGCTTAGGGCCGCAATCAGAGTTGTCGATTTTCCACTTCCGGTCGGCCCCGTAACGATTACCATCCCCTGCGGTTGTCCGATTGCCTTCACAAACATCTCCCGTGCAGAGCCTCTGAAGCCAAGTTTGTCCAGATCGGTAATGACCTGTCGGTCATCGAGAATACGGATGACAATAGACTCGAATTTGTGATTATATTCGCTACCGACAATCGGCATTATCGATACTCTGAAGCGGATATCGTGACCGTTGATCTTCCGTTGAATGTAGCCATCCTGTGCAATTTCACGCTCAAATCGATCGACATTCTTGGTACGATCCTTCAAGACAGCGGCAATGGCTTCGGGACGAACGCCTTCCTGTCGTAGCCAAGGACGTAACATTCCATCGATTCGAAACAGCACTTCTGTCGAACTGCCCGAAGAGGGATATACATGAATATCGCTTGCCCCCAACCTTACGGCTTCGATCAGCATTCCTTCAGCGAGATTGACATAAATACTCTTCGTGATCTCGGCTTCGATAAGCGCTTCATCGAACTCCTCCTCGATGTCTTCGATCTCGGTGACATCGGTATCCGTCGTCTCAAGTTCTTTCAGGTAGCGGTTTTCAGGTGGAAAAATCTTATCGATCAGGCTTGAAATATCGGTATATCGTGCGTATAGTACGTCGTAAAGCTGTATTCTCATAGCTCTGGCAATGACCGGAATCATAGAATCGGTAGGATCGGCGGCAATGAATATCAGTCGGCGGTTATCGGGTTCATCATACCTGAATGGAAGGATCTTCTTGCTGACCATATAGTCGCGCGTCGTTATGTTAACGCCCTCCAGAGCCTTCTTAATGAATTCAATCTGTACCTCTTGAGGCTTTTTTATCTGAAGATCAACTGTTTCGAAACCATAAACACCAGCAACATATTGAAATATCATATCATGATTTAACTTAAAATCATCAACCAGGATCTGGGCAAGGTTCTTTCGGCTCGACAGGTCGGGCCTGATCGATCCCGACTTTTCTTTTACCCTCAGGGCCTTCTCTATTGTGTCGGACTCGACCAGACCATCACGAATTAGCGCCAAACCGAGGCGATCGTTCAAGTTGCTTATTGGAGCCATTCTTGATACTGCATCCATCGCTATAACCCTTTAGGTCGAATTGTGGCGGTTTCGGCAGAAATCAAGGTCAATGCCGTCATCACGATCATTATGATTAACGCAATCACTATCTGAACCAAATCGACGACGTTCTTCATTTTATAGGAAGTTTCTTTTTCGTAGTAATTTGCAAGTTGCAACGCTGATTGCTTAATCGTTCCTGTCTCGGCTCCGGAGTGAAATCGAGCGAGGGCAGTCTTGGTAAAAACGCCGGAAGCTTCGAACGCCTCAACCAAACCGGTACCTTTGGAAAGCATCATAGGTATAGATATTGTTTTTATGCACATTTCCATATATTTATTTCCACATGCTTCAGCGGCGAGTCGAATCGCATTCACATTCTCGCCAGCGCCACTGTAGAGCGAGTAAAAAACACGACAGAAGATTTCTATTGTTGTTTTATGAATTAATGAACCGATAATCGGGATCTTCAAAATGAATTTGTCGATCAACAGTTTAACCGCTGATTGTCTCATCCCAATGACCGTCACAATCGCCAAGAGAATTGTTGATGATATGATTACCCAGACATTATCGGTCAGGAAATCACTGATCCTTAAGGTGGTTTTGGTCATTGGAGGCAGTTCTATCTTCATTCTTTCAAACAGTTTGGCGGTTTGGGGGAATATATAACCGATGTAGAAAAGTACAGCTCCAAACAAGATGAGCAGTGTGAACATAGGCATTATCAAAGCACTGCGAATGCTCTTCCTGAACTCCAAATTCCGCTCAAGAAAGACTGCGGTACTCTCATAAATATGGACCATGTTGCCACTTTTCGAGGCTAGACCCAGCATACGCGCCGCAAATTTTCCTAAGACGGCTTCCTGCCTTACAAATGCCTCTTCTGAATCTTTGCCTTGATTGAGATCGGATAGAATTTGTCGCACAGAGTTTCGCAACGTATTGTTCTCAATATCGTTTACAAGAAGTTGAAGGATGTCGTTGAACGGCAATTTTTCACGCAACATGTCGGCGCTTACCCGGATGAAAGTGACAATATCGGACACTGGTGGTTTAAGAAGGAAGGAAAATCGTTTTGGTCGAATCCAATGAGTATGATAACCGAGCTTTTCAAGCGCCAGTGAGAGGTCATCCCTTGAAAAAGCTTTCTGCTCACCGAGAAAAGGTTTTTCGTTATCCTTTTGGATTTTGTAAAGGTAGGCTCGACGTTTTTCGATGCGAGTGACAGTAAGATGACGCGAGGTTGCCAGCGACTCGATTCGCTTCCGAGCATTAGAAAGGGAGTCACTCTCAATAACTCCCTGTACCGTTTTGCCGTTTAGGGCAATTCCTTCGAAGCGAAAATCTGGCATTGGATTGAATCTGGTTAAAGGATGGCAAGATTTTCAGACCAGGAGGCAGCCCGCGAAAACTGCCTCCTGGTAATGAAAGAGCGACATGAAACGATCAATTCAGAATACCGGCAGTAATCGTAGTAGGTGTTACTACCGCCGAGGCCATCACCAGATTAGTACCGTCCCGACCCAACTCTGTGCCGTATCCAATGATATAAATCTCTTGGTCGGCGGCGCTGATGGTGATCGCGCCAACTGGAACTGCGGTCACCAAAGTCGTGACAGCCGCACCAGAAACCCGGTATCCGCCGTTAGCATTGGTCTGGTCTAAACTACCGAGCGTGAAGCCATTAAAGTCGTTACCTCCTCCACCCATAGTGACTGGTTTCTTGAAGAACTGCTGTGCTTTGGATGCAAGTTGTGTCAAATCTGCAGTGACGGCGTCACGGTTGGCGTCGATTGCGTTACTCGAGAACATGTTGATTCCAACGGCAACTGCAATACCGATGATGATCACACCGAGAACGATAAGAAGAAGTTGTTGCTGACCCATTGTTTTCTCTCTTACTAAAGGATGGTTGTTTGATTGTTAAGCCAGCGCATCGAATGAATTTTGTTTGACACTGGCATTGATTAGTTTCGAAATAGGATAAAGCAACAGGCGTGCCAAAATATATGACAAGATAAATCAATGTCATAGAAATATTGCCTTTCAAGTATGTAAAGCGTGACTTTAATACTCTAAAGGGTTTCTTTAATGTCTGGGATAGAAAGAAGAAAATTGGAAGGTGTTTGCATGCTGAGGCTGGGTCAGAGTTATAAGGAAGGTAAAGGGGGTTCTATACCCGGTCGATGCATAGGGGTGTATTGGGAGAAACGGATACTGAGCGCCGTTTTACCGAGATGGGTTACTTGTCTTATTTACTTTTTAAATCATACTTCCTCATCATCTCATAGAATCGTTGGGGAGTCACTTTCGCTGTCAATGCTGATAGTGTGACATTCCCATTGAAACGACTTAGCAAGGATGTGATGTAATTTTTTTCGAACGTCTCGATGTGTTTCTTTCTCGCACCAGCCAAGTCATCGGGTGTGTCAAGTAGTACTTGATTGACCTCCGGACTCTTCAAATCGGAAAAGTCTTCTTCTCTAAGAACATCCGATCGATTTAGAATCAATGCTCTTGAAATCGAGTTTTTCAGTTCACGAACATTTCCGGGCCATTCATATTGGCACAGCAAGGCAATTGTCTGATTTTTCATGGTGGGAAGCGGTCGATTCAACTCCTTGCACTTATCCGAAATAAAATGCTCGGCCAAACGGGGGATGTCATCGACGCGATCTCTTAGTGGTGGGATTTTTATCGTGATGACATTCAACCGGTGAAAAAGATCAGATCGGAATTCCCCATTTTTCGCTTGAGCGGCAAGATCGGAATTGGTTGCGGCAATGATTCGACAATGAAGCGGAATAGCTTTCTGCCCTCCAACACGGCGAAATTCGCGTTCTTGAAGTACACGAAGAAGTTTTTGTTGGAGACCGGACGAAATTCCACCTATTTCGTCAAGAAATATCGTACCATCACCGGCAAGTTCGAATTGACCCGGTTTCTGCTGTGCGGCTCCAGTAAAGGCTCCTTTTTCATGACCAAAAAGCTCACTCTCAATCAGAGTGTCTGTCAGCGCAGTCATATTCAAGGCGACATAGGGAGAAGACGCTTGATCTGAAAAATCGTGGACTTGACGCGCAACGAGTTCCTTACCAGTCCCACTCTCACCTAAAATCAGGACGTTTGTGTTGTTTGGAGTCTTCGATACCGCGCCAATGATCTTATAGACCTCTATCATAGAGGGACTCGATCCGATCATCCCGAACCTGCTTGATTCGGTAAACAGCCTCAATTTCGAAGGTTTAAGACTCCGAAATGAATGTTCCTCAACCCATCTGGAAATGATTTTGCCGATATTGATGAGATCAAGGGGCTTTGTAAGATAATCCTTGGCTCCCAACCTGATAGCCTTCACAGTCGTTTCCATCGAACTGTAGCCTGTCATCATAATTACGGGAACATCGAGACCGTTTTTCTTTATCTCCTCCAAGACTTCGAGACCGTCCAGACCTGGCATATTAATATCGAGTATAACTAAATCCGGTTGGCGCTCAATAATCAGATTGATTGCTTGAAGGCTGTCGGTAGTCGTGCTGGTATCGAAACCGTCGATTGTCAGCGCTCTCTGCAATATTTCGCAGATATACGGCTCGTCATCGACGATTAATATGTGTGTTTGTTTAGTCATCTATTTGTAATAAATTTGAGAATATTAACCGAGTAATTGTATCATGTGGGGCGGACAGGAGTGAGTTCGTTGATTTATTCGTTCGAGTAGAGATTTGATCCTC
>CAYHEC010000059.1:0-12917 GCA_964355675.1 uncultured Caldithrix sp.
GAATTGGCGTCCCAAGCGAATAAATCAACGAACTCTGAAAGTCCGCCCTCCAAGAATCAACACCCTTCCGTATTCATCAGAAATCAGAAATCAGAAATCAGAAATCAATATTATTCATGCGCGCCATAACCATCCCCCGTCACGGCGAACGTGACGTTTTAACATATACAACCGACTTCCCCAAGCCCTCACCCGTCGCTGGTGAAGTCCTCGTCCGGGTTGCTTCGACGGGAATAAATCAGGTTGACCTTGTCGTTCGGCGAGGCTACCCCGGCCTCACCATACCACTCCCCCACATTCCCGGCGGAGATATCGCTGGAATAGTTGAGGCTGTAGGCGAAGGAGTGAGCGAAACTTTCATCGGTCGGCGCATTGTCGCCTACCCGCTGATCGCTTGTGGAAACTGCCAGCTTTGCAACGAAGGCAAGCTAAACCTTTGTATCAACTGGAAATACTACGGGATGCATTTGAAAGGCGGATACGCTGAGTATGTTTGCATTCCGGCTCGAAATGCGTTCGATCTGCCTGATTCGATTGGCTGGCCTGAAGCCTCAGGTTTGCCGGTCGCCGGGCTAACCGCCTATCATGGGCTGAAGAATGTCGGTCAGTTGAAGGAGGGAGAGACTTTTTTCATCTGGGGAGGGACAGGCGGTCTCGGGACAATTGCCATACAGATTGCCAAAAAGTTAGGCGCGGTCGTCATTGCCACCGGGAATTCAGATGAGAAACTTGAAGTAATGCGTTCCCTTGGAGCGGACTATGTATTCCACCGTGTCAGAGACGATATTCCGGCGGAGGTTGCCAAGATCAGTCCGGCAGGAATCGACTTGATTCTCGATTATGTCGGTCCTGAAACCTTCCCAAAATCCTTTCAGATGGCGAAGAAGGGGGGGAGGATACTTCTCTGCGGGATCATTACCGGGCGTGAGATCAGTCCTTTTTCGCTCCACATGACTTATTTGCGGCATCTGTCGGTGCAAGGACTCTATCTTGGCACGATGGAGGAGTTTGGTGAAGTGATCGACTGGACTGCCAAAGGGAAGATTAAACCCTATGTTGGGTGGAACCTTCCTTTAGAGGAAGCCGTAGAAGCAACGAGGAGGTTGGAAGAGAGGGAGTTCATCGGGAAGATTGCCCTCGAGGTATAACTCAACGCTCCGCTGTGAAACGACTCGCGGTAGGCGGTGAGTTGTAAGTTCACCCTCCAAGAGCATTGTTACTAAGACAAGAGCGGACTAAAAGAGTTCATTGATTTATTCGTTCGAGTAGAGATTTGATCCTCTTGGAGGGGGGGCTTCAGCCCCCCCTAAAGGACAATCAAGCACAAACAAGGGCGGGCTGAAGCCCCCCCTCCAAGAGAATCTTGTCCAAATTGGCGTCTCAAGCGAATAAATCAACGAACTCTAAAAGTCCGCCCTCCAATTAACGAAGCAGTTAACCCGTCATGGAGGGCGGGATTAATCCCGCCCTCCAAGAAGACAACTAATCATATAAACACAAGTACACACAAGTACATACAAGGAGACTCAATTGCCATTGTCAGAACTGTCCGAGCTTAGAGCCTGGCGCATCAAGTATGGAATATCGCAAGAAAAGCTTGCGAGGATATCTACCCTTGGCGTCAATACAATCGCCAAAATTGAAACTGGCGCGGCGCACCTTCAGGAGCCTACTGCGGCTAAGCTGATGAAAGCCATCGAGGAATACGAGAGCACTGCCGAGTTAAGCGCTCAAGCCGAGCTTGATTCGGGTGATTCATCGGGTTTCGATATTGCAACGCTGAAGTCATGGCGCACGAGCTATGGTATTTCTCAGGAAAAACTGGCTAAGCTCGCCAAGTTAGGCGTCAACACAATCGCCAAGATCGAGCTTGGGGTTACTCAAATAATGCCCCAAACAGCAAGCAAACTGAAGCAAATTGTGCGACAGGTCGAAAGCGGCGAGATTCCCATTCCAAAGGCCGAGTCGGCTGGAGATCACATGGCCGGGTTCGATCCCAGCGAACTTCGCGCGTGGCGAAAGAAACACGGGATTTCCCAAGAGAAGTTGGCGAGGATTTCGAAGTTGGGCGTCAATACGATTCTCAAACTCGAAGGCGGAACCAAGGTTCAAAAGGATACGCTGTTAAGCTTGATGCAAGCGGTGAAGGAAATCAATAAAAGTATCAAAACCGCTCCAACACCTGAGCCGACGGTGGAGACTCCTCCCGTTTCAGCGGTCAAGCCTGTCACGGCTCCGACTGCGAAACCGGTTACGGCCCAGCCTGCCAAGCCGGTTGCGGCGGCGAAATCTGCCAGCCACCATCTTGGGTCGAACCTTGACCTCAAAACATGGCGTAAACGGTTCGGACTTTCTCAAGGGAAGCTTGCCGAATTGGCGCAACTGAGCTTGAATACGATCATGAAGATGGAGTCGGGAGCGAAGGACGTCCAGAAGCGAACGATCGACAGGTTGTTACAAGCGATAAAGGCTGTCGAAGGTCAATTTACCAGCGCACCTGTTGAGTCGCCGAAGGTTGCGGCGCCAGTCGAGGTCGCGCCTGAAGTAATTGCACCGGTTGCGGTTACGCCGGTGGTTGCTTCGCAGGTGGCAACTGCCCCGGTCGCCAAGCACGTTGAGTCGGCTCCGGCAGTGAGGCATGCGGTTCCTTTGCAACTGACGAACCTCGATCTGGAACTCATCAACCGGGTGATTCTGATGAACACGAAGCAGAAACTGCGGATGCTGGAGTTGATGATGGATCAGGACGGGGAGGAATAGGAGGCCACTGGTTCAAGCTGTCAACCCCGGAGGGTTGACAGCTTGAACTGTCTTTATGGAGAATGCCGTCAAGATGACGGCGGAACCTGCCGGCGAGACGCCGGCGTTACGGAGTTCACTATGACCTCACGAACAATCTGCCTCAGTTTTTGCCTTCTACTTATCGCGGGAGCGGCGGTTGCACAACCGGAAGTTGAATGGGAACACACTTACGGCGGCACGGATGAAGATCATTGCTATGCAATCACCCAAACTGCGAATAGTGGCTTTGCTCTGGCAGGTTCAACTATGTCATTTGGGGCAGGTGAATTTGATTTCTGGCTTGTAAAAACCGACAGCAATGGTGACAGCCTTTGGTCTCACTCGTATGGCGGGGAGGGGCAAGAATCCTGTCATGCACTTGTGCAAACTCCAGATGGCGGCTTTGCATTGGTTGGAGGCACAACATCATTTGGAGCAGGCAGTTACGATTTCTGGCTTGTACGAACCGACTCAACTGGAGACAGCCTTTGGTCCCGCACCTACGGCGGTCGTGGGACTGACGTTTGTCGCTCTCTTGTCCTGACTGACGATGGTGGATTCGCTTTAGCTGGATATATAGATAGTAACGGTCCGGGACAGTATGATTTTTGGCTCCTGCGAACCGACGCCAACGGCGACAGCCTCTGGTCGGTCACATTCGGCGGCGAGAGTTGGGACTTTTGCACTTCCCTCATTCAGACGGCAGATCTGGGTTTCGCGTTGGCTGGTTACACCAATCATACCGACGGGAATGCGGATGTCTCCCTGCTCATTCGAACGGATGAGAATGGAGACAGTCTATGGTCGCACACGTTCGATCTGGAGGGTTCGGACGAATTTCGTTCCGTCGTAGAATCCCAAGACCATAGTTATACCATTGCCGGAACAAACGGTCGCTCAAACTATACAATCGTGCTCGATCAGGTTGATTCAACCGGAAACAGCCTTTGGTCGTCTTCCTATGGTGGAACAGAATACGATTTTTGTTACTCAGTGATACCGATTGAAGACGGAGGATTCGCTCTTGGATGTAATTCAAATTCATTCGGTGATGGCGATTTCGACTATCTATTATTACGTACAGACGCGCGGGGTGACAGTATTTGGTCGTTGATGGCAGGTGGGGAAGAGGATGAGTTTTGCTATGCCTCAGTACGCACGGACGATGGAGGCTATGCAATGGCGGGAATGATTGATTTCTTTGCTGACGATAATACCGACTTCTACCTCGTGAAAACCACGCCCGACCCCGTCTCCGTCCGCGAACCCCGTTCGACCTTAACCCCCTTAACCTTCAACCTTTACCCTGCCTATCCGAATCCGTTCAATTCGATGGTCACGATACCGTTCGGGCTCGATAAATCGGCCCCTACGCGGCTGGCAATCTTCGATCCGTTGGGGAGAAGGGTTGCCGAGTTGATCCCGTCTGCGGGGCTCGTAAACGGCCCCTACGCGGGTGGGAAGAACGGAGGGTTCGTAAACGGCCCCTACGCGGGTGTGAAGGACGGAGGGTTCGTAAACGGCCCCGACGGGGCAGGTATGTACTCCGTCGTCTGGAATGCGAACGGGATGCCAGCGGGGGCGTATATAGTCAGGCTGGAAACCGGGAACGAACAGCTGAGCCAAAGGCTGTCGCTGGTTAAATGAATTCGGGCTCCTCCCTTGCAACAGCAGGTTGGCAGGTACGGCAGACAGCTGTCCGCCGTACCAACAAACAGGCAGAGAGTCAGTACCGCCGACAATTGTCGGCGGTACTATCATCTTCATCATCATCATCATCATTCCATCAACTTCCCTTGCAACTCTTCACTCTCAACTCTTAACTTATAAATTCACAAATTGGGATTCGTTCAGTCGGGCAAGATGCCCGACCTACGAGAGAAAGTCGGGCTCAGCGGCCCAACCTACGCGTTGACCCTATTTTAAAATATTAACTCTAAATTCTAAATTTCCAATGTCTGACAACCTCTACCTTATCCCCCTGATTCCGTTCATCGGCTTCCTGATCAACGGCTTCTTCGGCAAACGAACCAGCCACTCCGCAGGCGTCATCGCCGCGTCAGCAGTCGGGCTGTCATTTGTGCTGTCGGTCGTCGCTTTCATGGAGTTGCTTGCTCTGTCGCCCGAGTCGCGCATTATCAACCCGCAGTACTACACCTGGGTTGCCGCAGGGGATCTCGTCGTCAAGATCGGCATGTTGCTCGACCCACTGTCGGGCGTGATGATCCTGATCGTCACCGGCGTTTCGACCCTGATCCATATCTACAGCATCGGCTACATGCACGGCGACCAGGGCTACAGCCGTTACTTCGCCTATCTGAACCTATTCGTCTTCTTCATGCTGTTGCTGGTTTTAGGCGACAGCTACCCGATGATGTTCATCGGCTGGGAGGGCGTCGGTCTTTGCAGTTACCTGCTGATTGGGTTCTGGTTCACCGATAAAGCCAAGGCTGACGCTGGCAAGAAAGCCTTCATCGTCAACCGCATCGGCGACTTCGGCTTCCTGATCGGCGTATTTTTAATTTTCACGACGTTTGGCACGCTCTCATTCTCCGGTGTAGCAGAACAAGTCGGGGTTACCGCCGTCTCGAGCGCGGTTTTCTTCTGGATCGCGCTATCGCTTTTTCTTGGCGCGACCGGCAAGTCTGCCCAGATCCCGCTGTACGTCTGGCTCCCCGACGCTATGGCTGGCCCGACGCCCGTCAGCGCTCTGATCCATGCCGCCACGATGGTCACGGCAGGCGTGTATATGGTAGCGAGAAACTCATTCCTCTTTGTGATGGCTCCGGAGGTGCTCAGCATCGTCGCCTGGATAGGAGTCCTGACCGCCATCTTCGCCGCGACGATTGCTCTGGTGCAAAATGACATCAAGAAGGTGCTTGCTTACTCGACCGTCAGCCAGCTTGGCTATATGTTTGTCGGTTGCGGAGTCGGAGCCTTTTCTGCGGGGATTTCCCACTTGATGACGCACGCTTTCTTCAAAGCCCTGCTTTTTCTTGGGGCGGGTTCGGTGATTCACGCCATGCACCACGCTCACGAACATGCCGGTTATCATGGGGATGCCCAGGACATCCGCTACATGGGGGGCTTGAAAAAGCAGATGCCGACGACCTACTGGACGTTCCTTGTCGCATGTCTGGCGATTGCAGGGATTCCCGGACTGTCGGGCTTTTTCAGTAAAGATGAGATCATCTGGAAGGCGTTCGCCAACGGCCATACGGCTGTCGGAGTTATCGCGATTATCGCCGCGGGTATGACGGCGTTTTACATGTTCCGGTTGCTCTATCTGACGTTTTATGGTGATTATCGCGGCGGTAAGGGGCAGTTTGACCATATCAAGGAATCGCCGAAGGTGATGACCTTCCCGTTGCAGGCGCTGGCGGTGCTCTCGATCATAGGCGGTTGGCTGATGATTCCGCACGCGCTGGGTGGTGGAGCGCAGTTCGAGAAGTTCCTCGAGCCTTCCTTCAGGATAGCTGAGGATTTGGTGCGTGGCAGTCAGCATACTGAGCCCCATCCTCATCCTGTTTATTACGAATATCTGATTATGGCAGTCTCGATTCTCGCGGCACTCGCGGGCATCGCGCTCGCCTATGTCTGGTACATCAAGAACCCGGCCGCTCCGAAACGGCTTGCCGCGCGGTTCAAGTATCTGCACAAAGGAGCGCTCAACAAATGGTATATCGATGAGATTTACGATTTCTCGGTGGTGGAGACGGTGAGGGGGCTTGCCGATGGAGCTTGGAACTGGTTCGACAAACCTGTTGTCGATGGGATGGTGAACGGGACGGGGAAACTGATTGAGGAGATATCAGGCGCACTGAAGCGGATCCAGACGGGGTTAGTAAGCAACTACGCGCTGATGATGGCGATGGGGATGGTTGTTCTGGTCGGGTGGATGGTAACAAGATAGGACAGGCTTCCAAACCTGTACCGGGGGTGAAGCAATCTCTATCGGGAACGAATTTGTAACACAGAGAACACAGAGAGACACAGAGAACACAGCGGAAGAAAGATATTGGACATCAAAGAGGATGAAGAACTCGACGAATCGATAGCTTCTTACAGTCCCAAGCCAATCCCGCAACATTTGAACGTTCTAAGCGGTCAGATTGTCGATGCGGCAGTCAAAATCCATATCGCACTCGGCCCGGGTTTGCTGGAGTCGGCGTATGAAGCCTGCATGGCCCGTGAACTGAGCATGAGAAATATCAAATTTAGAACTCAGGTCGCTATGCCGATTGAGTATGAGGGGGTCAAACTCGATGCAGGTTTTCGGCTTGACATGCTGGTGGAAGACCAGATCATAGTTGAATTGAAATCTATCGAAAAATTGATGCCACTTCATCACGCTCAATTACTGACATACCTGCGACTTTCGAAGTGTCGTCTCGGTTTACTGATCAACTTCAATACTCAGCGCCTCATCGACGGAATTGTTCGCAAGGTAATTTAATTTCCCCCTCAGTAGTCTTTGTGTCTCTCTGTGATCTCTGTGCTTAAAATGTCCTTAACCAAATCAAAGGAGTCTCAACCATGACCGTACGAAAAATCTGCCTTGGCATTGCCCTTCTGCTTGCCGCGGGAGCGGCGCTCGCGCAACCGGAAGTTGAATGGGAACGGACGTATGGCGGGGATAGCTCTGACTTTGGCCACACTGTTATTCAAACCTATAGAGGCTACTTATTCGCGGGATCAACTTACTCATTTGGTAATGGCGCAAATGACGTGTGGCTGGTTTGCACCGATTCGGACGGTGAAGTCTTATGGACCAAGACTTACGGTGACTCAATTTATAATTCATCCTGGGCTTGTATCCAGACAGAAGATGGAGGGTTCGTTTCCGGAGGAGGTTCCTATAGCGCCGATCTACCAGCTAAAGCAGGATTGATGGTCTGTGCTGATGCGGAAGGAGATTCGCTTTGGGCTCGAATATTTGATGAAAATTGCTATGTTTGCACAGCTATAGTTGAATGCCACGATGGCGATCTCGTATTGGCAGGTTCAACAGAGAATTCTCATTCGGGGCAAGGTGATTTTTGGTTGAGTCGTACCGACGCTGTCGGTAATCTACGCTGGACGCAATTATTCGACGTAAGGTATGCGGATTATTGCAATGCCATGATTCAGACCGCAGATCGAGGCTTCATTATGGTGGGTTCCTCTGATTCTCCAGAGAACCATCGGAAAGATGGGTGGGTTGTCCGCACTGATGAGAACGGGGAAATGCTGTGGTCACAAAGATATGGTGGTAGTAGTGAAGACATCTTTTACTCCGTCATCGAGACAGAATCGGGGGATTTTATGTTGGCGGGTAAAACTCAATCATTTGGCGTTACCAGAGAAGATTTCTGGGTAATTCGGATCGATGCTGATGGTGAAATGCTCTGGTCGAAAACATTTGGAGGGGGCGGGAATGAGGGTTGTAATTCAATAACCAAAGCTGAAAGCGGCGGGTTCGCTCTGGCAGGCTATACCCACACGTACCGATACCGAGGCGCTGATCTTGATTGTTGGATGTTGAGGATTTCCGAAGAGGGTGATTCACTTTGGTCTGTGATAACAGGTGGAGTGGCCGATGATGAAGCCTATTCGATAATACAGACAGAAGAGGGTGGATTTCTAATGGGAGGAATGACGCTTTCAACATTGAATGGCAACTCCGACTTCTACCTCGTCAAAACCACCCCCGACCCTGTTTCCGTCGGCTCATCCGATCCGGTTTATCCTTCATCCTTTATCCTTTATCCTTCGTTTCCCAATCCGTTCAATTCGACAGTGACGATCCCGTTTGGGCTCGATAAATCGGCCCCTACGCGGGTGGCGATATTCGATCCGTTGGGCAGAAAGGTTGCCGAGTTGATTCCGTCAGCGGGGCTCGTAAACGGCCCCTACGCGGGTGGGAAGAACGAAGGGCTCGTAAACGGCCCCTACGTGGGTAGGAAGGGGCTCGTAAACGGCCACTACGTGGGTGGGAAGGGGCTCGTAAACGGCCCTTACGTGGGTGGAAAGGGGCTCGTAAACGGCCTCTACGCGGGTGGAAAGGGGCTCGTAAACGGCCACTACGTGGGTGGGAAGGGGCTCGTAAACGGCCCCTACGCGGCAGGGAGGCACTCCGTCGTCTGGAACGCGAACGGAGTTCCGGCCGGAAGCTATCTCGTCCGTCTCGAATCGGACGGGCAATTTTCTTCCGAAACCATTCATCTTGTCAAATAATGTTCAATTGTAAACACGAAGGGACGAAGAAACGAAGATTCGAAAATATATATATATTCGTCACTTCGTCACTTCGTGTGAATATATCATTTGTATCTTTTCGTCACTTCGTCACTTCGTGTTAATAGATCAATTATTTCTTTTCGTCACTTCGTCACTTCGTATTAATTTTACACTTTACACTTTACACTTTACACTTTACACTTTCTTAAAGAGTCCACAATGAAAACCTTCTTCCTGCTGTTAGCTTTGTCCATCACCGCACCGCTTTTCGCCGCCACCGGCAGACTGACCGGCACTGTTACCGATGAAGCCTCCGGCGCTCCCGTCGAAGCCGCCATGATTGTCGTCGGTGATGGCCTCTTTAGTTCCACAACCGACCCGGGCGGCAAATTCACTATCGTCGGCGTCGTCCCCGGGACCTACACTGTCAAGGTTTCGCACGCTAACTATCCCCCTCAGACTTTCGCCGGCGTCGTTATCCACGCTGATTTGACCACCGTGTTGAATGTCAAATTGAAACAAACCGTAACAACAATCGATGGAAACGAGGTGATCTATCACTCGCCATCTGTCCAAATGGACATGTCGGCAAAATCCTCACAAGTGAGGGTGATTGATGCCTCCCAATTGACCAAACTGAAATCTTCATCAGCACCCCCCGTTGCGGTCAACGAAGAAGCTATAGCTTCAGACATGATCTCTTCACAAACCGGCTTCAAAGCCAATGCCGAAGGCCAATTCCATGTGCGCGGTGGTCGTGACGGCAGTACAGCTTATATATTGGATGGCGTCGATCGTCGTGATCCCAACATCATGCCTCCCCGCCCCGGTGATCCTGTCCCGACCGACTGGAACACCGAAGAGTACAACCGTATTTACGAGAACGAGTTCCTCGAAGTCACTAAAAACCCCCTCTCAACCTTCTCCATCGACGTTGATCAAGCCTCCTACGCCAATGCGAGGCGGTTCCTCTCGAACAGCCAACTCCCGCCGCCTGACGCTGTCCGCATAGAGGAGTTCATCAATTACTTCGATTACGACTATCCCGATCCTGAAGGCGAACACCCCTTTTCGATCACCACCGAGCTTGGCGAATGCCCCTGGACAGCCGATCACCAACTCCTTCACGTTGGTCTGCAAGGCAAGCGGATGAAGACAGATAAGCTTCCACCCAGTAGCCTGACCTTCCTGATCGACGTCTCGGGCTCGATGGATGAGCCGAACAAATTGCCATTACTGCAATCAGCCTTTCGCATGATGGTCGAACAGCTCCGCCCGGAAGACCGCGTCGCTATCGTTGTCTATGCCGGAGCCAGCGGGCTCGTTCTCCCCTCGACACGCGGCGACCACAAATCGGACATCATCACCGCCATCGACAAACTTCGTGCCGGTGGTACAACCGCCGGAGGGGCGGGCATGGTTCTCGCCTACCAGACCGCTAAGGATAACTTCCTTGCGGGCGGTAATAACCGCGTCGTCTGGGCTACCGATGGCGACTTCAACACAGGCGTCTCCTCAACTTCCGAGATGGTGCGGATGATGGAGGAAAACCGCAAATCGGGCATCTTCCTGACCATGCTCGGCTTCGGTGGAGGTAACTTAAAAGATGGCCGCATGGAGCAGATGGCTGATAAAGGCAATGGCCAGTACTTCTACATCGACTCCATCGTCGAAGCCCGCCGCGTGATGGTCGAACAGATCGGCGGTACACTGGTTACCATCGCCAAAGATGTCAAGCTCCAGATTGAGTTCAATCCCGCCAAAGTTACCGCCTACCGCTTGATCGGCTACGAAAACCGCCTTCTCAAAGCTGAAGACTTCCACGACGACACCAAGGATGCCGGCGAAATCGGTGCGGGGCACTCTGTCACCGCTATCTACGAGCTTATTCCCTTTGGCATCAAAGCAGTCCTCCCGAAGGTTGACGACTTGAAGTACCAAACCCCCGGCGTCGATCCCAAGGCTTTCAAGACGGACGAAATCCTCACCCTCAAGCTCCGCTACAAAGATCCTGACAAGGAGGTTTCGAAGCTATTGGAGCAGTCTCTTTCAGGCAAACCCGGGGAATTCGCCAAAACTTCAGATAACTTTCGCTTCTCCGCATCAGCGGCGGTGTTCGGGATGCTACTGAGGGATTCGAAGTTCAGTGGTTCGGCGACTTTCATCGACATCTCCAAGTGGGCGACCGGCGCGCGCGGCAACGATCCCGGCGGCTATCGGGCGGAATTCATCCGGTTGGTCGATATTGCCGGTCTGTTGGAAAAGCCTGCGTCCGATAAACTACCTGTTATTATGGACGAGTAATCCAAATCTGAATCACGACGGGACGAAGAAACGAAGTTTAGAAAAAAATTATGTATATTCGTCATTTCGTCACTTCGTGTTAATTTTCAACATAATCAACAATCAGAAATCAGCAATTAGAAATCGAGCATCATGAACATCTACATTCTTAAGAACTTCACCCTTCGCGAACAATACCTCGGCGCGACTGATGACGACTCTCACGCCGCGGTGAAGGCTCACAAAGCCAATCCCGACTCGCCCGTCAGCCACTGGAAATGGGCTACCGAGAAAGTACAGTGGGGCGAGGTTCAAGCCGGTCTCGCTCCCGTATCTGCCGCCGCGTTCCTCCGCGCACTCCGCAACGAGCCGCTCGACGACGGCTGGGTCAACGTCTATGGTGGTGACGATCTCACGCTTCAGGACGAGGACTCGGCTGAAGACGAGGAATGGTTGCCTCCTCCCGAAGATTAGGAAGGTTCAAACACGAAGAAACGAAGGGACGAAGAATCAGTCTATGATCCTAAAATTTTGTCCCTTCGTGTTTAAAAACAATTACCGAAACAGGCTGTCCGAGAATACGAGAATGTGTGTACGCAGGGTGATAACGGTTTTCTGAACCATTATCCCATCCTTTATCCCTTTTGCCTTCAACCAACTTGATCGTATTCGACCAAAGTACCCTTTATCAGCATAGACTGCCTCTTCGTCGCCGGTGACCATCTCTTTGAAACCATCTACATCACTGATTTTGCTGGTCGTCATATCAGTTTGGCGTATTAATTCGCTCTCTTGATCGACGCCTACATGAATCTTATAGCCATCGAACGGTTTTCCACCCTTCTTCTTTCTGGTCCACGTGGCGTCAGGATCACTCTTAGCCTGCCCGCTATTGGGTTCGCGGGCGAAAGATTTCATCTGGGAAGCATCGATCTAGCTTCCTTTCTTCAGGATTAATCGTTTGCGCTCTAATTGATTGTTGACAAGCTCGAACAACGCCTTCATGATCGGCTCGGTCCGATCCCGAAAACGGTGTATTGTGGAGTGATCAGGAACGGAGTCGTCAAGATTGAGACCGATGAACTTTCGGAACGAAAGTCGATCTGAGATTGCTTCTTCAAGCTGTGGGTCGCTAAGGTTGTACCAGTTCTGAAGCAACAACGCTTTGAACAGTGTTATTGCCGCGTAGGCAGGCCGACCCGGGCCGTCAGTCCGATAGCGTGTTTCATCAAATTGCGGACAGGAGTCCAGTCGATGGTTAGATCGATCTTGTCAAAGGTTGGATTGGTGCTGCCGGTACGGCGGACCAGTGCATCAGCCAAACTTGCTTGATTACTTTCTCGACGAATCATGGCGATCTCTTGATTTATAGAATTGTTATATTATTGTTATTTCAACACAATACAAATATTCTGATAAGTCAAGTATTATTTAACCCTATATGGGAATATTTCAAAGAACTCGAGGACACCCTGATGCAACGTAGGGGCGCAAAGCCTTGCGCCCCTACCGGATCAGAACAACCTTCTTGGTCGAAACCTCTTGTCCGGCTTGGAGACGAACGAGATAGACTCCGGCAGGGACCAATGCGGCGTTCCAGGTAGCGCTACTCGTTTCTTCTGCCGACCCCCTGC
>CAYHEC010000060.1:0-12418 GCA_964355675.1 uncultured Caldithrix sp.
CAAATCTCTACTCGAACGAATAAATCAACGAACTCTAAAAGTCCGCCCTCCAAGAAAATCACTACTTGGTTAACATTCTTATCTCGAAAATTAAAAAGGAACCTATGCCTAACTGGCTGGAAGAATTAATGGACGATCACGGGCGCATCGAACGAGCGCTCGTCCTGATTGAACGTCAAGCCAATCGCGAAGACGACTTCGATGCGCCAACTGTCTGCGCGATGTTCGAATTACTTTATGAATACGGTGAATGCTATCATAACCGCAAAGAGGAAGAAGTCCTCTTCCCTCGACTCGGCGAACGCGGCATCCCCACAACCGGTGGACCTATTGCTGTGATGCTTGAGGAGCATCAGATGGAAAGCGATTACATACAAAAGCTCTTCCGGCAATCGGTGGTCATCAAAGATGGGAATGCCGAGCCGACAAAAGAGTACCGCAGAGAATTGCTGGCATACATCGAGCTGACCAAGGGGCATATCTGGAAAGAGAACGATATTCTCTACCCGATGGGTCGCCGAGCCCTTTCGGATCAAGATGCTGATTGGCTGGTCAAGGGATTTCGCAATCTCGATGCGAATCTTCCGTTTTTAGGCATTAATTTCGTAAACCGTTGGGAGGACTTGCTCAGCGCGGTTGAGATGGCTTCGGGAGGTAGAGTCGATCTGTTAGCGTCGCTAAAGACCGACACGATTCGTGCTATACTCGATGCTTTGCCAGTCGAGGTGACCTTCGTCGATGCCGACGACACCGTCCGCTATTTCAACAAGGTCTATGAAAAGAAGGTCTTCCCGCGCACGCTATCGGTTGTCGGGAGAAAAGTCCAACAATGTCATCCCTTGAGGTCGGTTCACCTCGTAAACCGGATAATTTCGGAGATGCAAGCTGGTGCTCGCGAAACCGCATCTTTCTGGATACCGTTTGGCGAGAAGCGCGAGATGTTGTTGCACATCAGCTACCACGCCGTCCGCAGTCCGGAGGGTCAATATCTCGGCTGTGTCGAAATGACTCACGATATTGCGCCTTACCGGGCACTCGAAGGCGAAGCGCGCACTCTGGCTGATTTATAGAACAATTCTAACCACAGAGGTCACAGAGAGCACGGAGCTGATTATTGATTCTCTGTGTTCTCTCTGTTTCTCTGTGCCCTCTGTGTTAAATTGAGTCACCAATGATCCCTATCCTGCTCCTCTTGATTCCTCAATTCCTACTCGCCAGCACCCTCGACTCACTGCTTGCCGATAACCGCGTCCGAGCTGGAGTCAGAGCAGACGAACTCTTTGCTCCGCTCGACAAGCCCGATACTTCGATTCTTTGCGAGAATATGACACTGGACTACCGGTTTCTGCTTGCCAATATGCCCTTGAGTGACCTCGCTCTGATGACTTCGGAAGCCCTGATCGAAAACATCCACCTTGCCCGCAAGGCCAAGCAGAGCTTTGGCTGGGGATGCAAATACCCGCAGGACTTCTTCCGCAGTTTCGTCCTACCTCATCGCGTTTCACAGGAGCCGTTCGTCCATTGGCGCAAGCAATTCCTTGAGGAAATCGGCCCTCGTGTGAAAGGTCTCTCGATGGCGGACGCTATCCTCGAAGTCAATCACTGGAGCCACGAGAAAGCCACCTACCGTCCAACAGATGGCAGAGATCAAGATCCATTAACGACGATCCGGTCGGGCTTTGGACGTTGCGAGGAGGAGATGATCCTGACGATCTGTGCGCTGAGGTCGGTCGGGATTCCGGCTCGGCAATGCTATACGCCTTACTGGGCGCACTCGGACGATAATCATGCATGGGTTGAGGCTTGGGCGGACGGCAAGTGGTACTATCTGGGGGCTTGCGAACCGGCGCAGGAGCTTAATCAGGCGTGGTTTTCCGGTCCGGCGCAGAGAGCGATGCTGGTGGTTTCGACGGCGTATGGGGACTATCAAAGCGTAACGCCGCTATCCTTGGCGGCAGATTCAGTACGACAGACGTTCCCGTCTGTCACCGAATCTGATTCTGAGATGACAGGCAGAAATGCCTGTCGTACTGAGCAATCAGAGCCCGTCCTTCGCCGCTACGGTCGTTCTACTCTCATCAACTCAACGGCAGTCTATGGGCCGACAAAAGAGCTTGTCGTCAAGGTCGTCGATAAAAAAGGTACGCCTGCCAAAGACGTGCGGGTGATCTTCAGCCTTTGGAACTACGGCTCGCTGATGCCGGCAACGTCGGTGATGACAGACAAGGACGGCGTGGCGAAGCTTGTTTGCGGAATCGGAGATTGGTTTGTGAGTGCCGTACAACAGGCGTCACTGCCTGTTAAGGTTGATCCCATCGAAGACGACCTCCTCTTCTGGGTGACAGGCGTCCCCAAAGCCTTGCGCACCAAAATCGCCGGGTGGTTCAAGGACGATGCGCCGCCCCTGATGGCGTTTGCTCATGTCAAAGGCGGTGAGACCGAAGTGACGCTGAAGCTCGACTCAGCGACTCCGGCGGGGTGGGTGACGGAGTTAGAATATACGCCCCCCCCTACCCCCCCCGCAAGCGGGGGGGGAAAGCCCATAGCAGAGGTGATCTCGGCGGAAGGAGAAGTCAGAGGAGTGACGACACCCCCCCCTACCCCCCCCGCAAGCGAGGGGGGAAAAGCCTTGGCTGACAGTCTGTTCGGGGCGAGGCTGGCGTGGGAGGATAGCGTCAGGGAGGCGGAATTGTGGCGCACAGCATGGTTAGGTTACTACGAGAAACACTATCGCCCAAAACGTCCCACCCGATTGGGATACTACCAGTGGCAACAAAATTTTAGACAGCGACACTATATGGATGAGTTTGAAATGGATGAGCTTAAAGGTGATTCCCCAAGTAACAACTCACCAGCCGACACCTCAAACTTAGACACTACCTGCTGGTCAACTCACTCAGAAATGTTCGACAAAGTCTATCGAGATACACTCGACTTTGTACCATACTTTCGAAAGGCTAGAGGCAATTGGCCACTGCTGCATCTCTTCTTTGCAGTCGAATGTCCAACAAATCGGAAGCATAACTTTGATCTTGGGAGTAATGCTCACCAGATGTTCCTAAAAGCACTATCGGATAAGGACTTACTTGATTATGATATTGCTATGCTGGAGGATCATGTTCTGCAGAGATCTATCAGACAAGGAATTGAAGGATTTAGTATCCGCTCCTACCCGGTTGGACTTGACTGTAGCAGAAAGCATGAATATGAAGAAGGCATTATTAAGACTCGCATCGACTACGAACCCTCCTTCCCATGGCGTAACGTCCTGATTAAATTTCTAAAAACCAATCCGACACTCGAAAATGAAGAACCATTGTTGACCTGGCTTCGCAAGAACATCACCGTCGAATCCTCCCCCGACCGTCTTGGCCCCCCGTTGACGCCCGCACAATGTCTTGAGTTTCGTCGCGGCACGGAGGGTGACATCGAGCGCCTCTATATCGGGTTTTGTCGGGTCAGGGGCATCCCGGCTCGCCGCAACCCGGTCACGAATCAAGTCGAAAGGTGGGAAGAGGGGACAATGGAAGATGGAAAAGGGAAAATGGAACCGGGATGGGTCACGGTTGAGGTCATTAAGAAAACTGAAAACAGAAAACTGAAAACTGAAAAGGGCCTGTTGACGGTCTCATTGCCGCCGGATTCACTTGACAACCGACAACTGACAACCGACAACCTTCTTTACATGAAGGACTGGGCGGTCGCCAAGTGGAACGGCAACGTCGCCAGCATGATGGAATTCACGTGGCACGAACCAATCGACAAGATCAGTTGGCCGCAGGAACTGCCGGAGGGGTGGTACCTGCTTTCGTCAGGAAAACGACGGGATGACGGGTCGGCGGCGGTATTGCTGAAGTGGTTTGAGGTGAAAGGGGATGTGAAATTGGAACTTAGAGTTAAGTGAAGGCAGGACAATTGATTAAGAGCATGAGCACTCTGTCGCCATACAGCCGATTAGACCGCAGGATGGGGACATCCTGCGGCAATCTAAGGGACAGCACAACGGATTAAGAGCATATATTGGCGGGTGCGGAGCCCCGCCGTACCGTATAAGACGCGACGCCGGTTCGCCTTCTTTGCGCCGGGCGCTTCCTCACATCCCTGCATACTGATCCGGTAAGTCGTTCTCCAACAGCATCGTATCACCGGGTTTTATGTATGTCTTCAGCCTCTCCAGTCCCTCATTAAGCGTCGCCACAACCCAAATGCTCTCGGCAGGAAATCTCTCCGATAATAACCCCGCCCGTATCGGTTCGATTCGCTTCACGCCAACCAGAATAGCCAGATCGCAAGCCTTTGCCGCCTGTCTGCCAAAGGTGCGGTTGGCTTCCTCCTCAAGCTCCCCCAACTCAATCATTCCCGGAGTTACCAGAATCCGTCTGCCGCCAGTAGCCAGACCAAGGACCTCCAACGCTCCGGCAGAGCCTACCGGATTGGAGTTATAGGCGTCGTCGATAACGGTAACTCCACCCTCTCCAGTGCGTGGTTCAAGGCGATGCCGGACGTGAGGCATGCTGGCAAGGACACGAGCAATGCCTTGCCTCGAAACACCCAACCTGTCTGCCATTGCCGCCGCGGCGACCGCATTGGAAATTGCCGCACGTCCAAGCAGGGTCAAGTGGACGGGGACAGCTTCGCCATCAGGGAAAGTCAGATCAAAATGAGAACCGGTGGGTGTGATATGGATATTAGATGCGATTACTGATTTCTGATTTCTGATTTCTGAACCGACTGCTTCCGCGAACTCTAAATTCTCAACCCTAAATTCTAAATTCTCGCCCTTCCTCTCTGCGCCGATCTCCCGGCAGAGCAGATCGTCGCCATTCAATACCGCTACACCATCCGGCGGCAATGCTCGGATAAGCTCGCCCTTGGCGCGCTGGATAGCCTTTTGCGATCCAAATCGCTCGAGATGCTGAACTCCAATCGTCGTAATAATCCCGTGCATCGGGTGAGTCAGGTCGCAGAGTTTTGTAATCGACCCCTCGCGGTAGGCTCCCATTTCGACGACAAATGCTTCATGGTAGGGGCGGAGTCCCTCTCTGATCGCACGGGTGACTCCCATCAATGTGTTGTAGCTTCCCGGCGGTCGGAAGACGTTGTAACGGTCGGCGAGCATTGCCGCGAGTAACTCTTTGGTGCTGGTTTTACCGTAAGAACCGGTGACGCCAATAATGAGCGGACGAACTTCGCCGAGTATCCGCCTCGCATCAGCAAGGTATCCCTTCTGTGCCATCATCTCTTGCGGCATCAAAACGAGGACAGCCAAGGCGAGCCAGCCCCCGGTCAAGGCGGTCGAGATGTACATCGAGCCGACGATGGCAAGTCCGAACCATTCGTCGGGGAATATTTCGCCAAGGGCTTTCAGTCCTATCAAACTGAAAACGACCCCAAAGACGAAGATTCTTCGTGCTCGAGGCGTGAACACAAGCTTCTTTTTGGCTTTTTTCTCAAGCCGAAGTATCCGCCAGCCTTCAAGAAGCGCTCCGACGCCCCATAGCCCGGCTCCCAATGATTGCAACACCCAGGCACGCCCGGTATCAGTTCCGGATGTCGTAACGGCGAACGCTACCACGATCAATCCGACACAGCCTGCGTGGAAGAGAATCGAAAACCAGCGCCTTCCTGCAAATGCAAACATTCTAAACGGGGAATAATCTTCAAGCTGAAGCCAGTGAAGGTGCTGGCGGAGTCGCATGACCATCAGGAATAGCCAGCCAACGCCGGCTGACGCAATGGCAAAGATAGTCCAGAGGGGGATTTGGTTTATAAGTTCGCGCATAGACTCTAAGTTAGTGAACTAATAACGACAGAGCAAGAGCATGGCAAGTTGGTAATAAATGTCACAAACTCTTAATGCCGCTATAGTATCTTTTGGGAGAAGGTTGAATTCGGAGCAGTTTTTGCTTACATTTATCGGTTAGGTTAAATTCGATTCAAACATCGCACAAAAATATCACTGATAACAAGCTATCCCAAACGGAATCTTTAATGAACAACAAATTTGTCTATAAATTTGGCGGAGAGAAGGCGGAAGGCCGCACTGATATGAAAAATCTCCTCGGCGGCAAAGGAGCCAATCTCGCTGAAATGACCAACATTGGCCTGCCAGTACCGCCCGGCTTCACCATCACCACCGAAGTCTGCACGCATCACATGGAGAAACACTCCTACCCCGACGGACTTGACAGAGAGGTCGAAACCTCACTCGCACGGGTCGAGGAGATCATGAAAGCCAAATTCGGCGATGCAGAAAACCCCTTGCTACTTTCGGTCAGGTCCGGAGCGCGAGCTTCGATGCCCGGCATGATGGACACGATACTAAATCTCGGACTTAACGATACTACAGTCAAGGGTCTGATCGCTCGCACCAACAACCCACGCTTTGCTTACGATTCCTACCGTCGATTCGTCCAAATGTACGGAGACGTGGTGCTTGGCGTACGAGCCGCCGACGATAAAGATGTCGATCCTTTCGAAGCCGCTATCGAAGCCGTCAAGCACAAACGCAAAGTCAATAACGACCTCGAACTTACAGCTGATGATTTGAAAGAGCTTGTCGCAACATTCAAGGGGATTATCGCCAAGCACAGCCCGATTCCGTTTCCGGAAGAACCGGAGAGCCAACTTTGGGGCGCTATAAGAGCGGTATTCGACTCATGGATGAATGACCGAGCGATAGCTTATCGCCAGTTGAACAACATCCCCGCCTCATGGGGAACCGCTGTCAATGTTCAGGCGATGGTCTTCGGCAATATGGGCGACAATTGTGCCACCGGCGTTGCCTTCACCCGCAATCCTGCCAACGGGACCCGCGAATTCTATGGCGATTACTTGATTAACGCCCAAGGCGAAGACGTCGTTGCCGGTATTCGCACCCCGAAACCGATTTCCGAACTGAAGACCGACCTGCCAAAAGCGTTTGATGACCTCGAAAATGCGTATCAAATTCTGGAAAAACACTTCCGCGATATGCAGGATCTCGAATTTACAATCCAGAACGGCAAGCTCTGGATGTTGCAGACGCGCACGGGCAAGCGCACTGGCCTTGCCGCTATTCGTATTGCTGTCGAGATGGTTCACGAAGGAATGATTACCAAACAAGAAGCTTTACTTCGTGTCGATCCCGATCAACTCGTGCAGGTCTTAAGCCCAATCTTCGATCCGAAGGCAAAGGATGACGCGATAAAGAAGGGCCACCGATTGGCAATCGGCATCGCCGCAGGGCCTGGAGCCGCGTCGGGGCGCATCGCCTTCAATGCCGCGCAAGCCATTGAAATGCACAATCATGGCAACAGCGTTATACTGATGCGAATAGAAACTTCTCCGGACGATATAAGAGGAATGAACGTATCGACTGGGATACTGACGGCTCGTGGCGGAACATCATCTCACGCCGCCCTCGTTGCCAGGCAAATGGGAAAGGTCTGTATTGTCGGCTGTGAAGGTTTGCAGATAAACTACCAGACTGGTACTGTCACAATCGCCAACCGGATTTTACATGAAGGCGATCTCATCTCAATCGACGGTACAACCGGAGAGGTGATCGAAGGGCAGATTCGCCATTCAGCTTCAGAGATCATTCAAGTATTAGTCGAAAAATCTCTCGAACCATCCGCTTCTGAAACCTACCAACTATTCGACTCTCTGATGAAATGGGCCGACGAGACACGCCGGCTAAAAGTCCGAGCCAACGCTGACCAGCCCAGCCAGTGCCAGACTGCGCGGGCGTTCGGGGCAGAGGGTATCGGCTTGTGCCGCACCGAGCACATGTTTTTTGATGGCGAGCGCATCACAGCTGTGCGTGAGATGATCCTCGCCGACGGCGTAAAAGGCCGTAAACACGCTCTTAAGAAATTACTCAAAATGCAACGCGACGATTTTCTCGGCATTTTCAGAGTTATGGACGGACTGCCTACTAACATCAGGACGCTCGACCCACCCCTCCACGAATTCCTGCCAAATGGCGGTTTTGGCATCGAACAGCTCGCTTCAGAAACAGGCATGTCCACCGAGGCGATCTGGGCAAAAGTTAATGCCCTGCACGAATCCAATCCAATGTTAGGGCATCGCGGCTGTCGGCTGGGGATCGTCTTTCCCGAGATCACTGAGATGCAGGCTCAGGCAATTTTCGAAGCGGCGGCAATCGCGGTTAAGGAAGGAATTGACGTTCAGCCGGAAATCATGATCCCGCTGGTTGGGTTCAAGAAAGAACTCGAGCTTCAAGCCGCGGTTGTCAGACGAATCGCCAACGAAGTGATAGAGCGGGAGAATGTTAAGATCAACTACCATGTCGGGACGATGATCGAACTACCGCGCGCGGCGATTGTCGCCGATCAGATCGCTGAAGTGGCGGAATACTTCAGCTTTGGCACGAACGACCTGACCCAGACGACGATGGGAATTTCCCGCGACGACTCGAAGGGATTCATTCCCTACTACCTTGAGCACAGCATCATCGACGCCGAACCGTTCCAGACCATCGATCAGGAGGGGGTGGGGGTGCTGATGGAGTGGGCTGTCCAGCGTGGCAGAACGACGAGACCATCACTGAAGGTCGGCATTTGCGGCGAGCATGGCGGCGAGCCGAAGTCGGTGATGTTCTGCCATAGATTAGGGCTGGACTATGTGAGCTGTTCACCGTTCAGGATACCGATAGCAAGGCTTGCCGCGGCGCAGGCGGTGTTGAAGGCGAAGTAGGTTGAAGGGTTGAAGGGTTAAAGGGTAGCACCGCCGTCTCCGGCGGTCGAGAGGGCGATGACAAGCATCGCCCGTACGGGCGAACCTTGAGTTCGCCCAATCAGATCCCGTCACAGAGGGCGGGGCTACCAGTTAACGTTAATAAAATTACTGAAAGCCTTGGGATTATGAAAACCATCCATCAATATCGTGGCTACGTGTTCACGATTGAATTCACCGGAGAACATCCCGAGTGGTCAGTCGATTTCCCCGATTTCCAAGATATTATCACTGCCGGCTCGACGCTTTCAGAAGCCTTTGACAATGCTTGCGAAGCCCTTGATCTTCATCTCGAGAGCATTCAGAAACTTGATCTACCGACACCCGAACCGATACATCGTCTTGCAATGATTGCTTGAAATGCATGGTCAAATCCTATGCTAAGTTCAGCAGGCAGACGCACCTCGTCTGCCTGCACTCGTTTTACTCCTTGACTTGATGGGATTTGCGGGGTATATTGAATGAGGAAGGCTAGTAAGTTAGAAACCCACTTGCCAGCAAATAGAGGTAGCCCCCGATAAAAACAGAAACCCAATACACTTTGAAAGGAGCTCATCTTGAAAAATATCGTAAAAATCACCACGTTACTCCTGATCTGTCTGTTAGTTAAAAAAACAACGGCTCAAGTTGATCTCGATTGGTCGAGAGTATATGGAGATGTGGGAAGAGAAGAGGGTCGCAAAATCATTATGACTGACGATAGCGAGTTCTATGTTATTGCTGGAACAAGAGTAAATGGTATAAATATGCCACATTTCTACCTGATTAAAACAACAACTTCAGGTGATGTTGTGTGGGAAAATGCCTACAACTCTTTAGGCTGGTGCACTGCACTGACTGAAACATCAGATGGGGGCTTTGCCCTTGCCGGTTGGATAGGGATCCTAAACCGCGGTTATGAATTCATGCTTATAAAAACAGATAGTAACGGCAACCTGCTCTGGTCGAATACCTATGGTTCGCCTGACAGGCATGAAAAATGCGGTGATATACTTATCACAGATGATGGCGGTTTTTTAATGATAGGAAGTTCAACACCTTTGGAATACTCAGACGGAGACGGATATGTCATCAAGGTTGATTCGAGCGGCAACTTTGAATGGGAAGCTTCGATAGGCGGAAATAGAAACGATATTTTGAACTGCGGATGTTTAACCCCGGACGGTAACTATCTTCTTGGCGGTGGATCAAATTCTTACGGTAGTGGGGGTGGGTTTCTGGCGAGATTAAGCAATCGCGGCGAGACACAGTGGAGTAAAGTGATTGGCAATCCCGGATATACGATGGTTGGAATTGTCGTAAAAGCTGATGAAGGATACATGCTCGCAGGAGATGACAATTGGGGAGAAGGAGCTTTTCTAATACAAGCGACTGAGGAAGGAGATTCTGTTCTCAGCAGGTATTTTGAGTCCTATACTGACTGTTCATCTATCATCGAAACTTCTGACGCCGGTTATGCCCTGACTGGGAGATTGAACTATGGTTATCCGCTTCTTTTTAAGGTTGACTCTCAAGGCAATGAAGAATGGAATTGGGCACATGGGCATCGTCCATCCACGTTTGCGGGTTTGATTCAATCTACTGATGATGGATACTGTATTGTAGGGACCACCAGCGAACTCAGCGAATCTCAGGATATTTGGCTCGTGAAGACAGGTCCCGTTGGTCAATTTGTACCGCAGGAAAACGATCTAATGAGACCGACCGATTACTCACTCCTAAACTGCTTCCCCAACCCCTTCAATTCCCTCGTCACAATTTCATACTCCCTTCCCGTCCCCGGCATCGCCAAAGTCACTATCGAAGACATCGCCGGGCGGAGAGTGGCAGTGCTGGTGAATAAGAATTCTTCCGTCAACCCCCTGCGGTTGACGGAAAATGGAAGTGCTGCCGACCACAGGGGGTCGGCAGAAGAACGGGTAGTGACTTGGGACGCGGCACGAGCCTCAGCGGGGAGCTACTTCGTCAGGCTCGAATCGGGAGGCGTCGTCCGGACGGAACGGGTGATTTTGGTGAAGTGAGACTTAATGGTACTGCCGACAGATGTCGGCAGTACTTGATTGGCTTGCCGCAGGGTGAGACACCCTGCAGCAGAAGAGCCACTTGGAGAGCGGCTTTTCAAGCCGCTCTGTGACGATTAAAATCCGTTGTACCGAGGCAAGAGCGGTTTGAAAAGCCGCTCCCCAAGAATAATTCTGAGACCCCTCATGAAACACTGGAACCTAATCCTCCTCTTCGCCAGCCTGCCACTGATAGCAGTCGATTGCCGCGATCCGATCGTTTACACGCCCTTTTCGATCCGCGTCGTTGATGAATCCGGCAATCCACTGGAGAATGTCCATGTCTATTCCTACGCACAAGGCGGTTCGGACTGGGGATTGGGACATTATGAAGTCTCTCTTACCGACCGCTACGGCTGGGTCGAACTGGACGGCTATGGCAGTGGCAAAAATGGCGCTTTCCGGCTGACGAATTACTTCCCTATCGACTCGACCCTTTATCCCGATGCCACTTACATCCTTACCGCCGCGCCTTACATTTCGACGTCTCTTGCAACCCTTGAAGGCGATAAATACTATTTTTACAACGATGGGATCGTTTCGCTCACCCGCCGCGCGTTCTACAGATACTACCCATTAACTGAGTCCGGCGTGACCGCTCCCGCCTCAGTGCAACTGCAATTCGAAGGGAATACCTACTCGACCATGTTTTTCGCTGATGAGCTATGGCTGGCAAACTATGATGGAGCTATCTTCCGTTACAATCTTAGCAATCCTCATAATCCATCGATTCTGAATCGATACAACTTCCCCAATCAAGTCAGCCTCCTCGCTATCGAAAATGACGTGGTGCTTCTCTATGGTTCCCAGGCAAAACGGGTGAGCGTGTTGGAGATCTCAGGAGATTCTCTTGTCCAGCGCTCAACCTTTCCGACCACAGGCTATCCCCAAATCAGTCTGCGCAACCGACGCTTGATAATGCTGAATGGCAACGGCTTCTGGGGATATGACATCACCGACCTGACGCATCCACTACTTGTCAACCCAAACCAGACCAGTCAGTCCGAATGGGCTTTTTTCCTCGATACGCTGATGGTCCGGCGCATCTACGATGAATACCCAAATGATAGCAGTCGTTACCAAATCTACGACATCCGCGACCCGGCATTCCCGGTATTATCCGGAAATTTTACGTCCCCCGGTGTTCTATCCCGACTGGCCGATATGGAACATGGCTATGCCGATTACTTTATGGATCACTATTGGGAAGAAGAGACTTATTTGATGATGCGGCAACCTAATTCCCCCGTCTTTGGTCTGGCTGGATTTTCCTTGAGCGGTGTCAGCGCCGCCAAAGGCAATCTCGCCATTGGGTCGAATGTTCTGTACAGGTGGAGCGCGAGATGAAGCCGTAAAAGAGGCGCGAATTGAACAGATTCGCGCCTCTTTTGGTTTTTTGGGGAGGGGTTTCTTATATTAGTGGGTTAGCCAAGCGCCGCGTAGGGCGGGATTCCAATCCCGCCGCGATTAGAGGTCGATTTGGAAATCGACCCTACGCGAGAAGCCTTTCGTACCGGGTTGCCGCAGGGTGTCCGCACCTTGCGGCAACAACGCATTTCTCAACCGCAGGGTGAGGACGAGTTCTTTGAAATATTCCTATTATAGGATTTAATAATACT
>CAYHEC010000061.1:0-6265 GCA_964355675.1 uncultured Caldithrix sp.
GAGGTTGAGGGTGTCGGGTGTGAAGGATTGGATGTAGAGGTCGGTGACGGTGACGTGCCAGGCAACTGAATCAGCATAAGAGCCATCGCTTACGACACATTTAATAAAGCGTTCTTCACGTTCTTCAAATTTTCTTCCGAATGTCGAGTCATTCTGGACGGTGAGGCTATCGTCGATCCACCAGTAATAGGAAAGAGAGTCTCCTTGATCGTCCACCGCATGTACAATGAAATTAACGCTATCATTAAATAAAACAGAGAGATCGAGATTGTCTGGCTCATACGAGATAATTCTCGGTGCAAACCGCTCAGGGGGAAGTTTCATCAGTAAGCCCTTACCGTAACGATCCAGACCAATTCGAATTCCGGAACCAATTATTAGTGCGCTCCCATCACGGTCGGCAATAACGTTATAGAGCATTGCATCTACGCCAAAATTTTCGGCAAAGCTCTGCCATTGTACATTCCCCCCAGGGCCAGTGCGAATAACAAGTCCCGTAGCTCCATTTTGATCATGGGTATCACCGACCAGACAGAAGCCACCATCGGGCATATACGCAATACCCCGACAGTTTTGCGATAAACCTGCGTTCACAAATCGATATCGTCTCGCCCAAAGTCTTCCTCCGTCTGAGCTAACTCTAATTAATTGGAAATCAGTTAAACTCTGGTTGTCTTCATCGATATATGAAATACTCCCGCCCATCGCATAGCCATTACCGGTCGAGACGAGCGAAGTGCTACTTCCCGGATCATATGTATGTACCCACACAACATTTCCATTGCCATTGATCTTGACGAGCGAACTGACACGTCCAAAGCGATCGCCATTTCCCCCGGTCGCATAACCTCCCAACAAGAAACCATCGTCCTGCCGTTCGCGAATACCAAAAATATATGAAATTGTATCTGGCGCGAAACGCCGTTCCCAAATGACATCGCCATTATCCTCGGTCATTACTGCATATCCGCAGTAACTCCCCTCGAAGATCCTACCGGCAAAAAGATAATTTCCATTTTTGGTTTCTATAACGCTTTGACATACGCCAGATGCCTCTCCACCATAACGATTGTTCCACGTCAACTCGCCTCCGCTATTGGTTCGGAACCCCCTAAATTGGCCAGGGTCTCCCCCATTGTAAGAATAGCCGCCTAATACAAATCCACCATCATCCGTTTCGATGATCGAATGAGCAACGTCCATGTAGGAGGGGTTAATCAAATTATGGGCTTTTTGCCAACTAAGCTCGCCACCATCATTGACCCTTACCATCCAGACATCAATTCTTCGGTTACCTTCGGCTGAGTCTGCCCAAGCAGTTCCACAAAGAGCATAATCCCGGTCATCGGTTGCGTAAATGTCATGAAAAGTGTTGGAGCCGAGCAAGCCAAACGCACGGATCCACTGGGGTCTTGGCTGGGATTGAACGGACGAGAAAATCAGAAGGCATAATATTGAGAGGGTATATTGAAGTTTTTTCACGTTATCTCCAGACTATTTGATAGTAACCTCCCGTCAGGCGGCACGCACCGCCTGACGGAACATTAATGTTAATGATTCACTTCGAGGTAATTCGTAGTGTATTTTATCGACCCGGCTCGACTTCCCACACTTGACTTGGATCGTTTCCCCAAAGCACATCCGAATAAAATCCCCACCAGGGTTCGAGTCCGATATAATCTGGATTCGCCCACACATCTAAGTAGATTTGCCACTCTAACTCTGCATTATCCCGCACCACCGTATAAAATCCGCCTCCTGTATGGTCGGCCTGAATCCAGTTATCACCTCCATCGAACGTAAACCAGACTGTTGCATCAGTCACATTTCCTTGCCCAGCTCTCCAGAGATAGACAGAATAATCCTGTTGAGCAAAGGCATCTCTGTGAAGTAAATGAACTCCGGTCGCGATTAGCACTGCGACAAGCACGATCGCACCGATGGTTTGAATTGACTTCC
The DNA here is from genome assembly GCA_964355675.1 of uncultured Caldithrix sp. Classification (GTDB taxonomy): domain Bacteria; phylum Electryoneota; class AABM5-125-24; order Hatepunaeales; family Hatepunaeaceae; genus CAMBDS01. The sequence continues at coordinate 1,960 of CAYHEC010000061.1, forward strand.
AGTTCCTGATCTTCATTGTTTCCTCCTGGAATTTGCGTCTGAAACGCAGTTATTGTATATTGGAGGTGCAGGGGACATTCCCCCGCACCTCCGTGTCAGGCGCGCTTTTAATCTCTTGCTGGGATCGGCGTGCCTGACGCTTTTTTGTGACTCAAATGAGTCACAGTCTATATCAAGCTGTCAGCCGCGGCGGGCTGACAGCGGTTTATCAAAAAAACAGAGAACCCTCGTCCGGGTGGCTTTCAAGCTCCGGCGAGGGTTTAGTAGTCTCTAAGCTCCTGAGATACTGGAGAGAGTTCCACTCGTTGTATTTAAGATTCAGCATAATCAATAAGAAAAAGTTGACACAATCGAAACAGACAATTCTCTTCCGTACCGGTCATCGTCGGACGACCAACTCTAATATAGGCTTCGGTTAGCAGGTTGTCAAGAGATTCCTAACTTTTCAAAATAAATAAATGGCTGATATTTCCGTTAGTCTGCTGTCAACTCCTCGGATCGGCTGTGGAATACAAACGAAAAGCTGTCAACCCCAGAGGGTTGACAGCTTGCTAAGAATAAATGCACCAGAATGTTACCTTTCCCATCCTTGTGCCTCTACCGAATTAAGACAACCTTCTTGGTCGAAACCTCCTGCCCGGTCTGGAGGCGAACGAGATAGACTCCAGCGGGGACTGAGGAGGCGTTCCAGGTGGCGCTACTCGTTTCTTCTGCCGACCCCCTGCGGTCGGCAGAGTTCCTTCCCGTCAACCGCAGAGGGTTGACGGAAGAACCACCATCCACCTGCCTTACCACCTCCCGTCCGGAGAGATCGTAGATTGCCAACTGTAGGGGCGCAAGGCCTTGCGCCCCTACGTCGTACCTTATCAAAAGCGTCGAATTGAACGGATTTGGCGAAACATCAAGTCCTGCCGACCGCGGCGGGTCGGCAACGGAATCGTCGCTTCTGATCCCAACCCCCCGATCAAGCCAGAACGCTCCCAGATCGCCTCTTGTCCCGTCTGGATCTCGCGGTGTTGACGGGTCCCCGGCGTCGATGCAGGGTGAGTCGTCCCGCAGGCTGTAATTGCTCGTATCTGCTCCAGCAAACAGTGGATCACTGGAAAAAGTCCCCTCTCCAGCCTCGCAACCGTCGAAGCTTGGCATCGGATAGCTGAACACGTCGCAGTACCGGATTTCGATTCCATCCCGCTGTGTCGAAGCCACCCCAACCGATCCCCCGACTATAATACTGTTTGATAAGACCGGCGTGACTCGCCCCCGGTGCGAAACCGCTGGGCCTCTATCGCCGATGACGGTGCAGTGGTCGACAAGACACTCCCGCGCGTTTCCTTCCAGCTCCAGCCCTTTCGTCAGGAGAGATCGGGTGAGACTCAGCGAGCCGACCGGCGTCATCCGGACTTCGTCCCGAAATTCACAGCTATCGAAAACTGCCCGACCGCGATGGGTGACTTCATCGGAAAATTGAACATTCGAGGCGGTAATCGATTCGGCGTCAGTGACAAACTCAACACCGTTGCTAAACCTGAGATGACGCAGTGATAACGCCCTTGCCCCTCCACGCACCTCAACCACCGACCACCCTGCATCGGCGATGATCCTGACTGGAGCGTCGCTCGTTCCTTCGACCAGCAAGGTATCCGAAACCGTCAGGGCATTTCCAATCCCAAGCCTCAGAGTAGTTCCGGGACGAATAATCATCGTCGCGACGGTGACGTCGCTGAGCGTGTATTCCCCCGCTGACAGATCGATTCTAAGATGGTCGCCGGAAATGTTGGGATTATCCTCTACTGCCAACCCCGGCGGAGCCATTGTTCTCAGTCTTGAATCGTAACGGTAGCTTTTATCATAGCCGGTGTCGCCGTGATTACTGCGATGGATGAACCCACGTCGCTTCTGAGCTATCCCGCCCTTCAGGTAGATTCTCCCGCGAAAATCCGGCGTCGGTCCTTGATACGGATCCCAGTCTTCGTTCTGGTCGTCGAAAGTGAACGACCCATTGAGCGCAATCAACGACCCATTAATCGCAATCGAATGACGGTTTAGATCATCTCTCGCAACGCCATGGCCATTACCCCGCCCGTTTGCCGTCGTATTTCGTATAATCATGTTCTTCTGAGAAACGAGTCCTAATATCGCCGTAACACTGTCAGAATTAAAGCTTCCCATGGAATCAGATCCCAGATACCGTACATCATCGCGCAGTCCGATGTCTTCGGAGGCGTAGATTGTCACTTGCCCCGCGACAATGCCTTCGACGTCAACCGCTCCATCGACGTAGATAATATGCCGTTCTTCAGCCTCGATGAATTGCACCACCTCTTCGTTGCCAACGTGATTTAAAGGTATTTGAGAAACGATTGTCTCGTCGAGGCTTCGGAACCTGATGATCGTCAAATATCTGCCGGAATCGGAGTCGATTGTGATATCTGCCTGATCGATGAGGTGAGGGTAACTGTCAACGAAACGGAAAGGTCCTCCGCCGAGCACCGGCGGGACTTCGAAGTGGATATTTTGCGGTTGGTAATACCGAAAGCCGCGACAGATGACGCGGTCGTAAAAAGTTGGTGAATACTTCAGCCCGATATAGTCATTCGAGCGGAGCGGTCCGAAGAGTGTGTCGGCAGTCCAGAAGAAGATGACCTCACCGTTTATGGTAGTTTCGATATCGCTGAAGTAGCCGTAGTAGGTTACCGGTTCAGCGGTGAGGTTTGCCGTGAGTCCGATTGCCGCGACAAGCGCGACCCAGAGTCCTGTATTGGCGAGTTTCATTGTTCTTTTCCAAGTTCAATTTAGACGTTACATACTTAAATATAACGAAAAATAATCAAATTCCAAATGCTGTCGCGCGTCGCACGAGACATGCGACGCCACGAGGAATATTATGGCGTGATTACCACGTCCAATCATCCAAATCCATAATCCGCGTTGACTTTTAATTCAGGGTGATCTATCTTTAAGACGACTTTAATTTGCCCTGTCGTCACACACAATCGTATGACAGCATACTAATTCATATATTTCGTGCTTACCAAATGCACGGCGAATGAATTCGCCGCTACCTGTGTGACTTTTTCAGCAGACCCTACTTAATTCCATCTTTCAATCAAGGTAATCTTATGACTTCCAATACAGCCGTTCAACCCCGAAGCAGTTTCAGCATCTGGCTTCAAGCTATCCGCGCTTTCGCCTTTCCTGCATCGGTGGTGCCGATACTCGTCGGCGCGATGCTCGCTCTGAACTTTCGCGGCGATGTGATGTGGGAACTTTTCCCCATCGTATTCATCTGCTCGATCCTCTATCACGGCGGGACGAATCTCGTCAGCGACTACTACGACTACATAAAAGGCGTCGATAAAAACTACACTTTCGGGTCCAGTCGGGTCGTTGTCGAAGGTCTGCTTACTGCCAAACAGATCCTTAACGGCGGTTTGCTGTTGTTTGGTCTGGGTGTCCTGTTTGGGCTGGTGTTGCTCTATTTCCGCGGTCTGCCGATGTTCATACTCGGAGCGGTCGGACTGATTGGTGGCTACCTCTATTGCGGCAAGCCTATCGGTTTCAAGTACATCGCTCTCGGAGACATCGGTGTTTTTACACTGATGGGACCGTTGATGACCATCGGTTCGTACTACGCCCTGACCGGCGACTTCACCATGAACGGCTTAAAAGTCCCGTTATTAGTCTCGATCCCTATCGGGATGCTGACCGCGGCGATTCTTCACGCTAACAACACACGCGACATCACTCACGACACTGAAGCCCGCGTCAAGACTTTTGCCGGATTGATCGGCCACAAAGCCGCCAAAGTTGAGTACATCTTTCTCGTACTGGGAGCTTTCGCGGCGATTGGTTTGATGGTGTTTTACAAAATTCTGCCGATCTATTCGCTTATTGTTTTTATCAGCATCGTCCCCGCGCTGAAGAATGTCCGGCAGATGATTGCCAGCAAGTCTGGCAACGTCGAAGACATTGCCACACTTGACGTGCAGACGGCTCAGCATCAGTTGATGTTTGGTGTTTTGCTGGCGATCTCGATTGTCGTTGGCGTGTTGATAAAGTAAATCCATGCACAAGTCCAACAGCGTCTTCGTGGCGTCGCATGTCTCGTGCGACGCGTTACAAGGCACACAGCTGTCACACGGGACGTGTGACAGCACACTAATCCATCACCTGTCACTTGAGCACTTGAGCACTTGACCACAGCGTCTTCGTGGCGTCGCATGTCTCGTGCGACGCGTTACAAGGCACACGGCTGTCACACGGGACGTGTGACAGCACACTAATCCATCACCTGTCACTTGAGCAC
>CAYHEC010000061.1:6365-10036 GCA_964355675.1 uncultured Caldithrix sp.
TTGACCACTTGACCACTTACCCACTTATACTCCTTGCCGCCATCGGCTGGTTCGTCCTCTTTTCTCCCTGGACGGCTGGTCTGGTCAATTTTTGGGGCGGAATGGCGGTTGCGGCTGGCATTTTGATGATCTCAAGCCTCATTGTTGGCAGGCGCGAGCGACGCGAGGCGGCTTTCCCGCGCTGGTCGTTCGATGAGGCTTTCGAGTTCCGGCCTTCGCATATCTGGATTGGGCTTGTAGCGGCGGCGGCGTTGTACGGTGTGTTCTTCCTTGGCGACAGGATTTCAAGCCTGTTGTTCGATTTTGCCAAGCCACAGATTGCTGGTATTTACGGCACGAAATCGCAGGCGACGGGATGGGTGATCGGAGCATTGCTTCTGTTGTGGATCGGTCCGGCAGAGGAGATCTTCTGGCGGGGATTCGTTCAGCGCAGAATGTCGCTCAAGCTTGGCGAATGGACGGGATTGGTCGTTGCCACGCTGATCTATACGCTGATCCATATTTGGTCGTTCAATTTCATGCTGATCATGGCGGCGCTGATTTGTGGGCTTTTTTGGGCTTTGATGTACAAATATTTCAGATCGGTCTGGCCCGGAATAATCTCTCATGCCGTTTGGGACGCGGTCATCTTTGTGGTTTTTCCGATAAACTGAACCGCAAGTACGGCAAGCGGTTACCGTTGTCGGAAAGGCTCAATTCAGACTGTCCGAGATTGTTGATTCTTGCGGCAGGGTGTCCCCGAGTTCTTTGAAATATTCCCATATAGGGTTAAATAATACTTGATTTATTAGAATTATTGTATTATATTGAAATAACAATAATATAACAATTCTATAGATCAAGAGATCGCCATGATTCGTCGAGAAAGTAATCAAGCAAGTTTGGCTGATGCACTGGTTCGCCGTGCCGGAAGCACAATTTCTACATTCGATAGAATCGATCTTACCATCGATTGGAGTTCCGCTGGGTTATACATGGTGAAGATGCATGCAGAAAATTTCACGGACGTCCAGAAGTTGACCCTCGTGAAGTAGCATCTTTGTTGGATTCTTCTGTCGCAAGGTGTCCGCACCCTGCGACAGAACCTACTACGATAAAAGCAAGAGCGGCTTGAAAAGCCGCTCTCCAAGAAAAGAATGCCTCAGGGTATCCGTACCCTGAGGCATTTGTAATGATACCGCTCATCTGCTCGCCATCTCTACCTACCGCTTATCCCCTTCCGGAACTGCTGGCGCCTCCCAAATCATCGGACACTTGCCAGCCGCCGCCCAAGCTCCCTTGCGGACATTCGTTTCCCCTTCGAACATCAAGTAACTATACTTTCCATAATGGGGGATTTTTCGCGTACCGCCGACAGGATTGGCGCCCGGCATCGATGCTGTATAAACGATGCACTTTTCAGCGCTTTGCGGATTCGGAAAGATCATCGTAGCGGTGAAGGGTCCGTTGCGGAATTCTTCAACTCGAAAACCAATTCCGGGTGGGGTAGGATCTTCTTCCTTCCATCTGGCAGGCTTGCCGGGAAGAAACTCCATCCGACTCTTGTCCGGTGTGTACTTGGCCGTGACGCTGTTCTCATCCGGCGATCCGAACAGCCAAAGTGATTTCTTTGCCATCTCGGGCTTGAATTCGGCGTCGGTAATGACCGTCTGACCAGCAGTTTTTAGTCCTTCGGCCGCCTCCTTGTAACCGGCCGCTAAGACCCCCTTGGCAGGAACGACCAGAATGCCTTCTTTGTCACCGATGAAGGCGGCAAGGGTTAAAGGCGCTTCCTCTGGGTAGAGGACACGAAAGAGGTTGCATGCCGGATCAGCTCGAAGAAATTCGAGATACCCTGGCCCGGCAAGGCTGACTCTCTGCGGCGATTCCTGAATGAATACCGAGTAATCGAACTGTCCTTCATCAGAGACGCCGCGAATATTCAGCGAAAAAATATAAGGTTTGGGGTCAACCGGTTCGGTGATAACGTCGAACTGAGCCATCCATGAGCCTTGATCGTGCACAACGGACGCATTTTCGATTTTAATGCTTGGTCTGCCTTTTCTGTCGAGCCATTCGGCGAAAAACCAATCGATTTTCTGTCCCAGTCGGCGTTCGAATAGCTGTCTCCACTGGAACCACGACATCGGTTTGCCAAGGTTTTCTTTATATGCTTGTTGAATGACCTTGATGAAAAGGGTAGTGTCTTCCTGATCATACATTGTTTTCAGCATGTGGAAGATCATCATCACTTTGCCGTAGCCAATGGCGCGGTCGGCCTGATTGGTGCGCCCGACGAATTCCTTTACCGGATAATCATTTTCAGCATTGACAAAATCGGCGTACTCGCGGAGCGTATTGTTGCGGTATTCAACGGCGGCGGCGCTGTCTCCGTCGGCTTTGTATTTGTAGTCGGCTAAATAGGTGGTAAGACCTTCGCACCAGTTACCTTCGCGATAATCGACCTCGATGCCATTGCCGAACCAGTTGTGAAGGATTTCGTGGCCGAGGGATGTTTCCTTGATGAACGGAAGACGAATAACCTCTGAACCGAGTAGCGTCCAGCCCGGCATTCCGTAGCCTGAAGGAAGGAAGTTATCGACGACGGCAAACTTCGGGAAGGGATAAGGGCCAATTAAAGCGGAGTACATCGACAGAAATTTCTTGCAGGCTTCGAGGTAGCCATCAGCGAGATCAGCTTCAGCAGGGAGGAAATAGGTCGAGACGGTGACACCTTCGTGTTGAATTGATTTTATCACAAAGGGACCGGCGGATAAATCTATGCCATTGGTGGGAAATTCGGCAGTATAAGTAACCTCGGTGAAATTCCCAACAGTTGTCGGCGCAGACGCTGAGCCGTTGGTGACGAAATTCCAGCCTTTGGGGACGCGTGCAGTAACTTTATACGGACAGGGCGCGTCGGGTAGTCGCGGATACCAAAGCGCGCCGCCTGAGAGGAAGATGCCTTCCTTACCGATTGTACCGTCAACTTCGAAGGCAATTTCTTCTCGGGAAAATTTACGGTTATCCGGTGGGGCATAAAGTTTGCCGGAGAACTGGACTTCGACCAGCATCGCATCTCGATTTCGAAGCGCTTTCTTGGGGATTTGAGTGCTCCAGAACAGCGCCTTGGTCGAGTCCCATTTACCATAAACACCATAATTATCAGACACTTCGGACTTGTCGTATTTGGCGTTACTATTTGGTTCGCATTCGATACCGTTGGCAGTGATCGATGTGACGCTGAATTCTTTGTTTAATAGAAAACCGACCGTCTTTGGGCCCTTGAGCGGCATAAACAATTTGGCGACGCCGCTGACGGTATGGGCAGATGTATCGAACTGGACGTTTAATTCGATCGACTCGGCTGGCCAACGAACGGTGGTCGCGTTGGCATCAACCGATAATGTCAAGATAATTGCCGTGGCGGCGGTAAGGGTGGCTATCAGAAGTCGCAAAGGGATTACTCGCAATTTAGATTGTGGTGTGAGCTTTCAATATAAGTCATAAGCGGCGGGTGAGCAAGTGAGCGAGTGCGAAAGTGCGAAAGTGCGAAAGTGAGAAAGTGAGAAAGTGTAAAGAGTGAGGTTGGACAGTTAGGCGGAAAGAAGAGTCTGTCCGAGAATAAGAAAGTGTGTGTCGCAGGGTGTCCTCGAGTTCTTTGAAATATTCCTATTATAGGATTTAATAAT
>CAYHEC010000062.1:0-9582 GCA_964355675.1 uncultured Caldithrix sp.
GCCCCCCCTCCAAGAGGGTCAAATCTCTACTCGAACGAATAAATCAACGAACTCTGAAAGTCCGCCCTCCAAGCATCTATAATGAAATGCCCGAAGTAATACTATAAATCGAACTGATTAAACGGCTTTGCCGCACTTGATGCAGTGATTGGCTTTTTCAGCCAAGCCACAATGGTTGCAGAGTACCCCCGTTGTTCCAGTTCCGGTGGCGAGCTTACCACATTTAACGCAGTGATCTTTGGCGGATCCGTGACCACAGTGCTCGCACAAATGAGCAAAGACGCCGCGTTCGAAGGTTTGTTTACCGCATTTCAGGCAACGGTCTCCCTTTGTTCCCATCGCGCAATGACTACAGATACGGGCGAGGCTTCCGGGCATATAAGCTCCTGATGTTGTGCTCACTGTGCCCTTATTAAGCAGTCAGGGAGCTATGGTCAATGGTGTAAAGAGTCGCGGGAGTTGGTAAAGGATTGTAGTATATATGATAGGCTCATTTAAGGTGAAAATCAAATGAGATATAATTTGTATGGCAGTTTGGAAAAGAAGTCTTTAAATACGGTAATTAAAATGACCGGTTGCACCTTGGCAACCGGTCATTTTAGGATCACTTATACTTCCAAAATCAAGAAGCTTTTTTGGCAGATTTTTCGACAGGTGCAGATACTCCCGCGCCTTCGACCTTGCTACCGCATTTCGCTCCAGATTCCATCCCGCAGGCTCCTTTAGAATCAACTTTCTCAGCAGACAATTTGTCGCTCGGGGTCAATTCTTTTGAAGGCGAAGTTGAGGCGCCCTCTACCTTGCTGGGGCAACAGCCAGCTTCTTTCACGGCCGCTTTGGCGCTTGCAGGGCAAGTCCCGCAACCACTATTTAACGATTCGGTACCAACTGTAGTTTCATTGGCAGTCGGAACTACTTGAGTGGACTCAATTGTTTGAGTCGCTGAGGCTCGTTTGGCACACTTGGATCCGGAGCCGGCCATAATGGTCCCGGCGGCGCCGAGCACAAGCAAGCCGGAGAGCATTATGACGTATTTCTTCTTCATTACTTTTCCGTTGTGAGTATTTTTGGATGTGGACTTCGACCGTTAGATGTATTACGTTCTGTTTATGAAACTGTGGGAGGTTCGATTTGGTTCCCCTTAACAGTTCCTGCAATTAGAAATATTATATCTTCCTAAAATATGCTACAAACAACAAGCTGTCAACCCCTAAAAGGTTGACAGCTTATATCGCCCTACAATAGGACGCCCAGACGAAGACTGCATCGCCGTCGAAAAGTCACACAATTAAATCGGAATGAGTTTATTCCTGAGAAATTGTTTTAGTCGGTTTGGCAGATAGACCCTCTGGCCTGCGGGATAGTTCAAAGGGAAATACCTGACCAGCTTGTGAAAACTCGCCTTTCATTGAGGAGCCATCAGGCTTGATCGATCCATTAAACGAAGCAGTTGTGCGGCCGTCATTCAGCTCGAAAGAGACCGCCGATCCATCAAGTTGCACGTTTTTAAGCTCAAGCGGCTCACCCTTTCGTCCATTTATCGCGATGGTCCCCGAGACTTTTTCACCTTCATTCTGGGTCAAATTTACATTGACTTCCGCCTTGGAGGATTCGCTGAAGATGATTTTCCCCACCCATATACCAGAGCATTCACCAGTCGCAAACGAGCTTGTTACCAGCAATGTGACGATCATCGTTGCCATTACTGACTGTACCGTTATATTCCTTTTCATTTTCTGTTTCCTTAATTCAAGGATTTTCTTGTTCAGCGCCGAATTCGCCCCCTTGCAAGCCACTCCGGCAGGCAACCGATCCTCAGGTTTCCTACTCTTATTGACACAGCAACTGAGGAAAAAGTTGCATGAATTCGAACTTCCTCGAATATTACAAAAAATTTAACCGCCGAGATAAGCCATCTTCACTCGTTCATCATCAGCCAAGTCTTTGGAATTTCCTTGCAAAGAGATTCTACCAGTCTCAAGACAGTAAGCGGTTTTAGAAATTTTAAGAGCGGCGCGAGCATTCTGCTCAACTAATAAAATCGTCCTACCCTCACTGGCAAGACGCCTGATGACTGAGAATATACGCTGGGAGTAGATCGGAGAAAGTCCGAGCGACGGTTCATCGAGCAACAACAGACGCGGCTTGGCAAGCAACCCGCGGGCGATTGCCAACATTTGCTGTTCACCGCCGGAGAGAGTGCCGCCTTTTTGATCTGCTCGCTCTTTCAAGATTGGGAAGTGTTCGCAGACTTGTTCGATTTCCGCGTCAAGGTCATATTTATCAGCTCTGCCGAATGCCCCTATTTTTAGATTTTCCATAACCGTCAGCCTGCCGAAGATCCTCCTCCCCTCTGGAACCTGAATAATGCCGCGCTTCACGCGATCGACTGCCGAGAGCGCCGAGATATTCTCGCCTTCAAACCAGATGTCCCCTGATGCAGGCGCTAATCCGGATATTGCCATTAGTGTCGATGACTTCCCGGCTCCGTTGGCTCCGATAATTGCGGCGATTTCGCCTTCGCCAACAGAAAAGCTGATCCCATCGACAGCCTTGACGCCGCCGTAGCGGACGGATAAATCGACTACATTCAGATATGCAGGGTTTATCAAAGTTTCCTTACCTTACGAGGGTTATACGTTGTGTGGCGGTCTGATCCTGCCACCTGACTCGGACAATGTAAATTCCCGATACAAGCTTATCTGCATCGATCAGAAACTGATTGGATCCGTTTACACCTTTGACAATCGAAGTGAAGACATTTCGTCCGGTCAGATCGGCAACTGTTATAGCAACGTCTCCCGCTGACGGCAACTCATATCTTAGGACTGATCTTGAATTGAATGGATTAGGGGATGCGCCAAGCAATCGGAACACATCCGGAGTTTCTGCTGGGTTGGCCGGGACTTCCTGCCAATCATCGCCGACCAGATAGGTGTTCTCCGGGGCGTTTGGCGGGGATGTGTTGCCTCCACCCGGTCCGTAGGATAGAATGTAGTAGCGATAGCCTGTCGCATCATCGATATTAAGATCAGCGCGACATGTCTCATTGTCACCGAGATACGTTGCCTGCACCCCTCTGAATAGGCTGTCTCCGGGAATTTTGTAGAATACGCTGTCCACGTGAGGAAAATTGGGATCGTCCCAATACTGATCAGGCCAGATTCGGCGGAATTGGATTGTTCTGGTTACCTCAAGCGATTGCTCGGCGATAACATGGGGATAGTGCGACCAGAAACTGGGCGATGCTTCTTCGATGAAATTGTAACGGTTGTTCCAAGTGGTGTACATCATGCCGCGTCGATGTTCGGCGGGAATTGAGCGGAGATGTTCACTCATTTCCAGCGCCTGATCGGCGTTATTCGAGCAATCTGCTGAGCCGACGACATCCAAGCCAAGGTCGGCAAAATATCTGAAAGAATTCACTGCGTTACGCCATACTACCACCCTGACATTATCCGACAACCCTTCGCCTGCCCCAGCCAGAGATCCATTCACCAAATAATATTGATCGACTGCGTTATGAAACGGATCGAACATATCCGACCAAAGATAGAGCGGGCAATCCTCTACTATATCCTGATAGATACTCGTGCATCGGGCTACGGAGTTGGAAAGAATTTCTCCCGGAGTCATTCCTCTACTTTGACAAGCTTCGTCCCAGTTGAGGACGCGAATTTCGTCATAGCCGAGGAAAAAGCTTTTTGGATCCCAAAGCTCTGAAATTCTGTGGGCGTCTTCATCCAGCCACTGGTAGGTTTCATCTTCCGATGGACAAGCCATCACCTGCCCGTAGTAGATCAATATCGGGTGATAGAAACTCGCAAGTAATGTGTCGCCGTCCTGAATTTGATTACCGGTTACGCGGAGTTCAGGTGGCTCGTGATAGACATTGAAGTCGCCGGGCCATTGGATGTATCCGGTCATCGGATCAACCAATTGTTCAAAATCTTCGCCCTCTTGATAGACAGTCTCACCGTCGCTTGACGTAATGGTCAATGGACAGCCTTCCCGCCGGAGTAAATTAACAAAAGCGATCTCGCGCAACTCAGCCTCATCGAACCAGACCTGCCCTGCGCGTCCTCCCCAGACGCCGAAGTAGAGCCTGATTTGCTGGTGATTGAGCGAATTGAAGCTGATCTCTAATTTCCGCCAATCCTCATTAGCGCCCACGCCAAATTCTGGATAGGCAAGCGGTTGACCGAGGTTGCCGTTCTCCCAAACGAAAGGAATCGCTTGAACGCCCCAGTCTGCATCATAGTTTCTTGTGCGTACCCAAATTGAGAAGTAGTAGTTGCGGAATGGTTCGCAATCGAGCATCATTTGGAAACGGCAGTTTCCAGCGTCGTTGCCCTGCCGGAAATTCTCCATTCGTACTGAGTGACTGCCCGAGTGGGCAACTTGCTGGTCATCGAAAACTGAAACTCCAGCATTCTCTTGATTGGTGAATCCGGCGAATCGATTATTCTGAACATTTTCAAAATCGCCATTGGACAAGGTCATTCCGGGATCAGGAATCAATCTGCCGACACCGTCTTCGACCACCAGTCGGGCATTTCGGACCGGGACTCCCTCAGCAAGGTTAGGGTTGTCCCAAAGCATCCCTTCCGAGTAGCCGAAGTCGGCGACGCCGGGGATGACTTCAAGATGGAGACGGTCAAGTTCGGCACGGAATGTCGCCACGTTAACGAAATATTGGGCAATTACCTGATCGAGCCGGTTAAACTTGACGTCGTTGACGGCGATCTTGTTCATCCGGGCGCTCCAGGCGCGTTGGGCAAGACTGATTAGCGGCGGAATATTGGCGGCGACTTGAAAGTTCGAGGATGTCCTTAGGATGCGGTCGGGGAACTCAGGATAATCGAGGATGACACATCCCTCCTCCATTACGCCGCCGTCGGGATGTTGCTGGAGGAGGCGTTTCATGGTCTGCCAGCCGTACATCAAGCCGTTCGCGTCTTTTCCTTCGAGCAAGACGAATCGAGGAGCAACCAAATGAAAATAACCCTCTTCATGGAGCGCCAAGGAGCCAAATTGGTTCGACCAAGCGAGGCGAACCTCATCCCAGCCCGGAATTTCATCTTCCAAATATATATTAAATGTGGCTATATCGCCCGACTGATCGGCGAGACGGACAACGCGAACATTCCGCAGATCGAAAGTATCTGTCAAAAGCGCCAAAAGTGAATCCGCAATCTGCTGTGAAATCAGCGAGGGACTATCTCCGATGACGATCTGACATTCGTCGCCGCTGGTTATACTCACTCCGCTCGATGCAAGAATTATCGCCTGTTGCGGAAACGGAACCAGACTTCGTAGCAGAGACTCCGGCTGGGCGTAGGAATTTGCCGTTGGTAAACAGATGCAGATGGTGACAAATAGAATAAGCATAGCCTTCGTCCGATGGAGTGGATTGGCGGCGGACGCCTGATCGAAAATGGCTTTCATAGCGTTCCTCGCAAATGCTTTAGATTGCTCGGTACGGGCGATTTCAATCGCCCAAATCAAAATGATCTTGCCGTCTGGAACGTGCGGCGAATAAATTCGCCGCTACCCTTACAACTTACTTCCCTGTCGCAGGGTGGGGACACCCTGCGACAAATTGTCTTTGCCTCAGGGTGTCCCCACCCTGGGGCAGGAAATCATTCCAACGCGGTGATTCAGACAATTTTATTCGGCAACTCTGATCTGGATTTGACCATTTCGAGTACTTCTCTAAATGATGATAATTTAAATACATAACAAAGCATTCCAAAAACAACCCCGCCTACAACGACTTGACTTATCAACAAGATAGTATGACTCTCAATTCCGATGAACCCCAATAGAGCGATTGCAACTCCCATCAGGATCGCAACGGAGAGGCTGGGGAATAAGTCAAGTAATTGTTCCCAAAGCGGATAATCAATCAGTTGGTGAATATGAATACTGGTTACTACGTACGCCATACAGGCTGTGACGATCTGCCCATAAATCATCGGTTTGATGCCCCAACGATATGTGATAGCTATCGCGATCAATATCAGAATCTTGGTTAGCGCCTCTATCCGAAAAAAAAGATCCGAGCGACCCAGCGCTTTAATGTTTTCCATCCCCACTTGTTGCAACGGGTATAGCAACCCGACGACGCAAATAAGCTGTAGGTAGGGAACAGAGGGCAACCACTTCTCTGTCAACAGTACGAGTACCAACGGTTTGGCAATAATAATCATTCCAATTAATAGTGGAAATGTGATTAATGCCATCGATGAAAGAGCCTTACGAAAAGTCCTTTTCAACCTCTCCTTTTCATGCTGAAGCGATGCAAACACCGGAAATAGTACACGCGCTACAGTTGAAGTGAGAATATGTTGAACGGGCAATTGCTGAATGCTCTGAGCTCGACTATAGTAACCCAGATCCGTGGCAGTAAAGAGTTTACCGATAATCAGATAATAAATATTATTGAAAACAGTGTTTATCATGCTGGTCATCAGCAATCTTGAACCGTAAGGAAACATCTCAGCCAGCGAGCTCAGACTGAACCCCCATACTGGCCGCCATGTGTTGAGAGTCCAAATCAGTATCGTCCGAAATGCGTTGGCGGCAAGTGATTGAACGACGAGACTCCAAACTCCGAAGCCATGATAGGCAAGGTATATTCCCACTCCACCCGAAAGTACTGTCGCGATAATGCTCGCCTTCATCTGTGTCTTAAAATCGACGCGTTTCGTCATTAAAGCTGTTTGGACAACACCCAAGGAGTTGATAATCAGATTTAGCGATGTCCAACGGATAATCGGAATTAGAAGAGGGGTTTCATAGAAAGCAGATATCCAAGGGGCTGAAAGTACGAACAAGCCTGTAACAACAAATCCGAGAACGATATTGAAATAGAATATCGAACTCTCGTCGAGACTGCTGGCGTCCTGTTTACGTATCAACGCGAACCCAAATCCACTGTCAAGAATTGCTTGCGCCAAAGACATGAAGAGCATGAGCATCGCGATCAAACCAAATTCAGCCGGAAGGAGCAACCGGGCGAGTATGATCGAGATGAAGAACTGCACGCCTTGTTGCCCGATCCGTTCGATAAAGCTCCAAGTTAAACCGTGCAGTGTTTTATTACGTGAGATTTCAGTCAATCGAGTACTTGTGGAAAATCGAACCGATACGAGGTTGTGTGTCGCAGGGTGAATGTGTGTCGCAGGGTGTCCTCACCCTGCGACAAGTAATTGTAAACGCATACCACCCACCTTTAAATGAAGGGCCTTTCGCCATCACAATAACTGAGCTTAACTTGATGCTCTCTTCCTCGAAACGGACTATCGGGAGCCATAAACATGAAATACTTCCGTTCCAGTATGGTTATTAATTTCCGAAGCAGTGAGCTGGTGTTGATCGATGGAAGGAATTCGCCACCACACTCAATTTGGTTGGCGCCTAAAGCAAGCGCTTTTTGGAGGGCGATATTGAAAATGAATTTATTAGCGTCGTCAGCGTCGAGATGATAATCGAGAATTCGAACTGTCGTGTAAAGACGTTCAGTTGAATAGCAAAGCACAAAGTATCCGACCAGCACATTTTGAGGATTGAACAAATGATATGCGTGGTAACCAAATCGGTCACGAGGATTATGAAAGTGGTATCGCGGGTACGAAACCTTGCCGGTCTCGTGCCAGGGCAGAGAGATCATCCAGTTGATTACGGCTTGCGATCGCGGGAAGCTGGGATTCGAGTCAGCCTTTGCAGACTGTCCGAGAATGGTGGTTCCCTGCCGCAGGGTGTCCTCACCCTGCGGATGAGTTGCTAAACAATTATTTGTCGCAGGGTGATGACACCCTGCGACACTCATGTTCGTGTTCTCTGAAGATCTGTAAGAACTATTACTTTCAACATCGAGCAATGGCGTTTGAACAACCTGTATCGAGTTTAACCTGACGTCCCTTTTGACCTGCAATACCTTTTCGACCAATCCTTCCAGTGGTTTATTAAATACGCTGTGTGATAGTGCGTATGCTTTTGTTAAGGCTTTATTTCCAGTCTTTAACGCCACTCTGCGTATAGCCGAACTTAACGGCTGGAAAGGAGTCAATCTTATCCTCAAGAATTGATATGAGGACAGTGGAGTAAACCACTCCGGTCGGCGGCTATAGATCCGTTCACCCGGTTCGTTAAATCCGGTAATCATCTGATCATGTCCGGTAGTAAAAGCCTTCTGATACATCATATCGGCAACAGTGCCGGGCCAGTCGGGCGGTTTCTTGCGAAAATCGGGATGGACAAACTGCGTGGTTGGCGCGAGGATTTTTCGAGATTCACCATCGATCTTGCCCATCATCGGCATCATCCCTACATAGCCGATACACTTCCCAGATGAATATGCAACGACCATCCCGATATCCTGATCGCGGGCGACAGGATTTTTGGAGTGTGCCAACGCTCGATGGGGATCGATGGGAGCTACGGCAAATTTGACCGGATTAGCTTCGATTTCCGCTGAAAAGGCTACGAGCTGTTTGACCGGAATCAGGTCGATGTCGATTTCTCTGGAGGTCAACTATTCTTCATCCTTCATCAATTTCAAAAAGGCCGGAGTGTCCAAAATAGTAAAATTTTCCACAAACCCCAAATTATTGCTGAATTGATAATGGTGGTAGGCTTCGCGCCGAGCGCAGAATCGAATATAATCGACAACCTTCATCGGGATTGGATAAAGGGCAAGCGCCTCGGCTTTTCGTTCAAAATACTCGGTGGTAGCCATGTAAGCATTGGCGGGTACGATTGCCCAGGTCTCATAGAAACAAATTAGCGCATCCTGTTGATTATCGGCTAATTGGAGCGCTTGATAAAGCATGTGGTTGGTCTTGATATGATCGGGATGCAAGTCATTGATAAACGGGAGAAAAATTAAATCTGGTTTCAGTTCATCGAGAAGCTCGTGCATCTTGCGGACCAGCTCATCATCGACCTCGAAAAGAGAATCAGGCAATCTCCAAAGCCGTAAATCCTTGATTTGCAGGTATTTTGCGACTCGCCTTGCTTCATCCAACCTGGCAGTCGAACGAAAACTCGGTTCCGCACCTCGCAGAGCCGCGCAATCCGAACCGTCAGTGATATGAACAACTGTAACCGCGCTTCCCGTCGATAAATATTTGAGGATAGTTCCGCCACAACCGATAACTTCGTCATCAGGATGTGGGGAAAGAACGAGAATTCTTTCAGGGTGGGGTATTATCTCGTTAAGTGGCTTGGGAGGAGGATTATCGTTCGGTTGGTGGATAGCTATCCATTGCGCTCTTCGTTCGAAAAACAGGGAGTAGTTTTGCTCAAAGCCAGCACAAAGTCTCTGCTGATCGTTCAGTAATGCCCGGATACCGGCAATGTGGGACCTGCCAGTCAGTCGTCTGAGTTTCAAACGAAACGGCATTGTTACGGCCTTGAGATAGGCAATATTGAAGTTTCTTACTCTCAATAAAATTCTACCGATTATAGAGATAAGTTGAACTCCTAACGCGAATTTACAATTATTTGTCGCAGGGTGTCCCCGAGTTCTTTGAAATATTTCTTATAGGGATCGTGTTCTCCATAAAACAGTCTATG
>CAYHEC010000063.1:0-9081 GCA_964355675.1 uncultured Caldithrix sp.
GCCCCTCGCAACCTGTTCCTTGCCGACGATGGGGATGTTGTTCTCGCTCTGGCAAGCTATCGCGCAGGCATTACAGCCGGTGCAGGTGTTGAGGTCAATCGTCATCCCCCACTGGTAGCCCTCGTCGTACTTATGCTCGTCCCACATCGACGGCTCAGCGCCCATGTGAACCATCTCAGCCGCAAATTCCGGGTGAGCTTTGTACTCATCAAGCGTCCCTTCCCGAACTATCGGCCTGCCTTCCATCGAATGATGGTTTTGCGATGAAGCAAGCTTGTAGGTTTTCCCGGTCTTCTTCACATCTGCACGGAAAGATACTCCAGTCATCGAAACCGCCCAGATGCTGTACGCGTCGAAGCCCGCTCCATCAGCGACCTTGCCAACGCCCTTGCGTCCATACCCAAGCGTCACCGTGATCGAGTCATCAGCATGACCCGGCAGGATATAGACCGGAGCCTCCACCTTGCCTTGTCCGCCAGTCCCTATCTCAATCACGTCTTCGGTTTCAACGCCAAGATCTGCCGCCGTCTTCGGGCTGATCAGTGCGGCATTATCCCACACCAGCTTCGTCATCGGATCAGGAAGTTCCTGCAACCAGCCGTTGTTCGCGTACCGACCGTCCCAAACTGAAGGTGACGGCTTGAATACGACTTCCAATCCCTTAAAACCAGCTTGGAAGCTATTAACGCCCTCCGACTCGTGCAAACTGACGTACTGCGCCCAACCGCTCGGCTGGAATGAAGGCGTCAGCCGTTGAAGCGGACTCAGAGGCAAGGCTCCATCGTGTAGCACCTGTCGCCACGATTTTTCAAAGCCAGGCACCGGCAGATAATTCTTCCACGTCTCACGGGTCAGGTCGTACCCTCTCACCTCCACTCCTGTCATCAGCATTCCGATCAACTCAATGTCGCTCTTACTATGGAAAAGTGGTTCTATAAGTGGCTGTTGAATCCCGAACGTCCCGTCAGTCGCCTGACTATCCCCCCACGATTCAAGAAAATGTGAGCGCGGTAGATGCCACTCAGCATCCTTGGAGGTCTCATCGAAGTGATCACCAAGCCGGATAACATGTTTGACCTTACTTCCCAGCAATTCCGCAAAATTCCCGGCAGTATGAACCGGATTGCCGCCAAGCACAATCAGCGTTTCAATTTTCCCTGAACCAATCGCATCGGTTAGCTTCTGAAGTCGGGTCTCCGATGTGCTGGTCGAAGATACATAAGAGACGCCATGCCCAACGTTGCCAAGCGCTTCGTTGATCGCCGTCACCATCATATGAACCGCCGGTGGCAGACTCCAGCCACCCACCACAAGCGACTCACCCACATGAGCCACCAAGTCTTTTGCGAGCGCCTTCACGAATTTGCTTCCCTTTTCGGAAAGCTCCCCCGCTGTTACGTGCATCGGGACATTGACTCCGAGTCGGGTAAGCTCGGAGCCAAGCGCCGCCGCAATCGTTCCAATGTCAGCACTCCTCGCCCTTAGCCGGTGATCAGCAGTCGCACCGGTCAGCGAGAAATTCGACTCAACCACGTAGAGCCGGTTCATCTCAGAGCGTTCGTTCGTGATCCTTCGCCCCTCGGCAAACTGCCGGGTGTTGGCGGCTACGTCACCTTCAAGGTTCAGAAAATCCGCGTCAAGCGAAACAACGACCTTAGGCTTGCTGTAGTCATAAATAGGTGCATAATCACCGCCAAGCGCCCACTTCAGTCCCGATAAAACATTTGAATCTGAGACCGGATCATACTCGACCCAAATCGCACTCGCAAAGCTCTTCTTAAATTCCTCCTTCAACCTTTTCATTGTCGGCGAAGATATTGTCTCGCTGATAACCGCCATCCCCCCTCCGCCATCGACCTTAAGCGGCGCTATACCCTCCCGCCAAAAATCAACAAAACTCTCCCAGTCGCTTTCCACCCCCCGATTGAGCACTTTCTTCGACCGATCCTGATCGTACAATCCCAAAATCGACGCCTGCTGAAAAACCGTCGTCCCTCCCAGCGACGCCGGATGCAACGGATTACCCTCAATCTTGATCGGCCTGCCGTCACGTGACGTCACCAGCAACCCCGCCACTGACCCGGCAATCACCGCACTCGTCGCATATTGCTCCGGCCGACCGATCACCGTCTCTTCAGGCGTCTTCACATAAGGCACAATCTTCTCAACCGGCTTCCGGCAACCTGCGAGCCCCGCCAGCGCCACCGATGCCCCCATCAGGCTAAGGAACTGCCGCCGTGACACCGGATCTTCAAGCTCCGATGCTCCCGGCTGAAACTCCCGCGTCTGGAACGACTGAAACTCTTCCGTCCCCTTCAATTCATCCAACGACCGCCAATGCTTCTTCCCATCATTCCCATTCATTTCCTCATCATTCCGGCGAAAGCCGGAATCTGTCTTCTGTTCATCATCATTCCGGCGAAAGCCGGAATCTCCCACTGCCGACCCGCCGCGGTCGGCAGTCAATAGCGTCTCATCATTCCCGCGCAGGCGGGAATCCATCTGGACTACTTCCACAACCCTCATCGGCAACCTTAACAACGCCCGGCGGGAATTCACCTCTTCTTGAACCGCCGCGGCCGAGCCATTCCGATTATTAATTATTAATTCTTCATTATTAATTATCTTCATCGGTGGCACCCCGAACAATCGGTCGGTGGTTTCAATTTCTTATCGTTCATTATCTGTTGGGTCATATTAGCAAAATCTGCTGGAGGCGTCCACTTGAAATTGGTGACCTGGTCAGCAGGTCTAAGATTCGGCAATGGGTTGCGGTGGCAGTCAAGACACCAGCTCATCGAGAGCGGCTCCTTCTGCATCACAACCTCTTCCTGCGGGATGTTCCCGTGACACGAGAAACAGCTCACCCCGGCGCGCAGATGAGCCGAGTGATCGAAATAGGCATAGTCGGGAAGTTTGTGAACGCGTACCCACTGGACCGGTTTGCCAGTCGCAACGGCTTCGCGGATCGGAAGAAGTTTCGGGCTGTCCTTCAGGATGATCGAGTGACAGTTCATGCAGGTTGCCGGGGCAGGAATGTTGGCGTGAGCTGACTGCTCCACTTGGCTATGGCAATAACGGCAGTCCATCCCCAGATCGCCCGCGTGGAGCTTATGGCTGAACGGAACCGGCTGGGTTGGACGATACCCGACGTCGGTATAGAGCGGCGAGCCGTAATACCAGATGAAGCCGACCGCTCCGGCGCTGAGAATCCCGACGACAAGAAGAATGGCTATTGGAGCCTTATTGGCCCATTTCGGAAAAATTTGCGGCAAAAGGAGAAACCTGAATTTCTAATTCGGAGCCACTGCTGATTATTAGCTAATGTCCAGTCCCTTAAATGGCTAAGGAGCCCCATTGCGCTTGGAGGGCGGGATTAATCCCGCCCTCCATAACTGATTAACAGCTTAGTTAATTACGAGACTGAACTTTATGACCACTCACAGTGAGCGGATCTATTTATGCAATCGTTGACCAAGGTGCGTGTGGCCCGGCCAGCTCCGCTGGGCGGGTTTGAAAGGACGTTACCAATAATAACGACGCCGACAAACCGGCGTTTGGCGCTGAGAAATAATTATTGTCAACTTACGAAATATTCATCTTCAGCGCAATGTTTCGATGGAATATGGAACATGGAAGATGGAAGACGGAAAAAACAATAACCGGCTGGCATCTTTCCAACTTTCAGACTTTCCCACTTTCTTACTTTCTCACTTTCCAGCTTGACTCTTCGAGTTCACTTTCGTATTATATGTGTCTGTCATGCGCCCGTAGCTCAGTTGGATAGAGCATCTGGCTACGAACCAGGAGGTCGGGGGTTCGAATCCCTCCGGGCGTACAAGAAACCCTCCATCCGGAGGGTTTCCACTTTCGTACTTTCTACTTTCTACTTTCTACTTTCTCACTTTCTACTTCCCTTGCGCCCGTAGCTCAGTTGGATAGAGCATCTGGCTTCGAACCAGAGGGTCGGGGGTTCGAGTCCCTCCGGGCGTACGAAAAAAACCTTCGCATTTGCGAAGGTTTTTTACAATTGGGAGGATTGGCGTCCCAGCCTGTCCCCTTATCGTATGGGCGAAGCTCGCCTTCGCCCCCCGCGTAGGGGCCGTTTACGAGCCCCGATCAGTATGACAGGCGTCCCTGCCTGTCACCTCATTAAGTTCCCGCCGCGTAGGGGCCGTTTACGAGCCCCGGCCATACACCGCCAAACAATCCCCCGCGTAGGGGCCGTTTACGAGCCCCGGCCGTTTACGAGCCCCGATCCGTACGACAGGCGTCCCTGCCTGTCACCATACCGTACGGGCGAAGCTCGCCTTCGCCCACTACTGCACTACTGCACTCATCTAAGACACACCACCTTCCTCACTACCCTTACTCCTCGATCCGACGTCACTGCCACCAAATACACCCCTGCCGTTGGAGCCTGCCAGATGAACGTATGCTCCCCCGCCCCGTACGACAGGCGTCCCTGCCTGTCAGTCAATTCCGAGACTAGCCTGCCTTCGATGTCGAAAACTTCGACACGATAATTGCCAGAATGTGAAACCTTGAAGGTGATTTCTGTATTTCGATTAAACGGATTAGGCGCGGCAGTGATCGAAAAGTCCAGTTTCAATGGGCGCTGTGGTTCGTTTAATCCAAGAGTCCAAGCGTGACTCCCGGCTAAATTTACCAATTGAGGTTCTCCTGCCGTTTGTACCATAATATCGTCCGTACCATCACCATTATAATCTCCTACCCCTCCAACAGAAGCTCCTAACATAAAATAACGTCCTCCATAGGCGGAACTTGGTACATAAATATCGGCTTCTTCATCCATCCACCTATTCCCCAAATGAATCTGGACTTCCGCCCATGTGTAGGGTATGGGAGCCCAATAACCAACAGCGATGTCGCCCACACCATCGCCATTGAAGTCGCCTCCGGTAAGACTTGAATAATCACCAGCAGGACCACGATGACCATCAAGAATTAAATCAGGTTCGGCATCGATCTCTCCTCCGCCATAGAAAAGGTAAATTCTCGTCGGGCGATCCATTAGCTCTCGATTGACATATTTGGCATATACACCGAAGTCGTCGTAACCATCATCGTTCACGTCTTGAAGCAGGGCAAATCCACCATCCATTCTAACCGTGGCGTTCTCTACGTGAAAACAGGTATCCATGAAACTAAGGACGGGCATCGTGTCGGGCTCGGCTCCGCCAAGAAATAACTGATATACACGAGTTTGATCTCTGATAAGGAAATCGTCGTAACCGTCGGCGTTGACATCGCGGCCACCTGAATAGGAAAATGCAATTCTTACCACATTTGAGTAGCATTTTGTCCAGTCGGGAATTGTGTCCAAAGCCTCCCCTCCGAAGTAAATCTCGACTCGCATAAACGTCCGTTCAATCTGTCGATAGCAAATAAAGTCATCAAATTGGTCACCATTGAAGTCGAATGGTCTTGATTCAATGCCACTAATTGTACGTCGGTAGTCGGTGCCAAGAGTATCATCAAAATGTATAAACGGAATATTCTCGTCATCGCCAATATTTGAATAGAAAGCGAGTGATCTGGCTGAGTCAGGTGTGAAACTCCATGTTGTAAAACTATTTGTATGAACAGTATCCAGTCTTCCTAAATATCCGACAATGAGAACATCGACCAAGTCGCGAGGGTATGGCTGAAGGATATAGTCAGGTTGATCTGGCAGCATATCATTCCCAAGGTAGATATGGTATTCATGTAAATCCCTGATGCTGACAAGTAGGTCGGACCTTCCGTCTCCATTCTGATCTCCGATGCAGGCGAAGTCTTTAACTAAGTCGTCACGATAACTTAGTTCCCCGATTACAAGTGGCAAGTCGAACGCCCACCCCGCCCCTGCTGTCAGCATCAGCATTGCCAAGTGACAGGCAGGAACGCCTATCCTCCCCAGCAGTCTTGGAGGGCGGTCAT
Source organism: uncultured Caldithrix sp. (assembly GCA_964355675.1). Taxonomy (GTDB): domain Bacteria; phylum Electryoneota; class AABM5-125-24; order Hatepunaeales; family Hatepunaeaceae; genus CAMBDS01. The sequence goes on from CAYHEC010000063.1 coordinate 5,944, forward strand.
TCCTGGCCGCCCTTTCTCGCGTAGGATAAGCGTCTCGCTTGTCAAGTGCGGGCAAGAATCCCCGCCCTCCAAGAATATCCGTATCGTCGATTTCAATCGCCGTCCTGATAGCGCGAGTGTGGCCCCACTTGCTGGCAAGTGGGGTTTCGAGTCTTGAGACCTGACTCGCAAGCAAATCAGGCCACACGCCCGTACCCGGTTGTTTTGGTATTGTCTTCATATCACAATATAATCACTCTTCCCCAAAAAGCAACAGCGCGCACTTAGCGCACTTTCTCACTTTCTCACTTGCCCACTTGCCCACTTGCCCACTTTCGCACTTTCGCACTTTCGCACTTTCCCACTTTTCCCTCGTACTACCTTCCAAACCTAACGGGCGCCCCGCCCGTTCTACCAAATCTTAAATCTTAAATCTTAAATCTTAAATTCCATGCGTTCCATAACAACGCTATTATTGCCGGTCCTTCTTCTCTCCGCCTGCGGTTCGAATGGGGCTGGCTATCAAAAATCAGAAATCAACAATCAGAAATCAATGACCGCTCCCGACTTCCCCGCGGGCCTCGAATGGCTCAACACCGACCGACCCTTAAAGCTTGCCGACCTGCGCGGCAAGGTCGTCCTGATCGACTTCTGGACGTACTGTTGCATCAACTGCATGCACATCATCCCCGACCTGAAGCGCCTTGAAGCCGAGTACCCTGACGAGCTCGTCGTCATCGGCGTCCACTCGGCGAAGTTCACTCAGGAAGGCGAAACCGCCAACATCCGGCAAGCCATCCTGCGCTACGAGATTGAGCACCCCGTCATCAACGACCGCCGCTTTGCCGTCTGGCAATTGTACTCAGCCAATTCCTGGCCGACCGTTGTGCTGATCGATCCTGAAGGCAAGATGGTGATGTCTCAGGCTGGCGAAGGCGTCTATGCTCATTTCGCCGAGCCGATCAAGCGGCTTGTCGAATCGTTCGACAAAGCCGGCAAAATCGACCGCAAATCCCTCGATCTAAAAAAAGAATCCTCCGTCGCCGCAGAAGGCTATCTATCCTACCCCGGCAAAGTTCTGGCAATCGGGGCAGAATCAGACTCTTTTCGCACTTTCGCACTTTCGCACTTTCGCACTCTATTCATCTCAGATCAGAATCACAACCGCATCGTCGCAACCACCCTCGACGGCTCCCAAGTCATCGAAACCATCGGTTCCGGCAAAATTGGCTTCGACGACGGCTCGTTCGAGTCCGCCACCTTCAACCACCCGCAAGGCATGGCGCTGGTAGGCGACGTCCTCTACATCGCCGACACTGAAAACCATGCCGTCCGAGCCGCAAATCTCGCCACCCGCGAGGTTACGACTCTCGCCGGAAATGGCACTCAGGCTCTCGGCTGGGGAGCATCAGAAGGCATTGGCAGAAATGTCGCCCTCAGTTCCCCTTGGGATTTGGCTTACAAGGACTCCCTGCTCTACGTCGCCATGGCAGGCACGCACCAGATTTGGACGATCCGCACCAGCGACGGGTTTTCCAAGCCTTTCGCCGGGACGTCCCGCGAAGGATTGTTTGATGCGCCTCGAAACCGAGCCTCACTCGCCCAGCCGTCCGGGCTGGCAATCATTGGCGATAGGCTCTACTTTGCCGATTCGGAAGTCTCGGCGATACGATACGTCGAACTGAGCGAAACCGGCCGCGTCGGCACTGTCGTTGGGCTCGACCTGTTCGAGTTTGGCGACAAGGACGGCTTTGGTGACTCGGTTAGACTCCAGCACCCCCTCGGCGTAACAACCGACGGCAAACTGCTCTACGTCGCCGACACCTACAATTCAAAGATCAAGATCATCGACCCCGAAACCCGCCAGTCGAAGACCCTGTTTGGAGACGGCAAGCCCGGCTTGAAGGACGGAAACGGCACCGACGCCAGGCTCTACGAGCCGGGTGGGTTATATTACTCAGAGGGGAAATTATACATTGCCGACACCAATAATGGTAAAATTCGTGTGGGAGATTTATCCACTTTGGATATGACGACTTTGGAGCTAAATTCCCCCAACTTTGATCCTCAGCCGAAAATTGAATCCAAGATCAATATGGTGGGGAATGCGGGTCGGAGTGGGAGAATTGTTGGCGCTGGTAGTGGAAAGATAACTGTTGATATTACAGTACCATCCGGATTTAAGATAAATCAGGAATCACCGGTAATTTTAACACTTTTGGATGGTGGCGGTGTAGCAAAAGCTATCGGAAGCTCATCGCAAGTATTTGAACCATCAGAACATAAGAAATTTTCTCTGCCTGTCGAGTGGCTCCCCGGTTCCGGAACCGTAACTATCGAATTTGACTTGATTTACTGCGGCGAACACAACGCCGACGTCTGCATCCCCGGCAGTGTAAAGCTATCTAAACTTATCTTCGTCGAAGGCTCAGGACCAACCGAACTTATTTTAAATGCTGATATTACGCAACAGAATAGGTGATCGCTTTCGCTTTTTTGGGTATGATGGAGATCCGTACCAACCAGCTTGAGGAGTCGGCACCATCGCCATTTATTTCGCCTCAAAATAAACTCCCGATCTGACCGATAGGACTTGACAACTCATTTAATATTACGAAAAGTCGATTATCAAGGAAATTTTGTCTGGTTCAATTCATACGAAAATCACTTTTCTGCCGCGAGTTACAATTTGCTCGTGAGAACGGGTGAATCCGGGTTTGCATTCCTGACTTTAGACAACCGACATCCTGGACTTATCAAAACCGATCAGGACGGCAACCTCGAATGGTCGGTTTCTTATGGTGACTTTCAAGTCAGTGGTGTTCCCGGCCTTTTATATTTTCCCGCTATAGGATATTTGATTGTTGGCGGAAACGTGGCTAATTCAATGCCATTGGGGTTGTTTATCGATCTTGAAGGTGAGCTGAAATGGCAAACAAATTACGTAGATAGAGAAAATCGTGATTATCATCCATTAACGCTACGGGGAGCGGTAATCGGCGCTGAGGAATATGTATTTGCCGCCGGAACTGCGAGCGTGGTAAATCACAATAATGCATTTGTTGGAATGATTTCATGTCTCGGACAAATGCCGACCCGCCCAAGTTTAAGATGGTCGCCCTTCGATACGCTACAGACTGTTTTACCCGGAGACACAAT
>CAYHEC010000064.1:0-7685 GCA_964355675.1 uncultured Caldithrix sp.
GAGAACACGATCCCTATAAGAAATATTTCAAAGAACTCGAGGACACCCTGCGACAGCGGAATCGGTGGACGAGGGTGTCCGCCTGGGGGGCAACTGCTACAACGAGGTCACGCATAGGAGGCTTTTCTCGACAGGTTACCAAGAGTCAAAGTCATTCCAACCAAGAACCAGACGATATTGCCAACTTCAGCATCCGAGAGATAGTTCTGGAACAGGCCGGCGATCAGTATCCCGGCGATGCTGGTCAGACCAGCAATGATACCCCAACGTGCAGGATGATCGAGTGGCAAATGTTTCAGGTCGATGCCGCCTCGTCGAAAATATGCCGCGAAGAGGACAATGAATATCACCATCGCGATTAAACCACCATCGACACCAGCCGATAGAAAGTCGCAGTGAGGGTGGGCGACACTAACATAATGACCGGGGATTTTGTATTCCTTAAAAGCATAGCGCCAATTGGGTTCACCCACGCCGAAGAACGGATGAGCTTCGATTATCCTGATCGCTGTTCCCCAAAGCCTCAGACGAGGACTCTCGTCGGCGCCCTCGCCCGACGCCATGTATTGGAACCGTGTCATCATACCGGGGGATAGTACCAGCAATCCCATCACACCGGCCAAACCAATTCCAACTATCCAGAGACGAAGTTTTTTCGGCGCCAGCATCAAGAGCGCCAGACCTCCACCGCCGATCCCGATCAACGCACTTCGTGCAGACGTGGCAAACAGTCCTACCGCGGCAAGCAAGTTAACAAACACTGCCCGGATCGGGAAGTGCCTTCCCGGTCCGAAAACTCCCCAGGCAATCGTCGTGAATAAGATCAAAAGGGCTATTCCACCGTAGGTGAGGTGATGAGTGAAGAACCCGACCGCCATGTAACTTCCGCCATGGTTTTCGAGAAGCTTATCTCGTAGCGGATCGTACCCGGAGATGGTCTGGAAGAGCGCAACTGATGCGGTCACCAATCCGGAAAACATCATCAGGTAGAGGGCATTGGTTCCGCGTCGAACATCCCGCACCAAGGCAAAGGGCAAAAATGCCGCGATATAGACCCACTTGTCTTCACCCCAATGCCTGATCTGGATGGGATAGGGAGAGACCAGCACCGCTACCAAATCCCACACCGCCGTCACGACGATCAGCAGAGTGACGATGTTCCAGACGCCAGAGTCCTTCATCCCGCCGGTCACTGATCGATGGATAAGCAGAAGCAATCCCAGTCCGAAGGCGAGATTTGCGGCGGCTATCGAGACCGGCATGGCAAGGGCGATCAGGTAGAGGATGCCGGTTTCGAGTTTTGTCCAGACAGTATTTGGGTTCAAGATTTAAGGTTTAAGGTTTAAGGTTTAAGGTTAAGGTTAAGGTTAAGGTCAAGGTATCGGACTTTAGCTTAACAAGATATAAAGAAAAAAGGAGTGTTTCCACTCCTTTCTCTGACTTTATGGGACTTCCGATCTCTTGGAGGGCGGCTTTTCAAGCCGCCCAGATGTTGCCGCAGGGTGTGGACACCCTGCGGCAACTCGGTTTCAAGCCGCGCTTGACAAGCGGGACGCTTATCCTACGCGAGACGCCCTTGTCGGGCGGGAAGCCCCACCTACGCGAGCGAGAGCGGACCGAAAGTCCGCCCTCCAAGAAGATACTCTATTTCACCAACACTGCCTTCATTGTACGGGTTTCGGAGCCGGACTCAAGGCGGATCATGTATATACCGCCGGGTAGGCCCTCCGCGTTCCAGATGACAGTTTGTTCTGTGGCCGCTCGCGAAGGGGCGGCAGTGGGGTTCAGGTCAGTGACGAGGCGACCGAAAAGGTCGTACACTGCCAGCTTGACAGGTTTGGAAACTTGTCCTACCGAAAAGCGGATAGTTGTAGTGGCATTGAAGGGGTTGGGGAATGTGGAAATAAGATTGAAATCCAGGGACAGAAGATTATCGGATTCAACCCCAAGTACTTCCCCAATAGCCTCAATATTAATTACCGGTTCATCAGGATCATCAGAAGTGATGACGATGGTGCGGCTCAGTGGAATCCCTTCAAAAGGAAGAAAGTCGGCATGAAACTCTAACTCGCTATTAGGCTCGATCACGTAAGGAACGCCTTCTTCTTCGTTAATAGTGATGCAGGATTCTTCGACGGCTTCTTCTATGGTGATTGTGAGGTTGTTACCGCCTTCATTCCTTATGGTAAACGGAACAGTCTGGATTTCCTCAAAATCCTGTGTAGAGAATCGAATTTCGTAAGAATCGACCGCAATATCGCGCTGGTGGAAGGAGATGGCGCCGATATCGGAACGTGTACCATCGGGATCAGGAGCATAGTTGGGATCGCCGGCATCAAGGCAGGGCGAGAATCCACCGATAGAAAAGTCTCCATCATCTATATTTACAAATTGGGGATCGGCATCTATATTGTTTTCACCCCAACTCAGATCGGCTTGATTATTCTCGATGTCGCTATCTCCACCAATGACGTCGCAATAATCAATGCCAACAGTACCATTGTGAAAGATCATCAATGGTGTAGCATCATCCATATCGGCGGTAAAGATACTGTTCATGATCGAGACAGTAGCTTCACTGGTGAAAATGGATGAGGCATTGTTTGGCTGGGCAGTACTGTAGAAAGCGGTGAGATGATTGAGGGTCGTTGTGCCGCCATTTAGAAAGAACGCCCCTCCGTTTTCCGCGACATTGCCGATCAACAATGCATGGTCGATAGAGACTTGCGAATTCCAGAATGAAAATGCTCCGCCAAAGTTACCATTACAGAATGCCGCCATAATGCCGTTGATTTCGGCGCTGGCATCGGAAATGTAAACTCCTCCACCCATTTGCGCAGGATTTTCCATATCACCGAATATGGATATGTTGTTGAGGATCGGACTACTTCGCAAGATAGCAATTGCTCCACCATTTGTGCCGACATGATTGCCAAATAATACGACGTCGGTAATCTCCGGAGCGCTCTCCCCATCAATATAAATTCCTGCTCCGTTGTTTCCGCTGTTCTCCATTATAATCAAATGTTCGAGCAATGGGCTGGCGGAAGAGATTATGATTCCACCACCGTTATCACCCTGCCCGTGGACGATAGAGAACCCTGACAGTACTGAGGTATGCGTCTCATTATTGTCAAATGTCACAACGGTCCCGCGAGCTTCAGCGTTGATGATAACATTCTCAGCCATTTCAGGATTTCCTCTCACTACGATGGCTCGTCCGCCGAAGTCAATCAACTCGGAATATTCTCCTTCCGCTACCTGAACTGTGTCTTCAGCTTGCGCTACGTTTATTCCTTCCTGTATTGTCTGGTAATCAGCGGGAACATTGAGGGTGCGTGCGGATGCCTCTCCAACTCCCCCTACCAATACGGCAAGAATTGTTAACCAATAGGTTGCTTTCAATTTGGATCCTTTTTGATAATTCGAACCTGTGTTTTCAATATTTTGCGATCGAGCGTACATTGATTGACGGATAAACTGAAATTTCGTCATTACACTCTAATCGATGACCTGCAACATAATCGTGAAATCGACAAATCTTTTAGTCTTATTACAACTTAAAAGCTAATGATATCCAGACTTCTGTTTCAGGAACCGCCAATATATGAGACCTCAGATAAATTGTCAAGACGATTCACCGTTTAAAATGATGATTCTTTAAAATTCCAAACTACATCAATATCACAGGTAATTCATGGACGAAATAACTACTATAACAATATAAAGGCACGAAGATTAGTATCGTCGTGCCTTTATATTGTTGGAGCTAAGTGTAGTGTTTCTATTTTATCAATACCGCTTTGATTGTTTGGATTTCGGATCCGGACTGAAGGCGGATCAGGTAGATTCCTCCGGGCAGGGCGTCGGCGTTCCAGACGACCGAACGGATTTCTGATTTCTGATTTTCGATTTCTGATCCGGGTCTATTCCATAAAGTGTCGACGAGACGACCTGAGAGGTCATACACGGCCAATCGCGCAGGGGCCGCTTGCGAGCCCATCGAGAAGCGTATTGACGTCGAGGAATTGAATGGATTTGGATAAGCTGGATAAAGCTGGAAGTCGAAAGCTGAAAAGGGGGTTGACGGGACCGAAGACGGCGGTTCACCGCGAGTTTCGATAACCAGACTATCTTCATCTGGGTCGTCCGAGTAGATAAATACCGAGCCTCCAAGTGACGCGGCAGAATCGGGCCGGATGTAGAACCAAATCGTCAACGATGAGTCAGGCTCAATTTCCAGTGGCGGGTCGAAATAGCCGTCGGGTCGAAAGAAGATGCAATTCATATCAAGGGGCGAGACAATCGCATTTATGTGCAGTATATTACCGCCCACATTTCTGATTTCGGCTGGTAAGCTGTCGAGTTCGCCCCAGCCTACAGGTGGGAAAACGATTTCATCGGGCTCAACCTCAATATCCCTCTGGTGGAAATAGAACGCCCCTATGTCAGCACGAGTGCCGTCGGGATCGGGATCGGCGTCAGGATCGCCGGCGTCGATGCAGGGGGAGTCGGCAGTTAGCGAGTAGTCGCCGTTGTCGGGATCTGCGAAGAGGGGGTCGGAGTCGATGTTGTCGTTGATACTCAGGTGGGTTGCTCGGAAATTATCCTCTTGAAAGTCTCGGATATTATTGAAAGTAACTGATGATCTCCACGATTCTCCAATAGTAGGAACACTTTCGCCAAGGTCCCATAGAATGCTGTTAGCGATGTATAGAGCTCCAAAAGCGCCATTGAACTGAGATGGAGTCTCGGAAGGGTCGATGTTGTTCGCTATAGTACAAGACTCTATTGTCAAATTTGAATTTCTGTCACCTACTCCAGCCGCAACCGCACCCTGTCCGATATTCCCGACAATGAGGGCATTGCGAAATGTAGCGCCTGCTGAAGCCAAAGAGATTGCTCCTCCGATAATCTGTTGCCCTTCTCTCGGAATATTGCCAATAATGGAGCCTCCTTCGAACATCAAACCCGCTCCGTCCCAGCCATAGATTGCCGCACCCCATCCCTGATTGATATTACCAACGACGTTACAATCTGTCATAGTCAGCATCGAGTTGTGCGCGAAAAATACGCCGCCACCACGAGCACCAGCCTCGTTTTCCCCAATATAGCAGTTCTTCATCTCACACCTGGCACGGTAATCGACCGCAATTCCACCGCCATAACCTGATCGATTGTGCGTTATCTTGCAATTCAGTAGAATTGGGTTGGCATTGCCCTGAACATAAACTCCACCGCCTTCATTTTCCGCCCCGCCGAATTGGATACGCAACCATTCCAATGAGGGGCTACCGCCTCGGCAGTTTATGCCTCCGCCATATTCGGAGAAGCCTCGCTCGATGGTGAATCCCACAACCCTCGTCTCACGTGTAACCTGTGATTCGAAGGTCAGAATGCTGGAGTCACCATAAGTTGTGGTAAGCGACGTTTCACCAATGAAACGCTCGTTACCGTCGAGAAGGTAACGACTGGCAAGAGTGAAAGGAGTGGCACGACGAAAAGAGAGTCTCACGAAGTAACCTCGCCGAGGTGCGACCAAGACCGTGTCCCCTTCTTCAACCGCGTCGATTCCTGCCTGAATGGTCTGGTAGTCTTCCGGGACGTTGAGGATGCGGGCAAAAGCGGGCGAAATGCCAATGCCAATGCTGATGCCAATAGTGACGCCCATGGCAGTCAGTGAAATTGTACGCATGGAAATACCCCTTCTTCTTATTTGGAATAACAGTAATATATGAAGAGATTTTCCAAATAGCAAAAGAAACAGAGGCAGTGAGAAAGATATCTCTGCGCCTAAAGGGGCGGATTTCAATCCGCCCTACTTGGGACTGCCGAAAAAGTCATCTGCTGTGCAGACGGACGTCCTGTCCGCCGTTAGCTCAAGCAAGGTGAAAGGGCGGACGAGGGCGTCCGCCTGAACTCTGCATCTCTCTGTGCCTATTGGGCGGATTTCAATCCGCCCTACTTGACCGGATGCGTCGATTGTTTGAGTATTTCCGTGACAAGACTCATTAAATCTCCTAATTTATAGGGCTTCTGAAGGAATTTCACGCCGGCGCTTCGTAGCTCATCGATCGTAGTTTGGCGAGTAAAGCCACTGGTTATAATGACCGGGATTATTGATCCACGCTTACGGATTTCAGCCAGTGTCTCTTCACCATCGAGGTTCGGCATCATCATATCAAGGATGATACAATCAAATTGCTGATCCAAAGCGTCAAACTTCTCGATACAATCCTTGCCGTCTTCAGATGTTGTTACCCTGAATCCAGAATTTTCAAGAGCTTCCTGCAAAATATCACGCATATATGCTTCGTCTTCCGCGATAAGAATTCGCCCTCCAACTCCACGTTGGTATGGCGGATTTAAATCCGCCGTACTAATGATGTCTGAAGCCATTTTAATTATATCCTCTGAATTGATGTTATCTCTTCCTGTGGCAACGGGAAGAAATATCTCGATTGTAGTCCCATGGTTCTCAACAGTATGGACGGATATTGTACCTTTATGGGTGCGAGCTATCCCTAATGCCGCTGACAAACCCAAGCCTTTTGCTGATGCTTTGGTCGTAAATAACGGATGAAAGATCTGAGCTTGCGTCTCTTCGTCCATACCTGAACCGTTGTCAGCGATCTGGATATAGACATAATCACCATCCGCGAGATCCGTACCGGTAGGAGACGGCACACCGGCTATGTTGTTCAGTGAAATGGAGCCGGTGGTAATGCTGACGATTCCCTTTTCACGGCACATTGCTTCTTTTGCATTGATGATTATCTCGTAGAGCATCCGTTGCAACTGTGACTCGTCACCATATATTACGGGAATTTCCGGGTCGAGATTGTATTCGATCTTCGTCTTCCTTGAGGTCGCTGTATCGAAGATATATTTAATTCCCGCGATGGTGTTCGATATGTTAATCTCCCGAAATTCATATTTACCAAGCCCAGCAAAAGCAAGCAGATGATTGGTGATCTCTATGGCTCGAATAGACGATTTCTCGATATATTCGATCCGGTCCATTCTGGGTTGGTCATAGGTCAAACCGCGCTTAAGAGCGCTACACTGGGAGAGAATTACCATCAACAAGTTATTGAACTGATGAGCGATCCCGCCCGCCAGACTCTCCAGACTTTTCCATTTTTCATGTTGTTGATGGGATAGTTCTTCAACCAACTGGGCGGCTTGCAAGTATTTCTGATCGATTATATCCCGCAAAGTTAGAACCGTTACCGAACATCCCCCCAAGATGCAGGCTCTTTTTCTGACGTCCAGAATCACTTGACCACCTGACATCTTCGACCTTAAAATTTCACCTTCGTAACCCTTCGGTAATTTTAGCGGGAGTGATCTGCCAATCATGTCGTCGGCGGTTCGTTCAAGGGCAATTTCGGCTGAGTGATTGGCATACATCACGATTTCTTGCTCATCAATGATCAATATGGCATCAGCGCAACAATCGATCAATTGGCGGTAATCCGCATCGGAGCACTTATAAAGACTCATTTCTTCTCCATTTAAGAGAACCATTTAGTTTTATGGCTTTTGGTTGTATCGCCCTGAAGGGCGTACTTTCAGAGTTCGTTGATTTATTCGTTCGAATCGAGATTTGATTCTCTTGGAGGGGGAGCTTCAGAGTTCGTTGATTTATTCGTTCGAGTAGAGATTTGATCCTCTTGGAGGGG
>CAYHEC010000065.1:0-6986 GCA_964355675.1 uncultured Caldithrix sp.
AATCTACGGTCTCGGCTGGTTCGCCGATGATCCTGACGGCTCACCGCTCTACGCCCTGAACACTCCCAATGCTGATACCACCCGGATCAACAAATTCAATCCCCAGACCGGCGAGATGCGGTTTGTCACCACCATTCCTCGTGACAGTACCGGGGCATTTAACAGTGCCTTCATCTGCCGCAACTTCGACCAGTACCAAGGCACAGTACTGATGACAGTGGCGAGCATTTCTCCCAATTCTGGCGGCGATCAGCTAAGGGTCCTCCAACTCCAACCCAACACCGAATGGCTGACGGTGAGTCCTGAAAGAGGCGAAATTCCGTCTGGCGGAGAGGCTGATGTCGAGATCAGGATCAGCACGGAGAGTTGGAATCGGGACTGGGGGTTTGAGGTTGGCGAGTACGAGGGCGAGATCGTCTTCACGCACGACGGGCAGGGCGGGAGAGACATTCTGCCGGTGCATCTGACGGTGGTGGAGCCGAGTGGGGTGGGTGGCGGGGACGGATACGGAGATCCGTCCTCCTTTGAGCTGTCCGCGCCTTATCCCAATCCCTTCAATTCATCGGCGACAATCGCGTTCGGGCTCGATAAATCGGCCCCTACGCGGTTAGGGATTTACGATTTGCAAGGTCGTTTGGTCGAAGTGCTGGTCAGCGGCCGCCTCTCCGCTGGCCGGCACTCGGTCGTGTGGAACGGAGCGGATCTTCCGGCGGGAGTCTATCTGCTCAGGCTGGAGACAGGGGGAGCCGTCCGCGTGGCTAAAGGAGTGATTATCAAGTGATTTCCCTTATGACGTAATCGTGTCGCAGGGTGCGGACACCCTGCGACAAAATAGTAACATAAAGCGATGTCGCAAGGTGTCCCCACCTTGCGACGCAAGCGTTGCTTAAGCAGGATTATAGAGCGATGTCGCAGGGTGTCCACACCCTGCGATACTGCTATCTTAAGAAGGATTCATGAATAACTTAATTCCACAATTCATCGCCGATAATTTTCGCGCCAAGCAATACTCGGGGAGTATGACCGCTTCTGCGATGTTCATCGACATCTCCGGCTTCACGACGATGACGCGTATTTTAATGGCAAACGGCAAAGAGGGCGCCGAAGTATTGAATGAGGTGCTGAATGCTGTCTTCGAGCCAGTCATTGCTACGGTTTATAAGCGTGGCGGGTTTATCTCCAGTTTCGAGGGCGACGCTTTTACTGCGCTGTTTTGTGCTTCTTCCTTGCCGCTCGATTGTTGTTATTCGGCATCTTCGATCATCAGTATTTTCAAAGACGTCGGTCATCAAAAGACCAAATTTGGCGAGTTCAATCTCTCTGTGAAGATCGGAATTTCCTACGGTCAGGTCGATTGGGGTATCATAGGTTCTGCTGAGCACAAGACGTGGTTCTTCCGCGGTGAGGCGATAAAGAGCGCCGTCTTAGCTGAAAAGAACTGTCCTCCCATGCAGATTGCGATTGGACATCGGCTGTATAAAATGGTGTCCGAAGAGATTGAGGTCGCTCAAATTTGTCGCGGCATTTATCGACTTACCGCTTTCAATGAGATTGAACCAGAACGAAACGGTTTTGTGTTAGATGACATCCCTGAGGAGATCGCCGCTTACTTCCTTCCCAAATCAGTGATCTCCTACAATCAGGAAGGCGAGTTTCGTCAGGTCGTTTGTTTGTTTATCTCGTTCGAACGGAACGACCCGGCTCAAATGGAAGGCGTGCTTGACAAAACGTCAGAATTAGATGGTTACTTCGAGGGACTTAATTTCAGCGACAAGGGAGCTAACTGCCTGGTAATTTTCGGCGCTCCAGTAACGCACGAGGATGACTCAATTCGTGCCACACGGCTTGCAGAGAACGTACGATTACAATTCGGAGACGGCGTCCGCCTCGCCTTGACTTCGGGGACAGTATATGCCGGGATCAAAGGAAGTAACCGGCGAGCTATCTACGGCGTTATTGGCGATACAGTAAACCTCGCGGCTCGCTTAATGATGAAGGCAGGCTGGGGTGAAGTTTGGGTGGACAATTCTATTAGCGACCATCTGCAAAAAGAATTCAATCTTGAATCACTGCCCCTTCAATACCTTAAAGGCTTTGATGAGAAGTTTTCCGTTCACCGTCTCCTTGCACGAAGAGTAGGTGGAAGAGTATCGCTCTTTGGTGGGGTAATGGAGGGAAGGGACGGAGAATTTAATCAACTGGTCAAGTTGCTTCAACCTCTCCGCGAAGGTAAGTTTGGCGGAATTGTTACGATATATGGCAATGCCGGAATTGGTAAATCGCGCCTGATCCATGAATTATTACAACCTGCGAAGATCAGAACTTTGACGCTCCAGTGCGACTCTATTCTGAAGAAAAGCCTCAACCCCTTCACCTACTTCTTTGCTCATTATTTCGATAGCGATTCCTGCCCTTCAACTGAGGAGAAAAAGCTAAAGTTTGAAGCAATTTATAAAACAATTATCAAAGAAGTCCTTCATACCTATCCAGCCGGTCTCGAGCGTCAGAAGGCAGATAACGAACTAAATCGCATCAAATCATTCATCGGTGCGCTGGTTGGAATCGTTTGGGATGGATCGACGTATGAGCAGATAGAACCGAAGGACAGACCAGCGGTAATGCGGTTTGCCATAAAGGATTTTATCGTGTCGCTATCTCGTCTGGAACCGCTGGTACTGCTGATTGAGGACATCCAATGGCTTGACGACGAGTCTCTATCGGTCTTCTCGATCCTGACTCGAAATGTCGAGGATTGTCCCATGATTATTCTTGCCTCCGCAAGATTTTACGACGATGGATCGAAACCTGTGCTAATTGCAGATGAGAAGGTCCTACGCCATGAGATTGTGCTCGGTGAACTTTCCGGCGAGGCCTCCAAAGGAATAATGGCTAATCGACTTGGCCGCCCGGCGGCGGGAGGATTGGCAGACTACATCTTGAAAAGGACGGAAGGAAATCCCTTCTACACCGAACAATTCTGCCTTTACATGAAGGAAAATGGACTGATCCAAGTGCGAGATGGAGTCTGTCAATTAGCAGGTAAGCCCATTGATTTACCATCAGGAATAAACGCCATTTTGATGGCAAGAATTGATCGGTTGTCTCAAGAACTGAAGAAGACAGTCCAAGCGGCATCCGTGTTGGGGCGGGAGTTTCAGGTGCAGGTTCTGGTTCGACTGCTGGATTTATTGGCGCATGCTGATAGTGAGCGAAGGCAGGGCTCGACGGCGGTCAAGCCCATGCTCGATATGGGTGAGGCCGAGCATATCTGGAGTTTCATGAACGAACTCCGCTACCTCTTCAGCCATGTCCTGTTGCGCGACGCGGCTTACGAAATGCAATTGAAAGCCCGTTTGCGGACACTGCATAATCTGGCCGGTGATACGATAGTGGAAATCTACCCGCAAGAGAAGTCCTACTTCGCCGATGCGGCATATCATTATGATATGGCTGGCAACAGGGAGAAAGCCGCGGATTACTACACTCGCGCCGGTGCGGTGGAGAAGGAGGCCTACCACTTCAATCTCGCGATACAGCACTTTCAGAGATCTCTGGAACTCAACACTGACATCAAAGGCGAAAAGCATCTCGACACCGCGACGTCTTACAGCAATATCGGAAATGTGCTGAGTAACAGGGGAGATTACGAACAAGCCCTTAAATATCATTCTCAAGCGTTGGCGATCAGGTTAGAAATTGTCAGCGACGACCATCTCGATACCGAACAGAGCTTCCGTGACATTGCCGTGATATACAACCTGCGCGGCGACTACAAAAACGCGCTGGAAAATTATTCGAAAGCGCTTGACATCTCCCTGAGGATGCAAGGTGAATTAAACCCGGATGCGGCGTGGATTTACAATAACATCGGTGGCATTCACTGGTCGAGAGGTGATTACAAGCAGGCGCTGGAATTCTCGCTAAAAGCACTCGAGATCTATAAAGGGTCTGCTGAAGAAGTTAAATTTAACGGCAAACTGACCAGGCGGACGCCCTCGTCCGCCGATCCAACAAGTACTGCGAAGGGGCGGACGGGGGCGTCCGCCTGGACTAAGGAAGATTCTGAAGCAATCCCTGTCGATAGGCAACTCAACACGGCATTGACGTACATCAATATCGGTAGCGCCTACTGGTCGCAGGGCAATTTCGAGTCGGCAATGGTGAATTACCAGACAGCGCTCGATATCCACCTTGGACAATTGGGTGACAAGCATCCCACGACCGCCCTTTCATTTATGAACATCGGCAATTCCCATTTATCAAGCGGCGATTACGACCAAGCGCTGGAAAACTATCTCAAAGCGCTAAACATTTACCTTGCCACCTATGGCGAACGGCATCGAGTAACCGCGGCGGCTTACCTGAATATCGGGGGCGCTTGGTGGTCGAAGGACGATTACGACCGGGCGCTGGAATATTTTCAGCGAGCACTCGCCATCAAACTTGAGACATTGGGTGGAAGACACCCCGACGTCGCAAGGTCATACGTGAATTTGGGTAGCGCCCACCTGTCGAAAGGCGACCACGAGCAAGCCCTTGAGAGTTTCGCAAAATCGCTGGACATCAGGCTGGAAATTTTGGGCGAGCGCCATCCCGATACCGCAAGGTCTTACTTCAATCTCGGCAGTGTGTATCGGTCGAAAGAAGAGTACGGCAAGGCAATGGACTACCTCTTGAAATCGCTGAACCTGCGGCTCGAACTTCTGGGCGATAAGCATCCTCAGACGTCGCTTTCTTTCGAGGGGGTCATATTTTGCAGCCTTGAGGTGAAAGATTTTGCGAGCGCCTACAATTACTTGAATCAGTGGGAGGAAATTTGCCAGAGTCCCAAGCTAACGGCTTATAACTTTGATATTGAAGTATTAAGCGCTAAACTCGCTTTTGCCCAACGGCCAGATGCACTGAGCGTTCAGCGAGTGCTCGGTTTACTGACAAACGATATTTCACCGGTGCAAACTGCTGACCTCCACTGGGAGGCGGCGAGGATGCTGAAGGAACTGGGCTTGAAAGACGACGAACATCGCGCCGAGGCCAATCGTCGCTACCGGGAACTCTACTCGAAGTCTCCGAAGTACGAATATAGGCAGAGGTTCGAGGGATCAGTACGATAGAGGTTCAAGGGATCAGTACGTTAGAGGTTCGAAGGATCAGTACGATAGGCGTCCCTGCCTGTCGGCTTATAGCGGCAACTTGCCGCGTAGGATAAGCGTCCCGCTTGTCTTCCATCGCGTAGGGTCGATTTCCAAATCGACCTCTTGCCGAATCGCGTAGGGCGGGATTAATCCCGCCCTCCAAGGGCAGGGCGAACACGAGGTTCGCCCGTACGGGCGATGCTTGCCACCGCCCATCAAGAATTCACTTTGTCGCAGGGTGTCCGCACCCTGCGACACAGAATCCAAAACAACGATAAAGGAACTCAACCATGGCACACCTTATCATCACACTCCTGCTGGCGATCTGTCTGGCTGGCAATGCCGTTGGACAGCCAAGGGTCGTGGGAATGCACCGATTTGACGATGAAACGACTGCGTTCGACATTTATGCGACTGAAGACGGAGGATTCGCCGTATGCGGGGTTAGCGGTGGAGTTCCAAATTCGAATTTCTGGATCATGAAGACCGATGCTGACCTTCGAACCGAATGGTCTCAGACTTACGATGGATACCTTCTTTATTCTATCGTTGAGACTGATGATGGCGGCTTTCTAGCTGCAGGTCCAACAGATCAGTCGATGTTTGCAGCGATCCGAACCGATGAAGCTGGCGATATTCGTTGGAATAGAACTTATGGTAGCGGGACATGTTATGCCGTTTTAGAACTAAAAAACAGCAACTATCTGCTGAGCGGATATAGCTGGGACGGCGCAATTGCGTTGGGATATCTGGTGATGATTAATCCTGACGGGGAAGTGATATGGCAGAGATCGTATGAGCGATTACAGGGTGGCCATGCAATTTTTCTTTGCGGTCGTGAGACGGATGGGGGAATTGTGGTAGCAGGCAGTTGCGGAGATCGAGGGCCGTCATTCTCGACATGTTGGGCGCTAAAAGTCGATTTTGAAGGCGAACCCATATGGATGAGCGACACGATCCGTGTAGGGGAGGGAACCATAGGATTAAATCCCTTTTCTATTGTTTCCGATCCTGCCGGTGGCTTCTTGACCGGAGGTACAGCCTTCACTGATGAACATGGAGCTCCTGCCCTATTAAAGCTAAGCTCGGAAGGTGAATGGTTATGGTCGCGACAATTGGGAGATTTTAATAATGATCCTTACCAATGCCAAATGGCTGGAAGGAGAAATGATGGATTTGTGTTTACTGGGACACGCGAGATCAATGGCAGATCTGCTGGCTTCATCTTTAGGCTAAACGATGAAGGTGAAATTCGTTGGAGTTCGGTTGTAGAATCTGATGATCAAATCTATCTGGGTGGAGTCATTTTTGGGGAAGATGGCTCAATTATGGCGTCGGGTCATATCTCTAATGGAGACAATAATTGGAATGGCCTAATCGTCGAAATCGAACCCGAAGTCGTCGGTCCGACAATCGTATTCCATGCGCCAAATACCGTAAATCAAGTGATTATGCCTTCAGATTCCATCCTCTTCTTGATCCGCGCGACGAATCAATGGAATGATGAGATCACCTACGCCTTCTTTAAAGATGATGAGCAAATCGCCGCTGACAGCACTATCACCGTTCAGTTCAACGATCTTGGCGAGTTTCTCATCACTGGCCGCGCCTACTCCGGCGGCGACTCAGCGCAAGTCGTCTGGAATGTTGAAGTTACCGAACTCTACATCGCTGCGCAGACGCCCGATACTCTTAATTTGCGATTCGCTCCCGGAAGGCAGATTGACTTCTCCATCGACAGCATCCGGGCAGTCGGCGGGAACGAGAACCTCAGTTACCAATGGTCAACGCTCAATCTCGACAACGGCGAGCGGGGAGACGCGGGTAGGGAGCCCCGGGCTACCATCCCGTTCC
>CAYHEC010000066.1:0-6758 GCA_964355675.1 uncultured Caldithrix sp.
CTCCAAGAGAATCTTGTCCGAATTGGCGTACCAAGCGAATAAATCAACGAACTCTAAAAGTCCGCCCTCCAAGAGTAACAAAACCCATACTGTTAATACTCTTTTCGTGGTTGTATATTACCCCACTAACGCGAGCGTATCTCTTGCGATAACCAGCTCTTCGTTTGTAGGAATTACCATTATCCGCACTCGCGAACCGTTATCGACACTCCGCTCTTCCTTTGAAAGTGCAACATTTTTCTCCAGATCGAGAGTCATGCCGAGGAAATCAAGCCCTTCAACCGATTTCTGCCGCACAATGCTTGAGTTCTCCCCGATACCGCCAGTAAAAACCACGCCGTCAAGCCCTCCCATTGCCGACGCGTAAGCTCCAATATATTTCTTCACCCGGTAACAGAAAACATCCAGCGCCAATTGAGCGCGCGAATGACCTTTGGCCGCTTCGGCTTCTATTTCGCGCATATCATTGGATACACCGGAGATGCCTTGAAGACCCGAGTGCTTGTTAATCAGGGAATTAGCCTCACTGACGCCGATTTCTTCCCTCCCCATCACATACAGCAGTGACGCCGCATCGAGATCGCCCGTGCGGGTTCCCATCAGCAGTCCCTCTACCGGAGTAAAGCCCATCGATGTATCGACCGAAATACCCCGGTCAACGGCCGCTGAACTACAGCCATTGCCGAGGTGGCAGGTAACAAGCTTAATCTGGGTAAGCGGCTTTTCCATAAGAGCTGAAGCTCGATGGGCGACGTAACGGTGCGATGTGCCATGAAAGCCGTACCGACGCACGGAGTACTTTTTATAAAGAATGTAAGGAAGCCCGTACATGAAGGCATAGTCGGGCATTTTGTGGTGGAACGCAGTATCGAAAACGGCAACTTGCGGCACCTCTTTCATCAATGCCTTACAAGCCTGAATTCCCTTGATATTGGCAGGGTTATGTAGCGGAGCAAGCTCGATACAATCGTGAAGCTGGCTCATAACCTCACTGTCGATTACAACCGATTCCGTTAATTTTTCACCGCCGTGAACAACCCGGTGACCGACTGCCTTGATCTCGCCGCGATCCTTGATAACTCCGTGGTTAGGCGAGAGGAGTATGGCAAGAATATACTCAATTGCCGACTGGTGGTCATTGATTTCGCCGGCGAGTTTTACCTTGTCGCCGTCGTGGCGTTGGTGGATCAGTAGCGCGCCTTTCGCTCCGATCCGCTCAACAAGCCCCCAGGCGAGACAATTTTCTCCCTCCATCTCATACAATCGATATTTTACTGACGACGAACCACTGTTTAATACGAGAATTGTCATTGTAATTTAATTCCTTTTTTTGGCTCTTGGAGGGCGGACTTTCAGTCCGCTCTTGCCTTAGCTTGAAGCTCAACCTATGCGAGAGAGCGGACTGAAAGTCCGCCCTCCAAGAGCGCTTTTGCCCGTTTCAAGCCAATATGTTAATTGTTGCCAGTCAAAATCCATCGTAGAGTAATCACCGGTAAGTTTGCCATTATCCAGCGTCAGGACTCTGTCGGCGTCTCTACAAATTTCTGCCGGGTCGTGACTTATTACCATAATACCAGAACCCGAATCTTTCAGTTTTCTGATCAGGCTCACGATCAACTCGAATCCAGATTCATCGAGCCCTCCTTCTGGTTCATCGAGAATCAGGAATGGAGTCGGGACGACAATCGTCGATGCAAGCGCGATCCGCCGCTTTTCGCCTCCCGATAGCGTCAATGGGTCACGAGTCAGAAACTGTTCGGGATCAAGCGACACATCAAGTAAGGCTTTCACGACGGAATTTTGCAATTCCTCGCCCTTTACGCCTTGATTTATTAGAGCAAAGCCCACTTCATCAGCAACCGTCGCGGCAAATATCTGTCTCTCGGGTTGAGCATCCGCCCAGCCAACCAAATCGAGCAAATCGTCGTTAGATTGTTGATTCGGTTTGTCGCCCAGAATAAGCTCGATCATGCCTGCATCGGGTGCGATCAGTCCCTTGATCAGCTTACCGAGAGTTGATTTACCTGATCCTGATGGACCGGCGAGAATGATCAGCTCGCCGGAGTGCCAATCGAACGAAACACCCTCGATTGCTTTAGGAGTGATTCTGGAATAGCCATAAGTCAGATCGGTAAGTCGCAGAGTTTTCAGATTAACACCTTGGAAGGAATTAGAGTAGGGGCGCATTGCAATGCGCCCCTACTGACTCGCAAAGACATGACACTGATCCTAATTGAAGAACGGTCCCCAAACTCGGGCGCTTCCGTCTCCAGATGCGCTGACCACATAGGAATTGTTGGGGCTCCACGCTACGGAATAGACTGCCATTGTGTGACCGCTAAGCTGGCGGAGTAACTCGCCTGTCTCTACATTCCACAGCAATATCTTCCAGTCGTTGGTTCCTGCAACGAGCTTCTTTCCGTCCGGACTGATTGCAAAGCATGTACCGGCAAAATTCGCCATCCTTCTCACTACGGTTGCATCGGCGAGCCGAATGTAACGCGATCCGACAAGTGCATGTGTTGCGTCAGGGGATATTGCAAGCACTTTATTGTTGGAAATGATTCCCTCTAAATCACCTTCAGGACTGTAATAACGCGTTATCTGCAGAACCGATTTGATGGTATCAGCGTTGCTTGTCAGGTCGAATTTCCTTAATGTATCACCGCCAGTCACCAGCCAGTGACCGTCGGTGCTGATGCAGAATTCCGCGCCAGCTCTTTCAAGAACATGCATCACGTTAAAGCTGGTCGGATCGAGCAACTTCGCTACGGTATCGATCTGCGCTAAAAGGTATCGACCGTCGGGGGTGAATTGCGCGCGTGTTCCGACGAAAGAAGTGAAGAATTCTCCTGAATTCAGATCCCATATCACGGTTTGAATATCATCGGAAGAGGAGAGCCTACTGCCACCGGGTGAAAAGCTGACGTCAACCGGGGCTCGTTGGTGAGTGATAAAATTAATATCCTCTGATTCTGTTTCCCAATTCCATAGCCTGACACTGTAACCCCCGTCACCAGTGGCGATTTTGGTCCCGTTGGGGCTGAATGCGGCACACCTCATCGAGCCTTCGGAAATTCTAAGCCTCGCCAGCATCGATCCGCCTTCAAGCTTGTACGTATTGGAGAATGCCGACATTCCACTCGGACTAATAGCTCTGATCTTGTAGAAGTACGTTAGGTCTGACGATTTTCCTTCCAGAAAAAAATACCGTGCATTCTCCGGTGCAGTGGAAATTTTTACGAAGTGGCTGTCAACTCTTATTGCTTCGTATATATCGAAGCCGTCCTCGGACATAGAGTTATCATTCCAATCGAGGCGGATCTGAGTCGCCGTTACGAAGCGGGCTGAAAGCCGGGTTGGTGGCGTAGGTCCTTGACCTCCCTGAACTCTCGTAGCGGGCTCGTCGCCACACCCTAAAGTCATCGCTCCTATAAATCCCAATCCGAGTAACGTCATGCCAATGTTTCTGTTCATTTCAATGCTCCTGGTTTGTCTGTCGAATCAATTATCTTGGAGGGCGGACTTTTTAGAGTTCGTTGATTTATTCGCTTGAGACGCCAATTCGGACAAGATTCTCTTGGAGGGGGGGCTTCAGCCCGCCCTTGTTTGTGCTTGATCGTCCTTTAGGGGGGGCTGAAGCCCCCCCTCCAAGAGGATCAAATCTCTACTCGAACGAATAAATCAACGAACTCTGAAAGTCAGCCCTCCAAGAGAACTCTACTGTTTCAGAATACTCAATTTTCCTTTATCCAACTGCCAGACCGAATTTACGTCACTCTTATCGAAAATTCTGGACGTTATCCATATTACCCCGCTCCGTTTCGACGCTTCCTTTGCCGCCTCCCAGATTCGTCCCCGCCATTTCAAATCAAGATAGGCTGTAGCTTCATCGAAAATTATGAAGTCTGGTTCCATCACATAATTGGCCGCAAAAGCAACAAGTTGGCACTCGCCATCGGCAAGCGCCTCTGGGGGCTTCCGGCGAAGACCAGCCAGTCCAAACTTATCGAGCGCTCCCTCAACTCGCTGAGCGATATCGAGGCGGGCAAGATTTAAATTCTCAAGTCCCCAGGCGATTTCTTCCTCGACCGAAGACGTCAATAACTGCGAGGAGGGCTCCTGCATCACCAGCGCCACGCCATTCCAGCCCATTTCTGGACTCCGACGCCCCTTTATCTCGCCCGTTTCTGGCTCTATCAATCCAGCGATCAATTTAGCGAGAGTGCTTTTTCCTGAGCCGTTGGGTCCGGTCAAGATAACCATTTCCCCGACAGATACAGTGCAAGAAATGCTTAGTAGTGACGGGTGAGAGCTACCGTGATAAGTATAGCTGACATCGTCGAGCGCCAGTTGTGTCACGGTTGCCGCAAAAAAGGTTCCAATAGTTCCAGAACGCGCACCGTCGCTCCGGCATTGGAAGTAACGACTCTCCCTGCTGATTCGGCCGATCGTGAGTAACTTGCAGGATCGTCAAGCCATTTTGACCACTGCGAAGCGAGCGATTCGGCGCTTGTAAGAAGACTACCGCCTCCACAACCCATCAGGAGACCGGCTTCGTGCGATACATGGTAGTTTGGTCCGAATGCGACCGGAAGGTGGTAGGCGGCTGGCTCGAGAACGCTATGGACTCCAACCCCGAAGCCACCGCCGACTATCGTTGCCCATCCTACTGAGTAGATGTCAGCCAGTATTCCCATCTGATCGATGTAGTAAATGTCTTGTACAACCGACTCTCCATTCCATTCGCTGTGGAGAATCATCGTAAGACCCTGCACATTGGCGGCTGTCCGACATCGAAGCAATGATTCTTCAGTAAGTTCATGAGGAGCGATTACTAATTTTACGCACTGATGGTTTTGCTTCAATGAAGCAAACGCAGGGAATATGAGTTTCTCTTCCGGCGGCCATGTACTTCCGGCGACAATCACTGGGCCTCTACCGAGAGCGGCTTTAAGAGAAGCAAATTTTTGTTTTCCCTGTTCGATGCGCATCAAGGTCCGGTCGTAACGGGTATCGCCAACGACCTTAAGCGAAACTGATTCGCTAAGGAGCGGTTTTACCCGCGTGGCGTCAGTTTCTGAGATCGTCCAGATTTCAGAGACAAGGCTAAAAAATTGGCGGTTAAAACTGCTGACAAAAGGCAGGCGTCGTTTTGTGCGCGAGTGGAAATTTGCGTTAATGATGATGTAGGGAATCTGCAACATTGCCGCCGCGCGGATCATGTTCGGCCAGATGTCATGCTTGGCAACCAGAATCACCGTCGGCTCGAGACGCGAAAGGAATCTTAATTGCAGACCCAGTTGATCGAAGGGAAGGTATCCGCATGCCCAAAGCTCTGGATAGTTGAAGACCACCTTTTCGACCGAAGGTGAAGAAAAGCTTACCGCCACGCGGCAGTTACTTCGCTTAAGCAATCCTTCGATCAAAGGGATAATCGCCTCGAATTCCCCCCGCGAGGCGGCATGAATCAACACCGATGGTCGCCGGTCCATCATTTGAATCTTCCACCGGTTGACTCCCCCCGACCGGCCTCGGATCGCCGTGCCGAGTTTCTTATGGAAGAGTCCGGCAAATTTCGCAATGCCGATCCCAGAAGCGGCGATTGCGTCGTAAAGCGTCCATAAACCGCCGCCAAAATCGGCGTGGAGATTATAACGGTTTACCTTTTCGGCGTCTTTCTTCGGTTTTTTCACTACTGTTCGATCTGACGAGTCGTTAATTCGATGGCTTTTTTAAGAACGAGCTCCGGCGCTATATCCAGCATGCAACGGAAGTGTCCAAGCGGACATTTCTCAGGACCGTGTGGATGGCAGGGACGGCACTCAAGGCCTGATACTTCCGCGACACGCGCCTTGTCGGTGAATGGTGCGAACCCGAATTCCTGAACCGTCGGCCCAAAAATCGCTACGACTGGAGTGCCTACCCCAGCGGCGATATGCATCGGCCCGGAATCCCCACAGACGAGGAGTTTTGCCGAGGCAATCAAGCCGACCAATTCAGCCGTATCCGTTTTTCCAGCGAGGGTAACTATACGGAAAGTCGCGTTTTTAACAATTTGTTCAGCGGCAAGGACGTCGCCTATCGAACCGATGATGGCGATCTCGGTAAAATGATTGGCGTAGGCCTGAGCCGATAATTCAATCCAATTTTCTACAGGCCAAATCTTTGTCTTGTGCCGCCCGCCAACAGCCACAAGCAACAAATTTTCGCCGCTTAATCCATTCTCTGCTAGCAATTTCTTTGACGCGGCTAACCACTCATCAGGCGGAACCAGAACAGCTCGACCACCATCGTCGGAAACTCCGAGGCTTGTAGCCGCTTGCACGTACTGTCGGGCGATATGTTGCGGAGTCGCAAGTTTTTTACGAAGAGATGGAAAGTGAATCCTTAAGAATCGGTTGATCCGCGGGCGATGATAACGAATTACTTTTTCTGCGTTAAATTTTCTCACAAACCGGCGACTGCGAAGGTTGTTTTGGAGATCGATTATGACGTCATAGCGGTCAAATTCAGCGCCGTTAATATCAAATCTGCCGTCGAGACCGGGAATTGCATCTAACAACATTCGGTAAGACGAGTTGGTCACGAAGTCAATTTGAGCTTCCGGAAACCTTTCCCTCAATCGCCTTACTAACAGGGCGGTAAGGACGACGTCTCCCAGAGAACTGAGCCGTATGACGAGGATTTTCATTTAACGAGGTCTTGGAGCGACTGTCTTGAAAATCAAGCCGCCCTCGTGATATTTTGGACCTGTC
>CAYHEC010000067.1:0-4862 GCA_964355675.1 uncultured Caldithrix sp.
ATCAAATCTCTACTCGAACGAATAAATCAACGAACTCTGAAAGTCCGCCCTCCAAAAGTTAATGACCACTAAAGTTAGTACTCTCTGCAATCCTACCTCGGCAAGTGTATGCCAAAAGTGCTCCCTACTCCCGGAGTACTCGCGACGCTCACCCGTCCGCCATGCACAATGGCGATATGCCTGACAATGGCAAGGCCCAGCCCGGTCCCGCCTTCGTTACGGCTTCGACCAGTATCCACACGATAGAACCTCTCAAATAGACGAGGTAGGTGTTGTGCTTCGATACCTGCACCTTGATCTTTTATCGTTATCGAAGCCTCTTGATTGTCGAGTGCAATCTCGACCAAGATCTTTGTGCCGGGGGAACTGTACTTGATTGCATTATCAAGGAGATTGGAAACAGCTTGCTCGAGTAACTGCGAATTACCGGCAGTGATCTCAGCTTCCCCGGATAGAGAGAGTATGTTTCCCCTGGCATCAGCCTTTTCAGCTATCATTTCGAGTGCGCCGCGAGTAACTTCTGCCAACGAGGTATGTTCCATAGCGATTGTCTCACCACGATCGCTCTGTTCGAGGCGAGCGAGGCTGAGCAGGTCTTCGAGAATGGCGATCATCCGGTCACTATTGCGCAGGATCATCAGGGTGAACCGCGAGGCGGATTCAGGGTCTTCTCTGATAATCATCCCCAGAGTTTCGGCTGAGCCTTTGATCGAAGTGATCGGTGTTCTCAGCTCGTGCGAAACATTAGCCACGAAGTCACGTCTGACGGTTTCGAGCTGTCGCAACCTCGTCACGTCAGCGAGTACCGCAAGCGTCCCCAGCTTTTGCCGGTTGTTGTCGGTCAACTCAGTGCCAGTCACCTCTAAAATTAGCCCATCTCGCTCAAACTGAGCGGTCTGTGGAGATTGAGCAAACTGCTCTCCCACACTGGCGGGGGTGGGAGGGGGGAGCGTATTAAGGGACAAGATAAATTCTGCAAGTCCTGAGTGTCGGACTCCAGCCGGAAGAGATTGCCCAACTACGGTTGAAGCCGTGACTCCGAGTAATCTTTCGGCGGCATGGTTAATGAAAAGGATTCGATTATCTTTCCCAATAGCGAGAATTCCCTCATTCATACTACTCAGCACCGCATTCAGCTCTCCACGGCGGCGGGTCTCATCTTGGATTTTATCTCGTATTTGTTGAGCCATCCCGTTCAGTGTTGTCGCAAGAGCCGCCAGTTCGCGCGGAGCCGGGCTGGGAATGCGACCAGAGAAATCACCAGCGCCGAATCGGAGAGCCACGTTCTGCATCTGGATAACTGGCTCGGTTATTCTGTGTGCGATCAAGTAGCTTACTACTATTGTGCCGAAAAATATTCCCAAAGCTCCGAGGGCTATACTTAGATAGATACTTCGCAATGTGCTACCGATAGCGTTGAGAGGGATTGCCGCACGGATGACCTCACCGCGACCACCTTGCCTGATGAGCGGTAGAGCGAGATACATCATCTCCTGCTTCAGCGTCGGGCTCGATCTGATCGCAACACCCTTCATACCCGCGAGGGCTTTTCGTACCTCAGGCCGCTCGCGATGGTTTTCCATCAGGTTCGCCGCCTGTCGGCTGTCAGCAAGCACACGGCCATCCTCGGCGATAAACGTAAAACGGATGTTACTCAGTGAGTCGAGCGATCTCGTTAGCGAATCAAGACTACTGTTGTTGCTGAGAGGAATAAGAGCCAGCGACGAGGCGAGTTCTGCCCATTGGCTAAGCGTTGATTCAGTCTGTTGTAAGTAAAAAGCACGAGCGGCTCGGTTGGCATACCAGACGAAGGCAATAGAAGAAAGAAGGATTAGCCAGATGATCGGAACGAAGATGAGTGTGAAGAGACGTGGCTTTTTCATCGGTCATCCTTTATCCGGTAGCCAACACCGCGAATTGTCTCGACCACCGAACCAAGAATGCCAAGTTTCTTCCGCAGAGAAGTGATATGAACGTCCACCGATCGGTCGGTGACCGGATAATCTTCACCCCGAACAGAATTGACAATCTGCTCTCGAGTAAATACGCGACCGGGATGTCCCGAGAATAATTGTAGAATACGAAATTCTGTCGCAGTCAAGCCAGCGTTGACTCCGTTCACCTTCGCCTCGAACCGTTCGGCAAATATCTCCAAACCAGCAACGAGCCTATGCGCTGGTTCAGATCCGGCCGGGAGAGAGCGCCGCAACACCGAACGAATGCGGGCAAACAGAACTCGCATCGAAAACGGCTTGACAACGTAATCCACCGCGCCAAGTTCGAGTCCAATCACTATATCCGACTCTTCGCCTTTTGCGGTCAACATTATGATCGGGATAGATTTTGTGCGCGGGTCAGACTGCATACGACGCGTTGCATCGAGGCCGCCAAGGTTCGGCATCATCAGATCAAGCAGAATTAGATCAGGTGGATCCTCCGAAATGCGGGTGAGCGCCTCGGCGCCATCGGAAGCTGTGGTGATGCGATACCCTTCACGCGAGAGGTTATACCGCACCAGCTCGAGGATGTCGGGATCGTCATCTACCGAGAGAATATGAATCGGGGCAGGTTGGTCCATGTTCGATGTTTAATGTTTAATGTTCAATAGTTCCCAGTGATACCTATCTAACGATTCACCCGATATTTTGGAATCGGCAAATCGATAGATATTGAATGTACTACTTTGACGAATGGAAGATTGGATCAAATGCACGAAAATTTTGCCATTTTGCAATGACTGGTAACATCGACGCGGATGAACTCTATTATAGGATCACAGAATTGCTAATTGGAGTGCGGATGGAAAGAATATTCTCGCGCTGGCGGAAACATAGCTCAAAGAAAACCTTGACGTTTTTAATACCAGTAAAAATTTTTATCATTAGTGACCTATATCACCCGTGTATTAAAAAATCTCTATCATCTTAACGCCTGAGTCATTTGGTGCCACTCAAATTTAATCGAACGAAAACCAAAACGTAGTTCCAATTCCATTTTGCTTTAGATTAATCACAAAAGGTGTGCTGTCGCCTGCCTCACTTGACCATAAGCTTTTCTGTTCGCAGTCAAGTAAAATGTTTTTTAAGAGCGCCAATAAGATCTTTGTCTGCTCATGCAAATGAGCGACGGTTGTGCGGCGGCCGGAGCCCGGTACAAACCCCCTTGGATACCGTGTTGCATCCACCCCGCCAACTTTGCCAAAGGGGAACCGAAAGGTTCCCCTTTGTATTTTCATCCATAATTTATGCCTTCTCACCCTTCGATTTCTGAAAAATTGATTATTTTACAGGCACAAAGCACGATCCGCTCTGGGCAGATTGGCTTCTTCGCGAATTTCACTAACTTCACAATAACGAACTTTGCTTCAATCAGAAAATAATCCCGCCCCGGTTCTGGTCGAATTAACCCGCGGCGGTATCGTCGAAGTCAATCACCGCGGTCACGTTTGCGTGGTGAGCGCTGATGGCGAACTGCTCTACTCCAAAGGTGAACCCGAATTCAAGACCTTCCTCCGTTCCTCAGCCAAACCCTTTCAAGCCGTTGCCGTTATCCTTTCGGGGGCGGCAAACCGATTTAACTTGAGTGACCGCGAGATTGCCATCCTTGCTGGCTCGCATGGCGGCGAGTCGATCCATACCGAAACTGTATCCAAAATTCTCGCCAAGGGAGGCTTTAGTTCAGACAATCTCCAATGCGGAATCCATCCGCCACTTGATGAAGAGGCAAGAACCGCCCTGCTGAGAAGCGGTTCCTCCCCATCCTCGCTTCATCACAATTGTTCCGGTAAACACTCCGGTATGTTATTAACAGCGCTTCATCTTGGTTCGTCACCAGATAATTACCTTGACCCCGATCAGCCCGGCCAGCGCTTCATCAAAAAAATTATCGCCGAGATTGCTGGAATTGGCGAAGCCGAAATCGTTGTCGGGATCGATGGTTGTTCCGCTCCGGTTCACGCGCTGTCGATGAAAGCTATCGCCCGCCTCTTCGCCCGGCTCATCAGACCTGTAGGCTTGGACAACGAATTGGCCGACGCACTGATCCGCGTTGGCAAAGCGATGCGCGCCTATCCGGAGATGGTCGGCGCCTCGCGAGCGCGGATCTGTACGGAATTGATGAGGATTGGTCAAGAGGCAGAGGTTACCAGCAAGGCAGGAGCCGAGGGAGTCTATGGCGTCAGCTGGTTCGATAGGAAGGCTGGCAAGGCGTTGGGGCTTGCGGTAAAGATGGAGGACGGCCAGCAACGCGGCCGCGATCCGGTGACTCTGACTGTCATGCAGAAATTCGGTGTATTGCCGCCGGAGCTCCCGGAGATCCTGAAGCCGATGAGGGCGGAAACGCTGTACAATTGGCAGGGCAAGGCAGTTGGCAAAACGATTGTGAATATTTGAAACGCCGCATCTTAATCGTCTGCACCGGAAATTCCTGCCGCTCGCAAATGGCGGAGGGACTGGTCAACGCCCTCTGGGGTGACAAATGGCAGGCGTTCTCCGCCGGAACGAAACCCTCCTCACTGAATCCCCTCGCCGTAGTCGTTATGGCAGAAATCGGTATCGACATCTCGCACCAGCGTTCGAAGAGCGTCGAAGAGTTCGCCGGGCAGTCGTTCGACCTTGTGGTGACGGTCTGCGACGACGCCGCACAGAACTGCCCCTTCATTCCCGGCGCTAAACGAACCGTTCACGTCCCGATCCCCGACCCGGCTGAATTCACCGACCTCCCGGACGCAAAAGCAATCCCGCACTTTCGGGAAGCGCGGGATCGGTTGAGGAAGGAGCTGGAAGAATTAATAATTAATAATTAATAATCGGAATGTCCCATTTTAAGGAAGTGAACTATTTTCGGGACATGTGAAAATAATT
>CAYHEC010000068.1:0-2561 GCA_964355675.1 uncultured Caldithrix sp.
CGTTGATTTATTCGCTTGGGACGCCAATTCGGACAAGATTCTCTTGGAGGGGGGGGCTTCAGCCCGCCCTTGTTTGTGCTTGATTGTCCTTTAGGGGGGGCTGAAGCCCCCCCTCCAAGAGGATCAAATCTCTACTCGAACGAATAAATCAACGAACTCTGAAAGTCCGCCCTCCAGGAGTGCCAGCTACCGGGTTAACACTCTCCAAGAAACAACCAAATCAATTAGGGAGGTGTCAGTGAAACTATTGAAAGTGCTCGCAGTCCTTGTACTGTTGACGCTTGCAATCATTCCTTTGGAGCTCCGCGGCGCGCCAAAGATCAACATTCGGGTCGGCAATCAGACCGATACGGATGAGGTCTGGCGAGTCCGGGGAATTACGTTCGCGCCGTCCGGTGAGAGCTTCACCATGAACGTCCGGTATAACCGCCGAACGCTCTCTTGCGCAGTTGGTGATATCGAGTGGATAACCTTCTCCGACCTTGAGCAATCTGTCGGAAAAGAATCAGGGGAGGCTCCCCAACCGAAGGGATTGAATCTGCTCGGGTCTCACCAGAATTTCCCCATACGGGTGTGTTTGCCATTGTCTTATCTCCATCTTCTATCTGAGTGATGGAAGCGGATATGCGAATGGGCCTCCATAGACCCCGATATCCGACCTGCTTCCATCGTTATCAACTATTTCAGGATTGCCAGCGTTGATAAGAGGCGACTCTGGACGCGGCAAGTATGTGCCATCAAAAAAAACAGGTGCAATACCGATTAGATTATTAGGTCCTAATCTTATCGGTAGTGGTTCGTTAATTAGCCGTCTATAACCGTTGACAAGATTGTAATCGCAGAAGGCGGTATTCTCAAACATATAATAGTTCCAAAAGGCAACATCAGCGCTATTGATAACCACATTATTATAGAATGATCCGAGAAAGATGTAAAGATAGATATTGCTGCCATCACTGCCGTCGAAGACGTTGTTAAAAATGGCAGAGGCGTTTAGTTCTGATCCAGTCGCAAAATTGTGATTCTCGCTATTAAGGACTATATTATTACAAAATGTAATATTTCCTGAATACCTAACTTGAATACCATCAGTGCCATTTTTTACAGTGAAACCGCGGATAACCATGGTTGCGCTGTCGGAATCGCTTGATACGAGAATTCCATATCCACTTGTTGGTTCAACGATCGTGCTTTCTGGCCCTTCTTCGCTTTCCAACCAAATGTTCTTTCCCATTAAACGCAACCCTTCATGATAAGTCCCCGCCCTAACTCTAACCGTGTCACCGTCAACACTTGCATTTATAGCTCCTTGGATCGTCTCATAATCATTCGGAACCCAGATCACCCGGTGGTTGTCGATGGTCAGTCCGACCGGATTCCCGATCCCGGTGTTCCCCGCCGCGTCGTAAGCCCTTACTTCCAGAATCTTCAGTCCGTTTATCCAGCGCCAACTGTTCATTTGTATAGTATAATCAGAATTCTCTGTCTCCGCAAGTATCCAAGCGACTTTTCCATCGATAAACACCAATATACTGTCCAAATGACTACTATCTGTGACTACGAACTCAAGCGCCACCGTATCTCTGATCGTGTTTCCGGGGGCTGGAGAAATCCAACGGATAACCGGTGGAGTGCGATCGGGTGGCGGCGGCGGATTCGTATTCGAGACTCTAACCAGTAGCGTGGGCGTCTCGCCGACGTTGCCAGCCTTGTCCCAGGCGCGGGCTTCAAGGCTGTACGTGCCGTCGGAGTCGGAAAGGGTGGGCCAAAGAAATATGAAGTGGGGCGGATAGCTATCCGCCCCACTGCTAACAAAACCGTTGATGTAAAGCTTGACCGAGTCGATGCCGGAGTCGTCGGTGGCGGAAATGGTTAGGGTGACGGTGTCGGAAAGGACAGACTGAAAGTCTATCCTCCCGTTCACGGAGACCCATTCGACCAGCGGCGGGCGCAGGTCAGGGATAACCGGTGGCGGGTTGGTGACGTAAGTTTTCTCGGTGCAGGCGAAGAGAAGAAGCAGGCACACAGATAAGATTGCCGCTCTCTCGGCAGAGATAGTACGCTGAAAGGCATTCATGGTTATTTCCCTTTTCTATTTCAGGCGATATTTTCACCCTTAATAGAATATAACACAATAATTTCAAGAGAGTCAAAACAATCGGGGTAACGACATCACGGCAGTTGCCGAATATTGAGGCGAATCTCGTGCCAAACGATCTAAGTTCAGTTTTTCAGCACATTCGGCGAGCCAATTCACCTCCCTCCCCACTACGCATAGTATGTACGCCGAGTGCAGGTGATGCACCCCCACGAAGGTGGCGGGTACGGAGCCCTGCCGTACCGTTCGTTGGCGGCGGAACTTACGGCCAGCCGCGGCGGGCGAAGCTGTGTGGGCTACACGCTGATGGTGCTGGCAGACGAGGGCGTCTGCCAGCGGAAAAGCAAAAACGAGGCGGTTCGCAACCTGCGACCACCTCGCTTAGTATTCGGCAATGCTGTAGGGTGGGGACGAGTTCTTTGAAATATTTCTTATAGGGATCGTGTTCTCCATAAAACAGTCT
>CAYHEC010000069.1:0-2040 GCA_964355675.1 uncultured Caldithrix sp.
TAGGGGGGGCTGAAGCCCCCCCTCCAAGAGGATCAAATCTCTACTCGAACGAATATTTCAACGAACTCTTTCAGTCCGCTCTTGTCGAATTCAGAGACCCGACCTACGCGGATAAGAGCGGCTTAAAAGCCGCTCTCCAAGAATTGCTACGAGCTTGTACCTTCATCTTCCGAATCACTTCCTATAACCTCTCCTTCAGCTCGGTATTGATTCAACTTATTCCTCAATGTCCTGATCGAGATGTCGAGCGCATCAGCGGTCTTAAGCCGATGACCGTTCAACTTGTTAAGCGTTGAAAGAATATGATGCTTTTCGATATTGGCGAGAGTATCCAACGAAAATCCCTGCATTTTCATTTCGGATGGTATCGAAATGACAGGCGAACTTTCCGGCATGGAAAATGGACTTGAGTCATCTTCGAGCAAATCTCGCGGTCCGATCACTTCCTTATCACACATCACCACCGCGCGCTCAATCCTATTTTCCAATTCCCGCACATTTCCGGGCCATGGAGCATTCACCAGATAACGAAGCGCGTCATCTGAAAACTTGCTGATGGAACGGTTATACGCCTTGGCATATCTATGAAGAAAGTGATAACTTAGCACTGCGATGTCCTCGCGTCGTTCTTCAAGTACAGGCATTTTAATTCTGATGACATTGAGCCGATAGTAAAGGTCTTGGCGGAACTTCCCGTCTGCAATAGCTTTTTCAAGATCGACCTGGGTAGTGGCAATAACCCTCACATCAACCTTGATTTGTTCCGTCGATCCAACCCGCTCGATGACCCGTTCCTGGATCGCCCGAAGCAACTTGGTCTGTAAGGGCAACGGCATAACGCCAATTTCGTCCAGCAACAGTGATCCACCAACGGCGGCTTCAAATTTTCCTTTCGTGGTTTCGAACGCTCCAGTGAACGCTCCCTTTTTGTGCCCGAAAAGCTCACTTTCGATAAGCGCCTCAGGAACCGCCGCACAGTTGATTTGAATAAATGGCCCAGACTCACGAGGACTGTGCCGATGTATGGCCCGGGCAACCAATTCCTTCCCCGTCCCAGTTGCTCCGGTGATAAGCACATTCGCCGCTGTCGATGAAGAGTGGGATATTATGTTGAATACATGCTTCATGGCCGTCGATCCACCGATCATCAGATCCATCCGACTGCCTTCGATCAATTTCTGTCGCAATTCTTGATTTTCACGAAGAAGCGCTCGATGAGACAACCCACGTCTTACGATAAACTCTAATTGATCGAGATCGGTGATCGGTTTCGGTATGTAATCGAATGCGCCCGAACGCATCGCTTCGACGGCGTTCTCGATTGAAGCGAAGGCAGTGAGTAATATCACCGGAGTCAAAGGAAAATGACCAAGCATATATCTTAGAAGTTCATTGCCATCCATCCTTGGCATCTTCACGTCTGAGAGAACAAGATCGAAAGATTCAGCCTCAAGCGCCTCCACCGCCGCCTTTCCATCGACCGCGATTGAAACCTCAAAGCCACGCTTGCTCAACGCGGTTTGCAAAAAACCGCGCACCAAGTCTTGATCCTCAACCACTAATATTTTTGACGCCACTGTTTCTCCCAGCAATCGAACTTTGAATAATCTTCTTGGAGGGCGGACTTTTAGTCCGCTCTTGTCGCGTAGGATAAGCGTCCCGCTTGTCAAGAGTGGACTAAAAGTCCGCCCTCCAAGAGTCAATAACTACTTCGCATTAATACCTTAGAAAATACTATGCTGATACTGAAGATAAACTATAGTTTGTCGCTTGTCAATCGGTAGGTTCATGGGATTGAAGACGAAGTTACTTGATTATAGATTCAATAACAAGTTGCTTTAGCGAGTTGAGCCATTTGTTGCGCTATACTGATAGGATTTGTATATTACAAGGTTAGTTCAGTAATTTATAACCAACATTCAGCATAAATTGCGTAACACTGAATTATTGTCGCAGGGTGTCTCACCCTGCGAACAATCCGATTTTCTTGGAGCGACTGTCTTGAAAATCAAGCCGCCCTCGTGATATTTTGGACCTGTC
>CAYHEC010000070.1:0-1895 GCA_964355675.1 uncultured Caldithrix sp.
CTCCAAGAGAATCTTGTCCGAATTGGCGTCTCAAGCGAATAAATCAACGAACTCAAGAGTGTCCGCCCTCCAATTACTTCCATTAAGTGACCGGAAGATTATAAAGTTTCAAACTCAAATATAAGGGCACAATATCATGAAATTTAATTTCACTGCGCTTCTATTTCTAATCATTTTCGCCGCCCCGACTTTCGCGGGTGATTACACCGCAGAATCTCTTGAAGCGGCACTCTCTGCGACAAGTGACAATAGCGCGTTGGCGCTCGTTTGCAATGATTTCCTGAAGAACGCTTCACAAATTGACGTCCGAAGAACAGCCCAGGACAAATGGCGCGAGATCGATGAAGAAGCCGTTCGCACTTTTTGTATCGATATGGTTGGCGCAAACCCAACATCAGCTGAGTGGGCTTACCTGACAGGTCGGGTTGCCGAGACTCCTCTTAAGCAGATAGAGTACGGACGACTCGCAATTAAACTCGATAAAAAATGGTCTTACGGTTACCGTCTCCTCTGCGCTACCTATACCAATCAAGTGATAAATGGTGATCCCAAGTCCGAGGAATATACTGCCCTTAAGCCTGAGTTATCGAAGGATAAAAGTGCGTTTCGTCAAGTAGCCGAACTCGCCCCGGATCAGGATTGGGCGCAAAGCTTCTACTATGACTACCTGATCTACGAGAAAGATTTCAAATCGGCGTTGAAACTTCTCGAGACCAACAAAGAACACGGATCGAAGTTTGCTTCAAATGCAAGATTTGCAGAGGTATTTGCAAGAATGGGTGAGTTCGACAAGGCGCACAAACTCGTTTTGTTGAGTGTCGAGGAACAGATGAATGGCGCTCTTGCCGCTGGCTTTATCACACCAGATCAATATGATAAAGAATTAGCCGATTACGAAGTCGAGATGTATGCTAAACTTCTATCTTCTGCCCAGCAGAATGCCTATCTGGCAAATTGGTTGAAAAAACGACCGGACGCTTTGTCAAATGGTAAAACTCTTTTTCAGATTGCCCTAACTGAAGCAACCGCGGGAAATTTGGACGCCGCCTTCGATTATCTGAATAAATCTTCATCCTTCGGTTACGATCAAGTCAGTTCCTATAACCAATACGATGAACTCATTCCTCTTAAACAAGATCCCCGTTGGAGTGTCGCGATAGACGCAGTCAAGGCAAATTGGGCGGCAGGAGCTCCAAAACGCAAAGAAGCCGTTATCGCAAAGAAATTCAGTAAACTGGCTCCCGATTGGACCCTATCCGACGACGAAGGGAAGATGGTTCATCTCGCAGATTTGAAGGGGCAGTTTGTTATACTCGATTTCTGGGCGACATGGTGCGGACCATGCCGGATGTCGATGCCGGTTATCGATCAGTATGTTAAGACTGCCATGCCGTCGGATGTTCACGTCTTCTCAATCAACACTTGGGAGAATAATCCGGAAAAAGTTCGGGCATTTATGGAGAAGCAAGGCTATGCAATGGAGTTGCTTTTCGGCAACAACGATTTAGCCAAATCCTATGGAATTACGGGTATTCCCTATATCTGTGTAATCGACTGCAACGGATATATCAGGTATGAAGCCAAGGGCTACAGCGACGGACTGGAAGAGGAACTCGTCTGGTGGGTGGAAAGTTTGCGGGCGGAATAGAAGAAGCTTTATCGCTCGTCAGAGATCGGAAAGAAACTGTGGCGTCAAATGTCTCATTTGACGCCACAATTATTTAAAAATATTTCACTTGGCTTTCGAACGAATGCATGTGACAACCGGCGTTAATAAGGCAATTTAGTATAACATCTCAGCTATTGAGACTGTCTGAGAATAAGAGAATGCGTGTCGCAAGGTGAGGACGAGTTCTTTGAAATATTTCTTATAGGGATCGTGTTCTCCATAAAAC
>CAYHEC010000071.1:0-1659 GCA_964355675.1 uncultured Caldithrix sp.
GGGTGAATGGCAATCGGGGCGGTTCCAGATTTATTTGACGCGTTTGCCATCATCTAGCGAAATGCGAAAAGGCCGCCATCCCCCAGGCGGATCCCATTCACCATCGCCAGAGATGGTCCCATCTGTGACATCGTTTACAACAACTCCGTCAAAGCCTAGTTTCTCGGAAATCCATTGTAGCGAGCCATCGCGTCGAATGCACCATAGCCGTTCTCCGGAGGCGATAAGCAGCTGGTTATTTTCAGCGTAGATGTAGCCGAAATAAACGCCGAGCGAATGGGTGATCAAAGACCCATTATCGACATTAATTAAGTACACGGAGTGGCCCCATCCGACGACGAGGAAGTCGCACCAAATTATTGCAGCAGTGAAGATGAAGCACTCTTGGGAACTCCGGTACGCGTCAACGCGGAGAACGGGGCTCGCATCGCGGGATAGCAATAGGTACTTGTCCGGCGTTCCAAGGCCCGAAGGAATATCGCCAATTCGCACCGGCAACATTTTGAGCCAGGGTCGCTCAAGAGTATCGAGCCAAGCAATAGTGGTAGTGGACATGATGCGTTCTCTGGCAATTCCTCGGATGTATGACTCCGTACACACTGCATAAATTCAGCGAGTGCAATAGCCAGGGACTGGTTGCTTGGCGAAGCGGTTTGTGGAGGAGTGAGTGAATCGGTGGTGTGTGGAATGCCCGTGAGCGTGTCGGATTTCCCGATCCTGATGAACTGCGACATTTTGGATCTATGCGACTAGGTGTCTTTTTTTGATAACAGACCTTGCTTATTAACCGATCTTTTGGGTGTTTTACCAACTTTTTGAGAGTTGCCGGGGAAATGCTTGGAAATGTTCGGGGAAATAACAGCGAATGACAGAGGTCGATTACCTAACATTCGGACCAACTGCCGAAATCCTAGTTTCGAGAGTTTCTCATCGCCTCGTCGTCGCTTGCGATCTCATTCGGCAATCCGATAATGCTCAAGAGCGATTTTGATGTAGCAGTATCTTTGTTTTGAGCCGCATGATTTGCATTTACCATCGGCTTGGCTTTCGCCAATGACAACCCGAGTTGATGGAGTTCGCTGACCTCTCGAAGGCGAGTGGAAATCGCAGAGCTGGACATGTCCACTACGTTGGAATCAGAAAACGGCTTGTCATTCAATTTACTACTCATCTTCTTTATATCCAAGCTGTCTGATATCGATTCGATCGATATCTCGCCCAGCGGCACGCTTCATTTCGATCAAACCGTCTTTTGATACCGAGCAGATTGGAAGGCCATTCCAGTCAAACCACTGTCGTTGGGTCCAAGCAATCGTATCGAGGCTTTTTGGTACTAACAAGTCGAGGATTAGGTATTCAGTACCTTCTATTTTGAGAATACGGTGGACTTCAGAGTCGGGGAACGGAATTCGGCCTGAGTCGTCAAGAAAACCGGCTGACGCAGCAACTTCTTTTGCTCGGCTTAGCGACTCGGGGGCGATCAAAAAATCGATGTCTTTTGTAAAACGAGGATATCCATGGACAGCGAGCGCCATTCCCCCGCATAAGGCATACTCTACTTTCGCTTCATTGAAACGTCGTACGATTTCGCGAAGTTCGGATTCCAGAGTAAGCACAGTATCTCTCTAATTTTTCTTCGGTCTCAGCGATAGCGATTGT
>CAYHEC010000072.1:0-1502 GCA_964355675.1 uncultured Caldithrix sp.
CGTTATTACAGTCCGGAGGTCGGAAGGTGGATATCGAGAGATCCGATTGGGGAAGAGGGCGAAGAGAATTTGTATGGGATTGTTAGGAATGATGGAGCGGGGCTAGTGGATAGATTAGGGTTGGAGTTCTACTTGGGCGTTGTCCCGAAACCAAGCGAGATAACCGCAGGCGGACGGGTGAACGACGATTCCGCGACCAGTGAAGGGCTGAGTGACGGATCGATGGAGGCGGCAATAGCGAGGGAAAAAGCGGCGGTGTTCATAAGAATTTTGAGTGGACTGTCAGATGCTGAGTATGAGCGCAAGACGAAGAATGGTAAATATGTTCACTGGTATAGTAGCATGTACGAGTCAGTGCGGATCCTTGATTCAAATGCTCCGATCAACTCGATACAGGATCTGCAAAAGACGGATACTATAACAAATAAGGGAATAATTCAGGTTAACGTTACCCGCAGGGAGTTGATCCAATGGCTTGAGAACGAAAAGGGGTCAATGGCAGAGCTATACCTAACTGGGAAGCCTGAGGACATTCTTAACAGAATGGTTAGACGCGCGAATGAGGAGTTGTCACAAACCTATCCATGGACAACTTTTTCAATACAAATCCATGGCGATTCGAAAGTGGTGGTTTTCCCTTCGGGCGAGCTATGGAACTATGGTCCATTGACGAACGAGATTAATAGAGTCCACGCAGCGAGAAAGAGCATCATAGCCTGTGGAAGTAATCCAGAGTCTCGAGCCGAAACGGCGATTCTAATTGACTTGGATCTCATATTCAATGACGACAATTGTACGCTTGAGTTTACGCCGGCTCAAGCGATTGAGGGCAGGTTTGTAAGGAAAGTCCAATAGCTTGTGGGTCATTAAGTTATGAATATTCGTCGAAGAACAGCCAGGTCAATTTTCTTCTCGATTTTGTGCGGATCGATGGGGATTGCATTCGGGGATGCAATCACTGGAAGCTTTAGTATAACGCCTCGGATGCTGGAGGTGCAAATACGCAATAAATCCAAGGATGGAATAGTCATCAAGGGTTTCTGGAACAAGATTGCCGGAGGAACTTTGGAAATTGACAAGAGCGGCAAAATAGGGAGTACAGTTGGGAGCTTTATCAAACCAGACTATTTTAATGGAAATAGAATTTGGATTCACCTCCAACCGCACGACCCAAAATATCAAAATGCTGGAAGCTCGGCAATTCTTCGGAGACCGATGGAGGACGGTGAAAAGACCAAGGAATTGCTTGCTGCGCCGAAGGGGTCGTTAATTAGATTTCAATGTGAAATTTGGACGATCATGGATGGAGTAATGAAACTAGGAAGGACCCAGGAGGTGATTTTAGTGAAAGATTAGAGAGAATAACGGTCGCAAGATTAGGTTTCAGAGAACTTGTCAGAACG
The DNA here is from genome assembly GCA_964355675.1 of uncultured Caldithrix sp. GTDB lineage: Bacteria > Electryoneota > AABM5-125-24 > Hatepunaeales > Hatepunaeaceae > CAMBDS01. The sequence goes on from CAYHEC010000072.1 coordinate 1,404, forward strand.
CTGCTTGACGACTTCGCAAAACATCCCGCCCGTTCTTCTTGCGTCGGTGCGCTCGCCGCTGGCGGTGGCCAGCAGCTGCCGGAACATCGCCAGGCCGGC